>JBEKDI010000035.1:0-47292 GCA_050014435.1 Verrucomicrobiota bacterium | reverse complement strand
AGATTTGAAGAATTGAAAAGCCTCTTGCCTGAGTCAAGAAACCTGTGATATGAATAAAGAACCTTGGAGTGGCCGGTTTTGAAGTGCCCGCAAGTGGCCGGTTTTCAACCGCCCGGTGACACGCCAGGGAGCATCTGTCCACCTCAAGACGGGGAAACACATTGGGAAGATGGTCATTCGAGTCCCACGCGGAATCCCACGCGGAATACTTGCGAATCACGCAAAATTGAATTACCTATCCAATAAGAAGGAACTAAATATTATGAGCACCATCACGAATGCAATTACCGCCAAGAACCTAACCAAGCAAGCCCCCGCCAGCCCGCGTCAACGCACAGGCGGCTACGCCATCCTCTCGCGGTTGGCCGACAAAGCGCGCGCCGACATCGCGGGCACCATGGGCGAGTACCACACCGATTGCCCTCTGGATCACATGCTCCTTGACTGGAAAGGCGTCGAATACGCAGGCGTGCGCAAGGCGCTTGAAGCCGGCTCCACCGACGAGGAAATTGCCAGGTACCTGGATGGGCATGGCACGAAGAAGACGGAGCAGGAAATCAAAGCCTGGTCGGACAGCGTGGAGAAGTCCACCATGCACGGCCATCCCCAGAAAGGCGAATTCTTCGACGGCGAATGCCGGAAATTAGGCATCGACCCCGCCAAAAGCTCGACCTTCGACTGGCTGGAAGCAGATGACCGGGCGAGCTTCGCCAAGTAAGGCGTTCTTAACATAAACGGCAAAGCCGCTGTCGCACCATTCATCAAAACTGCGGCAGCCGGCAGGATTTGGAAACATAAGCGGATCAGTTCCGAGCATGTCAACATTTTGGCTGGCGCGCCCCGCCCCGCGCCAGGTTCATGGACGCGCTTCCTCTGGGAGGAGCTTCAACCCAAAATCGTAAATGGCTTGGGCATGTTGCAAAGCCTGATCCCATTCTTCGCGCAACGGTTCCAACGCCAGCGAACAGCCCCGCAGGCCTTCGGAGTTCCCGTATTTCGAATATTTCGCGGTTAAATTCCCCTTATTCTTTCCTCCCTGGGTAAAAATCTGCTAAATCATTAATACATAATGAGTTACAGTCATTCAGCATGAATAATCACATTTTTCTAAAAAATTCTTAAAAAATCTGTTGACGGATAAATATAATAGCTATAGTATTCTTCTAATGAAGTTCCAATGAAGGCCATATCGAATGTGATGAAAATAAAAACTGAAACTGCAACGGAATCCCCCGCCACCCCCTTCGGCCACCGCAGCCGCCAGGGTAAAATCGCCCGGCTGCCGCGCGACGTCCGCGACGAATTGAACCGCCGTTTGCTCGACGGCGAATCGGGCAGGGGCCTGATCGGCTGGTTGAAGGCTCTCCCGCAAGTCAAAGCCGTCCTGCAACGCGATTTCGGCGGCCGGCCTGTCACCGGGCAAAATCTGTCGGAATGGCGCCAGGGCGGATTCCGCGACTGGGTCGCCCAAATGGAGGCGGCGGACCTGCTGGACGATACCCTGGCGGACAGCCGGGAGTTGAAGGGGCAACGCGGGAGTCGCGCTTCCGCTCCCGGCCGCAAGGGGTTTCGAGATAAGGCCGGCGAATCTGTTTCAGACAGGGTGGCACAGTGGTTCTTCCCCCATTATGTGGCGGCGGCGCGGGGGCAATTGGCCGCGGCGCAGACCCCCTTCCAGCGATGGTCGGTCTTGCGCATCGTCTGCTCCGATCTCGCCAGCCTCCGGAGCAAAGACCATTATGTGGAACGCTTGCGCATTTGGCAGGAGAAATTGCGCCTCGACTCCCATGGCGTCACCGAAAACGACTTCGTCAAGTGGGCGCGCGCCCATCCCGGCGCTGCGAAGCTGATCTGGCCGGACAGGGTGCGATTGACCCCGGAGGAAAAAGCGAAAAAATACAGGGAGATTCTGGGAATCGATGAACCGGAGGAAAATGACCAGCCGTGCCAGGGCGCTCTGGGCGCAACGGTCGAACCACCCGTCTCAACCGGGGGAGGCGCATCAGAAGAAGCCATTTCGGGGCCAAAAAATCCGACCTGATCGCACCTTTTCGCACCTAATCCAACCTTATCGCACCATTTTGAAACATTTTTTTGCTTAATCAGGGTGAGTTCATGTGGACGCTCTCGCAGTCAAGCCCTTTCGATCCGTGTCCAATTGTCGCGCCAAAACTCGGCGACGGCGCAAAAATCACGCTGGAAATGGGCCGTTTTCACGGTATCTTGACGCCAAGTTGTTGCGCATGACTGTTCCTCACATCCCGGCATTGCGGCGGGGCCGCCCCTACGAAAGCCTCGATAAAGCCACCCTCGTTGACTATCGCAACGGCACGGCGCTCGCCACGGTCAGCCAGGTCAACGCCGGCATCGTGCGCAAGGACCTGGCCGGCATCGCCCAGGCCCGCGCTGCGTTGAAGAAATTGTCCGCCGCGGAGTTGATCGTGATCTGCGCCAGGGCGGGAAGGCTGTTTCTGGAAGGCACCCTGCCCCTCGGCGACAATGGACCAGTACAATCCCCCGCTGATTACATCGAAACGCTCTCCGCCACCAGCGGCCTGCCGCACGTCATGGTGCGGCGCAACATGGCAAAGATCCATGATGCCCTGACGCAGATGAAAACCATTTTGGATGGCCTGACGCGCCGGCTTGATCTTTCCATCCTCGACACCGGATTTGCCGGACGGTTGAGCTTTTATCCGGCGGCCAACGGCCTGGGCCTGGTCATGCCCAGCAATTCCCCGGCGGTCAATTCGCTTTGGCTGGCGGCCGTTCCGCTGAAAATCCCCGTGATCATCAAACCCGGCCGCGAAGAACCGTGGACGCCGTATCGATTGATCCAGGCTTTCATCGCGGCGGGTTGCCCGGCGGAGGCGTTTGGCTTCTATCCGACGGATCACGAAGGAGCGGCGGAGATACTGCGCTCCTGCGGCCGCTCGCTGCTCTTTGGCGACAAGAACACGACGGCCCCTTACGCCAACAATCCCGCCATTCAAATCCACGGGCCGGGCTACAGCAAAATCCTGGTCGGCGATGACGAAATCGAGCGCTGGCCGGAATTTATCGATCTTATGGTCTCCGCCATTTCGGACAATGGCGGCCGCAGTTGCATCAACGCCTCAGCCATTGTCGTTCCCAAATACGCCGAAGAAATTGCCGATGCCCTTGCCCGGAAGTTGGGGCCGGTTGGGCCGCTGCCAGCGGCGGATGAAAACGCCCGGCTGGCCGGATTCGCCAATCCCAAGATGGCCGCCTTCATTGATTCCAGCATCGAGGAAGATCTGCGCACCGCCGGGGCCCGCGACGTCACCTCCGCTTATCGCCAGGGGCCGCGACGGGTGCAATTTGAAGGAGGCGAATTTGTGCGGCCAACCATCGTCTTGTGCGAATCGTTCGCGCATCCGCTGGCCAATCGCGAGTTCCTTTGTCCCTACGCCAGCGTCGTGGCCCTGCCGCAAACCGACATGCTGGCCCGGATCGGGCCGTCCTTGGCCGTGTCCGCGCTGACGCGAGACAAAACATTCATCGGCCAGTTACTCGAGTCCCCCTACATCGAGCGCCTCAACATCGGCCCCATTTCCACCATGCACGTCTCCTGGGACCAGCCGCACGAGGGCAACCTCTTTGAATTCCTCTATAAACGGCGCGCCATCGAATTTCCCAAATGAGCCAAACTCCGACAGCAACGACCCCCCCCCGCCCCGCCGCCGCTGCTTTCGCGGCCTTTGATCATCAACCCCGCACCCGCCTGGTTTTCGGCCTCGACGCCGTGGAGCGCGTTGGGGAATTGGCGGCGGAAATCGGGATGAAAATGCCGTTGCTGGTTACCGACCCCGGCGTGGTCGCCGCCGGCCACATGGAGCGTGTCCGCCAATCCCTGCGCAAGGCGGGAATCGAACCCGTCCTGTTCGACAAGGTGCGGGAGAACCCCACCACCCGCGATGTGCAGGATTGCCTGCAAACGGCCCGGAGCGCGGCCATCGACGGCCTGATCGGGCTGGGGGGAGGGAGTAGCATGGACACGGCCAAGGGCTGCAATTTCTTATTGACAAATGGCGGACGCATGCAGGATTACCGAGGTTTGGGAAGGGCGGCGCGGCCCATGCTGCCCCTGATCGCCATTCCGACGACCGCCGGGACCGGCAGCGAGTGCCAGTCCTTTGCCTTGATCGCCGACGAGACCACCCATCAAAAAATGGCCTGCGGCGACCCGAAGGCTGCGGCCCGCGTTGCCCTTCTGGACGCGAAGCTGACGGTTTCGCAGCCGGCGCGCGTCACCGCGTGCACGGGGGTGGATGCATTGTCGCACGCCTTGGAAACCGCAGTCACGACCAAGCGCAACGCCCTCTCGCTCGCCTATTCGCGGGAAGCATTTCAACTATGTTCGAGTTCCCTGCCCGGGGTGCTGCGCAACGGCGGCCAGTTGGAGTCGCGGGCTGGCATGCTGCTGGGCGCGGCCTTGGCGGGGTTGGCCATTGAAAATAGCATGCTGGGCGCGGCCCATGCCGCCGCCAATCCGCTGACGGCCCATTTTCATATTGTCCACGGCCAGGCCGTCGGCCTCATGTTGCCGTGGGTGGTTCGTTTTAACGCCGAAAATGCCGAAACGGCGCGCCTCTACGAGGCCTTGCATGCCGGCGGGATTGATAAGCTCGTGTCACGCCTGGACTGGCTGTTGAATTTGGCCGGAATCCCCCGCTCCCTTACGGAATGCTCCTTGAAACCCTCCGCTATTCCCAGCCTCGCCGCCGAGGCGGCCCAACAATGGACCGCCACCTTCAACCCGCGCCCGCTCGCCGAGGCCGACTTCGCCCGGCTCTATGAGGCCGGCTTCCAAACCCGCGGCGACGGCGCACCATGAGCGAATTATTTGACCTTCAACTTGTATGATGCGGACATCAGACTGTCCGCCTTCGGCTTGCCAAAGGCATAGTCCTTGAAGTCGAACTTGTAATGGTAGTCGACGATATTCTGGTCGGACGGAACGGGGATGAACGCTTCCCAGCGGTCCTGCACCAGGGGCACCGGCCGCATGGGGTAAGTTTTAAGATCCACCACCACCAGCGGTTGGAACGAGTCCGGCTCGATGACACTCCGGTTGCTCTTCCACATCGCCTCCACTCGGTAGAAGTTCGATGCGTCCCGCGGATACTCTGTCGGGGTGAGATTGGTGATGGAACTGCACCCGGCCAAAAGCGCCGGCAACAGTGATAAAAGGCAAAGTTTGTTTATTTTTGACATATGCGTAAACGTTATGACGCGGCCGCCCTCATGGCAATCCGCAACAGGGCGGATATTGAATGCGTTCGCCGCCGAATTCAAGAGGTTAAAATCGGCCCTTGCGCAATCACGGTTTATTCTTACTATGGCCGTTGCATTTGACCACCCACGGAGGTGCTCAGGGTGCATGATTTTGAAACTCGGATCTTAGTATGATTGGCACAATACGTCGGCATCAGAAGTGGCTTTGGATGGTAATCATCGTGGCGACCATCCTTTCCTTCCTCATTTATTTCACGCCCAACAGCAGAACCAGCCTCCTGGATCGGTCCCCGACTGCCGCCAACTTCGGCTCGGTCTTCGGCGAGCCAATCTCCCCGGAACAGTACTATGCCGCGGAGCGCGAAGGGCGCATTTATTTCCGCCGCAATTATGGCGAATGGCCGCAAACGGAGGAGCGCATGAAGGACGTGCGGGTCTTCGCCCAACAGCGGCTCCTGCTCATTGCCGAGTTGGACCGGTTTCACATCACCGCCACTCCCGAGGCGGCCGCCCGCTATACCAAGCTGTTTTTTGGCGTCAATCCCAACGACAACGTTCCCGCTGAAAAAATCCTGGATGAATTGGTCAAATTGGCCCGCGAAGGCAACGTGTCGCTCGATGACTTCGACCGGTTTGCCCGTCACCAGGCCGGACAAGATTATCTCGTGGCGCTGGTGGGCATGAACGGACAGCTCATTACCCCGCAAGAAGCGGAGGTCTTCTATCGCCGGGAGAACGCGCCGATGGAGACTGAGCTGGTTGCCTTTTCCGCCACCAATTATTTCGCCTCGATCACTCCCACCGAAAAGGACATCGAGGATTTTTACACCAAGAGACAGGCGGACTACCGCGTGCCGGACCGGATCCAGATCAATTATATTGAATTCACAATCAGCAACTACCTGGCCCGGGTGGAAAAACAACTGGGCACCAATCTCAACGAGCACGTCGATGAGGCGTATCTGCAGGCAGGCCCGGCGGCGTTCAAGGACGAGTCCGGCGTTCAGCTCGGCGTCGAGGCCGCCAAGGCCAAAATCAGGAAACAGCTCCTCAACTATTCCGCACTGTCCGAGGCCTCCAAGGAGGCCAGCAGCTTCCTGAATGCGCTTTCCCAGGGCCACGACGACGATCATCCTTATACGCCCGGCGATCTGGCGGTCCTGGCCAAAGCGCGGCATCTGACCGTCAGGACCTCCAACCCGTTCGACCTGAAAACCGGGCCTAAAGATTTGACCATCCCGCCAAAGAATCTCCGTGTCCTCTTCTCATTGCGCGACGATGATCCCGATGACAAGGAGCGCTCCATGCTTTACGCCCCTTCGCCCTTGCCGGGCGAGGGAGTGATCTATGTCGCCGGCCTTCAGAAACGCATCCCCAGCCAGGTCCAGCCCCTTTCCGCAGTGCATGACAAAGTGGTTGCGGATTACCGCCAAAGCAAGGCCCTCGATATGGCCAAAGCGGCGGGCAGCCGGTTCGAGTCGGCCTTGGGCGCCGGTTTGTCCCAGGGAAAAACCTTCGACACCATGTGCGCGGCCCAATTTGTCCGGCCACGGCATTTGACCGCCTTTTCCCTCACCACCGCTTCAATTCCCGAGTTGCCGGACAAATCCGAATTCGAGCAACTGCAGGACGTCGCCGGAAAGATGCATCCGGGCCAATGTTCCCCTTTCATCCCGACGGCCAACGGCGGATTTCTTCTTTACGTCAAGGCGCAGTTGGCCGTGGATCAAGCCTCCATGCAGCGCGACCTGCCGGGCTTTGTGGCGAGAATGCGCGAGCGGCTGGAGATCGCGGCCTTTAACGCCTGGTTTACCAGACAATATCAGTTGCACTTTGTCGCGCCTCCCGGCGATGTCACCGCCTCGGGGGGCTGACGCGTGCCCAAGCCCCTCAAATTGTCGTCGCCCGCCACGAGCGAGTTCTGGGAAATCCCCGTCCTTTTTGAAGACAGCCATTTGCTGGTGCTGAACAAGCCCGATCGGCTGCTCGTTTCCCCGGATCGTTCCGATCCCAAGCGCCCCAGCCTCATGCAACTGCTCCACCGCGACATCGAACGCGGCGCCCCTTGGGCCGCCAAACGCGGCCTCAGTTATTTGATCAACGCGCACCGGCTCGATTTCGAAACCAGCGGCGTCCTTCTCCTGGCCAGGAACAAATTTGCCCTGGTTGCCCTGGCGAACCAATTTGCCGCCGAGCCGCCTTGCAGGGTTTATGCCGCCCTCGTGCGCGGATCGTCCGGCGAAGACAAGTTTGCCATCGACGCCAAACTGGGACCGCACCCGTTGCAAATGGGCGTGGTTCGGGTCGATCCAAAAGACGGCAAACGCTCCCGCACTGAATTTGCCGTCCGCGAACGATTCGACGGTTGCCTGCTGCTCGAATGCCGCCCCTGGCCCGATCGTCCCGCTCAAATCCGCGCCCATCTCAAGCATCTCCGCCTTCCGCTCATCGGGGACGACCTTTACGGCGGGCGCCCGCTGCTTCTCTCCGCGCTGAAATCCGGTTATCACCTAAAACCAGGCCAGGTCGAGCGTCCGCTCATGGCCCGCCCGGCCCTGCACCTCGAGCAGGTGGCCATCGAGCATCCGGCGACCGGCGCGAAAATGACGCTGGCGGCGCCCTGGGCGAAGGACCTGAAAGTGTCAATAAACTATTTGCGGCGTTACGCGGCCGCCTCCGCGCCCCCTCCCCCATGACGGCGCGCCTTGCCATTCCGATATTGCGCCACCGCCTCATCGGCGCGTATCGTAGCCCGCATGCTGAAGTTTCTCCTGCAACAACAAATAACTTCGAGGCCGCTTCGGTCTTGATCTCTCTGATTCAATGAAAACAAATTCACGTATTCACATCCTTCTTGTCTGCCTGCTCGCTTTGGCCCTTCGCCTCACAGCGTCCGCCGCCGTGACCAATCACACCGAATGGATCGACGGTTACCGGGACACGCCGATGGAGCCGGACGGCAAGTGGCATGTGCATGATCCGGATCGCCCGCAACCGGCGGTGATCACCCCGGGCGATGCGTTCAGCCACAACGCCCAGGCGCCCTCGGACGCCGAGGTGCTTTTTGACGGGAAAGATTTGTCGAAGTGGAAAGCCGCCAGCGGAGGGGACGCGAAGTGGCACATTCGGGACGGCGCCGTGGAAACCCAGCGCGGCGGCGGCATCCGCACCCGCGGGAAATGGGCGGATTTCCAGTTGCACGTCGAGTTCTCCGAACCGAATCCCCCGCACGGCGTCAGCCAGGGCCGGGGCAACAGCGGCATCCTCATCAACAACATGTACGAAGTTCAGGTGCTCGACTCTTACAAGGCCAAAACATATGCCGACGGACAATGCGCCGCCATTTATGGCCAGTCGCCGCCCTTGGTCAACGCCAGCAAGCCGCCCGGCGAATGGCAGACTTACGACATTATCTTTGAATCACCGCGTTGGCAGGTTCGTCAAGAAAGCCATCATATCGGTGCTTCACCGTGGCGGAGAGGCGCGGAATTATTACGACCTGACCGGCATGGCCAATGTGATCAATCAGCGTGTTGTAATGAGAAAGCCGAGTTGATCAGGAAAGCCATCATCACGGTGCTTCACAATGGCGTCGTGGTGCAGAATCATTACGAACTAATCGGCATGACCGATGGCATTAATGCGGAAGTGCCATGGAAATCCCTTTCCAAATATTCCGCGCCCCATTCACCAGAAGTGTTCATCGAATTGCAGGACCACAACAACCCCGTCCGGTTCCGCAACATCTGGATCCGCACCTTGAACAAAAGCTGATCAATCTTTCATACGCTCTATTTGACAATCCATTGCAGGACGGCTTTCTGGCAATGGAGGCGGTTTTCCGCCTGGTCGAAGATCGTTTGGGCGTTGGCTTCAAAAGTCGGCTCGTCGATTTCTTTGCCCCGATAGGCCGGCAGGCAATGCATGACGAGCGCGTCCGGCTTGGCCAGCTTGACTAATTCGCCGTTCAATTGATAGCCGGCCAGTTCGCGCAGGCGCCCGGCTGATTCCGATTCCTTCCCCATCGAGACCCAGACGTCCGTGTAAAGCAAGTCCGCCCCCTGCGCCGCCGCGCGGACGTCTTCGGTGCAGAGGATGTTGCCGCGCGCCCGCGCCAGTAACGCGGCCGAGGGCTGGAAATTTTTTGGCGCCGCGATGCGCAAGTTAAAATCCAGCTTCGCCGCCGCAAAGATCCAGGAGGCGGGGACGTTGCACGCGCCGTCGCCAAAAAATGCGGCCGTTTTGCCGCGGATGGGGCCGCGTTTTTCCTGCCAGGTGAAAATATCCGCAATGATCTGGCACGGATGCTCCTCATCCGTCAAAGCGTTGATGGTGGGAAGGCCGGAGTACTGGGCAAACTCCTCGACGTCCTTTTGCGCGTAGGTGCGGATGACCGCGCCGTGCAGCATGCGCCCCAGCACGCGGGCCGTGTCTTTGATCGGCTCGCCGCGCCCGAGTTGGATTTCCGAGGCGTTGAGAAAGATGACTTGTCCGCCCAGTTCCCGGATGCCGGCTTCGAATGAAACTCGTGTGCGCGTGGATGACTTGGAAAAGAGCAGCGCCCAAATCTGCCCGGCCAGAGGTTGCGATTCGCCCCTGCCGCGGGCCTTTTTCACCTGCGCGCTGGCGGCGAGAATGTGTTCAAAGTCAGCCCGTGACAATGTTTCGATGCTCAATAAATGTTTCATGGAGATAATCTTGCCGCAATGGACTCTATAATGCCCAAGCCTTCAGCGGCTTCTTCCCGCGACAAATTCAGGGCCGGAAGGAGCCGGACAACCCTTGCCCCGGCGGGTATGGCCAGCAGGCCCGCCTCGTGCAATTGATTGATAAACTGAACGGCCGGAGCCTTGTCCACAGCCGAAAAGGCCGGGATGTCTCCGGCCAATTCGATTCCGATCATCAGCCCCAATCCGCGCACTTGGCTGACGACGCGCGGGTATTTCGCGGCCAGCGCCGTCAGTTCTGTCTTGAGGAATTCACCTGTCTGGCGGGCGTTCTCCGCCAAATGATCGCGCTCGATGACTTCAAGCACTTTCAATCCCACCGCGCATGCCAGCGGCGACCCGCCGAAAGTCGAAGCGTGCGTCCCGGCCCCCAGCACGTCCGCCCATGGCTGCCGCACCCAAAATGCCCCCATGGGAAATCCGCCGCCCAGCGCCTTGGCCATGGCGATTCCGTCCGGCAGAAACCCGGCGGCGGCCGGATTGGCCGCGCCTTCCAAAATTCGCTGAAAGCTTTGAAAGCGGCCCGTTCGAAAATGGCCGCATTGCACGCCATCCATGAGCAGCAACAACTTTTTCTCATCGCACAATTGGCGCAGGCCCAGCAAATACTCCACCGTGGCCGGCGTAACGCCGCCTTCGCCCTGCACGCCTTCGATTAAAATCGCCGCCGTCGCCGGCGACAGCGCCGCGCGCGCCGCCGCCAGATTGTTAAAGGGAATATGGCGGAAGCCCTCCACCATCGGCTCAAAACCCTTTTTGATTTTCGCCTGGCCGGTGGCGGAGATGCCGGCCAGCGTCCGGCCATGAAATGAATTTTCCGCCGTCAGGATTTCAAACCGTCCTTCATCGTGGCCGAACTTGCGGGCCAATTTGTAGAGGCCTTCATCGGCCTCGGCGCCGCTATTGCAAAAGAATACTTTCCCCGGGCCAATCAGACTGACGAGTCTTTCCGCCAGCCCGCCTTGCGGCTCCTGAAAATAAAGATTGGAAACATGGACCAGCTTGCGGGATTGCTCCGTCAGCGTCCGGGTTATTTCGGGATGGGCATGTCCCAGCGCGCAGACCGCGATCCCCGCGCCAAAATCCAGGTAGCATTTCCCGTTGACATCCCACAAGCGCGATCCCTCGCCGCGATCCAACACCAGGTCGAATCGCGTATAAGTGGGCAGGACGTTTTTTTGGAACCGTTGCTGAATGGCTTGCATTTGATTCCGCACCGCGGCGGGGGGGATGGGCAGGATGTCTCTCATTTTTCAACCCGCCATCTGGTGGACGGTCCTTCCGGCAAATAATGTGTTTGTTTCATCATAAGTGGGTACACTGGCATGTTTGCCCGGCGGATTCAATCATTGCGCGAGGCAAAGCGCAATATTTGCAGCGTCGAAGGTTGGATGACAGATTCGAGCATCTACAGCTTTCAACGCCTGGCGAAATAGCTGCGGGTTGGCAGGCCGGTCTGGCGCAGCTTTTCCAATTCCCGGCGCAGGGGCAACCAGTGAATCTTGTCCCGCTCGCGTTCGGCGGTTTCTTCCGCGAGTAATGCCCGTTCCAACTCCATCTGGTTGCCCGAAGCAGCGTGCGCCAAAAGTGGACGCTCCAGCGCGAGTTTGCGGCAATGACGCGGATGGTTTTGTGCCAGTTCAATGAGTAGTGCAGGCGTACGCAGTTCCCGCAGCCAGAATTTCAGTTGCGCCAGGCTTGATTTCTTTTCGTTTTGAAAATAATGCGCCTCCACCAATCTTCGGATCATCGGCCAGTCTTTGTCGCGCTGGGTTTTTTTTGCCTGCACAAGATCCGGCAACGAAAGTAGGGCGCAAATAGTCCCGTCGGCCAGTTCAATAACGGTGCGCCGCCGCCAAAGTTTGGCGAACGGCTCGACGCCGCGCATTTGGGACATCACGTCCACCCGCATTCGCAAGGCCTCCGGGTGCTGGCAGCGGAAATGGACGGCATGGCCACGGCGAAGATATTTTAATTCAAACGGCGGAACGGCGATTGCTTTGCCTCGCAAATCAGCGAGCGCCCGACGCAGTCGCGCGAGATTGGCGGCGTCGGCAAGGACGGCGAAGTCGGTGTCGCGGCTAAGTTCGGCCGCGCCGTAAAACACGCACGCCTGTCCGCCCATGAGTAGGGCGCGGACGCGGTGCTTGCGTATCGAAGAAAGGACTTTGCGTATCGGGTTCGGGATCAAGTGAGCCTCCGAGCGCGAGATAAGTCTGCCACAGTTTCTCGCTCTCCAGCCAGCGTTGCACGGGAGTGAGTCGATACCACTCGGCCCATTCGCCGCCAACTAATTGTTCGGGCTGAATCATGAAAACTGAATAACAGATTTACCGCTTGCTGTCTTTCAAAATAACCATCCTCGTCGATCCGTTGCTGATCAAATTCACCATCAGGCCCTTTTTGGCGTCGGCGGCTTGCAGCGCCTGGCGAAAGCGTTTCAGACTGTCCACAGGTTGGCGGTTGATTTGGGTGATGATGTCGCCGGGCTGGATGCCTTTTTCGTCAGCGGGCGAATCGCCCTCCACCGCCGTCACCACCACTCCCGAATTCGGAGCCACGCCATACTCCTCGGCCAAATCCTTCGTGATCGCCTGAACGGTCAGGCCAAAAGCCGGAGACGCCGTTTCGGCATCGGGCTGTTGCCTGGCTTCCTCCAGTCCCGCGTCCATGGGCAACGCTTCCGTGCGCACTTTGATGGCCAAATGGTCCCTGCCGCGGACAACGTTCAATGCCAGGACGTGGCCGGGCGGTTGCAAGAGGATGGAGTCTTTAAGCTCGCGCGCCGTTTTGACCGTTTTGCCTTCCACGGAAACAATCACGTCCCCACTTCGCAAGTCGGATTTTGCGGCCGGGCCGTTGGCCGTCATTCCCACCACCACCACGCCATCCTCCGTGTCCGGGCACAACGGCTTGCCGAGATCCTTGTATTCGGGATACTCCCTCAATTCCTCGATGTAGATGCCAATCCAGGAGCGGGTGAATTTCCCTTCGGCGATCAGGTGGTCCTTGACCCGTTTGGCCAGGTTGATCGGAACGGCAAAACCAATGCCCGTGTTCATCCCTTCGATCATGGTGTTGATGGCGATGACTTCGCCGTAAAGATTGACCAGCGGGCCGCCGCTGTTGCCCGGGTTGATGCTGGCGTCGGTTTGGATGAAATCCTGGTCGGCGTAGCCCCGCGTTTCCCCTTCGAAAGACCGCCCCTTGGCGCTGACATGGCCTACAGTCACGCTGTAGCTCAACGCGAAGGGCGCGCCGATGGCCAGGACGAATTCCCCGACCCGCGTGGCGTCGGAGTCCCCCAGCGTGGCCGTTGTCAGGCCCCTGGCCTTTATTTTGACCACGGCGATGTCCGATTCCCGATCGCTCCCTCTGATTTCCCCTTCGTAAGCACGTCCGTCCTTAAAGCGCACCACTATTTTATCCGCATTTTCGACGACGTGGTCGTTCGTCAGAATGTAACCGTCTTCGGAAATAACGACGCCCGATCCTTCGCCCTCGGCCTTCTCCGGCCGCGAGCCGTGCCTGTGCCTGTGGTGGCGAGGCTGGTCCTCAGGAGGCAGCAGGTCCCACCACGACCCGTCGGCCTCGCCGTCGCGGACTTTCTCCGTCACTTCGATCACGACCACGGCCGGGGAAACCTTGTCCGCCACCTCGATGAAGGCTTCGTTGAGCTGGCGCGCTAGGCTCAACGCGGGAGAATCCAGCGCCATGACGGACGCGCCGCCGGCCATCATGGCGACGGCCAACAGGCAATAAAATAGTCTAAATCGCTGCATTAAATTCACAGCCAAGCATCGCATCTTCCGCCATTTTCGCCAAAAATATTTCATCCGCGCCGGCATCCGCAATTGACTTGCCCTTCGCGGACGGCTAACGTCATTAGACGATGGATGGCCCAATGCAAGCTGTAATCGAAAAGCTCCTCATATTGCAAGACAGGGATCGCCGCCTGTTGCTGATCAAGGACCAACTGGCGCGCGTTGCGCCGGAGCGCCAGGCCGTGCAAGATAACGCCGTGGGCGCCAAGGCCAGCTTGGAAAACGCCAAAACAAAGATCAAACAGGTCGAAACCGAGCGCAAAAAGCTGGAACTGGAAGTGGATTCGAAAAAGCAGCAGATCGAGCGCTACTCGCTGCAACAGTTTGAAACCAAGAAGAACGAGGAATACCGCGCCCTGGCCCACCAAATTGAAACCTGCCGGGCGGACATCTCCAAGCTTGAAGACCAGGAATTGGAACTGATGGAACAGGCTGAGACCTTCCAAAAACAAGTCCTGGCCGCGGGCCGCGAAGCGGAGGAAGCCGCGAAACTGACCGAAAGCCAGCTAAAGGACCTGGCGTCGAAGGAACAGGAGTTGAAAACCGAGATGGCCGGGCTGGAATCCAATCGCGAACAACTGACGGGCGGCCTGGAGCCTTCAATTTTAAAGCGCTACCAGCGGTTGCTCGAGCAAAAGGGTGGCAGCGCGGTGGTGGGGATTGAGCACGGGGTATGCGGCGGCTGCCACATGAAATTTCCCGTGCAACTGCTCGTCTCCTGCCAGGCCGGCCGCGAAATGGTCACCTGTCCCAATTGCGGCCGCATTCTATACTATACGCGCGACATGGACCTGGCAGTGGCGGAGTAGGACGACTCATCCAAAAGTTTTGCCGATTGCCGATGATTTGGTCGAAACGCCTTGAGATAAGCAGTCTGGTCTTCCCTTCTGCGGCGCCCCGTAACATCCCCCGAGGATTTCTCGAAGAATCAGACTGAGCCTCGGTTACAGCCCCGTTGGGGGATGTTCCCTCGTTGCGCCTCGTCATCTGGCCCGTTGCGCAAAAACAGGGGCCCCCCGTGGGTTTCAAAATCGGCTGCTTTGGACAGCAGTGGATGTCATCGATTTTTCAGAGCTTTGTATCAATCAACCATCCAGTGTGAAGTTGGAGCGGGATTGGCGGAGGCGTTCGGCGTCGATGATCGCTTCCATCCGGCGCACGTCCTCCGCAACAGTGGTGCTGACGATGAGGTACTGAAAATTGCGCCATTGAGCGATTTCCTGCCGGGCCACACCCAGACGCCGGGCCAATTCTTCTGCGGAATCTGCGCCGCGCCGCCGCAAGCGCGTATCCAATACCGCCAGGCTGGCGGGTGTCAGAAATACGGTGACCAGCGCCCGGGCCAGCGCGGGGTCATCCGCGGCGCGGGCCAGAACAGTGGCTGCGCCCTGCACATCAACATTGAGCAGGACATCGACGCCCTGCCCGAGTTTGTCGAGAACTTCGTCTTTGGGAATACCGTAACAATGCTCATAGACGGTGGCATTTTCCAGGAATCCGCCGTTTGCCAAACGTTGAGCATAGGCGTCGTCGTCGAGAAAGTAATAATCGCGGCCATCGATTTCGCCGGGCCGCGGCGGACGGGTGGTGCAGGTGATGGCGCGGGCCATGTCCGGATGTCGGGCCAGGATATGCTGGCACAACGTCGTCTTGCCTCCGCCGGAAGGCGCGGAGATCAAAATCAATAATGGCGAGGAAAGAGGAGCCTTGCCTTCTGGCCCGGAATTCTTCATTCGACATTCTGGACTTGTTCGCGAAATTTTTCCAGCTCCGCTTTCAAAACAACGACTTCGCGGGAAATCATGCTGTCGTTGGCCTTGGAACCGAGAGTGTTGATTTCGCGGTTGATTTCCTGCGCCAGAAAATCGAGCGTGCGCCCAACCGGCTCGCCGGACTTGACGCAGTCGTCGAACTGGTGGAAGTGGCTTTCCAGACGGGTCAGTTCCTCGGAAATGTCGGAGTGGTCGGCAAAGTAAAAGACCTCCTTGAGCAGGCGCTCGTCCTCCAAGGCGGGTGATTCCAAACCGGCGGATTTGATCCGTGCCAGCAACTGCTCGCGGTAGTGCTCGGCCACCTGCGGAGCGCGGCGCTTGACGCGGGCCACCCCGGCCCTCATGCGGGCCATGCGGGTTTTCAAATCCCTGCTCAGCCACGCCCCTTCCCGTTCGCGCATCTTCAGCATCATTTCCAGCGCCTTTGTCAGGGCCTGGGCCGTGCCGGGCCAAAGCGCTTCGGCGTCGCGTATTTCTTCGTCCGGTTGCAGCACGCCGGGCGCACGGGCCAGCATGTCGAGTGTAACATCGTCGGGCAGGCGCAGGGATCTGGCCAGGCCCCGGAGTTCCTTGGCGTAAGCCTTGGCCAGGGATGGATTGAGGCGCATCCGTCCGGCGGTGCCTTCGGCGGCATGGACGGCCAGACGCACGGTGAGACGGCCGCGCGCGACGCGGCGGTTTATCTCATCGCGGATCTGCGCTTCCAACACCTCCAAGTCGCGCGGCAAATTGACGGAGATCTCGGTCTGCTTGCGATTGACTGAACTGACCTCGACGGTGATTTTGAAACCCCGCTGGGCGGATTCACCACGGCCATAGCCGGTCATGGATTTCATGGGCAGGTTCCCTTTCGCCGTTGCTTGATTGGACATTTCATCGTGACGTTCGTCATTTATTGCGCCCCATTGTGTCCAATTGGCCGAAAACAGCAATGAACTACTTGCGGGACCGATCAGACGCGGCGGATGGTCGTGGGCAGGTAGATGTAGAATGAAGTGCCCTTGCCCGCCTCGGAATGGACGTGCATGCAGCCGCGGGCCTCCTTGAGCAGGCGATGCACAATGGCCAGGCCCAGGCCCGTTCCCTTTCCGGGAGGTTTGGTGGTGAAATAAGGCTGAAAAATCTTGGGCAGAACGTCGGCCGGAATGCCGGAACCGTCATCGCGCACCGTCAGCAACAAAAGCGGTGGCGTGTTGGCGAAACCTTGACCGTACAGGATGCGGTCGGCCGGGCCGTCGTGGAGATTGGAAAAATCCACGCCGCTTTCCAGGACTTGGCCGGAGATATCCACCAGATGCGGGTCAGCCGTGCATTGCATGGCGTTGATGGCCAGGTTGAGCAGGATCTGGATTAGATCGGTGCCGTTGATTTGCAGTTCGACGTCCCGGGACACGGGTTGAACTTTGAGGGTGTTGCCGGCCTTGCAGGGGTGGACCTGCAAAAGCTCGCGCAAATCCTCCAAAATCTGATTGACACGAATGCGGGCCGGGGTCGTGGGCTGCTGGCGCATGATACTGAGGTAACGGTGGGAAATCTCGATGCAGTTGCTGACCTGGCGCGTGATGCGGCGCAGCCGGTCCTTGACCATGTCCAGGTCGTCGCCTTCCACGCGCTTGGACTCGCCCATGCGCTGGTTGATGATTTGAATGAAACCGGAAATGATGGTGAGGGGGCCGTTGATGTCGTGAATGATGCTGGCGTAAATCTCGCCGCGGGTGCGGGTGATTTCCTCCTGCAGTTTTTGATCGTGCAATTCGACCTGCAGGGCGGCCAGTTTTTCATTGTTGGAACGGATTTCGTCAGCGAAGGAGTGCCGTTCCATGGCCGTGGAGACCGCCTTGCGCACGGTGGCGACATCAAACGGTTTGTTGAGGTAATCGCAGGCCCCCAGCCGCAGGGCTTGGCGGATGGTGTCCACCGTCTCGTAGGCGGTGAGCATGATCACTTCGATGGAAGGTTGGATGGCCTTGAGCCGTTCCAGGACCTCCGTCCCGCTCATGCCGTTCATGCGAATATCCAGGATGGCGGCGTTGATCTTGTGCTCCTGGGCCAATTCCACGGCCCGCTGGCCTTCTGAGGCGATGAGCAGGTTGTAATCATCCTTGAAAACAACGCGCAAGGACTGCCGCGGCCCCTCCTCATCATCGACAATCAGAAGAGTCCGGCGCGGCTTTTCAGCCGGGGCGGTTGCGCTCTCGGAAACGGCGGCCAGAGGGGACAGTGGCGGCATGGCTCAGAAACCCGGACAGCCCGTCGGCTGCGATTGATGTTTATGAGTGGTTTTCGATTTGGATATCTGCCAGGTGAACATTTGTTGTGGGGAAAGTTGTGGCAAAGAAACGGCAATCAGACAAGGCAAATCTTCGTGGAAGCCGGCTTGCGGCCATCGCCGGCAAATGCAGACACGTGCCCTGACGCCCCTCTCATGACCGCTCAAAGAATTCATGTCAACGCTTTTATCGGCGCATTGGTCGCGGCACTTTAAAGCCAATCAGCCGAGAATGCGTTTGCCTTCGGTGAGGAAGATGCCTTGGAAGTTCATCTCCAGGGCTTGCGCATTGGTGGCCTTGGCCAGGGCGTCTTGTTGCGAGACCTTGCCCTCCTTGACCAGTTGGAACAAATGCTGGTTGAAGTTGAGCATGCCTTCCTCCCCGCCCGTCTCGATGGCGGCGCCCAGTTTTTCCAGGCGGTTTTCCTCGATCAATTTGCGGACGGTCCCGGTGTTGATCATGATCTCCTGCGCGGGCGTCATGCCGCCCGCGATGGTGGGCACCATGCGCTGGCAGACCACCGCCTGCAGGGTGCCGGCAATCTGACGCCGGATTTGGTCGCGTTCATCGGCCTTGAAGAAATCCAGAATGCGCCCGACGGACTGCGAGGCGTTGGTGGTGTGGAGGGTGGACAAGACCAGGTGGCCGGTGTCCGCGGCGCTCATGGCGGCGAAAAAACTGGTGGCGTCGCGCATTTCGCCGATCATGATCACGTCCGGGTCCTGCCGCAGAACATACTTCAACCCGTGCTCGAACGAGGCGGTGTCCAGGCCCACCTCGCGCTGCTCGACGACCGATTGATTATCTTCAAACACATATTCGATGGGGTCTTCCAGGGTGATGATGTGTTTGCGGCTGTTGGCGTTGATATGCTCGACCATGGCGGCCAGAGTGGTGGATTTGCCGCACCCGGTGGAGCCGGCCAGCAGAACAATGCCGCGGGGCGATTCGGCTAGTTTCTTAAGCACAGGCAGCAGGCCCAGTTCCTCGAATGTCGGCACTTGCGTCTTGACGAAACGCATGGCCAGGCACGGCTGCCCGCGTTCATAAAAGCAGTTGGTCCGGAAACGCCCGGTGTTGGGCACGTAATAAGAAAAATCGCACTCATGGTCCGCCTCCAGCAGTTTCTTGGCGTGCTTCGGCACGATGTTATCCACCACCTTTGCCATCCATTCCGGGGTGGGGGTGGGGGCTTCGACAACCACGAGTTGTCTATTGATGCGGAAAATGACCTGGCCGCCCACCTTCAGATGTACGTCAGAAGCCCCGCCTTCAACGGCGGCGGTCAAAATGCGAAGAAATATTTCCATCCCGCCAGTTTACCAGTCAGCCGCGGGTACAATCCAGTCAGGAATACGCCAGCAGGCGGGCCTGGGAAAGCCGCGATACATGCGTAAAAAGCATCTCAACCTTAAAACCCTCGTGGCGATTCCCCGAACAGGCCACGACCACCCCAGTAAAATTGACCTTCCGGGTTGGATTGGGCCCCTGCAAACTGACCGTCATTTCCGTCCAGACAGGAATGGATTCGCTATTGCGGAATTCGATTCCATTTTTCCGGACCAGAACTGCGTCTGCGGGGAGGGTTAGACAGTGGGTGGACGTCGGCGTCATGCCGAGCGAGGTGGAGTCCATTTTTCTAGCGCTCATAAGTAAAGGCAATTTAGCACCATTCCAGCCGCCGTCAAATGGAGAAAAACAACTAATTTGAACGCCCTGTCTGCCCCGCTTTTCTAATCCTAATCTTCAAGCCGCGTGCCGGAATTTTTTCCTGTCAGATTGGCCGCGCCCCTGCTAGAGTCCCAGCCTCATGAGTGACGCGCGCCTGGACGTTCGCAAGACTTACAAGCTCTATGTGGGCGGCAATTTCGTACGCAGCGAAAGCGGACGCTCCCTGCAGGTCCATGACCCGGAGGGCCGTCCGCTCGATAACATCTGCCATGCCTCCCGCAAGGATCTGCGGGACGCCGTCGCGGCCGCCCGTTCCGCCGCGCCGGGCTGGGCCAAAAAAACCGCCTATCTGCGTGGCCAAATTCTTTATCGCGCGGCGGAAATGCTGGAAAACCGCGCCGCCGCCCTGTCCGCCGAAATCGCCCGCTCCACCGGCGTGACGGACAACAAGGCCCGCGCGGAAGTCAACCTGGCCGTTGACCGGCTGGTCTATTTCGCGGGCTGGACGGACAAGTTCGCGCAGGTCTTCGGCGCAGTCAATCCGGTGGCCAGTTCGCATTTCAATTTCACCATTCCGGAACCCACCGGCGTCGTCGCCTTGCTGGCGCCGGACGAGCCGTCGTTGCTGGCCCTGGTTTCGACTCTGGCTCCGGTCATCCTCAGCGGCAACAGCGCCGTGGCCGTCGCCTCCGAAAAGTTCCCGCTGCCGGCCCTGACCTTTGCGGAGATTCTGGCCACGAGCGATCTGCCGGGCGGGGTGGTCAATATTTTGAGCGGCAAACGCGAGGAACTGTTGTCGCACATTGCCGGGCACATGGATATCAACGCCATTATCGACGCCTCCGGCGTGGAGGGCGCCGCCCGGGCCTTGCAAAGCGGGACGGCCGTCAATCTCAAGCGTTACGCACGGCGCGCCCTGGCGGCGCAGGACTGGTTTGCCCCCGCCGGCGAGGACGCGTATTGGATTCTCGACACGGTGGAGTTCAAGACAGTCTGGCATCCCATCGGCCTTTAACCACGCCGCCACCATGACTCCATTGATCTCAGCCCCGCGCCAATTTTGCTCCACCTGCGCGGCTGCGCCCACAGTGGACCAGGTGATGGTGGAGGAGCGCGCCGCCTCTTTCGCGCGGCGCAGCATCAAAGCCGGCGCCAAACTGGCCGGCCTCAAGATGGTCGTTTCCATGATGGATTTGACCACGCTGGAGGGCAAGGACACCCCCGGCAAGGTGGCTTATCTTTGCCGGAAAGCGCTCCAGCCCATCGAGCCAAAATATCAGGTGCCGCCGTGCGCCGCCGTGTGCGTCTATCCCAACATGGTCCGCCATGCCCGCCGTTTTTTGGGCGTCCATTCGCCGGTGCGGGTCGCCTCCGTGGCCACCGGCTTCCCCAGCGGACAATTTCACCTGCGCACAAAACTCGAGGAAGTCCGGCGCGCGGCGGGCGATGGCGCGGACGAAATTGACATGGTCATTGACCGCGGCGCCTTTCTGGCGGGCGAACATAGGAAAGTGTTCGATGAAATTGCGGCGGTGAAGGAAGCCTGCGGCGCGGCGCATCTCAAGGTCATTTTGGAAACGGGCGAGTTGGTGACTTACGACAATGTGCGCCTGGCCAGCCAACTGGCCATGGAGGCGGGCGCGGATTTCATCAAGACATCGACCGGCAAGATCCAGCCGGCGGCGACCCTGCCGGTGACCTTGGTCATGCTGGAAGCCATCCGCGATTATTTCTTCGAGACCGGCGTCCGCATCGGCATGAAA
This sequence comes from Verrucomicrobiota bacterium, assembly GCA_050014435.1. Taxonomy (GTDB): domain Bacteria; phylum Verrucomicrobiota; class Verrucomicrobiia; order Limisphaerales; family Palsa-1400; genus DASRLE01. Next base: position 26,006 of record JBEKDI010000035.1, on the reverse strand, counting down.
CCGGCGGGGGGCATTCGCACCGCCAAACAATCCCTGGCCTGGCTCGTCATGGTCAAGGAGACACTGGGCGACGACTGGCTCGACCCCGCCCTGTTCCGCATCGGGGCCAGCACGCTGCTCAACGACGTGCTCATGCAAATTGTCAAAACTACGGACGGCCATTACCAAAACGCCGACTATTTTTCGCTGCCGTAACCATGAAAGCCAAAGCCTCCTCAAAGCCCAAAACCCGCCGCGCCGTGGCCGTATTGGAATCCGTTGCCCCGGCCCATTCCGTCAAACCGGTCGCCTCCGTCCGGGACCGCCGGCTGAAATTCGGCGACCGCTGGGATTACGCGCCCGCGCCGGAGACGGTCCCGGTGAAAATCGACCCGCGCCACGAATTGTTCATCGACGGCAAATTCACCCCGCCCCATTCCGGCAAGTATTTCGATTCCATCAACCCCGCCACCGAGGAGAAATTGTGCGAAATCGCCCACGGCGACGCCGAGGACGTGGGCCGGGCGGTCAAGGCGGCGCGCCGCGCTTTTGACACGGTTTGGGGCAAAATGCCGGGGCGCGAGCGGGGCAAATACCTCTTCCGCGTGGCCCGCATCGTGCAGGAGCGGGCGCGGGAACTTGCCATCCTCGAAACAATGGACGGCGGCAAACCGATCAAGGAAAGCCGCGATTTTGACGTGCCGATGGTGGCGGCGCACTTTTTCCATCACGGCGGCTGGGCCGATAAATTGCAGTACGCCTTTCCCGGCCGGACGCCGCATCCGCTGGGCGTGGCCGGCCAGATCATCCCGTGGAATTTTCCCCTGCTCATGGCCGCCTGGAAAATGGCTCCCGCGCTGGCCTGCGGCAACACCGTCGTGCTCAAGCCGTCGAAGACCACCAGCATCACCGCGTTGCGCCTGGCCTCGATATTCCAGGAAGCCGGCCTGCCCGATGGCGTGGTCAACATCGTCACCGGCACGGCCGAAACGGGCGGCGCTATTTACCACCATCCCGATGTCAACAAGATTGCCTTCACCGGCTCGACGGAAGTCGGAAAAGTAATCGCCCTTGCCTGCGCCGGCACGGGGAAAAGACTGACGCTGGAACTGGGGGGGAAGGCGGCCAACATCATCCTGGAAGATGCGCCGCTGGACCAAGCCGTCGAGGGCGTTGTCTCGGGCATTTACTTCAACCAGGGCCATGTCTGTTGCGCCGGGTCGCGGCTTTTTGTGCAGGAGGGCGTTTTTGGAACCGTCATCAAAAAACTGCGCGACCGCATCCAGACTTTGCGCGTGGGCAACCCGCTCGACAAAAACACCGACGTCGGCGCGATCAATTCGAGCGCGCAATTGGAAAAAATCCGCGACCTGGTGCAATGCGGGATCGACGAGGGGGCCGAGGTGGAACAGTCCGACTGCGCGTTGCCGGCGCGGGGCTACTGGTTCCGGCCCACGTTCCTGACCAACGTCACCATGTCGCATCGCGTGGCCCAGGAGGAAATCTTCGGGCCGGTGCTCACCGTCATGTCCTTCCGCACCCCCGAGGAAGCCTTGGAGCGCGCCAACAACACTCCCTATGGATTGAGCGCGGGCGTTTGGACGGACAAAGGCAGCAAGATTTTCAAAATGGTCGGCCAACTGCGGGCCGGCGTCGTCTGGGCCAACAGCTATAACAAGTTTGATCCAACCAGTCCGTTTGGCGGCTACAAGGAAAGCGGCTTCGGCCGGGAAGGCGGCGTCCAGGGACTGGCGGCGTACGTAAGTTTAAGCTGAAAGCGCGCCAGATCCTGTGGATGAGTGAAACTGCGAGGGTCATGCTCTGATTGACACCCCGTTTCAACGGGGTGTTTCCGAGGGTGCAGGACGCTGCAACCGCTTCAGCGGTTTCCAGCGCGAGAAACCGTTGGAAACGGTTTTTACCCAAGTCCCACGCACAACCACCCCGTTGAAACGGGGTGTCAATGAAACTTCACTTGGGCGGACTCCCAAATCGCGAGATGTGCGCCTGCCTACGGCGACGGCTTCAAAGCCAGCTTTCCAGGGGCGGGCAGATCCGACGTGTTCCAGCCCCCGCCCAGCGCCATGATGAGCTGCACCGTGTCAGTCATCTGTTGGATCCGCAAGGTCACGGCCGTTTGCTGGTTGCCCAGCAGCAACTCCTGGGCGGTGATGACGTTGAGGTAACTGGCGACGCCGTCCCGGAATTGCTCCACGGACAAATCCAGGTTCTTTTGCGACGCCTTGATCGCCACGTCCTGCTGTTGCAGCTCCGTGCTCAAAACCCGCAACGCCGCCAGATTGTCCTCCACCTGCTGAAACGCCGTCAGCACCGTCTGCCGATAGTTCGCCGCCTGGGCGCGGAAATTCGCCCATGCCTCCTCATTGGCCGCCTTGCGCTTGCCCGCGTCGAAAATCGTCTCGGAAACGCTGGCCCCCAGCGACCAAAAGAAACTGGACGGGGTGAATAACTGCGACAGCGGCGTGCTTTCGTAACCGGTGGTGCCGGTCAGGCTCACCGTGGGGAAATAGGCCGCGCGGGCCACTCCAATTTGGGCGTTGGCCGCCGCCGCGGTCCGCTCCGCCGTCGCCACATCCGGCCGCCGTTCCAGCAGCGTGGAAGGCAAGCCAACCGGCACCATGGGCGGCGGATGGGTCGCGGTGCTCGCCTGGAGCGAGAAGGTCGAGGCGGGCTGGCCGACCAACAGGGCGATGGCATGTTCGTATTGGGCGCGCTGGATTTCCAGCGCGGTGGCCTGGGCCAGCGTCGTCTGCAGCAACGCGTCCGCCTGCGCCTCGTTCAATTCCGAATATATCCCAGTCTGATATAGGGTAGTTGTCAAGTCGAGGGAACCCCGGTACGCCTTGACCGTGTTGGTGAACAATTCAAGCAACTGGTCCTGGCCCCGCAGCGCATAATAATCCACCGCCAACTCGGCCTGGGCCGTGAGCCTCATGTTCTCGAGGGTGGCGGCGCTCGCCTGCGCCGCATAAACATCGGCCCGGACGGTGTTGCGAACCAGGCCCCACAGGTCCGGTTCCCACGAGGCGCTGATCGGCAGGTCATAGATCGAGTACTGCGGATTTTTGGCATTGGAATTCGGGACGCCGAAACTGGCCACCCCCACCGTCGTTGAGGTGCGGGTCTTGGTGAAGGAAGGATCCACCCCAACGGTCGGATAGTAAGCCGAGCGCGCTTCCTTGACCACGGCGCGGGCCGCCACGAAATTCTCGAAGGCCGCCACAATATTCTGGTTGGAAATGGCCACTTGTTCTTCGAGGACGTTCAATTGCGGGTCATTGAACATCTCCCACCACCGGCCCTTGATGACCCCGTCGCTGGGCTGGGCCAGTTTCCAGCCGTTGGTTTCCTTGAACGCTGGCGGCGTTTGCACCGCAGGCTGCTGGTAATGCGGCGCCAAATTGCAGCCAGCCAGGAAAAGTAAGAAGGCGGAAGGCAGAAGGCAGAAGTGAAAAAAGGCCCTTCGATTCGATTGTAAGCAGTTTTTCATGTTTCTTAATTCTTACTTCTTAATTCTTACTCTTCTTCACGCTGTCGCTGGCCGCGCTTCCGGCGCGGCCGCGGCTGATTTGCCCCGGGTCCGCTCCCACCACAGGCGCAGGCGGTCAAAATATAGATAAACCACCGGCGTGGTGTAGAGGGTCAGCATCTGGCTGGCCAGTAGGCCGCCCACGATGGCCGCGCCCAGCGGGCGGCGCAGTTCCGATCCGGTGCCGCACCCAAATACGAGTGGCAGAGCGCCGCACGTCGCGGCCAGCGTTGTCATTAATATGGGCCGGAAACGCAGCACACACGCCTTGTAAATTGCGTCCGCCGGTTTCAAGTGGTCCTTGCGCTCGGCCTCGATGGCAAAATCCACCATCAGGATCCCGTTTTTTTTCACAATCCCGATGAGCAGGATGACCCCGATGATGGCGATGATGGTCAGATCCAGGTGGAAGAGCATCAGGGCCAGGACGGCGCCCACCCCGGCCGAGGGCAGGGTGGACAGAATGGTGATGGGATGGATGTAACTCTCATAAAGTATGCCCAAAACGATATAGACCGCCGCAAGCGCAGTCAGGATGAGAAAAGGCTGGCTGGCCAGGGAGGCCTGGAAAAGCTGCGCAGTCCCCCCGAAACTGCCCTGGATGTCCTGCGGCATCCCCATCTTCTCCTTTAGCTCAAGAATCTTATTGACAGCATCTCCCAGCGAAACGCCCGGGGCCAGGTTGAAGGAGATCGTCACCGAGGGAAACTGCCCCGAGTGGTTGACCGCGATGGGCGCGATGTCCGTTTTGTATTGTGTCACCGCCTGCAACGGCACTTCGCCCCCGTTGGTCGTCTGGAGATAAATGGACTTCAAGCCTTCGGGCGTCTGCCAAAAGTTGGTCGCCACTTCCATGACCACGTGATACTGGTTCAACTCGGTGTACATGGTGGAGACTTGGGCCTGGCCGAACGCATTGTAGAGGCTGTTGTCAATCGCCTGGGCCGACAGCCCCAACCGCATCGCGGTCGTGCGGTCATAAGCCAGCATGGATTCCAGACCGTTGTTGCGCTGGTCGCTGTTCACGTCGGTCAGCCCGGGGATTTTTTTCATTGCCGCCTGGAGCGCCGATCCCCACTTGACCAGTTCCGCCACGCTGGGGCTTTGGATAAAATATTGATACTGCGCCGCGCTCTGGCGTCCGCCGACGCGCACGTCCTGCCCCGGCTGGAAAATCAGCGTGGCCCCGGAAACCCGCGCCAGTTTTGGGCGCAAGCGGTTGATGATCTCGTTGGCGCCAACCTTGCGCTGGCTCAAGGGCTTCAAAGAGCAGAAGACAAAGCCCTGGTCGGTGGCGGAATTGCCCCCGGTGTAGCCCAGTACATGGTCCACCCCCGGGTCCTCCTTCACAATGTGGACGAATTGCGCGAGCTTGCCCACCATGGACTGAAAGGAGATGTCCTGCGTGCCCATGATGATGCCGCCCATCGTGCCGTTATCCTGCGGGGGGAAGAGGCCCTTGGGCACAATGATGAGGAGATAGACATTCAGCGCCATGGTCACGAAGAGAAGACAGAGGGTGAAAAACGAATGGCGCAGGGACCATTGCAGACTCGTCTCGTAACGGTGCAGCAACCAGTCGAACACCCTGCCGGTGGCCCAGTAGAGCCTGCCGTGCTTCTCCTCCTTTTCGTGTTTCAGCAGCCGGGAACACATCAGGGGCGTGGTGGTGAGCGAAACCACCAGCGACACCAATATGGCCACCGAAAGCGTCACGGCAAATTCATGGAAGAGCCGCCCGATGTAGCCGCCCATGAGCAGAATGGGCGTGAACACAGCCACCAGCGAGATGCTGATGGACATAACAGTAAAACCAATCTCCTTTGCCCCGCGCAAGGACGCTTCGACGGGCGTCAGCCCCTCCTCGATGTAACGCGTGATGTTCTCGATGACCACAATGGCGTCATCCACCACGAACCCGGTCGAGATGGTCAGGGCCATCAGGGAAAGGTTGTCCAGGGTGTAATTGCAAAGATACATGATGCCAAAGGTGCCGATGAGTGAAACTGGCACCACCACCGCGGGAATGAGCGTGGCGCGCCCGCTGCGCAGAAACAGAAACACCACCAGGATGACCAGCATGATCGAAATCAGAAGGGTCCGTTCCACGTCGCTGACCGAAGCCCGAATCCCGGTGGTCCGGTCCATCACCACGGTGAGCTTGATCGCGGCAGGCACGGAGGCTTGCAGGGAAGGCAGCGTCTTTTTGATGCGGTCCACCGTCTCAATGACGTTGGCCTGGGGCTGTTTGAAAACAACGAGCACCACCGAGGGTTTCCCGTCCGCAAATCCGCCCGCCCGCAGGTTCTCCACCGAATCTTCCACATCCGCCACGTCGGAAAGCTTGACGGCGGCGCCATCATGGTAGCCCACAATGAGCGGTCGGTAATAAGCCGCCTTGAGCAATTGATCATTGGCCTCGATATCGGCGGTGATATGCCCGTCGAAAATCTGGCCCTTGGGTTCGTTGGCGTTGGCGCCCTTCAAAACGGCCTGCACATTCGTCAAGCCCAAGCCGCAGTTGTTGAGCTGGACGGGATTGACTTCGACGCGCACGGCCGGCAGGGAACTGCCGCCCACAAAAACCTGCCCCACGCCGTCAATCTGCGACAGCGCCTGCTGCATGATGGTGGACCCCGCGTCATAAAGCTGCCCGCGATCATAAACATCGGAAGTCAGCGACAGGATGATAATGGGCGAATCCGCCGGGTTGACTTTGCGCCAGGTCGGGTTGCTGGGCAGATTGGCCGGCAGATAGCTGCGGGCGGCGTTGATCGCCGCCTGCACGTCGCGCGCCGCTCCGTCGATGTTGCGATTCAGATCGAATTGCAGGGTGATGCCAGTCGTGCCGAGATAGCTGGCCGAGGTCATTTCATTGACGCCGGCGATGTGGCCAAATTGCCGTTCCAACGGGGCGGCCACCGATGAAGCCATGGTCTCCGGGCTGGCCCCGGGCAGCGAGGCCCCGACGGAAATGACGGGATTATCCACCTGCGGCATTGGCGCCACGGGCAGCAAATTGAACGCCACCGCCCCGGCCAGCGCCACCGCTATGGTCAATAGCGACGTCGCCACCGGCCGGTGAATAAATGGCGCAGAGACGTTCATGAGGACGCGGGCAGGCCTCCCGGCACGGGCGCGGCGGACTGGGGCGCGGCGGCCTCACGGGCCGGTTTGCGGGAAAACTGGTCCATGAAAATATATATGACTGGAGTCGTGTACAAGGTGAGGATCTGGCTCAAAATCAGCCCGCCCACCATGGAGATGCCCAGGGGGCGCCGCAGTTCCGCGCCGGTCCCCGTCCCCAGCGCCAGCGGCAGGCCGGCCAGGAGCGCCGTCATGGTCGTCATCATGATCGGACGGAAACGCAGCAGGCAGGCCTGGTAGATCGCCTCCACCGGGCCTTTCCCCTCCTCCCGCTCGGCCTGCAGCGCGAAATCCACCATCATGATGCCGTTCTTCTTGACGATGCCGATCAGGAGAATGATGCCGATGAGGGAAACAACTCCCAGGTCCTGGTGAAACATCATCAGGGCCAGGATCGCCCCCACCCCGGCCGAAGGCAGCGTCGAGAGGATGGTGATGGGGTGGATGTAACTCTCGTAGAGCACGCCCAGCACAATATAAACGGTGACGAGCGCGGCCAGGATCAGCAGCGGCTCATTGGTCAACGAGGCCTTGAAGGACGCCGCCGTGCCCTGGAATGACGCCAGCACCGAGGCGGGCATGTTAAGTTCCTTCTGCGCCCGCTCCACCTCATCGGCCGCCTTGCCCAGGGCCGCGCCCGGCGCCAGGTTGAAGGAGATGGTCACGCACGGAAACTGTCCTTGATGGTTGACAGACAGCGGCGCGGTCTTGGTCTCAAAATGGGCGAACGTGCTCAGCGGCACCGCCCCGCCGTAGGAGGACTGAATATAGATGTCCTTCAATTTCGACGGGTCCTTCTGAAAGGCTGGCGTCGCTTCCAGGATGACGTGGTATTGGTTCAATTGCGTGAAAAGCGTCGAAATCTGCCGCTGTCCGAAGGCGTCGTACAGGGTTTCATCAATTTGCTCCGCGCTGATGCCGAGCCGCGCGGCGGTCACCCGGTCGATCACCAGCGCGATTTGCATGCCATCCACTTGCTGGTCGGTTGCCAGGTCGCGCAGTTCGGGCACGGCCCGCAATTTGTCCATCAATTTGCCCGTCCAGTATTTCAGCTCGTTCGCATCGGGGTCTTCCAGGGTGTACTGATACTGCGTCCGGCTCACCCGGTCTTCAATGGTGATGTCCTGCACCGGCTGCATGAAAAGCGTAATGTTGTTGACCTTGGCCAGCTCGGGCTGCAAGCGGCGGATGACGTCCGAGGCGCTGGCGTCTCTGTCCTCAATCGGTTTCAGATTGATGAGTATCCGTCCGCTGTTCAACGTGGTGTTGACGCCATCGACGCCAATGAAGGAAGACAGGCTGGCCACGGCCGGGTCCTGCAGAATGACGTCGGCCAGTTGCTGTTGTTGACTGGCCATGGCGGCAAAGGAGACATTCTGTTCCCCTTGCGAAATGCCCTGGATCACCCCCGTGTCCTGCACCGGAAAGAAGCCTTTGGGTATGAGTATATATAGTACAATAGTCAGAACCAGCGTGCCCACCGCCACCAGCAGCGTGATCCCCCGGTATTGCAGCACCCAGCGCAATGTCCGGCCATAGAACGCAATCACCCTTTCGAAAGCCACCTCGGAAGCCCGGAAGATCCGTCCCTGCTTTTCCGGCGGGGTGTGACGCAGCAGCCGCGAGCACATCATCGGCGTGAGGGTCAGCGACACGACCGCTGATACTAGTATTGTCACGCTCAGCGTCACGGCAAATTCCCGGAACAGGCGCCCCACGATGTCCTGCATGAACAGCAGCGGGATCAGCACCGCCACCAGCGAAATGGTCAGCGAGATGATCGTGAAACCGATTTGTTCGGCGCCTTTCAGCGCCGCGTTGAGCGGCGTATCGCCCATCTCGATGAAACGGGTGATGTTCTCGATCATCACGATGGCGTCATCCACCACAAAACCCGTGGAAATCGTCAGGGCCATCAGGGATAGGTTGTCCAGGCTGTAGCCCAGCAGGTACATGACCGCAAATGTGCCCACCAGCGACAGCGGCACCGCCACGCTCGGAATGATCGTCGCGGCAAAGCTGCGCAGAAAAAGAAAAATGACCATCACCACCAGCCCGATGGTCAGCATCAATTCGAATTCCACGTCCCGCACCGAGGCGCGAATGGTGGTCGTCTGGTCGGTCAAAATGGAAACATCCACGGCCGGCGGCAGCGTCGCCCGTAGCTGGGGCAATCGCGCCTTGATGCGATCCACCACTTGAATGGTGTTGGCCCCGGGCTGCCGCTGCACGTTGACGATGACCGCCGGCACATTGTTCATCCACGCCGCCTGATTGCGGTTTTCCACGTCATCAATCGGCTTGGCCACATCGCTCAGCATCACCGGCGCGCCATTGCGGTACGCCACCACCACCTGGTTGTAATCCTTGCTGGCCAGCAATTGGTCGTTGGCGTTGATTTGATAGGAAATCTGCGGGCCGTCAAAATTGCCTTTCGCCTGGTTGATGCTGGTTTGGGTCAGGGCGTTGCGCAGGTCTTCCAGGTTCAGTTGGTAGGACGACAGCGCGGTGGGATTGGCCTCGATGCGCACCGCCGGCTTCTCCCCCCCCACGATGCTGACCAAACCGACGCCGGAAAGCTGGGAGATCTTCTGCGCCAGCCGCGTGTCGGCCAGGTCCTCGACTTTGTACAAAGGTAAAGACTTCGAGGTCAGGGCCAGCGTCAAAACGGGGGCGTCCGCCGGATTGGATTTGCTATAGATGGGCGGCACCGGCAGGTCGGCGGGCAGATAGGTTTGCGCGGCGTTGATGGCCGCCTGCACCTCCTGTTCGGCAACGTCTATGTTGAGAAAGAGCGCAAATTGCATCGTGATGATCGAGCTGCCGCCCGAACTGGTCGAGGTCATTTGGTTCAGGCCGGGCACCTCGCCGAATTGCCGTTCCAACGGAGCGGTGATGGCGGATGCCGTCACGTCAGGACTGGCTCCGGGATAGAATGTCACCACCTGGATGGTGGGGAAATCCACTTCCGGCAGGGCCGATACCGGCAGTTGCTGATAGGCCACGATGCCGACCAGCATGATCGCCGCCATGAAAAGCGACGTGGCCACGGGCCGCAAAATGAAGGGGCGCGAGGGACTCACGGACTGTCCTTTGCATCGTCAGGCTTTGGTTTTGGCGCGCCCCCTTTATGTTTTCCGCCGCCGCCCCGGCTCTGCCCGGCCGGTTGCTTCGGAGCAACTCTGACCCCTTCCCCCAGCTTGTTGAAGTTGTCCAGGGCAATGACTTCCCCCGCCTCCACCCCTTGCACGGCAGTGATGCTGGTGTCCGCCGTGCCGGGCACAATGGTGCGCATCGTGACCGTCTGGTAATTGGTGACCGTCCCGTTGGTCGTGAGGGTGCTGTTCGTGACCACATAGACGAATGCTCCCTCCGGATTGTGCTGGATGGCAAAAGTGGGAAGCAGGCTCTGCCCGTGCAGGGTTTGAATCACCAGGTTGGCGTTGACAAACTGGTTGGGGAACAACGAGAGGTCCTCGTTGTCAAACATCGCCTTGAACCGGATGGTGCCGGTGGCTGTGTCAATTAGATTATTCAGCGCCAAAACCTTCCCGGTGGCGATCTTGTGTTCCTGGGCCCGGTCCCACGCCTCCACCGCCATGGCCCGCGGTGCCGGGGCCGGATCCGGCGTCTCTGCGGAAGGCTGCTCCTCAATCGTCGGGCGCTTGCCCGGCGCTCCGGCGCCCATTCGCTGCATGATCTGCGGCAGATAATCCTCCGCCACGTTGAAAACCACCGTGATCGGCTGAAGCTGCGCCACCACCACGATGGCATTGGTGTTGGCGGCATGAACGACGTTGCCCGGATCAACCAGGCGCAGGCCGACCCGGCCTTCGAATGGCGCCCGGATATAGCAATAAGCCAGGTTGACCTTCGCCGCTTCCAATTGGCCCTCGTCAAACTTGACCAGGCCTTCGTCCTGGTGCACCAGCGCCACCTCGTCGTCCACCTGCTGCTTGGGCACGGCATTTTTGGCGGCTGCCGCCTCGTAACGCTTCAAATCCACATTGGCCCCCTCCAGCAGCGCCTTGTCCCGCTGCAATTGCCCTTGGGCCTGCGTCACCGCCGCCTGATACGGACCGGGGTCGATCTCGACCAGCAGATCGTTGCTCTTCACCATTTGGCCCTCGATGAAATTGACCGCCACCACCTGGCCATCGACCCGCGGCGACATCGAGGCCGTGTAAACCGGCTGCACCGAGCCAAGCGAACTGACCGCCACATCGATGTCCCCTTTCCACACATTGGTCACGGTGATGCTGACGGGCGGAGGCGCCGGCGGCTTGGGTTTCTTGCCGCTCAGGAGGTAAATGGCGGCCACGGCCACGACGATAATCAGGATGACAAGAATCCATGTGCCCCTGTGATGCTCCTGGTGCGCGGGAGGGTTCTGGGGGAGTGGCGTCGGCCCGCCGCCATTTGCGGAGGGAACGTTTGCGCCGGGGGCGGTTTGCGGATTATTCATGCGGCATTCGTTGAGTTCACTGCTTTGGCCAAAACCTGGCTGACGGTTTGAATCAAGCGGGGAAAATCAAGCGGCTTTTCCAATACCGCCTCGACCCCCGTCCTGCGCCCCGCCGCCTGCTGGTTGGGGCGGGCGGTAATGATAATAACAGGCGTCGGCGGCGCAAGTTTTTTGGCGTCAAGCTGTGCAAGGGTTTCCCAACCATCCATTCCCGGCATACTGAGGTCCAACAGGAGAAGATCAACCGCCATTGTCGTGGCCAACCCCAGCGCGTCGCCGCCGCTGGCCGCCGTCAACACCCCGTAGCCTTCGTCGCTCAGAACGCGGGCCAGCATGAGTCGCACCGACGAATCATCATCAACGATCAAAATCCATTTCCTGGCGTCCTCTTCACTCATGGCAGCGGTACAAATCCCCGGACCGGACTAGCCGTTCCTGTGCCAAAACTGGCGTGTTTTACAATGCCTTCATAATCAGCCTGTTATAAAGCAATCCGTCCCGCCTCAAATCCATTTGCCTGCATAGCCAATATGCATCCTTGCATACCGGCTGATCCATGGCTCATAACTGTACTCCTAACTGTAACCAGATCTTTTCCGTCCCGTCGTTGTCGCTTTTCATCGGCTCTGGTAAGCCTAAACCATGAAAAAACGAATACTCTTGGTGGCTCACGAAGAAGACGTTTTGGAGTCATTCCCAGTGGCCATGACCTCGGCTGGTTATGACGTTTCCCTTGGCCATGCCGGCTTGCAAGCGATCAGACAAGCGCGCGAACTCTCGCCCGACTTGATCGTCATTGACGCAACTTTGCCCGACATGGACGGTGCAACCGCCCGGGATATCCTCCAGCGCCTGCCGTCCACGTCCCGCATTCCCGCCCTGCTGCTCAAACCCAGGCCGCACCGTCTCATGCCCTTGCCTTTGCAAGACGAGAGCATTCGCGCCGGCCTCACCCAACCCTTGAACCCCGGCGAACTGCTGCTCCAGGTGGAGGAAGCGCTGGCCCTGTTCCAGGAACAGCAACTGGAGGCGGAACTGGCGGAAATGGCGGAAAACTACGTCTGACCCGGCTTGCGGGTCTGAAAAGTAATTGGTTTATTTATAAACATCTCCGCGCGGACCAACGTGAGCGATGACAATGGCGTCGGCACCTCGGTCAGGGAAATAAATCACGCGCAAATCTCCATGGCGCATGCGATAAAAGCCCTCCCATTCCCCGGCCATCGGTTTGACGCCCGGCATGGCGGCGGGGTTTTTGGCCAGTTGCTCCAACTTGGCTTTTAACTGCGTTTTGATTCGAGCGTCCATGCGCTCCTAATAGCGCGCGGCGCGGCGGTGAACGATGAGCTTTGGCATCGTTACACTTCTGAGAGCGGAAGAAATGCTTTGGACTTCCATGTTCAACGGTTCACGCCCGCTGATACGCAATCACAAACAATCGGCGGAACGGAAAAATCACGCGTCCGTTGCCGCGGACGGGATAAGCGCGGCGGATGCCTTCCAAGTATTGCGCCGTGAAGTCGGCCCGCTCCTCGTCATTGGCCAGCGCTTCCAGAAAAGGCCGCAGCCCCGTGCCTTTATACCACTCCACAATGGCCGCTGCATCCGCCATCAGGTGCAAGTATTCCGTCTCCCACAAATCCAAAGTAACCGCGACAGGCGCGAGGATGTCGTGGTAGGACGCCAGATCGTGGACGTGCCATTCGCGGACGCTTCCCGGCGGAAAGCGGCCCCGCCAAACCGGTGATGCCGCCAGCTCCCGCATGAGGCTGTGCGCGGGAGCGTCGTAATCGCCGGGCATCTGGACGGCCAGCGCGCCCCCGGGGGCGACGCGCTTCAGAAGCTTTGGCAACGTCCCCGCATGATCATCCACCCATTGCAGCGCGGCGTTGCTGAAGACGACATCGTACCGCTGCCCATCCTCGTTGCTCCAGGCGGCAATGTCACCCACGCGCCAGGAAATCCCCGGCTCCCTCCCTCGCGCGGCGGCGATCATCTCCGGCGAACTGTCCAAGCCGGTCAACTCAGCTTTTGGCCAGCGTTCCGCCAAAACGCGCGTGCTATTGCCGGGACCGCAGCCCAGATCAATCACCCGGCCGGGTGCCGGGATGGCGACGCGGCTCGCCAGCTCACGGCACGGCCTTGTCCGCTCGTCATTGAACCGCAGATACTGTTCAGGATTCCACGAAGGCATGGCACACACATCCTATCGTAATCTTCTCCAGATAAACAGCCCTTTCCACCGATGTTGAGCGCCACCTCCTCGATCAGCCGCACCGTGCGACACCGGCGCTTTGCCCAATTGCGCGGCATCAGCAAGTCACACAACGCAATCAAACACCCCCAACGCCCGACAAAAACCGAGGTGAACCGCGCAAAAAGGCTTGCAAATCTGGGTCGTCGGAGGATAGTCGCGAAAACAGCAAAAACAGTCCATTTACGCCGCGAACCCCAAATCAAATGGGAAATCCAGGTTGCGATGGCTGGGATCTGCCAAAAACGCGTTTCAACCAAAAGTCGAGTCATATGAAAATGCCTTTGATGCTCGTCGGGATGGCGGCGATGGCTGCTGCCATAAATTCAAATGCCAATCCAAACCTTCTTTCCGATCCCGGATTCGAAAGCGGGACGCCCGTGCCCAGCGCGATTGGGGGCTGGGCGACAGTGGTGGATGCCGCCTTTTCGCAGAACTATGCCCATTCAGCAGCGTGGTCCATGGAGAACTATTACGAGTCGGGCGGTTTTCACGGCGTCAGCGTTCAGGAGGTTGCCGTCACTCCTGGCGCCGCCTACGCGCTCGACGGTTGGGCATTTACCCCCAACGAATTGAGCAGTTCTGGGATGGGGATGTTGATTCTTTTCTTCACCGATGCCAACGGGGCGTTGATCGGCCAGTACCTGGCCTCCCCGGCTTTGAACGGCACGTCACCGGCTGACACATGGACCCAACTCTCGGTGGATGGCACGGCGCCCGCCAATGCGGCAGCCGTTTATGCCGAAACGACACTCTGGAACCCTGCGCCGGGCGACGCAGTTTATTTTGACGACCTGAGTTTGGCGGTTGTTCCGGAACCTTCGGCGCTGGCCCTGATCAGCGCCGGCCTCGGACTTGGGTTCTTGGGCCGGCGGCGAACGCTCTGATCTGCAAGATCACTCGTTACGGCGCGGGCCAAAAGAGATTAAGCTGTCGCTCCCCTTTTTTCCCATGGGGTTCTGAGATTTCTTTGGCGAAAATAGTTCTGTCCATCTGCATTCATCCATCGTGAATATTGGGACCGAGAAAAAAGTGAAAAATGAATGTTTGCCTTTTTTCCATTGCAACCCGTTGCAAGCCAATATATTCCACTCAAATGAACGGAATGGATTTCTCGGTATTTCGAGAATTTTCGAGGTTTGGGAATCCTGCAACCGTCAACCCCGAAAGTTGTTCGGAGTTACCAGTTCGTCGTTCCACTTTTTCCCGTTCCATCGGCTTTTGGATTGACCTGGTTTGGCAAAAGCATTGAAACTCAGGCTGCAAGATGCCCTTGAAGCCGCCGTTCAACATCGCCGGGGTCCAAGTCCTCGCTTTGGAGGGCGTTCCTTCTCCCGCCCTTCTGTCCCAAGGCATGACGCCCTCGCAATGGATGCTCATCGCTCTGGCGCTGGCTGGCGTCGGACTGCTCGTGCTGCTGGTCATGCGCATCCGGCTCAACGCCTTTCTCGCCTTGCTCGTGGCCGCGCTGTGTGTCGGCGCCGGGTCGGGCAAGCCGCTGTTAGTTGTCGCCGAAGCCTTTCAGGAAGGGCTGGGGTCAACCCTGGGCGGTGTCGCCGCGGTAATCTGTTTGGGCGTGATGCTCGGCAAACTCCTGGCCGAATCGCGCGGCGCGGAAGTCCTGGCCAAAAGAATGGTCGCCATTTTCGGCCCGCGCCGGATTGGCCTCTGCGTCATGACGCTGGCCCTGGTCGTCGGCTTGACGACATGGTTTGCCGTCGGGTTCATTCTCTTGATCCCGATTCTGCACACGCTGACCCGCGAGACGCGGCGGCCCTTCCTGCAACTGGCCCTTCCGCTGCTGGCCTGTCTCTCCGTCATGCATGGCCTGATCCCGTCCCATCCCGGCCCGGTCGTGGCCATCCAGGCGCTGCATGCCAATGCCGGCATGGTCGCCGTCTGGGCGCTCGTCCTCGGATTGCCGACAGCCGCCATCGCCGGTCCACTTTTTGCCCGATGGGCCACACGGCACGTCGATGTGACGCCGCCGCCGATTCCCCTGCACCCGTTGGCTGAGGGCAGGCACTGGCCGGACTTTGGGTTGACGTTGTTTTCCATGCTGCTGCCGGTGCTCCTGATGTTGATGGGGACACTTGCCTCAATGGCGCTGGTGCCGGGCACAAGGGGCAGGGACATCGCGGGTTTTATCGGCAATCCGTCCATCGCCTTGCTCATATCGGTGCTGTTCGGGTTGTGGTCGCTCGGTACAAAATGCGGCTTCAGCCGGGTGGAACTGGCGAAATTCGCCGAGGAATCCGTCGCATCGGTCGGCATGGCGGTATTGATTGTCGGCGGGGGTGGCGGATTCGCGCGCGTCCTGCAAGTCAGCGGCGCGGCGGCGGCCATGGGCTCATTGGCCCAAGCCATGAATCTGCCGCCGTTGGTTTACGCTTGGTTGGTTTCCGCCTTCATCCGGGTCGCCACCGGCTCAGCGACGGTCGCCATCACCGCGGCGTCGGCCTTGATGGGTCCCGAATTGGCGTTGCATCCGGGGACGAACGTCGAACTGGTGGTCATCTCGATGGGCTGCGGCTCGCTCTTTCTGTCGCACCTCAACGACGGCGGTTTTTGGATCGTCAAAGAATGCCTGGGATTGACGGTAGTCCAGACTTTGCGCACCTGGACGCTATGCGAAACCATCATCGGCATCGCCGGCCTGGCCCTGACCCTCCTGGCCAATGCGCTGATACGGCCATAAAAAGAACATTTGTTTCTTGATTTTTAAATCAAAAAACATTATGAACCACTTCTACGTGTAGAAGTGACTTGAGTTGCGTCGCAGACTATACGTCAATAAAAACTAATCAAAAACAGGAGTCAGACATGAAAAAAATACAATGCTTGGTCGTGTTGGCGGGCGCGGTTCTGTTATTCGCCTCGCAGGGGGTCCGTGCGGACATGGCCGACGGCAGTTTCACCAACCAAATGGGCGCTTTGGTTCCGCTGTGGGATATCACCGGGTCCTATGCCAACACGGTGGACATATTCTCTTTCGATTGCACCATGAGCCAGGCGGTCTCCGGCAAAATTACAGGCCTCGGAACTTTCGCTGTCGTTGGATCGTTTGATGTTCCAAAGTTGGGGCCTGTTGATTTTAACATCACCAACGGCGTACTGGCAGCCAGCGGCAGCGTGTCGGGTCCCAGCACCGCGCCAAAAGTTTCACTGACATTTTCAGGCTCGGGCTCGGGAACCGCTGATTCGATCGATGGTTCGTTCGAAGTCACAAGGTTCAAACAAACATCAAGGTTTACCGGTGAAATTGACGGAACCCAAGCGATCGGCAATGTTGCAGTCTCAGTCGATGTGACTTTTATCGATGAGAGGGGCAAGCCGAAGTCCTTAAGTCATTCTTTCACATACAAGGATCGCACTATTTCATTGCCCACCAACGCAATCGGTACCAATTGGACCCTGACGCTCAATTTGACGCCGGATGGAACGACGAAATACAACCCCGGCTCGGCGACAATCCTGACTTCAGCCGGCGATACCGCTGATTTCATCGCGACCGGAACTTACTCAACCACCAAGGCCACGTCCAAAATCCAGCTCACTGGCACCGGCTCGAGCAAAGGCAGCAGTTTGACTCTGGGAATCTCGACCTCGGCCACCAATCTGACTGTGGAAACCTTGAGCGGCAAGGTGTTCGGCCAAAGCCTCAAGCTCACAGCTCCTTAAAACACAGCCGCCGGCGACTTTTTAACCCCGTGCCGGACGACATAATGCCGGCGCGGGGAAGTTTTTTCCGGCCTGCTTGATTGACCATGAAGTCAAATCCGCCTTCAGCAAAGGACGGGATTCGCGTCGGATTTTTTGGGGCGACGCTGCTGTTGGCGGCCATGGCGGTGCTCGCGCTGCTTGCTTTGGGTGGACACAATCCGACCAGTCAGGCCGCGGTTTCGAATCGAATGGCGCAAACAAACTCCTCCACAGTCTCCACAACCCGGCCTGCCCGGGAAGCGGCCCATCCAACCACGGCAAAACTCATCGCGCAGCTTTTTGACCAGTTGCTGCCGCTGATGGCCCGCCGACAGTCGGCCCGGGCGCTGGCCAGAATTGGCTCGCCGACGGCGATGACCGCCTTGAAAAGCGCGCTCGCGGATAAAAACAGCCCGCCCTATTTGATAGCCGCCATCGCCGAAGGACTGGGCGATTGTCCCAGCCCGCAGGCGCGCGCCTTGCTCAACGGTTTGATCGACGATCCGGATGAAATCACGGCCCGCGGCGCGGTTCGCGGACTGGCGGTGGCCGGCGACTCCGCCGCGGTCAATTCCCTCAGCGGCCTGCTTTTTGACGAACAAGTTCCCTTGAGTGTCCGCAACGAGGCGGCCCTGGCCTTGGGAGACGTGAACTCCCCCGGCGCGCTGGAGGCGCTGACACAGGCGGTGACGGAAATTACTGATCAAGACGTCGTGGAAAATGTGTTGAACGGACTGGGCAAGCGGCCATTTTCCGAAACGGAGAGTTTCTTCAGCAGTTACCTTGCCTCCGGGGATGTGCCGGACGAATTCAAGGTCACGGCCATTGAAGCCCTGGGCAATGCGCAGGGCGACTCCTCACCGTTTTTGCTCAACTTGCTGGTTGATCCGGACGCCGATCTGCGCGCGGCGGCGGCGTTGGCTTTGGCAACCGCCGGCGACAGCAGCGCGGTCGGCCCGCAATTGGCCGCCGCCTTGCAGCAGGAAAAAGATCCGAATGTCCGCGCGCAAATTTATCAGGCGTTGACAACGCAAGCCGGCGGGGATCCTCAGGCCATCCTTGCGCTCGTTCAAGGCGAAGCCAATCCCACCGCGCAATTGGCGGGATTCACCTATCTTGCGGAAACCCTTGCGACATCGCCCACGCCGGATGTCAAAGGTTATTTCAATCAGACCGCCGTCCCTCAACTCGAGCAAGCCGCTCTTACTTCCGACAACGCCCAGACCCGGCTGGCGGCGGTTCTCGCGCTGGAACAAGCCGGGACCCCGGCAGCCTCCGACGCGTTGCAAGCTATTGCCCAGCGGTCCGGCGACAGCAAAGTCACCGCCTCGGCGCAAAGAACGCTTTCAAAGTAAGGCCAATGCGCCGATTTGAAACCGGGATCATTCCATCTTTTCGGGCTCCATTCCTAATCGTAATCGTAATCCTGGAGCGTTTTAAGAAATAATGTAGCCATTCCGAGCGAGGATTTTTGGGTTTTTGGCGAGGCTTTGGCGAAGGAGCATGCCCGCAGCGGCCTGTGACTGAGCCGAAACGAAGCCAAAACCCAAAAAGACCGCCCCTCCAGTTCATGACGCCGAATGGCTACAGTATTTCTTAAACCGCTCTAATCCTAATCTCCTCCGCTGCGGGAATGCCCGGTCCTCGCCGCCTCGGCTCCGGCCAAAATCCCTCGCCTCAGGACTCCTCGTAGGTTTCAAAGATGCTCTTAACCCCATACTCCCCAGGATGCGGCCCCGCAATCGTGGTGGCGTTGGCCGCATTTCATTCCACCGCATACAGCGAAGAGCCAGGGATGATGAATTCAGGCCCTGCCGTTATTAACCATATTTTGGCTTTCTTGCCGCAACAAATGGTAACTTGATTACTAAAAATCGTAACATTTATTTCCTTTACAGATTAATTGGAAATGCGCAAGGATTGCCGAAAGCGAATTTCTTTCAGCGGCAGGCGTATATGCGGTTGAAGACAACATGGGCGTTCCAAAACGGCTCTCCAGGGAAGGGCGGGCGGACAATTCTGTCCGACAGCTTCAAACATGGCGCGCCTGAGACCGCAACGATGGCTTCTTTTGGGCATTCTCCCGGCAAGTCAAACACAAGTGAGGACAAAAAACGTTGCAAGATTTCGCCGCGGGGGACGTAAAGGAGAATGAAAGCACAAAGCCAGCCAAAAAGGGCGGCTCCAAAAGAGAAGCGTCAGACGGAAAGCGTACAGCTAAACATTTAACAGTCAACATAATATGAAACAAACATTGAATAACTACAAAAAGCGCCTTGTCGTTGGCGTTGCCTGTATCGCCGTTGGGGTGATCTGCTGGAACGGCGGCAACAGGTGTCAGGCTCAAACGCCAGCCAATTCATCTCCCGCGTTGCAGGAAGTCGTCAAATTAACCAAAGCGCAAATGGGGGATGATGTCATCGTCGCCTATATCAATAACTCCGGCACGACGTTCAATCTATCGGCGGACGACATGCTTTATCTGCAAGGCCAAGGCGTCTCCCAACCGGTCATGAATGCCTTGCTGCATTCCAGGGCTGCCACCCCGGCTCCAGTGCCTGTATCGTATACTCCACCGGCGCCGATGCAGCAGCCGCCACTACCGGCTCAGGCGAAGACTTATGCGCCTTCAGCCATCGCAAACGATCAAGTGCCGCCTCCTCCACCGCCGGACCAAGAGCCTCCGCCGGGGCCCCCAACTCAGGATGTAAGCCCTGAATATTTTCACGCGCAACTTGCGCCCTTCGGCACATGGGTCAATGTGGGAGGCGTCGAGTATTGGCGTCCTGACCAGGCCGTCGCCGCCAATCCGGATTGGCGTCCTTATTACGACATGGGACGGTGGGTCCAAACGGACAATGGGTTGTTCTGGCAGTCGGATTATACCTGGGGAGACATTCCTTTTCACTATGGTCGTTGGATGAGAGACCCCGGCATGGGCTGGCTCTGGGCGCCGGATTATACGTGGGGTCCGTCGTGGGTCTTTTGGCGTCATGCGGAAGAAGACGGCGCGGTTGGTTGGGCGCCTTTGCCGGTGGGGGCGGTTTTTGTGGATGGGGTATTTATGTTTAACGGCGTCCGGGTGGGCCTTGATTTTGATTTTGGCCTTGGCGAAGGCTGTTTCACGTTTGTCGATTTCGCTCACTTTCATGAAGGCTTCTTCAGAATGCGGGGCCGGGAATTTCGCTACCACATTCATGGGGACCGGTTTCATAATTTCTACAGAAGGAGCGTGGTTAGAAATGACTTTCGGAGGGATGAGCATGGCCGTTTTGTCAATCATGGAATAGGGCGCGAGCGCATGGAACAGGCCACCCGCGGACGGGTGGAACGTGCCAGCCTTGAGGAGAGAAATCCGGTGGGAGACCGCGACAAACTTGCGGCTGAGAGAGGCGGCAAGACAGCATCGAGTGACGGTGGTCGCAAAGCAGCAGCCCCAAGCAAGGCATACCGGCCGCCAACCACCCCGACGAGAACAGCAGCAGCACCAGCACCAAAACCGGCCGCAAAGCAGGCCCCGGCCCCGGCCAAGAAAAAATAGCAATCTTGACGGTTAACTCAAAGCGAGAGGGAAAGAAGAAAAACTATGAACCTTATACAACGACCAGTCGGATTGGCACTTATGTGTGCCGGAGTCATGTTGGCAACGGGCTGCGCTATTGATGAACATGGCGCCATGGTGATCGATCCCAATCGCTTCATCAAAAACATCAGTGACACCTATCAAGCCCAAACCATAAAACAGGAAGCTGAGCGAGGCGACGCTGGGGCTCAGTTAGTATTGGGATCTTACTATGCGAGCGGCAGGGGTGTTCCAAGGGACTTCGTGGAAGCCGCGAAATGGTACCGCCTCTCCGCCGAACAAGGAAATGCGACTGCGCAATATCGTCTGGGTGCCTGCTATGCGAGTGGCAAGGGCGTTGAACCGGACCCCGCAGAAACGGTGAAATGGTTTAGTCTCTCTGCCGAGCAAGGCTATATGCCAGCGCAATTTCGCCTGGGTCTCTGCTATGCGGTTGGCAGGGGGACGGCCCCAGACCGCGCGGAAGCCGCAAAATGGCTTCATAAAGCCGCCGATCAAGGCAGTTTGGGCGCGCAGAATGCCCTGCGCCGCCTGGAGAGTAACGGCGAGTTGGATGCGAATCAGCCCGAAAACCTTACCGAATCCGGCACGGGCAAGGCAACCGCTGAAGCAAGCGACTCAGCGACGCAGAATCCTCCCCTCACCGTGGACGAGATCAAGACGCTGAGCAGCAGTGGCGTTAAAGCCGAGGCCGTTATCGCACAGATCAAGGAAACGAACTCCAAGTTCAGTTCCCAGGACCTCGCCAGCGCGCAACAGGCCAAACCTGCCGTTGATCCGGAAGTCATCAAATGCATGGCTGCCAACCTCAGGTGACAAACAATCAAGAATGCATGAAGAAGACTGTTGCCACTTAACTTGGACAGTCAAATGGAGAAAATCATGAGGATTATTTCTGGGACTTTTAGTGTGGCCGTTGTTTCCGCGGGACTTTTACTGGCAACGGGATGTGTCATCCAGACTGGGCCGCATGTGATTCGCTGCCCGCCGCCCCCGGGGTCGTTGCCACCGCCTGCCGCGGGCAACTATCAATTCCAAATAATAAGACAAAAAGCCGGGCAAGGCGATGCAGTAGCCCAGTACATCCTGGGCTCCTACTATGCGACCGGCAGAGGCGTTCCGCGGAGCAATGTTGAAGCAGCGAAATGGTATCATCTCTCCGCAGAACAAGGTTATGCTCCGGCGCAATATCGCTTGGGATACTGCTATGCGACCGGCAGAGGTGTCCCATGGGACAACGCGAGAGCCGCGAAATGGTATCGCCTCTCCGCCGAGCAAGGCTATGCACAGGCACAATATCGCCTGGGTGTCTGCTATGCGCTTGGCAGGGGGGTTGTGCGGGACCACGCGGAGGCGGTGCAATGGTGTCGCACAGCCGCTGAACACGGAAACGTGCAGGCGCAGAATTACTTGCGGCTTTTGGGGAACCAAGGCGGTGTGGTTGCGAGTCCGTCCGAAAACTTCCCTGCTGGTCCTGGCACTGGCAAAGCAATCGCCGAGTCAGGCGACGCAGAGACACAGAATCCCCCCCTCACTGTGGATGAGATCAAGACGCTCAGCAGCAGCGGCGTTAAAGCCGAGACCCTCATCGCGCAGATCAAGGAAACAAATTCCAAATTCATCTCACAGGACATCGCAGCCGCGCAACAGGCCAATCCTGCCGTTGATCCGGAAGTCATCAAATGCATGCAGAATAATCTCAGGTAAGCAATGCAATATTTGACTTGGCTTCCCGTATAGATGAATGAGCGCAGACTTGGAATTTTATGAAATACTACTACGCAGACGCACAGAACAAAACCGCCGGGCCGTTGTCCGTTGATGAATTGCAGGTGTTGATACGGGCCGGCGCGTTGAAAAGCGATCCGATGGTTGTTCCGGAGGGCGGCAGCGAATGGAAGCCTTTGTCGGCGTTCGTTGCCCTTGGGATTCAAGGAGCCATGCCAAGTTCCGACCAGCGCCGGTTTGGCAATCAGGTTCAAGGCGGAAGCATGATTCCGTTCAGCCGCACCATCTTGGGCGACTTCGTGGCCGGCGCGCTGAAACATATCAGCGGGTGGTTAAGCGAAGGGTTTCTCAATCGTTCGCTGATCTTTGATCGTGATGCCGGGCACTTTGCGATTTTGACCGGCGGCGCACTGGGTTTGATTTATTGTATTGTAATCGCAATCAAGAGGAACGAATTAGTTCCAGCACTGGTGGGAATTGGATTCGTGATTGCGCTGGCCATTGGGCAATTTGTGGCCATGCGATTTCTTGGGGCCGGGGAGGGCCTCATCGCCAACACACCGCATCGGATTTCGTCAAAGGCATTCTTGGAATGTTGCGGTCTTCTTGCGCTGCTGGCCGGTTTGTGTGTTATGGTCAGTGGACTCGTCATAGGAATCCGCATGGGCGGCATGTATTCCCTGGTGGCAATTGTCCCAGCCTTTTTCTATGCGACAATGCTGCTTTACCTGGGCGCTCTTGCCTTTAATCCACAGGTGATCAACGTGAGCATTGGGGAAGGCAGCGCCGGCGAGGAAGCGGTTGGCATTCTCGGCTTTTTCATCAAGGCAGGGCTTAAGTTGGTGCCCATATTATTTCTATTTGGCGGCTTGGCTGCCAATTTACTCATTATCCTCTCATTCAATGCAGACTGGCTTGGAACGTTTGAGGGTTTTGGCGCTCAGATGCCGCTCCTTGGATTATTGGGTTTGCTTGGCGGGAATTTCCTTGGACTGGCCCTGTTGCTCTTTGCCTGCCTTCTGCCGATTATCGCCTATCTGCAGTTTTTGTTGCTGAATCTTGGGCTGGAATTCATCCGAGCGATCCTGGTGATTCCAGGAAAACTGGACAAGCAAGCCAAAGACATTTGAGGGAGACATCATTTTATGCAAGGCACCCAGAAGAGTAAGAAGACTGCTGTGCTATTGGCTGTGTTCTTGGGGTTTTGGACTTGGTGTTATACGTACAAGCGTGACGCTTGGAAGTTCTGGCTGAATTTCGCTCTTACGCTCGTAACTTTTGGACTTTTCGTTGTGGTCGCGTGGATTTGGGCCATTATTGATGTCTCATTTAAATCACCAGAGTTTTATCGCGATTTTTCTAATAACATTGATGAACGCGTCAACTACAATAAAATTAGCATCGCGATCGGTTCAGTTCTGACCATAGTAGGTATATGGATAGCGGTTTCGTTTTTGTGGTATTTAATGGGGATGTCGAAAAAAGACGAACATTTTGAATCTAATGAAGAATTCCTCTGGATGGTTGTTCTGCCTTTTTTTATCGCTTTCATGTCTGTTTCGCTTGGTGTGTTTCGGATATTGAAGGGGATTACGAGAGACCCAAATCTGGTACCGGCTATCTCAGCTCAGCCTGGTTTGCAATCTCCACCGCCACCACCATTTGTACAAACAGGTCTAAAGTTCTACTACTCCGACGAACGACAACAGGCCAAGGGGCCTTTCGGCTTCGATGAGCTTCTGATTCTGGAAAAAGCCGGCGCACTCAAGCCGGACACAAATACCATCGAGGAGGGCGCGTCAGAGTGGACCACTTGGTCGGCAATTAAATCAAAAGAAGGGAAGATGTAAAACTATGGCATGGACACCACCACCGCCGCCCGGATCGAAACCGTCTGGAAAGCAACCGGAAACCTGGACACCGCCCCCACCGCCACGCGAAGCCGTGAAGGCCGCGTCTTCCCTGGCAGCACCTCCACCTCCGCCCCCGCCATCCCCTTCCGGCATCCTTTCCAAGGCCGATAGACCAACTTCAATCGCTCCGACAGCCGATGTTGCGGCTAGGAAAAAGGACCTTCCACCCCCACCTCCAGCGCCGACTGCTTCCAGCAGGCCATTGGAGAACCAATCGCCAGTCCGGCCCGCTTCATATTCTGAAAAGGCAAAGGAGCCAATTAGGCCGATGAGGGCGAAGGCCAACAAGGCGTGGATCGGAATCGCGGCTGCTGTAGTTCTCGCCCTGGCGGGAGTTTGGACTTTCACCCATTTTCACGACAAAATGCCATGGGGAAAAGGCAAGTCATCCGTCGAGTCGGGTGCGATTGAACCAGCCACGACAACCACCGGTGTTTCACCTGTAGCTTCGACGAGCGGACAAGTTGAATCAGCTCCACCCGCTTCGGTGGTTGCGCTGCCTGCACCGACGCCGACGCCAACTGTAGCCCAACCGCCCCCAATGGAGCCAGACAACCTTTCACCTCTTGTAAAAGACGTGGTCAAGCTAACCAAGGCTCAAATGAGCGAAGACAACATTTTAGCTTACGTGAGGCAGCATCCCCCCTCCAAGCGGATGACTGCCGATGAATTGCTTTATTTGAAGAATCAAGGAATATCGCACAATGTGATTAAGGCGCTGATGAGTGGAACAGCCAGCAATCCACCAATCACAAATCCTTCATCTACTGGTCTTAATACAGCAACAGCTTCGGCAGTTGCCGCGGCCAGCCCTGCAACTCCAATTGAACAATCGGATGCCGTTACTAGCTCAAACGACAAAGCTGTGGATTTCTTTTGGTTCAACGACGAAGAGGGATGGTATAAAATGGTGACGAAGGGAATCACTATGAAAGAAGATGGAGGGCTTATCCCTTTCTTGTACAGTTCAGAAGCCAAAGCTACCCATGATTTCATGGGGTGTTCGCCAAGTGAAGAACAAGAGTTTTACTCACGCCGCGACCGTCCGTTTTTCCTAAACTGCGGCTATGATTACCTTGCGTTTTACAAGACTCAAAAGAATTTTTATGGAGTTCCAGAAGACGAGCAAATTCATGAATGCGTGTATGGCCTGTTCAAAAATCAATTTGGTGATTATAGGGGCGCAACTAATTGGATTCAACAAAGGCTGGCGGCTAATACCCCCAACGAATTTGAACAACAGAGGCTTTTGGCAAAGAGAAAGGCCGCTAGCGCGAACTTATGGCGAAACGCCAGAACAGTTACTCCAGAGTCTGACGTTGTCCTTCAGATCTCGCTTGGCAACGATTTAAGATATGATTTTGATCGGCACGGATTCTTAATACCTTTTGGAAATACGGCTAAGACAAGAAGCGGAAAAGAACTAGGGTATAGGCAATTTTCCAAAATCAGTAGTACCGGAAATTTTCCTAGTGAGTTTTTGGTCCTCTTGCAGAATTGGAAAATCCAAGCTCCTGAAGCTTTGTTTAAAATGGAAGAAGTAGAGGGAGAGAAGATTATATCCTGAGGAGTGAAACGTTCTCCGATACGTTACGCGGTCCTTTGGCGTTTTTCTTTGGCCAGACGGAGGGATAAGCCCACCCATTTTTCGGTCAGCTCTCGGAGCCGCTTGTAGTTGGCCAACT
>JBEKDI010000034.1:0-48587 GCA_050014435.1 Verrucomicrobiota bacterium | reverse complement strand
AGGCTATTCTCAAAGAAATGCAGCACCTTTCCCGCGAAGTGTTGTTTACAACCATCCCAAATCCAAACCGCCGTAAACGCCTGGGCAAGAAAGTTTTGGGTCTTATCTAAGCGCCATTCGTGACAAGCCCAAACCTTCAGCTATCACGGCTTTGGGGCTGAAACCGAAACCGGAGGCACGTCTGGGATATTTGCTCCGGGAAAGACAAGGGCGTTGTGGCCGTCGCGGAAGGCGCGGGTGGCAGGACCCAATTTGCTCAGATCGCCGTTGGCATCCACCCCATCTGAAGACCAACCCATCGCGCCCTGCCAGCCGTTTTGATAAGCGTTCTGGTAGTCCTCCGCCGTTGTATGCCGGGCCGTTCCTTTCGACGGGAATTCGCCAAAGAGGGCGGGCCGGCCCCCCGGCAGGCTGTAAGCAACTGGGGAAATGAGAAATGGGCTCTTATGGCTGTACTGGCCCTGCCAGTCGTAGTAATGCGGGGAAAAGAAGTCAACGTGCGCCTGCCGATCCCCGCCCGCCGTGGCCCGCAACGCGTCATCGTTGAGCACGTTGGTAGCGCGCGTCTCGGAGAGATACTTGGGACCCATGGCAATTCCCACGGTTACGAGGACCCCGCTGTTGGCATGGATGGCTGCCGACGCCCTGCCAAAGTAAGATTGAAGCGGTTCCCAAGGCAGCCTGCCGCATTCCGCATTCTCATGAATCCAGTCCGGCTCGTTGCAGAGATCGATGCTCCACAGCCAGGGGTTGTCCTTGTAGCGGTTGACGAAGGGAACCACATAATTCGTCACGAGGGATTCAACGTTGTTGCTGTTCGTGATCATTTTCCGCCAACGCAGGTGGTTGGGGTGCTTGCTGGAAAAATGATCGAACGACATCAATGTTGCCATGACGTAAACCTGCCGTTCCTGGGCGATGCGGAAAAGACTGTCAAGGTCCCTCCAAAAAGCATGTGTGCAACCCGACACGTGACCACTGGCGGATATTTTGATTCCGACCTCGCCATTGCAGGAAATCCAGACCCGGGTGGCATTGATGCCGTTTGCGTGCAGTTGCTGGAAATGTTTGTCCCACCAAGCCGCGTCAAAGCCGCGTCCGAAATCATTCCATTTATGCCAGGGGGTGTTTGCGCCATTGATCCAAATCCGGTCGCTCCCGGCGCGGAACTCAGTGTCGGAGATCGTGATCCGGTCGCCAAACCCGGCTTGGGCAGACATTATACCGGCAAGGGCCGTGAACGCGCCGACAATCCAATACACGGACAGCACTCTTCGCAGATCAGCCATAATTTTGGTCGTCGTTCGCATCTTTATTATCAACCGTCTGACATTTCACCCCCGGACATGGATTGGGCAGATTCTTGTCAGCGGCGTTATCTTCAGGTGACGACGAACAAAAGGCAATGCCGGAAAAACGGGCGGGATATGTTCCAACCTTATTCTTCCCCGCCGCGAAGCCGTTCCAGCAGCCGCCCGGTCATTGTGAAATCGGCGCCATCAGTTTGCGGTTCATGATGAGCTGTGCCTGGCTGCTTTGGATCGCGTTGGACCTGAAGTCCTGGAATTTGGTTAATTCCTCCGCGCTGAGATAACTGCCGGCATTCGCCGCAACTTGGCCGTAGATGTTGTCCAAAAGCTGGACGCTCTGCGCGCCTTCTTCCTCCGAGGCGATGTTGGCGAAATTAAGCATGGGTATCGTTTGGTAATCAGACTGCAGCCCGGCGCCAGCCAGCGCGGATTGTGTGGCCTGCTGCATCGCTTGTGTAAGCTGGCTTTTCTTGTCCGCCACCGTCGCCGGGTCGCCGGTCAGATTGCCCGCGAACTGCGAGGCGCTCAGGGTGCTGGCCAGATTCTTTGTGTAATCCTGATATTGCGCCAGCCCATCCGGGCCGAGCAGCGCCTGCACTTGATCCTGGAAGCCTGAGTTCTGGGCGGAGAACATCTGGTCAATCTCACCCCGCGTCTTGTTGTCGTGCAGCGCCTGGGTAATGAGATCAATGTTGTTCATGACGTTATCAGCCAGCAAATCATTCAATTGCCCCGACTTTTCGGGGGTCAGATTCAAGCGTTTGGCCAGGTCGGCGTAGATGGCGGTCATGCCCATTTTCTGCTGGTCTCGCAGAACTTTCCGCGTCTCCGGATTGGCCGTCAGCTTATTCAGGGCGCTCTGGCTGCCGGCGTTGGCCTTTTCCTGGCGCAGCGCCCCCACTTCACCGCGCAATTTGATCACTTCCGGCGGACTCTTCTTTAACTGGGCCACTTCGCCTGTCAAAACTGCGACGCGATTCGTCGCGTCATCCCGTTCGCGTTGCAACTGCCTCACGTTTTGGGCTTGTGAGTGGACCCGGTCTTCCAGAATTGATACTTGATGCGCTTCGTAAATTCCCGCGCCCGCGACCAGGGCGAGTGCGGCGGCTATGAGTGATTTTTGAATAGTAGTCATGGCGATGGTCTCCGTTGCGGCGATTATAGTTGAAGTCGTGATGAGGGTTCCCGCCAGTGCGGCGGAAGATATCGTCGTGGCCAGTCCAGCCGGCGCCGCCTCGACGGCGTTGGCGGAAATGACCGCGGCCAATCCGCTGGCGCCGATGGTCACATTGCGTTTGGAGAAAAAATCGCGCAGCCGTTCCACGGCGCGGCTGACGCGCTTTTGCGCCGTGTCGTCGGAAGTGCCGAGGGCCTGGCCGACTTCGCGCAGCGATTTGTTCTCAAAGAAGCGCAGCAGAACGGCGGTGTGGTCTTCAACCCCCAGACTGTCCAGGGCTTCGTCGAGCAGGGGGCGGATGGCCCCCCAGTCCGGGGCGGATTCAGAATCGATGATGAGTTGTTCCATGGCCTGCCTTTCGTTCGCCATCCGGCGCCGCGTGTCGCGCATGAGATTCAGCGCCGCGTAGCGCGTGCTGCGCAGCAGCCAGCCGGTCAGCGAATCCCCGCCCGGCATTTTTTCCGCCACCGGCCGCGCCTTGCGGGCAAGGTCGGTAAAAACGCCCTGCGCCAGATCGCAGGCCAGGTCGGGCGAATCCACCTGTCGCAGTGCGGCGGAATACACCAAATCCGTGCGGCGGGCAACCAGTTCACGAAAGGCGCCTTCATTGCCGTCTTTGGCATAGTCGCGGAGCAATTGAACATCGGTTTGTTCCTGCATCTCACCCATTAAACACCCCCGCCCCGAAGAATCCGACAATGTTTTTCCGAGAAACCCGCCGGAAACGGGCGCAACTCAGTTTTTAGGCGGCGAATTGAGTTCTGCCCGGACCAGTGCTTTTCATTAACCCCTCGTTTTAACGAGGGGGATAAGCGGAGCCGCCGGCTTTTTCAACCGTTTTAACGGTTTCTGGCATGGCTCGACCAGGGCCGAAACTGTTAAAACAGTTGCAGAGTCTTGTTGCCTCCAGTTCGTTAAAAGGAGGGGATAATGAATTTGGTTCGGCGCCATCCTAAAAACTGAGATGGGAAAGGCGGAAACTGATCCGTCAACAAAGGATGGACATGCCGGTGGCAAAGCGGTAACAATCCCGCTTCGTCATTGGCTCGTAAACAGAAGGAAGGTTCTATGAAAAAATTACTGCAAATCGTGTGGACGATCATCAAGTGGACGTTGTTTGCCATCGGTGGCATGGCGGTGCTCGTTCTGTTGCTGTTCGTGGCGGTCGCTGTGGTGGCCTCGCGCGGACGCGGTCATGTCATCGCAGACAAATCGGTTTTGGTGTTCAATCTTAACACAGCGATCACGGACCGCGCGGTCGATGAAAGCGCGCGGGCCTTGGCCCGCATCCTCGGTAACGGCAGCGCCGCCCTCCAATTGCGCGCCGCGACCACCGCCCTCCGCGAAGCCGCCAGGGATTCGCGCATTTCCGGCCTGTACCTCCACGGGAACCTGCTCGCGGGCAATTACAGTTCAGGCTACGGCGCGCTCAAGGAACTGCGCGAAGCCATCCAGGATTTCCAAAAAAGCGGCAAACCTGTCATCGCTTACGTCGAAAACGCCGACAACCGGGATTACTACCTCGAGTCCGCGGCGGATCAGATCATTCTAAATCCCCTGGGCCTGCTGGCGTTTCGCGGCCTGGCGGCGGAGGGCACCTTCTTTAAGGGCGCAAGCGACAAATACGGCGTCGAGTTTACCCCGATCCGGCATGGGAAGTACAAGGCCGCCGTCGAGCCGTTGACCAGGGAGAATTTCAGCCCCGAGAATCGCGAGCAGATCGAAGCGCTCCTCAAGACAATCTGGGGCGAGATGCTCAACACTGTCGCCGCCTCGCGCAAACTCGAGCCGGACAAACTCCAGTCGCTGGTGGACAAAGAGGGCTTGATCAGCGCGCAATCGGCCAAGGCCGGTGGCCTCGTCACGGAACTGGCTTACGAGGACGAAGCGCTCGATAAATTGCGCCACCTGACCGGCGAGACGGACAAGGACAAATCCATACCGCAGGTGTCGATTGCCGGATACGCTCAGGAAACCCGGCGTGCCGACCCCCTCAAGCAGTTTGGCAAGGACAAGATTGCCGTGGTTTATGCTGAAGGCACGATCATCAACGGCGAAGGCAATCCGAGGCAGGAAGGGCAGGTGGCGGGCGAACGTTTCGCGCGCCTGCTTCGCAAACTGGAACATCGCAAGGACGTCAAGGCCGTCGTGCTGCGCGTCAACAGCCCCGGCGGCAGCGCACAAGCCTCCGAAGTTATTCTGGACGAGCTTCGCCGGCTCAATGCCAAGGTGCCGGTCATCGTCTCCATGGGCACCGTGGCGGCCAGCGGCGGATACTTCATCTCCATGGCCTCGCGCCGCATCGTCGCCGAACCCGACACCATTACGGGTTCGATCGGTGTGTTTGGCCTGACGCTCAACTTGCAGAAAATCGCCAATGACCACGGCATTACCTTTGATGCCGTCAAGACGGGCGCCCTGGCCGACCTCGGCACCGCCTCGCGCCCCATGACCCCCGAAGAGCAGGCCGTGATCCAAAACTTGATTGACCATATTTATGACCAGTTCATCGAACACGTGTCGCAATGCCGCAAGCTGACCACCAACCAGGTGGATGAAATCGCCCAAGGCCGGGTCTGGTCCGGCGCGGATGCGCTGAAGCACGGCCTGGTGGATGAACTGGGCGGCCTGCAAAAGGCCATCGAAGTCGCCGCCAAAGAGGCCAAACTGGGGGACAACTATTCCGTGGCCGAATACCCCCAGCCAACCACCCTTGCCGAGCGGATCACCGAAGCCTTGGAGGGACAAGCCCATCCCGTGGGTCAGGCCGATCTGGCCAGCCGCGTCAGCGCAAAAGTGATGCAAGAATGGAGTGTTCTTTCGGTCTTAAACGATCCGCAAAACATCTACGCCCTCCTGCCCTTCGATTTGCAGTTGAACTGAGGATATGCCAGCTCAGGGAAAGCCGAGGCCATAGTAGCGGGCTGGGTAATTCGTCCACTGCGAATCGCTGAAATAATACGAACCGCTGGTGAGCGTGATGTTCGTGAGCGGAGTCCAAACGGGGCTGGCCAGATTGGTGCAGGCTTCCACCACTATGGGCATGTTGGTGGTGGTGCCGCTGGTGATTGTGAATCCAAATTGATTGTTCTGGACGCCAAAGCTGTCGTCGCCAGTATGAATCATTGGGTTCCACAACACGGTTGAAACACCTGTATTGGTCGAGAAATCAACCCAGCCGGTGGATCCGGGCAAATAATACACCGTCGCGCTATTGTCCTCATCGAACACAGTCAAATCAGCCGTGGGAGCGTTGCCCTGGAAGAAGACGCTGGTCAGGTCCGAGCATTGAACGAACGTCTCGGCTTCTATGTGGGTAACGCTGCCGGGAATGGTGATGCTGGTCAGACTGCATTGGAAAAACGCATCAAATCCGATGCACATGACGCTGCCGGGAACGGTGTAACCTCCGCTTAAGCCGGCCGGATATGCAATGAGCGTGCTTCGAGGCTTGTCAAATAGCACGCCATTCAGACTGCTATAAACTGAATTCTGTGCATTCACCATAATCGCTGTCAGACTGGAGCAACCCGAGAAAGCGCCGTCTGCGATATTGGTGACGCTGCCAGGAATCGTGATGCAGTTCAGGCCGCTTTGCCAAGCGAATTCGTATCCGATGCTGGAAAAGCCATTTGCCAGCGTCATATTGGTAAGGCCGAAGCACCAATAGAACGCGTAATCGCCGATGTTAGTGACGCTGCCAGGAATCGTGACGCTCGTCAGGCCGAAGCAGCCATCAAAAGCCTGCTCTCCGATGCTGGAAAGACCGTTGGTCATCGTCACGTTGGTCAAACCTGAGCATCCAGAAAACGCCGCGTATCCGATACTGGTGACGCTTCCGGGGATCGCCGCGTTGGTCAAACCCACGCAGTAATAAAATGCCTCGTCTCCGAGAGTGGTGACGCTGTCGGGAATCGTGACACTGGTTAAGAGGGTGCAGTTTGCGAACGCGAAATCTCCAACGCTGGTGACGCTGTCGGGAATGCTGTAACTTCCGCTGAGTCCGCCCGGATATTGAATGAGCGTGGTCAGACGTTGGTCGAACAACACTCCATCCCAATCGCTATAAAACAGATTTTCCGGATCCACCACTATGGCTGTCAAACTGGTACATTCGTTAAACGCAATCTCCCCGATGTTGGTGACACTGCCGGGAATCGTCACGCTGGTCAGGCTGGTGCTGGCGAAGACAGAATTCATGCCATCCCCAATGCCAGTCACCAACAGGTTGTTGATGTTGGTTGGAATGGTCACAGCACCGCCAAGCCCTGAGTAACCGGTGATTGTGCAAGTGCCGTCGCCATTGTCGTTGTAACTGAACTGGGCTCGCACAACTGCTGGTGCGGCCAGGAGCAGCAAGCCCAAAAGAGCGAGGAATATCCCTTTCATTCCTGCGGGATACTACCGTAATTATGCGGTTGACTCAAGACAAATCACTCTGAATACCAAGCCGTTTCTTGTCGTTATGGGCACACGGGATGGTTGGTATGGTAATTTTGGTGAAAGGGTCAGGCCTAGGATCTTTGTGTCGACCGTAGTTAAATGCAACGGTCTGGTTGAGAATCAGGCAACGATCAGGAGTTCGTGTCAAAGATCAGACCCGCATAACCGCTATTCTCCCAGGGAATCTCCGCCGTCGCTCCCGAAGGCTTTCGGGGCTGCGGCAGACAAGAAAATCCAGACAGCCCTTTCGTGAGGGTTCATGGTTCACGGGTGTCGGATAAAAATCCCCCTCTTCCCTCCCATCGATGAAAAGCCGGCTTGGAGCGCGTCTGAAAAATCACACCCAACGCCGCGTCAGGGGACGCGGGCTGGGAGTTTACATGCATGCAGTGCCAACCAAAAGCTCAAACGCTCATTCAATTCTCGCCGTAAACTGATTCAGAACCGCCTGTGCCTTTTGGCTGCCTTTCGCGGCTGCCGCTGCCAGGGCGTTGGTGGTGCTCAACACCATGCCGCCAGTCAATCCATTCTCGTTGAGATGAGCCAGCCACGACCCCACACCATCAATTGCCGGATCAACCCCGGCTTCTACAGGCTTGGCCAGCGCGAAGATGGCCGTGGACTCCAATATCCCGGCCTCTTGGTAATGCACCAGGATATCCAGCGCATTCGTGTTTCCGCCGGCTGCGGCCATGCCGAGTGCGTCCGGCGCAAAACTGCTGAGGCCGCCTGTGCTCATCGATTTCTTGAGCGCCTGAAATGCAGCCTCATTCCCCTTTCCCGCCTCCTCCCCCAGCGTATTGAAAGCAGCATGCATCCGAATCAAATTCGAAATGACGCGCGCGTGTTCCGTTTGGTAATTGATACCCCGATAAAGTGTGCCTGTGGCCTGAACCAGCTCATCGAAGGCTTCCGGCTCGCCAGCCGCAATCCGTTGCGCAATATCACGCATCGCCTCGCGAGAAGGAGGCTTGGGGCCGTTCGAGCTGGGCGTGCCGCTAGCGGCCCGGAGCATGTCCGCAATATCATTCATGGCCCGTTCTTCTGCCCACGCGAGCGGAGTGGCTCCATCAATTGGCGAAACAACCCCGCCCCGCCGCCCCTTTGCAATGTTCGGGTTCGCGCCCTTGGCGAGCAGCAGACCAACGATCTCCTTGTTGCCTTTTGCCACGGCCCGCATCAGCGGCGTATAACCGTCAATATCAATTAAATTGAGTTCCACGTTTGACTGGTTGACGAGCAGTTGCACATCCGCCAAATAGCCCTGATAGCACGCAATATGCAGCGGCGTGTTGATGCGATTCGTGTCGCCCATGTAGCAATCCTTGTAGTTCGGGTCGGCTCCGGCCTTTAAAAGCATCTCCACCATTTGCCTGGAAATGTCCGGGTGATGAGACCATGCCGCCTGGAGCAACGCGCTCCCTTTTGGCCGCGCGCCGGACGCCAGGAAAAACTTCAAAATCTCCAGGTTCTCCACCGCCACGGCCCCATCCACGGAATTAAAAGTTCCGCAGCCAATGGGATCGTCAATCTTGAAACCCGCCTGTAGTATCCGCTGGATTTCATTCAAATCCTGTTTCTGAAGCACCGCCTGCTGCATCTGCATCCCCAAAACCGGAGAATTGGTCGCCCGCGACGGTGATGTGTCCCCGGCACACTCGGAAACCAGAAAAAGAAAGAAAACAAATGGTAACACTTCTTTCATTAGATCATTTGCACGTCACCATAACCCGGCTGAATTTATTTTTCAATAAGTTATTGGAAGGGTCATGGAAGGGTCAGGCCTAGGATCTTTGCGTCGAGCGTAGTTAAATGCAACGGTCTGGCTGAGAATCAGGCAACGATCAGGAGTTCGTGTCAAAGATCAGACCCGCATAGCCGCTATTCTTCGAGGGATCTCCGCCGTCGCCCCGGAAGACTTTCGGGGCTGCGGCGGACAAGGAAATCCAGACAGCCCTTTTGTGAGGGTTCATAGTCCACGGTTGTCGGTCAAAAAATTCCCTCTTCGCAGCCGATGAAAAGCCTCATAACTCCTTGCCACGTAAAAGCTTGCATCAAAAACTCCATCTTTTTTAAAAAATCTTTAAGAAATCGATTGACGCAACAATATGCAGACTATAAGATTGGTTTAGTGAACATAGAATGTGGATGTTTGCAAATGAACAAGCGGGAATCCGCAGAAAAGTCTGAATTATGAAGGCAGAATGCAGCAGCCTACCGGAGAGAATGGACAATGGACAATTGGCAATGAGGGTCCCTTCGTGCGCTTCGTGGTTGATTCTGCGACTTTGCGTTTCTCTGGATTCAGGCCCAAAAAATCCGACCTTTTCGCACCTTTTCGCACCTAATCCAACCTTATCGCACCATTTTGAAACTTTTTTTATCCGAAAGAACCGTAAGAAGTGAAAAACCGACTTTTGCCATGTTTCGATTGCAACCCGCTGTCAGTCAATCCATTCCGCTCCAAATGGCCAAATCTTAATCTTAATCCTAATCCCATGTCCCCACCATCCTTCGCGGGGTCTTCCACGTATTCCGCGGTTTACTCGTCTTTCTTCCTCCCTTTCAGAACTTCAGCATTTAGCCTTCAGCCTTTAGCCTTTCCATTAAGGGGCAGGGACGGCAGATTGCCGGGGCGTTGCAAAGAATTCTTTATGCGTAAGATGGTGTTGACAATACTGGTGATGGGCTGCGCGGCTGGCCTGCGGGCCGACGATTGGCCACAGTGGCTCGGGCCTCAGAGGGACAGTGTCTGGCGCGAGAAAGGCATTGTCCAAACCTTTCCCGCTGGCGGCCCGCCGGTGGTGTGGCGCGCTGAAATTGGCTCCGGCTATTCCGGTCCCGCCGTGGCCAAAGGGCGCGTCTATGTCTTCGACCACCAGTTTGCCAAGGCCTCGGACAAACCGACAAATCCCTTCGAGCGCGGCAGCATTCCCGGCTTCGAGCGAATTGTTTGCCTGGATGCGAATAATGGCAAAGTTCTGTGGCAACACGAATACAATTGTCCCTACACCGTCAGCTACCCGGCCGGTCCGCGCACTACGCCCCTGGTCAGCAGGGGCAAAGTCTTTGCGCTCGGCGCTGAAGGCAATTTGTCCTGCCTGGATGCGGCGACGGGAAAGGCGGTGTGGTCGCGGGATTTCAAGGAGGACTACAACGTCAAGACTCCGATGTGGGGCTTCGCGGGAAACCCGCTCTTGGACGGCAACAAACTGATTTGCCTGGCCGCCGGCTCCAACTCGACGGTGGTCGCTTTGGACAAAAATACCGGCCATGAAATCTGGCGGGCGTTGAGCGCCAAGGAGCCGGGATATTGTTCCCCCGTGATCTTCAAGGCGGGCGGCGTCAGGCAACTGATCGTCTGGCATCCGGAATCGGTCAACTCGCTCGATCCGGAGACGGGCAAAGTGTATTGGTCCCTGCCGTCGTCGCAGACGATTCGCGCCGGCATGACGATTCCAACGCCGCGGAAAATGGATGATATGCTCTTTCTGACGTGCTTTTACAACGGCTCGTGGATGCTGCGGCTGGATGGCTCCAAACCGGCGGCCACCACGGCCTGGCAAAGCAAGCGCGTGAGCGAAAAGAATACCGACGCGTTGCACTCAGTCCTGAGCACGCCGTTCCTCGAGGACGGATACATCTACGGCACTTGCAGCTACGGCCAGTTGCGCTGCCTCAAGGCCGCCGACGGAGAGCGGATCTGGGAAACATTTAACGCCACCACGCTCGACGGCAAAGAAATGCGCTGGGCCAACGCCTTTATTGTCAAGAATCAGGACCGCTTCTTCCTGTTCAGCGAAAAGGGCGATCTCATCATCGCGCGGCTGACGCCCAAGGGCTACGAGGAGATCAGCCGGGCGCACGTCATTGAGCCGGACAACCGCGACGCCGGTCGCCAGGTGGTTTGGTCGCATCCCGCCTTCGCCCATCGCCGCATGTACGCGCGCAACGATCACGAAATCATTTGCCTGGATCTGGCCCGGAAATGAGCGATCGGCGTGATTCCGAATCGGGATACGCTGATTGACCGGAGCCGCTCCGTGGCCTAAATTGCCCAATGAAAAAAGGAGAGCTGCCTTCTCTGCTTTTCAGAAAACCGCTCTTGCAGTTTCTGGCCGTCCTTTTGTTTCTGCATGGCTTCGCAGTCCAC
The DNA here is from genome assembly GCA_050014435.1 of Verrucomicrobiota bacterium. GTDB lineage: Bacteria > Verrucomicrobiota > Verrucomicrobiia > Limisphaerales > Palsa-1400 > DASRLE01. Next base: position 37,504 of record JBEKDI010000034.1, on the reverse strand, counting down.
GCCGGTCTTTGGGTCACGGGTTACTATCCTGGATGGGAACAGGCCGGGATGCCGGCCTCCAATATCGACTTCACCACCGTAACCCACGTCATCCATTCGCTGGTCACGGTCAACCCGGACGGCTCGCTGAATTCTAGAATCAATTATGTTACATCCTCCAATTCCGCCGACTTGATCTCCTGCGCCCATGCCGCTGGCTGCAAGGCGCTCATCTGTGTCGGCGGCTCCATCACCGATCCCAGCAGCGAAGACAATTTCCTCGGCGCCACCAGCAGTTCCAATTTGCAAGCCTTCATCAACAACTTGACCAATTTTGTGGCTAACCGCGGCTACGATGGCGTGGACCTCGATTGGGAACCGTTCTATTCCTCCGACATACCTCAGTTCACCAATTTCGTCATAGCCCTGCGCTCCGCTTTAAACGCCCTGGCCCCATACAAGCCGCTTACCGCCGCCGTGGGCGCTTATCCGCCCTACGGAGATTCGCCGACGGCCCAGTATGAGATGTTCGCCGAAATGCAGAGTCAGTTCGATCAGCTCAATATCATGACCTATGATCTGGCCGGACCGTGGCCGGGTTGGGTGACGTGGTTCAATTCGCCGATTTACGATGGGGACTATTACCTTCCTTCTTACGGCCCGCTGGTCCCGTCCGTGGACGGCTCGGTCAGTAATTATCTCGGCAACGGCGTCGCGCCGGGCAAACTCGGAGTCGGCATCGCCTTCTACGGCTACGCTTGGACCGGCGGCAGCGGCGTCTGGCAACCGCGCCAATCCTGGGCAACAAACAACGTTCCCACTGCGACCCAGGAAACCTATCAAACGATCATGACCAGCTACTATCACTCATACCTTTGCCACTGGGACACCAACGCCCAGGCTGCCTACCTCAGCATCACCAATCCTGTTGCCTCCAACGACATGTTCATATCCTACGACGACCAACGCACCTGCCAGTCCAAGATCAGCTACGTCCGAAATCACAATCTCGGCGGAGTCATGATTTGGGAAATCGCCCAGGACTATTCGCCAACGGCGCCTGCCGGTCAGCGTGCTCCGTTACTTCAGGCCATCAACCAGGGATTGGCCACGCCCTATTTCACCGGCGTCCAAACAAGCGGCGGGAAAGTGATTCTGAGCTTCCAAGGCCTTCCGCTGGGAGATTACTGTGTGCAATGGGCAAGCAATTTAACCGCGGGCGCATGGCCCACTCTGGTCCTCACCAATAACGCTGGTCCCGCCGGCATGCTGCAAATCACTGACTCCATCCTATCCGGGCAAACCCGTTTCTATCGAGTCAAAACTCCGCCGTGATAGCTGACGAGCGCGAACTCGCCGCCGCCTGGCTTGAGAGGGAATTCATTGCGGAATCGGCGCTGGCGGTGTCGGCAACATTTGGCTATGATAATCGGTTCATGCTTACGCTTTCGGAAGTCAGCAAATCATTCGGCCCGCGGACGTTGTTCGAAAACGTCTCGTTGCAGGTCAATCGCGAAGAGCGCCTCGGATTGGTCGGGCCCAATGGCGCGGGCAAATCCACGTTGTTTTCGCTCATTTTGAATGTGGATTCGCCGGACGCGGGCACGATTCAATTCGAGAAAAACATCCGCGTCGGCCATCTCCCCCAGGAAAACGCCCCGGCGGGGGAGGAGACCGTCCTGGAACTGGCCATCGCCATCACGCCGGAAATCGCGGAATTGCAAAGAAAAATCAAGGAGTGGGATTCGGCGCATCCGTCCGAGTTGGAACATCACGAGAATATCCACGCCCGTTACGACCAGTTGGGCGGCTACCAACTGGAGCCGAAGGCCAAGCGCATCCTGGCCGGCCTGAGTTTTCGGGAGAAGGATTTCAACCGGCCCCTGCGCGAGATGAGCGGCGGCTGGGTGATGCGGGCGCACCTCGCCCGGCTTTTGACGCAGGAGCCGGATTTGTTGATGCTGGACGAGCCGACCAATCACCTGGACCTGGAGTCCTTGCAATGGTTTCAGGAGTATTTGCGCAATTATCCGGGGGCCATCGTCATGATTTCGCACGATCGCTCTTTCCTAGACCAGCTTGTCACTCATATTCTGGAAATCCGCCACGGCAAACTGATCCGCTATCGCGGCAATTACGAGGATTACCTGGCGCAGCGGGAGGCGGCGGAGCAGCAGTTGGCCTCTGCTTACAAGAACCAGCAACGCGAGATCGCGCACATGATGGAATTCGTCGAGCGGTTCCGGGCCAAAAACACCAAGGCGGCCCAGGCCCAGAGCAAGCTCAAGCAGATCGAGCGCATGGAAAAAATCGAGGCGCCGGTTGGCGATGAGAAGAAAATCAAATTCCAATTTCCCCAGCCCCAGCGCAGCGGGTTGAAGGTGATAACGCTCAAGGACGTCCATCATGCTTACGGCGCGAATGTGATTTACCGGCGACTCGAATTCCAGGCGGAGCGGGATCAACGGACCGTGCTGGTCGGGCCGAACGGAGCGGGAAAATCGACCCTGCTCAAACTCCTGGCCGGCGTTTTGCCGGTGCAATCCGGCGAGCGGCTGTTGGGCCACAACGTCAAATCCGGTTACTATTCGCAATACCGCATCGACATGCTGGACGCGGAGCGGACGGTTTTGGAAGAGGGCCTGGACACGCCGCAACGGGTGCGGGAGGAATTTGTGCGCACGGTGCTGGGGTGCTTTCTTTTTCGGGGCGATGACGTTTTCAAGAAGGTGGCCGTCCTGAGCGGTGGCGAAAAAAGCCGCCTGGCGCTGGTGAAACTGCTGCTGGACCCGCCCAATTTATTGTTGATGGACGAGCCGACGACGCATCTGGACATTCCGAGCATCGACGCCCTGATCGGCGCTTTGCAGCAGTTCAAAGGCACGATTATTTTCATCAGTCACGACGTTTATTTCATCCGGCAATTGAGCACACACGTCGTGCGGGTTGATGCCGGCCGTCTCACGCATTACCCGGGCGGTTATCAATATTACTTGGACAAGAGCGCGGCGGTTTCGGCGCAGGCCGGTTTGACGGCGGGCAGCGCTGCCGCTCCCGCCCGCGCGCCGGTGGTCCCGGGTCCGACGCCAAAAGAGCAAAAGCGCAAGGAAGCCGAGGAAAGGCAGGCGCGCTACCGTGAACGGCGGGCACGTGAAACGGTCGTGGCAAAATTGGAGGCGGAGATTTTACGACTGGAAACGCGCCAAAAAGAACTGGCCACCGAACTGGAGAATCCTGCCACCTACGAAAAACCGGGGCACGCCATGGTGTTGAACCGGGAATTGATGGAGGTCGCCGACCACCTCAAATCGCTGGGCAAACAATGGGAGGAAGCCGCCGACAAATTGGGGGAAACGCAACAGGCGTAATGGCCACTTGACATGGCATAACGGTGAGCGTTATAGTGTGGCGGATGATACGCAGCTTCGCCTGTCGGGAAACCGAGCGGCTGTTCAATGATGAGACATCGCGGCGGTTGCCAGGCGGCATTCAGCGCGTTGCGCGCCGAAAGCTGCTGGTGCTGAACCAGGCGCGGCGGTTGAGCGATTTGCGGTCGCCGCCGGGCAACCGCTTGGAAGCGTTGAAAGGGGATCGGGCGGGTCAATTCAGCGTCCGCATCAATGACCAGTATCGGATTTGCGTCCGCTGGCAGGGTGAAGATGCTTTCGCCGTGGAAATTGTGGATTATCATTGACGACTATGAAGACGAACAAGCTGGCCCCGATTCATCCTGGGGAAATTCTCCGCGAGGAGTTTATGAAGCCGAATGGCTTGTCACAAAATGCGCTGGCCCGCGCTTTGAACGTCCCACCGCGCCGGATCAACGAAATTGTTCTGGAAAAACGCGGCATAACTGCCGACACGGCTTTGCGCTTGGCCCGCTACTTCGGCACCACAGCGGAAATGTGGGCTGGGTTGCAGGGGGACTATGATTTGCGACTGGCTCGATATGAACGCGAGGGGAAAATTGAACGTGACGTTCAACCGCTCGCTGCATTACAAGCGGCATGAATTCACCACGCCGATTTCGCAACCACGGCCAGGGCTGGCGTGGTGGCAACTTGCTTGGGCCATGAAAAGATCCACTTTGGCAAACGTCGGTAGCTGGCTGCTAATCATGCCGATGGTTGTAGCCTCGACTGCTCACGGGTTTCGTTGTTACCGCTTTTGGGGACAGGCTTGGTTCGGCAATTTCTATACTGACCCGGTTGACTTTATATTGAGTTATCTGACACCGCTTGCAGGCGTGGGCCTTGTCAGCTTGATTTTTCTGCGGCGAAATGCCAACGCCAAGACTTGGTCAGTCGCATTGGCTACAACAGTTTGTCTGGTTTTTACCTTGGCTCTGATGGCGTTTGGTCTTTGGTGTTTTCACGGAATAGCGGACCTTTAATTATCCGATCGAGTCTGGTGGTTGAAGCCTTTTAGATTGATTGGAATATGACACGCTTACTATTTGTCGGTTTGGGAGCCAGATTAGCCGCTAACAAATGATGGCGCGTGACGAAGTTGGACGAACACGGATCTTGACGCCGCCGTGTGGCCTGGAGCATTAAGAAAGTCGCTGAGACCGATTACCGTGAGATTCCTGATACTTCCAATGTGTGTGTGGCTTGCCGCCACTGCCGTCTCGGCCCAGCCACCCGGCGGCATCATCTCGGCCAGCAGTTCTTCTGGGCAATTCACCGCCTGCGAAATGCGGGGCCGCTCACCTTCCGGTCCTTCTCCCAGGGCGACGCGTGTGCCCATGGCGGGCGGCCTGTCCTTTCTGGTCACGGCGCCGCCGCCGCTTTCTCCGGCGGCAAATTCCGACGAAATCCCGCTGGAGCCGGCGCTGCTGGTCATATCGTGCGAGCGCATGAAAGGGTTGTTTCTCCAGGAATTGGGCCTTAAGGATGAATGGCGGGGCAAAATTGAATTGATTATCAACTCCTCGCTGTCGAAGGACAAAGGCCCGTCGCTCACAGCCATTCACCACCTTGGCGGATGGAATTACGAGCTCGAATTGCCCAAAAACATTCAACCGCGGATTCTCGTGCGGTCGATCATGCAAGCGTTGCTGACGGAATTGGCCAATCGTCAGGCCGGGAAACAATCCGCCGACATTCCCTTCTGGCTGGTGGAAGGATTGAGCGCGCGTTTGCAGGCCTATCATTTGCCGACATTCATCGTCCGGCCCAACGTGCAATCGGCCGGATACGGCAAGGTGGCCATCGAGGGAATGAAAGCGGTGCAGGACGGCTTGCGCGGGCGCGCGCCGCTCACCTTCCAGCGGTTGAGCTGGCCCGAATGGCCTGATGTGACGGGCAAGGACCAGGCTTTGTATGCCAGTTGCGCGGAATTGTTTTTCGAAAACCTGTTGCGTTTGGACGACGGCGGAGCCTGCCTGCGGCAGATGTTGTTGACAGAGATGGCGAGGCACCTGAACTGGCAAACCGCCTTTTTGCAGGCCTTCCATTCCCATTTTCCCAGGTTGCTGGATGTGGAAAAATGGTGGGCCTTGATTTGCACCGGCTTCTCTGAAGCGGACCCGTCCCAGCTTTGGACAGGCCGGGATTACTGGCACAAGCTGCAGGAGGCGCTGGACGTGCCCGTGGATGTGTATCTGGCCCCGTCGCGTATGCCGGCGAAAGCCCGCGTGACGTTGCAGGAGGTCATCCAGCAATGGGACGCTTCCGCAGCCCTGCCGGCCATTCTCAAGACCATTAGCGAACTGCAGGGGTTGCAGTGGGTCACCTTCCGGCGCGATCTGTACTTGGATGCCTCGCCAGCGTCGCCCGCCGCGCAACGCAATGCGCGCGACCTCGAGGCGTCGCAATTGCGCATGAGCCGGGAATTAAGCCCATTGATCACCAGTTATCTGACTGTGTTGCTCAATTACGTGAAGCAATGCCAGTCCGCCGGGCGTTTGGCATCGGACTCCAGATACGGCACTTCCAGCCTCCATTGGCTCCAAAACGAGACGGTGCGGCAGTTGAACGAGATGGACGATAATCGGGCCGCGTTAAAGGCCAAATACTCCACCGCGGTTCCAGCGCGTCCGAATTAAGCGCCACCGCAGTTCCTGGAACAAATTCCGGGCCGGCTTCCAGTCCGCGCCTCCATCAATAAAAAGCGGCCTGGCCGCGAGTTTGCGCCACACGTGCCAGGCCTGAACTGGATATTTATTTTACAGACTGCTCGGCCTTATTGGGGCGCGGCTGGGGCGAGATTGGCCGGCGGGGCAGGGGACGGCGTCGCTGGCGCCTGTTGCGCATTCTGCTGTTCAGCGGCGGCTTTGGCTGCCGCGGCGGCTTTGGCCGCTGCTTCCTTGGAGGCCTGGACGGCTTCCAATTCCTGTATGGCTTTGTCGCAGGCATCCAGGGCGCTTTGGCGATGGCCGTCGAAGTCCTCTTTGGCCTTTTCCAGGTCCGCTTTGACCCATTTCAGATTACGGATGGCTTGGGCGTAATTGTTAATAGGCCGGCCCCGGAAACCCGGCGGACGTCCTTGACGCATGTTCGGCGGCTGCCCCTGTCCCGGACCCTGTCCAGGCGGCGGAGCCTGCCCGGCGGGAGGTGGGCCACCCGGGGCGGGTTGGTCTTGGGCGCGGAGGCTGTTCAAGTTTAAAGTCACGGTGCCAACGAGGGCGATGGCGATGATAAGGAGTATTTTCTTTTTCATATTCTTGTTGTGCTGATAATTGACAAACCTGAAAATTAGTTGAAGAATCGCGGTCTGTAAAGGGGCAAAGAAAGCCTTGGCCGTTGAATTTGCGGTTGCCTCCCGGACGCGGCGAATTTAGACTGGCGGCCGATGAAACATCAACTCGATTTCGAGAAGCCCATCCTGGAGTTGCAACGCAAGCTGGAAGAGCTGAAGAAGCATTCCGGGAACAACTCGATGGGCATCAATCTTGAAGAGGAAATCACCATCATCGAGGGGAAAATCGAGGAGACCAAACGTCAGATCTTTGCTTCGCTCAGCCCCTGGGACAGGATCAAAATCGCGCGCCATCCCAAACGTCCTTTCGCGCTCGATTATGTCTCCTCCATTTTTACCGACTTTTGCGAACTGCACGGCGACCGCCTGTTCGCCGACGACCACGCCATGATCGGCGGCTTTGCCAGGCTGGACGATCACAAGGTTATGATCATCGGCACCCAAAAAGGCCGCGATACCAAGGAGAACATCCATCGCAACTTCGGTTCCGCCCATCCCGAGGGCTATCGCAAGGCCCTGCGTCTCATGCGGCTGGCTGACAAATTCGGTATGCCGATCATTTCCCTCATCGACACGGCGGGCGCCTATCCAGGCATCGCGTCGGAGGAACGCCATATCGCTGAAGCCATCGCCGTCAATTTGCGCGAAATGATGCTGCTCGAAACACCCATCCTGGCAGCAGTGATTGGCGAAGGCGGGTCGGGCGGCGCTTTGGGCATCGGCGTCGCCGACCGTGTCTTGATTTTAGAAAACGCCTATTATTCCGTCATCAGCCCGGAAGGCTGCGCCGCCATTCTTTGGAAGGACCGCTCCGCCGCCCCCAAAGCGGCCGAGGCCCTCAAAATCACCGCCCGCGATTTGCTCCAGTTGGGATTGGTGGACGAAATCGTCGCTGAGCCGCTGGGCGGCGCACACAACCAGTTGCCGGAGATGGCCCGGACCCTCAAGGCCGCCCTGCTCAACAACCTGGCCGCCTTGAAAAACATCCCGCCTGCCGACCGCCTGAAATTGCGCTACCAAAAGTACCGCGCCTACGGTTGGTTTCTGGCAAAGAAGGAAACAGTGCCGGGGGTGGAAGCTTCGGAATCCGTCGGCAACGGCGCCGTTGCCGTTCCGCCGGCTTGAAACTTTTCATTCCGCCCACCCGCCGCACATGACGCTCTACCCGTTGACTTTCCAGCCCATTTTCAAGGAACGGATTTGGGGCGGCCGCAACCTGGCCACGCTCCACGGCAAGACGCTTCCGCCCGCCCGGCCAATCGGCGAATCTTGGGAAATTAGCGACCGCCCCGGGGACGACAGCGTCATCGCCCGCGGCCCGTTGCACGGCAAAACCCTGCACTGGTTGATGGAACAATGCCCCGCGGAATTGCTCGGCCCGCGCCGCAAAATGCCGCCGCGCTTTCCCCTTCTGATAAAAATAATTGACGCCCGGGAAACGCTCTCCCTTCAAGTCCACCCCCCGGCCGAAAAGGCCGCGCAACTGGGTGGCGAACCCAAGACGGAAATGTGGTATGTGGCCCAGGCCGCCCCCGGCGCGGAACTCTTCGCCGGCTTGAAGAAGGGGGTCTGCCGCGCCGAATTCGAAAGCAAACTTGCCCGCCAGACCGTCACCGAATGTTTCCACCGCATCCCGGTCAAAGCCGGGGACGCCATGTTCATGCCGAGCGGGCGCGTCCATGCCTTGGGCGCGGGGATTGTGGTATTTGAAATCCAGCAGAACTCCGACACCACCTACCGCGTCTTCGATTGGAACCGCGTGGATGAGCATGGCAAGGGCCGCGACTTGCACGTCGAACAATCGCTGGCCAGCATCGATTTTGTCGACATCGAACCGTCCTTGTTGCCCCGTCAGACCACTCCGGCCGGTCCGGGAACGATTCGCCCCCTCGTGAAAAACGAACTGTTCGAAGTCAGCTTGCGGCAGTTGGCCCGAGGCGAATCCTTGCCGTTGGATGGTGGCCGCATGGAGATCATTGGTGTGACAGAAGGCGCTTTGCGCATTGCCAGCGGCGGCGACACCATTGACCTGTCCGCCGGCCAATTCTGTCTCATCCCGGCCCAATGTCTCCCAGCAACCGCCAGCGTCTCCGGCCCGGTCTCCTTCTTGCAGATTTACGCCGGCTAAGGCTGAGTCAAAATAAAGCTCCCGCGGCCGCCCGCGCCAATGAAAAAGCCTGCCGCGTTGGTCTGCGCCTGAAAGACCACGCCCTTGATCGGCTCGACTCCCGTTGCCGCCGCCGGATCGGAAAAACTGCCTTTGATGACGCCGGTGGCCGGGGCCAGGCTCAAGGTCAGCCCGGATATGTCCCCGCCAACACTGGTAAATTTGCCGCTGGCCGATCCATCGACGCTATTGCTGAGTACACCCGTCAAGCCGCCGCCGCTGACCATAACCTCCAGACCGGGCGAATCCAGCAACCCCGCATTATTCTCCTGCAAAAAGGACGAGCCGATGACGCTCAGGGCTTCGGCAAAGCCGTTGGTGTAGAGTTTGCCGTCGGCATTGGTCCGGAACCACATGACGTTCGGTCCTGCAAAGCTGCACGGGCCGCTGTTCGAGTTCGTTAAATCAATAACGCTCGGGCCTTGGTTCGTGAAGGTAATCCAACCCGCCAACGACCCGTATTTGCCATAGAGCGGAATATAAAGCGGCCACCGGCCGTCTTGGGAAACGCTGACGGCGGCCGGCGCAACACTCGTGTTGTCCGACAACACGCCTCTCAACGAAATCATGCCCTCCGCGCTCGCGCTGGCCGTCGCGTAACCGTCGCCGCCGGGACTTTGCGCGTCAGTGTTCGTGCTGCCAAAAATAAGCGTGTATTTGCCCTGATTGGTAAACGGATTAGCTGCGCTGTATGTCGCCCGGTCCGCCTCCAACGCAGCGGTCCAATTGGTCCCGGCGGAGACCGTGCCGAGCATTGGTTGCGCGTCGTTGCTCACGTCCAGGTTCAGCGTCACCGCCAGTGGGATGTTTCCCGCCCCGCGCGAAACGAGGTTCGACCACCAACCCACGCCCGACAGGCCGCCGGAAAAGGAATAACTGCCCCCGGCATTCAGGATCCTGGCGGTGAATTTCCCCAGCGAAGTCAGGTTCAGGGTCAGCAGCCCCGAACTTTCAAATTGCGCGTTCGATTCGGCGAACAAGCCGTAGTAGGCGCCGGTCAAATCTGCTGTAAAAGGATTGCTCACCAGCGTCAGCGTCGCCCCGCGGTTTGTTGCCACGCCGTATTTGTTGGACGCGATCAGGCCGTAACTAAAGTTCGTGTCGTTGGTCTTGAGGTTTGACAGCGTGTAGGTCAAACCAACAGCGCCCGGGATTTTCACGACATTCGTCGTGCCGAGTGTCCTCTTCGTCCAGATGATGTGAAGCGGAGCGGCCCCGACAACCTCTGCCGAAAAGGTCACCGAGCCTTTCAGAAAATTGGTTTGGTCTGCCGGCTGCGCCAGAATGACCGGAGCCAAATAATAATCGTTGACCGTGACAAGGGCGCTGGGCGGGCTGGTGATGTCATTCTTTGCCTGGACCGCAAACAGGGTGTTTATTCCATCCGCCAACTTCGTCACCACCGAGTACCCCCCGGCGTGGCTGACGGTCGTTGTGGCCAAATTGGTCGTGACACCGTTGATGATATTGGAAATGCTCACCGTCGCACCGGCCACTCCCTTGCCTCTAATGGTCAGCGCCTCCTCATTCATCGTTAATCCGTCAATCGGCGAAATAATGGTGGGCGGCGGCACGGGCACGACGCTGACCGAAACCGGGTCCGAATTGGTGCTGGTTTGGCCGTCGATTGTCTCCGTCCCGGTCACCGTAAAGTCCCCCAGCGGCAGGATGATTGAACGTGAGAAGTTGCCTGACGCATCGACCACAACCACAAAGCTCTCCATCGGAGTTCCGGTGGCGGAATCGCCTGCATAAACATTGGCGGTGACCGTGGCTCCCGGCGCGCCCCTGCCACTGAGGGCCGCGTTCGTATTGGCGACCGGCGGGACGTCAAGAATTGGCGCTCCAAGCAGAAGCGTAACGGAAACATTGCTGCTGGAATTGGTTTTACCCTGCGTGACTGTCAACACGTTTGTGCCAAAGGTCAGCACAGCCGGCGCCGCATAAACCGCGTTCTCATCAGTCGAAGCGCTCACGTCCGCAACGCCGTTGTTGGAAATGATGACGGTTGAATTGGCTTCTGGCGCCAGCCCGGTCACCACCACCACGGGTGAGATCGTGCTGATTTGGGAGCCCTTGGTTGGAAAGACAATGGTGGGAACGGGAATATTTGGGGCGCGGCAACCCGAACAGTCGAAGCCGTTCTGGCCGATGACGATGTCATCAATCCACCAACCGCCAATGCCAACCAAATTGTCGTTGCCGTCATCCGTCCCGCAAATCCATCGGAGCTGAATATGCATTGCGCTTGCGGTGGCCGGAAGATTGACAATAGTCGTAATAACGCCGCCGGAATCTCCAGTCCAAGCCTGCCGGCCTATCAGCGGACTCTGTTGGCCCATGGGGTCTCCTGCATCAGTAATCGCGGTGAGATATCCGCCCGTGACGAAACTTCCCCCCGCCGCCAAAATGTCTTGGAAGGCGCCGTTGGCGATGTTATCGTCGCCGATGGCAATTTCCAACACCCCGCCGTCATAGGTTTCCTCCAGATTGTAGTCGTTGAGGAAACTCAGTTGGTTGGTTCCCTCATTAAGGGAGATCTCTGGCGAATACAAATAAACCTCACCCTGGGTGGCGGCATCCGGGCAGTAAGCCACGTTGGTGGTGCCGTCGTTCGAGCTGTTTACCGTTGTCCATGCCGTGAGGCCACCTGTGCTGCTGGTGGTCCATCCGGACGGCAGATTTCCGGCGGAGACGCCATCGAAGTTCTGCCCATAATTCGTCGTGCTGAAAGGCAGTCCGAGTTGAAAACTATAACTGACAGTACCATCATCGACTTCGCCATCCTGGAATTGCAGAACAGCGGTGATCGTCTGCCCGCACGATCCATCGGCGAAAAATGAAAATGTGTTGGTGGACGATGCTTCGGAGTGCAGCACGCCAATCGTTTGCGGCCCGCTCGGAAAGACGGCTCCATTGCTCGCAAGCAGGGTGATCACGAGATTAGTCGAGGCTGCGCTGCCGTCATTCTGAAAAGCCAGATGGATCGTGACCGTTTCGCCCGGATAGACCTCGTTCGACCCGCAAGGATCGCTCGGGCTCAGCGTATAGCCCTTCGCGCGGGGCAAAAATACGGGCGGAGGAACCACCAGCGCATTAATCAAAGCCATTCCATTCATTGTGCCAAGGCCGCAGCACAAATCGTAGCCGGGCACGGCGTAGAATCGGCTGGGGCTTGCCCTCCAGGTATTATTACCGCTGGTGATGTCGTGGAAGTAACTCGCGTAATTTGCGCCAGAGGCCAGCGCATAGAGGGCCGGGTTGAGAAAACCGACCGGGGGCGTTCCGCTGGCAGCCGCTTGCTGGTTGATCAAGGCCGCAAACCCGGCCCACAATGGGGCCGCGCAACTGGTCCCGCCCCATCCCCCCCCCGCCTGGCCATCATCAGTGTAGAGATAGCAATTATCGGCATTCCCTGCCACATCCGGTATGTTACGCATGGTCTTTGATCCCAGATTGGCTGTCATGCTGATGTTGGTTTGCCAGTAGGGTATGGCGTAATAGGTGCTGATCCCGCCGCTGCTGCTTTCAGCCGAATCCCCGGATACATTGGGGCCGCTTTCTGGGTCCCAGACGACTTCGCTTTCCCAAGGATAGCTCGGGCCGCCGCCATCGCTCAACGTGGTGCCCCCCACCTGCGTTATGCTCGGGCTGTCGGACGGAAATTCGACCGCCCCAACGAAGGCGCCGTTATCGCCGCTGGCATCGAAAAACGACTGGCCTTGCGTGGCCATTTCTTTGAAAAGCGTTTCGGAGGTCGGATCTTTTGTCGTATCGCCACCCCACGAGCAACTGAACTGCAGCACATTGGTGTAGGTCAGCATCGATTCAAAGACGTCGTCGAACGGGACGTTGCCGCTCGCGCTGCTCCCGTCTTCAAAAACATACACATGTGACAAGCCTGGCGCCATGGACACCGCTATCTCGATGTCCAGGGAACACTCCTCGCCATTATCAGCGCCATCTTCAGGTGTCGCTCCGCCATCCAATGACACAACCACCAGTTGTGGCCTGGTACTGGCGCTCATGCCGATGGCGTTCTCGTAGTCCGTGATGTCCCTGGCATAAAAGCCTTCAAATTCCAGCAGGCCGAGATTCTGGCCCGTGCCGGTCAGGGGGGTGCCGGGCACATAGGCGTCGCGAAAGTCGTTGCCCCAGAGTTGGCCGCCCGGGGCTGATCCTTCTTTGCTGGTGGCTTTGGCCCCGCCGTTGACTGCATGGTGTCGGTGCTTCGGATGCGGGCGCGTGAAATTGTCCAAACCCCCGATATGCGCGATCGACACACCCACATCAAGCGACGGCTCCACGTCCGGCGAATAAAACGTCCGCGCTTCAGTGGGATGCGGGTAGGTCCGCATTGTCACATGCAAGGCCTTCTCAATGTCCGCCACTGCCCCCTCCACGTCCAACACGACGCGATTTGGATACTGCCGGGTCACTTTGAACCTGTGCGCTTTGGCGTAATCAATCAGCGTCTGGTAGTCCCGTTCCGACGGGCCAAATCTCGCGGTGAACTGCTCTTGGTTCAGATAATGACGGTAATTGGGGCTGGCAGGATCGTAAAGCTGCTGAATAAATGCATCCATCCCATGTTGGTCCCGTGGCGCAAGGCCAATGGCGAGGTGCATTCGTTGCGCGCCGTCCAGGCGACCCACCGGTTGCAAGCTCGACACCGCCTCAGGCACAAGTCCGCCTGGCGTCTGCCGACCCGTGGCCGCGCCAACGCAAGTCGCCAGCAGACTGCCAACAGTCACGATCAAGATAATAGATTTTTTCACATCCTTGGACAAAAACCCTCTCACAGGGCCTCATGCTATACGTGATCCAATATGCCAGAACCCGGGCCGCCTTCCAACTAAATCCTGCTGTAGATGGTCTATTGGGTCGATTGCGGATCGTTGTCCTTTGGATTATTGTCCGGCTGAGTCGTGAAAAAAGCGTTGCGCATTCTGGCGGTCGTGGCCCTGCTCGGGGCGCTCGCATTCTGGGCGATGAGAGGGGCCAACCGCGGCTGGACCGCGACGAACATCAAACACGAATCCTCGGACCCCGTCACGGGCCTCACCGGCGTGACTTACGAAAAGGGATTCATTCCAGGCTTGGACTTTCTGGCGCTGGCCCTGTTGGCCGCGGCCGGCTTGGCTGGAGTTTCGTTCTTGATTAAAAACAAAAGCACCGGTAAATAGAATCTGCCTGTTTTAAAATCGTATGAAAACTTTGTGGATCGTTTCTCTTTTGCTGTCTGTTCCGGCCGCCGCCGCGCTGGCCGCGCCGGAAACCTTCGACTTCAAAGACCCCAAAAACGTCAACAATATCATATTCAAACTGGACGCGCCTCTCGAGGCCGTCAACGGCAACGCCAACGGCGTCTCCGGCACGGTCACATTTGACCCGCAAAACCCCGGCGCAACGAAGGGGAAAATTGTCGTCGCCAGCGCTTCGCTCACCGTGCCCAACGCCATGCAAACCACCCACATGCGCGGCAAAATGTGGCTGGATGCGGAAAACCATCCCGAAATCACTTTCGAGGCCAGGGAGCTCAGCAACGTCCAGACTGCCGGCGACAAAACCACGGCGGATGTTGCCGGGACCTTCACCTTGAAGGGCGTGTCGAAGGATTTGACCATCCCGGTGGAGTTTAGCTACCTGAAAGACAAGCTAGGGGAGCGATTGGGAGGGAAACAAACAGGAGATCTGCTGGTAATTCGCGCCAATTTCAGCATCAAGCGCAGCGATTTCGCCATTCAGCCCGGCAAAATGGAAAACAAAGTCTCCGACACGATCAACCTGACCCTGGGCATCGCCGGAGCCTGCGCGAAATAGTATTCTCAGTTCCATTCCCTTGACAATCATTCCACTGACGAATTCTTCCGCCCAGTCCTTCCCCGATTACATAATCGGCCCAAATTTATAGTTCCCACCGCGCCGCGCTTGCGCCATAGTAGTCCGCGAACAAACAAAATTTTATGGGTTTAATCGACTATCTCAAAACTCAGTTCCTCGAAATCATCCAGTGGCAGGACGATTCCCGCGACACGCTTTCCTTCCGCTATCCCGACATGGATAAGGAAATCAAGAACGGCGCCCAGCTCATTGTCCGTGAATCGCAGGTGGCCCAGTTCATCTACCTCGGCCAGTTTGGCGACACCTTCGGCCCCGGCAAATACTCCCTCACCACCGATAACATCCCCATTCTTTCCACCCTCAAAGGCTGGAAATACGGCCTTCATTCCCCGTTCAAGGCCGATGTCTATTTCGTCAATACCCGCCTCTTCACCGGCAACAAGTGGGGCACGGCCAACCCCATAATGCTGCGCGACGCTGATTTCGGCATCGTCCGCGCCCGTGCCTACGGCATTTTCGATTTCCATGTCACCGACGTGAAGCTCTTCCTCAAGGAAGTCGCAGGCACCGACGATCATTTCCGCCTGGAGGAATTTTCCGACACCATGCGTTCGCGCATCGTCAGTGTCTTCAGCGACGCCCTGGCTGCGGCCAAGGTGCCCGTGCTCGATCTGGCGGCGCGCTATGCGGAATTGGGCCAGGCCTTGCTGCCGCTCATCAATCCCGCCGTCACCAGCAAATACGGCATCGAACTGTCCAGCTTTATTGTCGAAAACATCTCCGTGCCGGCGGAGGTCGAGCAAGCCATCGACAAACGCAGCAGCATGGCCGCTATTGGCAATCTCAATGACTTCGTAAAATTCCAAATGGCCGAATCCATGACCAAGGGCGGCGGCGAAGCGGGCAGCATGGCCGGCACAGCGGCGGGCTTGGGTGCCGGCGTGGCCATGGGCCAGCAGATGATGGCCGCCATGAACACCGCCCAATCAACTCCACCCGTTGCTCCACCGGGTGCGGGCGCGACCCCCGAATTGCTTGCCCCTGCCGACGTGGCACAGCGTCTTGGCGTGAGCGAAGCCGACGTCCTGGCCACGCTCGAAAAAGGCGATCTCAAAGGCAAGAAAATCGGTTCAACATGGCGCGTGACCAAAACGGCGTTGGATGAATATTTGAAGAGTTAGCCGCTCGTGCGCCGAGCGCTTCAAGAATGGGGCCTATTGGCATGCGTAAAGATCAATTTATAGAAGCGGTAGCCATTTACAACAAGCGTCGCGTGGCCACTTTCATAATCGGATATTTAATTTTTATCGCATATGTTGCTGGATTCTGCACGCTGATTGCCCACCGCTTTGACGCATACTTTGATTCTAGATTTGCCGGACTAGTTTCGGAAGTCATGAAGCCGCTTCCCATGACCCTTCCAATCATGGCCGCTCTCCCGGTCCTAATTCTGATTGTCCGAAAACTTGACCGGAAACTTGGAGTCGCGTGCCCCCACTGTGGCAAACCTTTGGCGAAGTTTAAGGCGATTGTTATTGCCAGCAAGAAGTGCCCCCACTGTGGCATGAATGTGCTTGAGGATAATTTGGAGCAATATGCCTGAAGCCACCGCCCAAAAAAAATTCTCCTGTCCCTCCTGCGGCGGCGAGTCTCAATGGAATCCCGCCAAAAAGGCGCTCATTTGCCCGTTCTGCGGCACGGTCTCGCCCGCCCAGGCTGAACTCACCGCCTCCGGCCACGAAGTCATCGTCGAACACGATCTCGTCGCCGCCCTGCGCGGCATTCCCGATTCGCAACGCGGCTGGCAGGCGGACAAAACCTCCGTCAAATGCCAGAGTTGCCAGGCCATTTCCGTCTTCGACGCTGCGCGCATCGGCCAGCGTTGCGATTTCTGCGGCTCCACCGCGCTCGTGCCCTACGAGGAGGTCAAGGATGCTTTCCGCCCGGAGAGCGTCCTGCCCATGAAGATCAGCGACAGTCAGGTGCGCGATTCGATCCGCCAATGGTACGGCAGCCGCTGGTTCGCCCCAAACAAACTCAAGCGCGCCGCCCTCACCGACACGGTCAAAGGCCTTTACATTC
The DNA here is from genome assembly GCA_050014435.1 of Verrucomicrobiota bacterium. Classification (GTDB taxonomy): domain Bacteria; phylum Verrucomicrobiota; class Verrucomicrobiia; order Limisphaerales; family Palsa-1400; genus DASRLE01. The sequence goes on along the minus strand of JBEKDI010000034.1, from coordinate 20,730 downwards.
CTTACTGGACCTTTGATGCCCAGGTGCACGGCGATTGGACGGCCGAGAGCGGTTATTTTTATTACGTGACGGAAACGTATCGTAATGCCAACGGCCAGACCCAGACGCGCCAGGTCCAGAAAATCCGTTGGGAGCCCAGCAGTGGCGCGCTCGACCATTTCTTCAAAGATGAACTCGTGCCCGCCTCGCGCGGCGTTCAGGAGCAAATGCTGCGCAAGATTGAACCCTTCCCGACTACGACTGACTTGGTGCCTTACAACGCAGGCTATTTATCCGGCTGGGTGGTGGAGCGCTATCAACTCGACTTGGTGGGCGCTGCGAAGGAAGCGCGCGGAGATATGGACGCTGAGATGCAGCGTCTTTGCGGCGCGCAAGTCCCCGGCGACACTCATCGAAATCTCCAGGTGGAAAGCGATTACTCCGGCCAGACCTACAAACACATCCTGGTGCCCATTTGGCTGCTCACCTATAATTACGGCGCGCGCAATTTCCAGGTGGTCATGAACGGTTACACCGGCGTTATCGCGGGCAAATATCCCAAAAGCTGGATCAAGATCACCCTCGCCGTCTTGGCCGGACTAGCCATCGCCGGCATCGCGCTGCTTCTGGCGCATCACTGAATCACAGATATTTCCGCAGGAGCGGGCGCAATTCCGCCTTGGTTTTCGTCGGCCAGTATTTCCGATCTGTCATGATGGCATTCTTCAACGCTTCGTGGCACGGCCATTTCGGTTCCAGTGGAATTTGCGGCACGGCGCGCGCAATGATCGCCTTGGCCTGGCCGGCGTTCTTCATCAAGTTCGCCACCACCATCTCGACCGTCACGGGTTCCTCGCCCGTCTTCCAACAATCGTAATCGGTGACCATCGCCAGCGTGGCATAGGCGATCTCCGCCTCCCGCGCGCATTTCGCCTCGCCTAGGCTGGTCATGCCGATGACATCGTAACCCAGCGCATGATTGGTCAGCGACTCGGCGCGCGTGCTGAAAGCGGGTCCTTCCATGTTCACGTAGGTGCCGCCGTTGTGGACGTGCGCCCCCTCCGCCCGGCAGCTTTTATACAGCAATTGCCGCAGCTCGGGGCAGACTGCGTCGGCAAAGGCGATGTGCGCCACGATGCCCCTCCCAAAAAAAGTGTGATCGGCGGAACGTTTCGTCCGGTCCACATATTGATCTGGCAGCACAATGTCGCACGGTTTGTATTCCGTCTGCAACGATCCCACCGCGCTCACGCTGATGATCCAATCCACCCCGAGCTTCTTCATCCCGTAAATATTGGCGCGATGATTCAATTCGCTCGGCAGGATGCGATGGCCCCGGGCGTGTCGCGGCAGAAAAACCACCGCCCGCCCCTCCAGTTCCCCCGTCAGAAACGCGTCCGACGGCGCCCCAAAGGGCGTCTTGACCCGGACCCATTTCTGCCCCGTAAACCCCTCGATGTGATACAGCCCGCTTCCTCCGATTATTCCAATGCGATGTGATTCCATAGATTCTTGACTGCCGGAGCATAAGGAAAAATTCGCGCCATTGGAAACTTTAAACTTTAAACTCCGCTCCCGCCTCCCCATCATTCGCGCCATGATGAATTTATTTGATTTGAGCGGCGAGATTGCAGTCGTGGTTGGTGCCACCGGTGTGCTGGGCGGCAAAGTCGCCGAAGGCCTGGCCCAAGCCGGGGCCCGAGTCGCCGTCCTGGGCCGCAACGTCGAACGCGGCCAGGCCTGCGTGCAGCGCATCCACAAGGAAAAGGGCGGGGCGCAATTCTTTGCCGCCGACGCCATTTCACGCCAGAGTTTGCAAAAGGCCGCGGCTGATATCGAAAAAACCTTCGGCCCGCCAACAATTTTGGTCAACGCCGCCGGGGGCAATGATTCCAAAGTGACCGTGACGGACCAACTCAAATTCGAGCAAATCACGGTGGAAGACTGGCGGGCCAATTTTGACACCAACCTGGTCGGCGGCATGTTGGCTCCCTGCCAGGAATTCGGACCCGGCATGGCGGCGCGCGGCAAGGGGAGCATCGTCAATTTTGCCAGTGTTTCCGCGCACCTGCCCCTCTCGCGAGTCCCCGCCTACTCCGCGGCCAAGGCCGCCGTCATGAATCTCACTCGCTTTCTCGCCCGTGAATGGGCCCCGCGCCACGTCCGCGTCAACTCCATCACCCCCGGCTTTTTCCCCGCCGAACAAAACCGCCGTCTTCTTTTCAACCCGGATGGCACCCCCACCGACCGGGCGCGCTGCATTTTGGGGCATACGCCCATGGGCCGGTTCGGCCAGCCGGAAGAACTGGTGGGCGCGATTATCTTTCTGGCCAGCGAACGCGCCAGCAGTTTCGTCACCGGAATGGACTTGCGCGTGGACGGCGGCTATCTCGCCCAGACAATTTGAACGCAGGCCGTCACGTCCCCTGCGACACCGCTTCGTCGCGGGGCGGGAATTCAAAACCCACCTTGCCCTGATCGTCCAGCACAAGGTAAGCGGAGAAAGCCCGCCCGTTCTTCTGCGACACGAATTGGGTCAGCAAATCGGTCCGCCCGTTGTCAATTAGTTTTTTGAGCTGCGCGGGATCGATGGCCTGCTTCAAAATTTCTTTGCCTACCTTGAATTTGCACGGCTTCTTCGCCGCCTGCGATTTTTCGCACACGTAATTCGCATCGGTGGCAAATACTTTGCCGCCGCAGAGCGGGCATTTGGCCACAGGTTCGGCCTGGCTGAAATCATGCTGGATCGCCGGTTCTTTGGGTTTGCCGGGTTCCCCGGCCTTTTTGCCCTTTCTCGGTTCAAATTCGAATCCGACCTTGCCCTCCTTGCCCACCACCAGGAACGCCTTGAACGGGCGGCCTTTTCTGGAAATGAACTTGTCCAGCAGATCGGTCCGTCCGCCCGTCAGCAGTTTTTGCACCTGCTCCTTCTCGATGGCCCGTTGCAAAATGATCTTGCCCGTCCGGAAGGCGCAACCCTGGCGGCGTGCGGCCTTTTCGCAAATGTAATTCATCCCGTTCTCATACACGGGCGAACCACATTGCGGACATTTTCCCAGCGATTCCTTCCCGGTGAAATCCACCGCCTCAGCCGCAGCCTGCGCGTCGCTATTCTGTTGCCCGAAATCGAATTCCGGCTTCAGCTCCGGCGTCAGCTTGATTATCGCGGCGAAAGGCCGCCCCAATTTGCTGCGGAATCCCTGCAGCGGCCCGACGCTTCGCTTGGTGATCAATTCCTCGATCTCCGCTATCTCGAACTGCCGCCCCGCCACGATCTTCCACAACGCGAAGTCGCATTGTTGGCATTGAAACTTTTTGTAGTTCTCCTTGATCACGCCCCCGCACTTCGGGCACTTGACGTTCACTTCGCCAAAATCGCCCGGCACGGTGTCGCTGTCATGGGCTTTGGCCTTGCGCACGATCTGCCGCGTCATCTCCTCGATTTCCCGCATGAATTCCGGCCGGCCCAACTGGCCCCGCGCCATCTGCCTCAATTTGAACTCCCAATCCCCCGTCAATTCCGGCGACGACAACTCCGGCAATCCCAACCCGCGCAACAGCGTGATCAATCCAAACGCCTTGGCCGTGGGCTGCAATTCGCGCTGGTTGCGCAGGATGTATTTCTCATAAATCAGCCCCTCGATGATCGCCGCGCGGGTCGCGGGCGTGCCCAATCCCTTCTCGCTCATCGCTTCGCGCAATTCCTCGTCCTCGACCAGCTTGCCCGCCCCTTCCATGGCCGACAACAGCGTCGCTTCCGTATAGCGTGGCGGCGGTTTGGTCTGCGTGGCGTTGAGCTCGATCTTTACTGTCTGAACAACCTCATTCGGCTGCACCGGCGCCAGGCGCGGAGCCTCATTTTCGCCTTGCGCCTCCCGCCCATAGACATTCATCCAGCCGGCATTGACCATGACCTTGCCTTCCGTTTTGAACGGTTCCTCCCGCACCCGCGTGATGCGCGTAGAAACCAGAAATTCCGCCGCCGGATAAAAAACGGCCAGGAACCGCCGCGTCACAAGATCGTACAGCTTCTGTTCATGCTCGCTCAAATGCTTCGGCGCGAGGGAAGTGGGGATGATGGCGAAGTGATCCGAAACTTTGGCGTTATTGAAAATGCGTTTGTCGGGCCGCAGCCAATGTTGCCTTAAAATTTCGCCGGCATACTGGCCGTAGGCCGTGTCGGACAGCATCTGCAGCGTGTTCTTCACCGTGGCGATGTAATCCTCCGGCAGCGCCCGCGAATCGGTCCTCGGATAGGTCAGGACCTTGTGCCGTTCATAAAGAGTCTGGGCCAGGCCCAAGGTGTTCTTGGCCGAATAACCAAACCTCCCGTTGGCTTCGCGCTGCAATGAAGTCAAATCGTAGAGCAGCGGCGACAACTGGGTGCTCGGCTTCGTTTCTTCAGTAACGTGCCCCGGCTGCCCGGTGCATTTGTCGCGGATGGCCTCGGCTTGGGCGCGGTCCCAGATGCGTTCGGGCCTCAAATCCGGATCATTGTCTTTTTTGTCCCGTGCAAATTTTTCATCGAACCAGCGCCCCGCGTATTCGCCCGCCGCCGCCGCGAAGGTGGCATGCAGCTCGCAATAATCGCGCGGCACATGTTTCCGAATCTTCTCCTCGCGCTCCACCACAATCGCCAGCGTGGGCGTTTGCACCCGCCCCACCGTGGTTAGGTGAAATCCGCCCGTCTTGGAATTGAACGCGGTCAGGGCGCGCGTCCCATTGATGCCCACCAGCCAGTCGGATTCGGACCGGCAGACCGCGGCATCCGCCAGAGGCCGCATGGTCGCGTCATCGCGCAAGGTGGAAAACCCTTCGCGAATGGCGGCCGGCGTCATGGACTGGAGCCAGAGACGCTGGATTGGCTGCTTGGCCTTGGCATATTGCACTATATAACGAAATATCAACTCCCCTTCGCGTCCCGCATCGCACGCATTAATCAACCCCACCACGTCCTTGCTCTTAATCAGGCGCACCACAAGTTTGAGGCGGTCAGCCGCTCTTTCAATCGGCTGCAAATCGAACCGTTCCGGTATGACCGGCAGATGCGCAAAAGTCCACTTGCCGCGCTTGACCTCCACGCCTTCCGGCAGGCAAAGCTGCAGCAAATGGCCGACGGCGGACGTCAGGATATAGTCTTTGCTCTCATAATGGTCTCCCGTTTTGGCGAAACCCCCAAGAGCTTTGGCTATGTCGGACGCCACCGACGGCTTCTCCGCAATGATTAAGGATCTTCCCATTGTTTATGCTCCATTAACGTCAGCACACGCCTTGACGCTTAAATGCGGGAAAGTGGCTTAAAGCCGCCCGTATGTCAATAGCACCCCAGCCATGGCACGTGCCGCCAACCTCGCCGGACTGGCATTGGTGGGGCGCGCAATCCCTTGCGCGCCGCTCCCGTTTCGCCGCCCGGCCATAAGTCCCATCAATCCCATAATTCCCATAAATTCATTCCTCCCCCTTGACCTTCCCAATCAGTGCTGTCATTGATTGTTCGATATGAAAAGACGCGAATTCCTCACTTCCTCAATCGCAACCGCGGGCCTCGGGACCCTGCTGGCCGGGTCCGCCGCCGACGCCCCGGAAACCGCCTCACCCGTCGCGCGCGAGTTCTACGAACTGCGTCTCTATCACCTGCGGCGCGGCCCGCAAACGGAATTATTCGACCGCTACTACAGCCAGGCGGCCATCCCCGCCTTCAACCGCGCCGGCGTCGATCGGGTCGGCGTCTTCAACCTCGCCGTCGGGCCGGACAGCCCGACCATGTATGTATTATTGGCGCATAAATCTCTGGATTCCGTCGCCGCCACGGTGGACCGCCTGGCTGCCGACGCCGAGTACCACAAGGCGGGCGCCGAATTCCTCGACGCACCCGCCACCAATCCGGCCTATCTCAGGATTGAGAGTTCGCTCATGGTGGCCTTCACGGGCATGCCGAAACTGGAAGTCCCCTCTTTGGCCGCTGGAAACAAATCCCGCCTCTTTGAACTGCGCACCTACGAAAGCCACAGCAAAAAGGCGAACAAAAAGAAAATTGAAATGTTCAACCGCGGCGAGATCGCCATTTTCCGCCGCAACGGCGTGCAGCCGGTCTTCTTCGGTGAAACCTTGATCGGCCCGCGCCTGCCCAACCTGACCTACATGGTGGTCTTCGAAAACCAGGCCGCCCACGACAAAAATTGGGCCGCCTTCGTCTCGGACCCGGAATGGGCAAAACTTCGCAGCACCCCCGGTTACGCGGACGCCGACATAGTCAGCAACATCAGCAACGTCTTCCTCCGCCCCGCCCCTTACTCCCAGATTTAAAGTTTTTGGTAGGGCGAGGCTCCTGCCGAGCCATGGGCGCTACCCCGCTACGCCGAGAGATGAGGTTTTGTGTTGCAATGGGCGATTTGGCGGTTGTAGTTTAATGTAACTAATTTGATCGTTGGCCGGTTCGCATCAACAAGTCGTTCGCCACATGAATAATGAGTTAATCTGACGAGGACATTATGAAAAGCTCATACATCAGAGATTGGCTGATTGATTCCGCGATAGTCGTGGTTCTTGCAGGCATTGCAATTTTCTTGCTGCCTCTGGTTTCTGCCTGGATCAGTGAATTTTCATTCCGCTTAGCCCGGACGCTTAGATCTCAACATCAATTGACTCTGTTTTGGGTTTATTCAATAGCGATGTTTGATTTGCTGCCGCATTTTATCGTTGGGTCTTTAATGGGCCTCGCTACGGCGAGGTTTATCCGTCATCAAAAGCTCTGGCTGGCGTCGATGCCGGCCCTTCTGTTCTGTCTGTTTCATTTTCTTTATTACTCCTTCGGCCCTTTTCCTCTCCATTGGGACTCCTGGTGGACGTTTGTCATTATTGGCGACTGGTTTCTCTTGGGGGCAGCAACGCTGCTATGTGCGCGAGTAGTTTTGAGGCATCGTCGGCCTGACGACACAACTTTGCAACCAGTAGCAGTTGCGCCAGTAAATTAATTGGGAGCTTGCGCCGCGCCCGCTCTGTCCATCCCAAAAACGGGAAAACCGGCGAAGCGCAAAGATGGAAAGGCCGGAACTGGCAGGGGAATGATTTGGCATGTGTTTTCTCTGTGCTCTCCGCGTTCTCTGCATGAAAAAGTCCCCGAGATCATGCTTGATTTAAGGAAAAACACAGTGGGGCCCTCTGTCGAGTCGGGGAGGCGACGGAGCCCCCTGCCGCGGATTCTTCCCTTCGTGAACTTCGTGTTCTTCGTGGTGGAATTCAGTTGCGGCTGGTCGCGCCGCAGCGCGTCTTGTTCTTGACTCATTGCCGCGCAAAATCTTACAGACAATTACCTTCAAAACTCATATCTTTTTTTAAAAAATCGATTGACGAAATGATATACAAACTATAAGATTGCTGTAGTGAATATATGAATATGGATGTTTGCAAACGAAAAAGCCGGAATCTGAAACGGACCCCAAGGGCGTCTCTGAAAAATGTGGGAGACGACGTAAGGAGGCTCAATCATTTCTTCAAAACAGAGACTTGCCGCAAAGCATCGCGGAAAGTCGCCCAATGGAGTTTGGTCTCGTCCACTTTCTGCGCTTTTTGGCGGCTGTTCCTCCGACCGGTCGTCTTCCCGGCACTAAAAACCCGGTCGAAAACAAGTAAAACCGATGCTCCTGCTTGAAATCGATGCACAACGTCTGCAAACAATTTGCTTTGAACGACTTACAACCCACCTGCCTGCCCTCGTCATTCCGGCCTGTTTCGAGTCGTTTCGACCTGTTTCGACCCAAAAATAAATCCCAAAACCCAAAACTTCACACCCAAATCTTATGACCCGTGTTGGAAAAATAGCCAGGTTGCCTGAACACATTCGAGAACAAATCAACTGCCGTCTTCAGGACGGCGAGGAAGGCAGAAAAATCATCTCTTGGTTAAACTCCCTTGACGAGGTAAAAGCCGTTCTTTCCTCAAGTTTCAACAGTTGCAAGATCACTGACGGAAATTTGTCCGAATGGAAACGAGGAGGTTATCGCGATTGGGAGACCCAGCAAATCACGCTGGACGAAGCCCGCCGCGTCATGTCCGAGGGACGGCAATTGGCCAAAACCGGGAACAAGGCCATGGCGGACAATCTGGCCGTCTGGCTGACCGGCCGCTATGTCGTGGCCACGCGCAAGCTGATGGAAAATGCCGACGACCCGGCTGCGTGGAAAATGCTGCGCGAACTGTGTCACGACGTGGTGGCATTGCGCCGGGGCGATCATGGCGCCGAATGGTTGCGCATCGAGCGTGAAAAATTGAAATTGCAACGCAAAAAACAACAATCCGACCGCGAAAAGCTCAAGCAGGAAATCCTCAAGGAAAACCCTCCCCGCAAGGTGTTGAGTCCTGAAGAAAAGCAGCGCAGGTACCAAGAGATATTGGGGATCGATCCAGACACGCACCCCATGTGTCGGAACAGAAGACCGTTCAACCCGGAGCCTGATTCCGACGACCAGGCCGCGCCCCCGCCCGAAGCCGCCCCCGCCGCTTCCCTTCCTAATCTTAATCCTAATCCTACTCTCAATCTCCCCATCCCAGCAGATGATTTGCCCCCCATGAATCCCATTCTTCCCATGGCTCCCATATCCCCCGAGGAAGCCCAAGCCCAGGAGGTCCAACGCGAGACAGAGTTAGCCGAACAAGGCCATGCGCACAGCGCCTATTCCCTGGGAGTTCGTTATCGGGACGGGAATGGCGTCCCGCAAGACCTGGCAAAAGCTCGGGAATGGCTGGGCAAGGCAGCCTCGCAAGGCATCGGCGGCGCCAAAATCGAATTACGCGCCTTGGTCATGCGCTTCGGTGATTAAGAATGGTGAGTCCATTGAACAGCCTGCTTCTTGACGGTGCTTGCCAGGTTCTGGCAGGATTTCGTTGTGACCCGGTGGCGAGATAATGGGACTTGGGTGTTTGGATTGTTCCTCGTGGCCATCACCCTGATTGCCTACGGGCCGGCATGGCGCGCGGGGTTCATCTGGGACGACGATGCCTATTTGACGCAAAACCCGTTGCTGACCGCGCCGGACGGCTTGCGGCGGATTTGGTTTTCGCTCGATTCACCGTCGCAATATTTTCCGCTGACCTACACCGCGTTTTACGTGGAGCGCGCCCTGTGGGGTTTGAATCCGGTCGGCTACCATCTGGTCAACCTGCTGCTCCACGCCGCCAACGCGCTGCTGGTGTGGCGGTTGCTGGCGCGGCTGCGAGTGCCGGGCGCATGGCTGGCGGCGGCGATATTCGCGCTCCATCCGGTGCAGGTGGAATCGGTGGCATGGATCACGGAGCGCAAAAACGTGCTGATGGGCTTTTTCTTCCTGCTCACTTTGTGGGCATGGGTGCGGTTCCTGGACGAAGGAACGGGGCGGCGATGGCGCTATTACGTTCTGGCGCTGGTTTTTTACGCCCTGTCGCTCTTTGCCAAAACAACGGCCTGCACATTGCCAGCGGCGTTGCTCTTGATTCTGTGGCTGAAAAAAATGCCGGTCAATTGGCGGCGGCTCGCGCAGGTCGCGCCGTTTGCGGCCATGGGATTGGTCTTGGGGCTGGTGACAGTGTGGTGGGAGCACCACCACCAAGGCACAGAGGACAGGCTGTTTAGCATGAGGCCGATGGAGAGCGTGCTGCTGGCGAGTCGGGCGGTCTGGTTTTATGCGGGAAAACTGCTGTGGCCGGCCAATCTGACATTCAGTTATCCTCGCTGGAATATTGAGGCTTCCGACCCGCGTGCCTACGGCTGGCTGCTCGCAACGTTGGCGCTTGCCTGGGTGATTTGGCGGGCGCGGGAGTGGACGGGGCGGAGCGTGGAAGTGGCGGCGGCGTTTTTTGCGGTGACATTGAGTCCGCTGCTCGGATTCATCATGATTTACACGTTTCAATATACGTTCGTGGCGGATCATTACCAATACCTGGCCTGCATCGGCCCAATCGCCTTGGCCGCGGCGGGAATGACGGTCGGGCTGGCCCGGATTGCGGCGGGGAAACCTTTTCTTCAGCCGGCATTATGCGTGGCGCTGCTGATGACACTGGGTGCCTTGACTTGGAAGCAATGCGGCATGTATGCGAACGCCGAGACCCTTTGGCAGGCGACCCTGGCAAGAAACCCCGGCTCCTGGCTGGCGCACAACAACCTCGGAACCATTCTTCGTCAACAGGGCAAAGTCGATGAGGCGATCACCCAATATCAGGAAGCCTTGCAAATCGAGCCCGACAATGAATCCATCCATTTCAATCTGGCCAGGGCCTTTTACCAGGAGGGCAGGGTGGACCTGGCGATTGGGCAATTCCAATCCGCGCTGCAAATCGAGCCGGGAGACATGGAAGCCCAAAATAACCTGGCCTGGCTCCTGGCCACTGCTCCCCAAGCGTCGCTGCGCAACGGCGCCAAGGCGGTTGAACTGGCCCGGCAGGCCAATGAACTGGCCGGCGGAAAAAACCCGGTCATTCTTGGCACACTCGCCGCCGCCCTGGCCGAGACCGGACGGTTTTCCGAGGCGTTGGAAGCCGCCCGGCGCGCTTCGCAACTTTCCGGGGCGCAATCCAACACCGCTCTGGCCGGGCAACTTCAATTCGAAATGAAACTTTTCCAGGCAGGCAGGCCATACCATATCGCTGAACAAACTCGTTAATTTGCAACCTGTGAACTCGCCAGCGACACCTGAAGGAATGAAACCGCAAACCACGCGGGTGGCGGGCGTCTGCATCGTTCTCGTCCTGGCGGTATTGGCCGTGTTTGGACAGACGGCAGGTTTCGGCTTTGTCTGTTACGATGACGACCAGTATGTGTATCACAACCCGGTCGTTGAAAAAGGTTTGACAGTAAAGGGATTTGTCTGGGCATTGACCTATGGAGGAATCGGCCACTGGCACCCATTGACTTGGCTGACTCACATGGCCAACTGCCAGATATATGGCCTGTGGCCGGGAGGCCATCATCTGACCAACGTGGCGCTGCAAGCCGCGACCGCGGTGCTCTTGTTTCTGGCGTTAAGAGAGTTGACAGGAACCTTGTGGCGCAGCGCCTTTGTGGCGGCGGTCTTTGCCATCCATCCGCTGCGGGCGGAGTCCGTGGCCTGGATTTCGGAATGCAAGGACGTTCTGAGCGGGGTGTTTTTCATGTTGACGCTATGGGCTTACGCGCGGTATGCGCGCCAGCCTTCGTCCTGGCGCTATGCGACAGTGGCGGCGGCCTATGCCTTGGGGCTGTTATGCAAGAACACGCTGGTCACGCTGCCATTTGTGTTGCTGCTGCTGGATTGGTGGCCGCTCCATCGCCTGACGCTGACGCCATTTTGGCGACTGGTGAAAGAGAAGATCCCGCTGTTCCTGCTTTCAGTTGGGTCCTGCGCGGCGACTATTCTTGCGCCGGAAGGCGTGGCTGACAGCATTCGGATGCCTCCGCTTGAACGCATCGAGAACGCCGGGGTATCTTATGTTATTTACCTGCGGCAAATGATTTTTCCAAGGGGGTTGGCCGCGCTTTATCCCAATCCGCCAAAGGGTCTGCCGTTCCCGGAAGCAGCCCTGGCTTTTGTATTGCTCGCGGCGATTTCCTTCGTTGTGCTGGCTTGCTGGAAAAAGCGCCCCTGGCTCCTGGCAGGCTGGCTCTGGTATCTGGGCATGCTGGTTCCGATGATTGGGATTGTTCAAATATCGTTCTATGCCCATGCGGATCGATACACCTACCTGCCGCAGATCGGCATTTATGTGGCGGTGACGTGGCTGGTGGCGGAGTGGAGGATGAGCCGTGTGGCTTTTGCGAGCCTGACCGCCGGCGTGCTCGCGATCTTGATGGTCTGTGCCTGGAAACAAACCGCCTATTGGAAAAACAGTGAAACTTTGTGGAACCGCACACTTGCCTGCACCACAAACAACGAAATGGCCCATTACAATTTCGGAAATGCCTTTTACGAAAAGGGAAGCGTGAACGAAGCAATTGCCCAATACCGGATGACGCTGCAGATCAATCCCGGCAACGCCAAGGCTCACTACAACCTCGGTCTCGCTCTTTTCCAAATGGGCAGGGGGGAAGAAGCCATCTCGCATTTCCTGACTGCGCTGCGCATCAAGCCCGACATGGAGGAAGCGCATAACAACCTCGGCATCGCTCTTTTCCAAACGGGCAAAGCGGATGAGGCGGTCTCCCATTTCCTGACAGCACTGCAACTTAAGCCCGACGACGCGCGAGCCTGCTACAACCTCGGCAACGCCTATTACCAACGAGGCAGAGTGGACGAAGCCATCGTGCAATTCCAGCAGGCGCTGCAATTGGAGCCTGGCTTTGCGGAAGCGCACTACAGCCTCGGCAACGCTCTGCGCCAAAAGGGCAGACTGGACGAGGCCATCGTCCAGTATCAGGAAGCGCTGCAACTCAAGCCTTCTTACGGAGAGGTCCACAATAATCTTGGCGCCGCTCTTCAGCAGAAGGGCAGGGTGGCCCAGGCCATAGAGCAATACCAATCTGCACTGCAAATAGAACCGGGCAACATGGAAGCCCAGAACAACCTTGCCTGGCTCCTGGCCACTTCTCCGCAAACTTCGCTGCGCAACGGCGCCAAAGCGTTGGAACTGGCCCGCCAGGCCAATGATCTGGCCGGCGGAAAAAACCCGGTGATACTTGGCACCCTCGCCGCCGCCCTGGCTGAAGTTGGACGGTTTGGCGATGCCGTGCAGAGCGCGCAAAAGGCCATTGAACTGGCCCAGGCGGCAGGACGGCAGGCTTTGGTGTCAAAGCTCAATGGTGAGTTGAGACATTACGAAGCAGGACTTCCCTTGCATCGGTAGCAATCTTATATGCACACCATAAATCAATCAAAATGGCAGCACAGCCACAATTTCGTCGGGGATTTTGGAACGGCGGAAAGGAATACGCGAAGGGTGATTCTGCTCGCCTCGGCCATGATGGCGGTGGAAATCGTCGCGGGCCTGAAGCTGCATTCCATGGCGCTTTTCGCGGACGGCTGTCACATGAGCACCCATGTTGCCGCGTTTCTCATCACGGCTTGGGCCTACACCGTGACGCGCAAGAACGCAGGCAATCGTCTTTACAGTTTCGGCGCCGGCAAAGTGGGCGTTTTGGGAGCATACACCAGCGCCATCATTCTGGCTGGGATCGCTCTTTTCATGGCAGTCGAATCGGTCAAGCGCCTCTTTCAGCCCCTCGTCATCCATTACAACCAGGCCATTGGCATAGCGGCGGTCGGGCTTACCGTGAATCTCGTCAGCGCGTTTCTCCTCAAAGACACCCATCAACACGCGCACGGACATGGGAACGCCGCCCATTCTCACAAACACGACATTAACTTGAAGTCGGCTTACATCCACGTGCTGGCGGATGCGGCCACTTCGGTGCTGGCAATCATTGCGTTGACGGGAGGTAAATTATGGGGGGCGGCCTGGCTTGACCCGGTTATGGGCATTGTGGGTGGCGGCGTCATCGCCCAATCGGCTTACAGCCTGGTCCGGCAAACGCAGATCATTCTTTTGGACAAGGAGCCGGAGGATTCCGATTTGAGTCGGGAGATACGCAAGTCAATCGAATCGGATGGGGACTCCGTCATCACCGATTTGCACATCTGGCAGGTTGGCTCAAATAAATTCGCCGCCATCATTTCCCTGGTGGCCCATCATCCCAAATCCCCTGAGGATTACAAAGCGCCGCTGAAAGAGCATGAGGAACTGGTGCATGTGACGGTGGAAATTCATCAATGCGATGGCATGCACAAGAACAGGACACTCGCACCGGGCATATGAGCAGGAGAGCCCTTGTTCATTTCTCAGAATTCCCAATGGACTCTCACCCCGAAAACAGACACAGGGCCGCGATCGCGATTGAATGCCGGGTCGGTGATGAATTGGTAATCCAATGTGCTGTGAATATTCTTGTAGATTTTGAAATTGTAGTACGCTTCCAGGACTTTCTCACAGCCGTAATTCAGCGCGCCGTCGCCGTCGAGCATGTCCGTGCCGCCCGCCTCCAGGAATTGTTGGTTCTGGCGCGAAGCGCCGCTTACGACGCCGGCAAGGCCGAAAGTGTCGTCGGGCCGGCGCCATGCCTCGCCTTTGACACTCACGCCCAGCGACGCTGTCCAATTAACATCAGTAAACGTCCAGGCCTCTTCATGGCCGTCATTCCAGCCCAGGCGCGAAAACATTCCGACGCTCTTCGCCACTTCCTGTTCCCAATTCAACCCGAAGCCGTATTTGTAGCGGTAGGCGCGCGCTGCTGCGATGTCCGCTTCCCCATTGTCAGGGCTGGCCAGCAGCAGGGAAGTAGCCGCGTTGTAACTGGCCATATCCGCTTCGTTGAGCCAGGCCAGAAACCGAATCACCCCCGGATGAGCGTTGAGGCTATAGCGGCGTTCAAATTCCGTCATCATCGCCCAAGAGGTCGAAAACGGGCCGTATTTTCCGCTTTGCGGCGACATGAGAAACTGGTCGTCGCCCGAGAAACCATTCTTGACGGCCGGCATATCAAAAAATCCGTAGCGCAAAGCCCATTTCGGCTGATTCAATTCCAGGGTAATTCCAGTCGTGTATCCGATGGTATCCTGTCCGTAATCCCAGGCGAGGTTGCCCATCATCGCCCAATTCATAAACTGCGTGTGCGGGTCGCTCGCGTAAGTGTTGTTGTCGCAAATGTCCAGCGGGCTGAACCGGCCGAGGGTGATGGTCACCCGCGAGATGTCCTCTTTGCCCGCCAGCGTGAGCGGGTCGTCGGGAACAGACTCCTGTTCGCCTCCCAAGCCAATGGTTTGGCGGATAAACAAGCGCGCAAAATTAAATTGGGCATTCTCGGCGCCAGCCTTGTAGGCGTCGCCATTGGGAAACGCCTCGACTCCATGGGTCTGGGTCAGGCCGAAGCCCTGCCACATCAGTCCGTCGATGTGCGCCTCAGCGCCGCGCCACAACCGCACACCGGCAAACAAGTCCAGCGTGATGGTTTCCTGAGCTTCGCCCTCGCTATTCAGGCTGGCCGGGCCGGAGTATTTGGCCGGAAAACCGAAATCACCCTGCCCAATCACGGTATTCTGAGCGTGCCAGTTCCAGCTCTGGTCCGACTCATCCACCTGCATCTCAGTGGCGCCCAATCCGGTGGGTCTTGCGCCCGGGCCGGGATCGTCCGGTGGATTCGCGGGCGCTTGCAACGCCGCAGCCACCCAGACGGAACCCGCAACAAGCCAGGGTGCGATTCCCCCCTTCCAACACATTGACGTGCCCTTACCCCATGCAAAACTTCCAAGTCCAATCATTCGTTGTATTTTGTATGCCAAAGAAAGTTTTAGATCAATGGAAATGTTTTATTAGCAATACAAATATTGCCTCTGAAAATGCGAAGGCGCGCTTCTTCGCGGGCGCTTGGAGAAATCGAGGACGGTGGATTTCTCCTTTTCAGGCGGGGGCTGCATTCCTGAATGAATCTTCAGGCAGTCTTCAGTAACATTTCGAGCGGCCTTCTCTTATAAAGTGAATCTGTTATGAAGAAGTACTGCAAACCCGGGGCAATGACGCGCCGAACTTTGCTCTTTCTCGCTGCGCCCGGCGCAGGCACTATCGGCACCCTTGTGCTCAGGCAAGTCAGACATTGTATTAACATGGAACGCATTTTTTACGCCCGGCTTTTGTCCGCTATCATGGGCGTGGCCATCTTTTTGCCGTCGCGGTGTTTTAGCCAGGATGCCGCCCAGACCAACAACGCGCCGGCATCGGCTTCGCCAACTGCCACCGCCGTGAGGGATCAGAATTGGAATCTTCACATGCAGGCGACCTGCGTGGGCGATTGGCATTCTTCTTTCCCGGCGCAGTATTCCGGCCCGGAAAGCTTGGACAACCACTCTGCAACGGCGGAGACGGTTGCTTACGACTTGTTCCTTGGCGCGCGGTTGTGGCAGGGCGCGGAATTTCATGTGGATGGCTTGTTCTGGCAGGGATTTGGATTCAATCACACTCTGGGTATTGAAGCCTTTCCCAGTGCCGAAGCCTACAAAATTGGCGCCCCTGCGGGCAATGTCTGCGCAAGTCGCGTCTTTATCAGACAAACCATCGGGCTGGGAGGCGAACAGGAAGCGGTGGCGGATGACCCTCTCCATCTCGCCGGACAGCAGGACGTTTCGCGCATCACGTTGACGCTCGGAGAAATCAGCGTCCTGGACATATTCGATCAAAACTCCTACGCCGGGGATGTGACATCGCAGTTCCTAAACTGGGCCTTGGTCGGCAACGAAGCTTGGGATTATCCCGCCAATAGCCTGGGCTATATCACCGGATTGGCCGCTGAATTGAACCAGCCCAACTGGACGGCCCGCTACGGATTCTTCCAGATGCCGAGCGTCGCCAACGGCATGGCCATCAACCAACAGTATTTGCAATCGTGGGGAATGGTGACCGAATTCGAACGCCGCTTTGTCATTCATAAACATCCGGGGGCGGTGCGTTTGCTTGCCTTCCTCAACCGGGTCCATTCAGGGACTTATGCGGACGCGTTGGATAGTCCGCTGCGGCCGGCGGTGGCGGCCGATCCTTCCTACTGCCTGAGTTACGGATTTGGGCTGAATACGGAGTATGAATTGACCAAGGGCGTGGGCGCTTTTGCGCGGCTGGGGTGGAACGCCGGCCAGACCCCGGACTGGGCCTATGCCGACGTGTCCAGATCCGGCTCGGCGGGGCTGAGCATCAACGGGGATTTTTGGCATCGAACCAACGACACGGTCGGATTGGCCGGGGTTGTCAACGGCATTTCACGGGTGCAGCAGGATTACTTCGCCGCAGGCGGACTCGGCATCCTGGCTGGAGACGGGGCGCTCAGTTACAATCTGGAGAAGACCCTCGAAACGTATTACAAAGCGCAAGTCTGGAAGAACTTCTATGCCACCGCGGATTACCAGTTTGTGACTAATCCAGCCTACAACGCCGCACGCGGCCCGGTCTCAATACTAAGCATGAGGCTGCACTGGGAGTTCTGAGCGCCCGGGATACGCCTTATTGCACAGGTGACATCTTACGGAGTGTCGCCTCCATTTTGGCTGAAACCGCGCAAGCCTGCTCGTAGTTTTGCAAACAAGTCAACTCGCCGCCGATGGATGCGCCGTGAGTCGATGTGCGTTCGTTGGCCAGCATTTGCGCCACCGCCTGGCTGCTGCTCAAATCCTCGCTGATCTCCCCCAAAGCGCCGCCTGGGTGGGAAACGGTTTGGGCGCAGGTTTGGCGGAACCATTCAAGGGCCGGTGCCGCGTCGCATCCCTTCACGTCTGCGGCGCCGCCAGTCTGCAATCGGGACGGATCTCCGGCCACAGCGCTGTCGACGCCGAGGTCTGTCCCGTCGTTTCCGGCGAAAAAATCCTGGCCGGTGCCCCCGTGCAAATCGCGGCCGTTTCTGTAAATGGAATTGAATCGAGAGATCAGTTGCGCGGCCAGGTTGTTCAGCCCCCTACGCAAGCCCGCCAAGGCGCCGTCGCGCGCCTTGATTTTCCCGGCGATGCTGCCGCCAGCCGCCTCGATTCGTGCGCCGACGTTTTGCGCCTGCAGGCGCAAATCCTCGTTTTGGTCGGGATATGTGGCCAGGAAATCAGGCGTCCTTGGCCCGCAGACCATGGCGACGCCTCCGATGCTGACATTGACGCCGCCGTCGGCGCGGGGCGTGGCATTGATGTTGATGCAGCCGGAGAGCGTTTCCAGGCCTTGTGCGCGCTGTTCGGCCAAAAGACCGGCCTTCCCACCCGAAATTCGTGCCTCCAGGATTTGCTGGTTCAGAACGGCAACATCATCCAGGTTTTGATTAACCCGGCCCACGTCCTTTTGAATCGCGGCATTTAAATCGTTTCGCAAACAGTCCAGCCGTGCCGAGGCGCGGTTGATTCTGCCGGCGATCTCCTGAGCGCATCGCACAATGTCGCGCCGCAGCGGGAGATTGGCCGGATCGCTATAGAGGTCTTGGAAGGAGCTGAACAAGTGCGACAAATCAACATCCAGCGCGTTGAGGCCGTTGGGGGCGGCGCTGAAACTGAACAATTCATCCAGGCAGGAGCCGGCATGTTGCAGGTTTCTTTGCAGAGCAGCCAGCGAGCCGGTCACGCTGGTCTCGGCCAGGAGTTGCGCTTCCAGCAAAGGATCGCGCGCTTCGGCGATGACCGCGGCTTCCAGCCCCCTGCCTTCCCCGCCCGCGCGCGCCAGCACGGGAGCGGCGGCGCGGATGGCGCGTTGTTGGCGGGCGCGTTTTTTGACATTCGTGTCAAGCATCGCAACCATAAATATAGTCCGTCAGTTTACTTCCGCGTGCAGTTCCCGTTCCGCCCAGCCAGGGGCCGGCAACTCGGCGGCGCTGTTGCCATCGGCCGGCTGGACCGGGGGGCAGAGCGAATTCAACAATTGCTGCATCAACTCGACCGAGCGTTTCAGGATCAGATGATTCTGGCGCGCGCGCCGGCGCACCCGAAACAGGAGCTCGTTGTTTTCCTCCACGAGCGCCTTGAGCAGGGGTTGGTAATCTGCAGGCAAAAGCGGAATCAGCTCCTTGAACGGCGCGCCTTCCGGCTGGCCCACTGATTCGGCCACGGCGCGGCGGCAATCTTCCCGGTGGTTGCGGGCTTCCTGGATGGCCAAACCTTGGGCCTGGACCAGGCTGATGGATTGGGAAACTTCATTGGCGGCGCGGGTCATCAGGTACTCCTGCTGGCGGTCCAACAGGGCAAGCATCTCGCCGTAGTTTTTCAACTCGTCACGGAGGGCTTCGACCAAACTTTTGACGCTTTCTATCATGGGTAATTCTCGGCTTCTTAATGACATTTCTTTAGCAGCGCGGCCTTGCAAATCCGCGATGTTGCCATGTCCGGCAACGCCCGGCTGCGTTTGGCAATCTGCTTCGCAACTTCTCGGTGCATCACTCATTTCATCGCCCTTTGAGCATCGTCTGTGCCATGCTACAAAACCCTTGTTTTAAAGGGGTTTTGCAGGGTCGAGTCCCGAAATGAGGCAAAACATGCCACCAGACAGGAGGAATTTGCCACGGAACTGCTCCTTGTGATTCCGCCGGATTTCGCCCTGACAACGGCCTTCGGCACCGGGCTGGAGCAAATCGGCTTTTGGCGGCAAGCCCACAATAAAAAATCTTTCAAAACGGTGCGAAAAGGCCGGATTAGGTGCGAGAAGGTGCGAGAAGGTTGGATTTTTTCACCACGGATGAACCCTTCCCCGCCGTCCTGAAGACGGCCATTGATTTGTTCGCGAATTCGTTCAGGCAATCGGGCGATTTTTCCAACACGGGTCATAAGATTGGGGTGTGAAGTTTCAGGTTTTGGAATTGATTTTTTGGTCGAAACAGGTCGAAATGACTCGAAACGGGTCGAAACGAGTGGGGGCCATGGGATTAGGATTAGGACAGCCCCCAAACCAGCCCACAGGTCGAGGCGTCCAGGGGTCTGGAGCCGCCACACCGTCACACTTGTTGTCAGTCAAGGACTTAGGCATGGGGCAACCCGTCACAAATGCCGTCACAACCCGGCACGGAGCCGTCACAAGCTGCCCTCTGCATTGCACGGATTTTGGCTTTTTTGGCAATTTTAAATTATTTCCTCTATTCGGTTGACAGGCCATCTGAATTGACAATGGACAATTGATAATTGACAATGAGGGAAATGCTTCCACCGTCCTTAAGATCATGGCGGACTGGCGAAAGTTCCGAATCACCACGAAGGGCACGAAGCAAACGAAGGCAGACCCAGGCGAATTGACAATGGATAGTTGATAGTGGACCTCGTTAAAACTATGGCGGACTGGCGAAATGCTGAAGTTCTGAAAAATCATGATGTTTTCGGTTTTGGGTGCGACTGGGCGCGACGCGGTGAAAAGATCGCTGTGATTGGCTGCGACTGAGTGCGACGGGGTTTGATTGGAATCATATTTTTGGCCGGAAATCAAAGCGATTGTCGCCGACCTGCCGGGCAGCCTTGATGAGGGATTAGGATTTTTTGACCCTCCCCCCGGTATACCACCCCCGGAGAAATTCCCGCGAAATCCGAGAAATCCATTGGTTTGATTCAGTTGGAATGGATTGCAAGGCAGCAGGTTCGAACGAAAAATTGCCCAAAAGCCCAGCATCCGAGAAAAGTGAGAATTCTCATGTTTTTGCACTTGTTTCCCGCCAATGCCCAGGATGATAACGGCCTTTCCATTGCCATCACCAGGCAGACTCCACCTTCCCCCCGGCATTTGCTTTTTCATAATGCCCGCCCTCCGATTGGCCTCAAGTTATCCATTGTCAATTATTCGCCATCCAATATTCAAAATTCATTAAACGAACATTATAGTTAATAGATTCATTCGTCAATAGATATTTGCAAGAATTATTTAAAAATATGTGATTTCCGATGGGAATTTGCTTAAGATGCTGCGGATCAAAGGCTTGGATAGCCGCAACCCTGAAGCAGAATCTTCACGCATCCTCCTTCGCTGAAGCTTCCACCTTCGTTAAAACTTCGGCGGGACAAGACGGCGGACAAGAAGACGCGAAGGTTTTTGACAGATGAACGCCTCTTGACCCACAGGATTGCAGCCGGGAAAGTATTGGCCACAGACGAGCACAGATGGACTCGGATTTGCGGCCCCGGCCAATACATGTTTCGGACTTTTTAACCACGAAGTTGTTCTCTGGTTTGTAAATTGCTTTTTCATAAAAGTTATTCACAAGGTCGTTAGGCCGGTTTTTGGCTCATGAGTTGCAGCACCCAGGAGCCGTGAGCCAGTTGGTTTTTG
>JBEKDI010000033.1:0-53981 GCA_050014435.1 Verrucomicrobiota bacterium | reverse complement strand
CGTTCACCCGAAAGCGTTACCCTCAAGAAATTCCTCGCAACCAAAATCAGCCCCGCCCGCTGCGGCTACGCTGAAATCCTTGAACTGGAAAAGGCTGCATGAACGTTCCACTGTCCAGTTATTTATTATGAGGAGACTTTTTGCCGTGGCGGTCGTTGTGATTGTTTTTGCCGCCGGAGCCCGAGCGGCGGAGCAGGGCACATCCGCCAATCGTGAACGGTTGTTGATGGATTTGGGATGGCATTTTACGCTCGGCAACGCCACCGATCCGGCAAAGGATTTCGATCCTTCACCGGCCACGAACAATTTTTCCTATTTTGCCAAGGCAGGCTACAGCCAAGGGGCAGCCGCCAAGGATTTTGACGATCATGCCTGGCGCGTGGTGGATCTGCCGCACGATTGGGCGGTGGAATTGCCGTTCGGCGGCCGGGGAAGCGGCAGCCACGGCTACAAGGCGCTGGGCCGGAATTTCCCGGAGAACAGCGCCGGTTGGCACCGCAAATCCTTTACGATACCCAAATCGGATCTGGGACGAAAAATCACCATCGAGTTCGACGGGGTCTTCCGGGATTCAGTTGTGTGGGTCAACGGCTATCCATTCGGCGATGGTTGTTTTGGGAATTTGAGAGATGTCACTGGAAGTCTGCACTCCGCCATTGACTCACAGGCTCCGCCGGGATAACCAATTCACCCATGACTGACCTAAAAGATTTAACGACGGCTCAACTGCAAAGGATTATCGACATCAAACAGCAGATTGAGGACCTGAAAAACCAACTTGAATCCATTGGTGTCACTGGACGCGGACCTGGCAGACCCAAAGGCAAGCGAAGAATGTCCGCTGCTGGTCGTGCTGCCAATGCTGCTGCTGCCAAGGCGCGTTGGGCGGCATATAGAGGTAAAGGGGCAAAGGCTTCCAAGCCGGCCAAAAAGAAAGATCGACGCAGCAGTCCGGCAACGAGGGCCAAGCTTGCCGCGGCAGCCCGGGCGCGATGGAGGAAGGCGAAGAAGGCTGGAAAGACGACGTTGTAACCCGTAAAGTAAAAGCCGAAGTTTTGTCCTTGCAGCCAACCACCCCCGGGGACGAAACCAACCGATTGGAGAACCGGTGACAGTTGTTGGGGATTCAGCCTTCCTTATAAAAAAGGCCGGACGCCATTGCGGCATCCGGCCCCAACAACCAGACTAACTAACCCTTGACCTCGGAATTGTGGCTGAATGGGAAAACCAAAACCCGTTCAGCCTCATATCCGGGACCGTTTTATTGACTCATGCTTTCGGGCTAATGTTCAACCCTCATTTTAATAATATTTTGTAATCGGTTCCTTGGGGCATTCCGCCGGGACGCGAGCCCCGTGAACGCGGCCAAAGCCGTTAAGCTTCCACCATCGCCGCAATGGTTTCCAACGCGTTCCCTTCCAGGCGGTTGTTCACGTAAATAAACGTTTTCCGGTTCGCACTTTTTTGCCCTACCTGAACGAGCGAAGCACCTGCTTTCCGGGCCTCTGCGTTTAGTTCCTTGGTTTTGTCGTAGGGCTGAAATGATTTCACCGCATCTTCGTATTTCCGACCAGGCTTGAGGAGGAATCTCGCTGCGACGAGGTCTGGATTTGTTCGGCTGCCAGGGAGTGCCATTTGCTCGCCGACAGGCGGCATTTCCGTCCAAGAGTTAAAAACGTGCGTTACGTTGTGGCGTTTGAGGCAGTCGAAATATTCAGGTTGAAGCCAATGCTTGTTTCGCATTTCGATGCCGTAGGGCCAGCCTTTTGGGAGTGCGGCAAGGAATGGCTCCAATTCTGAAATGAAGTCCCTGCCATGCTCATAATCTGTCGGGTAAAACCGGGAGAATTCGAATATGAGGAGGCCGATATTCGACCTGATCGCCTCGCACGGTTTGAGGAACGCCCGACTGAACAACTCATCATTTAGGAAGTTTACATTCTGACGCCCGGCACGCGGGCCAAATCGATCCAGCATCGGGTACTTTCTTAACGTGATTTCGTCGGTGACCTTGAACCCGAATTGAAAGTCGGCCGGCACCTGTGACGCAAGCCCCTCAAGGTATTTGACGCTCGGGAAAGTGTAATAGGCTGCGTCAACGCACACCGTTTTGAACCCCTCCGCATATTCGGCAAGGCAGTTTTTCTCGAAGCGCGACTCAGCCACCTTGCCCCGCCACATGTAGCGGGATTCGTCGTAGAGCATTCCTCGCCAGCCAGGGTATTTCCAGGACGACGTGCCGATGAAAACACCTGACGCGGCAAGTTTCGCGGCGGATTGCTTCAGATGTTCCCGATCAAAAGCCATTGCCAATTGATACGAAGACCGCTGCCAATTTGCGAGCCGGGATCGACCGGAAGCACGGCAGCCAAGACTATGCCGCCCAGCAACCAAACCGAGGGACTTAATTCTCCGAACATGACGAAAGTCTAAATCAGCATCTGGTGTTTTGCCAATACGTTCATGCAGGATTCCGGGCTCACCATCTGACTGGTAAAAAAGAGCCCGCCCGCGAAGGCGAACTCTTTTTTGTAATCACGCGGCGATCCGCCTGAGCCTGCTTTCCTCCTGTTGTTGTGAAGTGGCGGACCGCGCCCGGCCTTTTACCCATTGCCGCAGGCCGCTCATCTGCTCCGCCATCAACTTCGACAGCGGCACAAATTCGGTTAGCACCTCGGCGACGGTCAGATCAGTTGGTTCCTTCTGCGTCTCGAATGCCTTGAATAGGGCATCCACGAACACGTTCTCGATTTCAGAACCCGTCAATCCATCTGTGACCCGGGCCAGTTGAACGGTGTCGAACTCCTTCGGGTTGCGGCGATATTTGGCAATCTGGATCATCCAGATCGCCTCCCGCTCCTTTTTGATTGGGCAGATCCACGAACCAGAGTTCGTCGAACCGGCCTTTCCTCAGCATCTCCGGCGGAAGCTGGGACACGTCATTGGCCGTGGCCACAATGAAGACGGGGGATTTCTTCTCCTGCATCCAACTGATGAACGAGCCGAAGACCCGTGATGAGGTGCCACCGTCCGTTGCCCCGGAACTTTTCGAGCCGGAGAATCCCTTTTCAATCTCATCGATCCACAACACAGCCGGAGCAATTGCCTCGGCGGTTTGAATGACTGAGCGAAGATTCGATTCGGATTGGCCAACCAGGCCAGCGAATATTCGACCGGCATCCAGCTTGAGCAGGGGCATGCCGAAGATTTTCGACGTGGCCTTGGCCGTGAGGGACTTCCCGGGGCCCGGAATGCCCAGGATCAACACCCCCTTGGGTGTGGGCAGGCCATAGGCAACGGCTCTTTTGGAGAACGCATCCTTGCGTTGGAGCATCGTATTGGTGTTCGCGGGCATGGGTTCAGGAGTCCTTTCTGTTTCCGTCTGGTTTGTCGTTTCTGCCGGCGACGGTGGTGCGGCGGAAGCGTTCTCCGGGGGAGAAATGGGGCGGGTCTCCGGTGCCTTCACAGCGGCGGCAGGAGGAGGCCCGATGAGGCTAACCACGAAGGTCTTGCCTTTGGTCGTGAACTTTGCCGGACTGGTCTTGTCTTCGATGCCAATTTCGGTGCAACCAGCCTTCAGGGCTTTGGCCAGATAATTGCGTTTGATGGAGATGGCAACCGGCAGACCGGAAACCTTGGCCGGGATCGGAATCACGGTCCAGTCCCCCTTGCCCTTGGCCTTCAAGGTCAAGTAATCATCCTTGATCTCCAGGGAGACCGGCTGGTTTCTATCATCCTGGCCCGGCAATAATGGCAGGGCATCAAGGATGATCTTAATTCCCGGTTCGCCCAGGGTGATGTGGCTTTTGATCGAATCCGCCGCCGGAACCACTTGCTTCCAATTGGGATATTCGCCTTCAAGCCGGCCCAGGTGAGAAACTTGCCCGGGGGGATGATTGCCGATTCAGGAATGTCGAACAGGAACGAATTGGCCGCCACCAGGTGATGGCCATTGGTCCCCACCACATAGTGTGCCTCTTTGCTTCTGACATCGAGGCAGGCCCCGGTGATGACGTAACGGGTTTCGTCGGAACCGGCGCAGTCAAAAGCCTCCTGCAACGCCACTTTGAACGCCTCGTCCAGTTTGACCGGCTCAGTGTTCAATTCAGTGGCTGGCGGGAATTCCTCGACGCCAAGGTGTTCCACCGGTTTCTTGATCAGCGTTCCGGCCGCCGGGTAGGTGATGAATGATTCCTTCCCAGTGGCACTCAATTCCACTTCTCCTGCGCGAGTCGGTGGCCATTGCCGTTGCCGCCGTTGCGATGGCCGTTGCCATTGGCGGCTTCCGGGAGGAAACCCGTGTTTTGGATGTCCCGGTCCACGTTGCTTTGCAAGGTGGCGAAGAGCTGGCGGCTTTCATTTTCAACCTGCGTGATGTCGCTGACCTCTTTGCGAATGGTCAGTGAGAACTGATGACTGGAATACCCGGGCAAACCGAGTTTCTTAGAATAATTGGCTTCGAGAACGATCATGGTGGTGATTCTCCTTTCGTTGAAACGAAAACACCCGGTTCATCACCGGGCGTTACGATCCGTGTTTGATTGACGAACAGCCGCTTTGGATCAAGGCGCGGCCACCGTTTTGTTTGATGAAAATCCGTGGATGCAGCAAAACGCCCCGGCTTTTTGGACCGGGGCGTTTGCTTGCGGGGTTTATGATTCAAGGTTTAGACGGTGGCGGATCCTCCTTGAGCACAAGGGCTGATTCGGCTTGGTGCCAACTGTCGGAGCCCCGCAGGGCATTTTCCAAGAGGCCGTTTGTCACGACCGTCATGGGCTTCTTTTGTCGTTGGGACTCGTGATAGAGCACCGTGATTAGGAACAAATCAATGGTCGGTGAATAATATTTTGGACGTGGCATGGGGATGAAATGACGGAAGATGAGTCTCCGCCTCAAAGATATATAACGCGGAAACGAGGGCGGTTGCGGGAAGGCAGGGGCCGCAGATGGGAGCAGAAGGCGCTGTTGGAGATAGATTCCGGGATTGAATTCAACAGGAGGGCGATAGTGGCAGATTTACTCCGGCACCACCCGGCGAAATCGCCGGGACGGTCAAACCCGTCATAATGAACACAACTTGATGCTTCTTTTCACAACCTTTAAAAGTGGCCAAGAAGTGGCCAAGACGGGTTTCAGGGATTTCCAGACTTGTTGTAAGTCCTTGATGGAAATGGTGCCCCGGCACGGGATCGAACCGTGGACAAACAGATTAAGAGTCTGCTGCTCTACCAACTGAGCTACCGAGGCAGTGCTTGATGCACAGCCCCTATTTATTCGCACGCGCCCCGCCCATTGGCAAGTCATTTCCAGGCGGTTCCATGCTGGACCCGCTTCCTCCTGGTAATTCTGCTCTTGACCATCATCCCCCTCGAACCTGGGAGGAAGAATTTCTGAACGAATTTTCGCATTGGACTGTCTTTTGGGGCATACGTATTCTCAATACCTATGAACACAGGAATCAGTGCCATAAACGAGGAAGTGCAGAGGGCCAGCGCGTTCGTCCGCCCCCTCTTTAGTGAGATCGGCAAAGTCGTCATCGGCCAAAATTATCTGGTCGAGCGGCTGGCCATTGGGTTGCTGGCCAACGGCCATGTCCTGCTCGAAGGCGTGCCCGGCCTGGCCAAGACTTTGTCTGTCAAGACGCTGGCCGCGTGCCTCAACGTCAAATTCTCCCGTCTCCAATTCACCCCCGATCTCCTTCCCGCCG
The DNA here is from genome assembly GCA_050014435.1 of Verrucomicrobiota bacterium. Lineage (GTDB taxonomy): Bacteria > Verrucomicrobiota > Verrucomicrobiia > Limisphaerales > Palsa-1400 > DASRLE01. The sequence goes on along the minus strand of JBEKDI010000033.1, from coordinate 48,274 downwards.
ACTTGATCGGCACGCAAATCTACAATCCCCAAACCGGCGCCTTCACCACCCGGCGCGGCCCCATCTTCGCCAACCTTGTCCTGGCCGATGAAATCAACCGCTCCCCGGCCAAGGTGCAGAGCGCCCTCTTGGAGGCCATGCAGGAAAAGCAAGTCACCATCGGCGACCAAACCTTCAAGCTCGAGGAACCCTTTCTGGTCCTGGCCACGCAGAATCCCATCGAACAGGAGGGGACCTATCCCCTCCCCGAGGCCCAGGTGGACCGGTTCATGTTGAAGCTTAAGATCATTTACCCCTCGCGTCAGGAAGAGCGGCAGATCCTGGACTTGATGGCCCGCACCACCGCCATCGCCCCGGCCAGCCAGGTCGTTTCGGCCAAGCAGGTCTTGGACGCGCGCCAGGTGCTCAACGACATTTACATCGACGACAAGGTGAAAGATTACATCGTCGATATCGTCTGTTGCACACGCGACCCGGACGCTTACAAAATGGACGGGTTGCAGGGCTTGATTCAACTGGGCGCTTCGCCCCGTGCCACGATTGCCCTCACGCTCGCGGCCAAGGCTTATGCCTTTTTGCGCGGCCGCGGCTATGTCACGCCGCAGGATGTCAAGAGCATCGGCATGGATGTCCTGCGCCACCGCGTCGCCGTCACGTATGAGGCCGAAGCCGAGGAAAAAACGAGCGAAACCATCATCACAAAAATCTTCAACGAACTGCCCGTGCCTTGATTTATGGCGACCGGCGCTTATTGAAGAAAGCAAGGTTTCCGTCCATTAGGTATGATCCCGCGCGAAATCCTCAAAAAGATCCGGCAGATCGAGCTGCGCACCACCCGCCTGGTGTCTGAAACCCTCGGCGGCCAATATCACAGCGTCTTCAAAGGCCAGGGCATGAATTTCGAGGAGGTCCGCGAATACCAGCCGGGCGATGACGTCCGCGCCATTGACTGGAACGTCACCGCGCGCATGAACCATCCCTTCATCAAAAAATTTGTCGAGGAACGCGAATTGACGCTGATGCTGGTGGTCGATCTCAGCGGCTCCGGCCTCTTCGGATCGGGCGGCCAATCCAAGCGCGAACTCGCCGCCGAAATCGCCTCCGTCCTCGCCTTCTCCGCCATCCGCAACAATGACAAGGTCGGCTTGATCCTATTCACCGAAGAAGTCGAGAAGTACATCCCGCCAAAAAAGGGGCGCCGGCATGTCTTGCGCGTCATCCGCGAAATCCTCTGTTTCCAACCCCGCCGCCGCGGGACCAATTTCCACGAGGCCCTCGACAGTCTCAACCGCATGGCCCGCCGCCACGCCATCGTCGTTATCATTTCGGATTTTCTTTTCGAGCACCGCGCCGCGGAGGAAGGAGATCCGGCCCGCCACTCCAGTTATTTGCTATCGCCCACCCTGGGTCCCCAGACCATGCCCGCCTTGCGCCAAGCCAATCGTCGGCACGATGTCATCGCCATCCAAATGGTCGATCGTTATGAACTGGAGTTGCCCGCCTTGGGACGGCTGGTCCTGAGGGATGCCGAAACGGGCGAGGTCATCGAAATCAACACTAACGACCACCGCAAACGCAATGCTTTCGCCGACCGCCGGGCTAAACATCAAGCCGAACTGCTGCGCCTGCTGCGTTCGGCCAACATCGACGCCATCGAAGTCCGCACCGATCAGCCTTACGCCGCCGCCCTCGGCCGGTTTTTTGAAACCCGCGAAAAACGCCGGCGTCACGGATGAGCATGAACACCAACTCCGCCCTCATCGTTCCGGCCCAGCCGCCCGCCGCCACCAACGCGGCCCCGCCTGCTTTCCACGAAGCCCTCAAGCCGCTGATTGCCATTCCCAACGGCTGGCTCTGGTTCTTTTGGATTGTCGGCCTTCTGGTCCTGGCGGTGGCCGCCTGGTTGCTCTGGCGTTATTGGAGCAAAAGGGTGGCCACCATTCGCATGCCGGCTCCCCTTCCTCCCCATGTGCGCGCCCGCCGCATGCTCGACCACGCCTTGTCTCTCATCAGCGAGCCAAAACCCTTTTCCATTGCGGTTTCAGGTGCCATTCGCGTTTATTTGGAGGAGCGTTTCGAATTCCACGCCCCGGATCGCACCACCGAAGAATTCCTTTATGAACTGCAGGAAAGCCAATTGTTGACGCCCGAACAAAAACATGGCTTGGCTGATTTCCTGGCCGGTTGCGACCTGATCAAGTTCGCCAAATACGAACCGACGGAGACGGAGCTTCGCGCCTTGCACGCTTCCGCCCTGCGTCTGGTCAACGAGACCGAACCGCGCGTGTTGCCGCCGGACATCCAATCCTCCCAAGCCGCGCCGCCCCCCATTCCCGCCGCAACATGACCTTTGCCCATCCATACGTCCTGTTGCTTCTGCTGTTGCTGCCCGTCCTGGCGTGGCTCAAGGGCAGGATTGGACACAGCCCGGCTTTTCTTTATTCCTCCGTCGATTTGGTCCGGCCGATTTCAGGGCTGAGTCGCTCCTCAGCCGGAAGCTTCCTGGCCGCCTTGCGCTGGCTGGCTGTGGCGCTGTTTATCGTCGCCCTGGCCCAACCCCGCCTCGTCAAGGGCGAGTCCCAGGTCAAAGCCAGCGGCGTCGATATTGTCGTGGCCATCGATATGTCCGGTAGTATGAGATCGGAGGATTTTGGCGAGGACCAAAGCCGCATCAAGCTGGCCAAGGAAGTTCTGGCCAAATTCATCGACAACCGCCCCAACGACCGCATCGGCCTGGTCGCTTTCGCTAAGGATGCTTACATTGCCGCCCCGCTCACCTTGGATCACGACTTTCTCCAGCGCAACCTCGATCGCCTGCGCATCGGGTTGATCGACGAAAACCGGACCGCCATCGGCTCCGCTTTGATGGCCGCTTTGAACCGCCTGCAGGGGCTGAAGGATAAAAGCAAAATCGTCATCCTCATGACCGACGGCGAAAACAATTCCGGCAAAGTCTCACCCTTGACCGCCGCCGAAGTGGCCCAATCTCTCGGCGTCAAGGTCTATACCATTGGCATCGGCATCCGCGGCAAGGCCCCCTACCCCGTCATCGATCAGTTCGGCCAAAAACGCTACCAATGGATGGATGTCGATGTGGATGAGGACACCCTGAACAAAATCGCGGAGAAAACCGGCGGAAAATATTACCGCGCCGACAGCGCCGAAATTTTTCGCCGCATCTACGCCGAAATAGACAGCCTGGAAAAATCTGAGGCCGAAGTCAAAAAATTCCAGCATTATGATGAACTGTTCGCGCCAGTGTCCATTGCCGGCCTGGCGGCCTTTTTGCTGGAAATGATCTTAAACCACACCGTCTGGAGGAAACTGCCGTGAGCCAGCAGTTATGAGATTCGCCCAACCCCAATATCTTTGGTACCTGCTGGTCGCCCTGCCGGCGCTGGCGGGCCTGTTCTTCTGGTCCTGGCGCGTCAAACAAAAATTAATCCGGCAGTTCGTCCAGCAGCGCCTGCTGGCCACTCTGCTGGTGGGCTTCTCGCCCGCGCGCCAGGCCTTCCGCTTTGCCTTGCTCGCCGCCGCCCTCGCCGGGGTGCTCCTGGCCCTGGCCCGGCCCCAATGGGGATTTGCCTGGGAGGAGGCCAAACAAAAGGGCCTCGACATCATCGTCGCCGTGGATACCTCGCGCAGCATGCTAGCCCAGGACGTCGCGCCGGATCGCCTGGAAAAGGCAAGACTGGCCGTCTTCGACCTGATGCGGCAGGCCCGCAACGACCGGCTTGGCTTGGTGGCTTTTGCCGGCACCGCCTTCTTGCAAACTCCCCTCACCCTCGACGACCAGGCTTTTCGCCAGGGCGTTGAAGCCCTCAACGTCGGCATCATTCCACAAGGCGGCACCGCCCTGTCCGCCGCCATCCGCGCCTCACTGGCCGCGTTTGAAAAGAGCGAGGACAATCATAGAGTTCTCGTGCTCTTTACCGACGGCGAAGATCATGACGCCGACACCGACACGCTGGCGGCGGCGAAAGAAGCGGCCGAGGCAGGCATGCGCATTTTCACCGTCGGCGTCGGCACGCCGGCGGGCGAATTGCTGCGCGTCAAGGACGACCAGGGAAACTACTCCTTCATCAAGGATGACGACGGCAACGTGGTCAAATCGCATCTCAACGAGAAACTCCTCCGGGAAATTGCCACCGAAGCCAACGGCTTCTACCTGCCGCTGCAAGGCGCCGATCCCATGGCGACGCTCTACGCCCGTGGCCTTGCGCCGTTGCCCAAAACCGAAGCGACAACCAGACTGACCAAGGTTTATCGTGAACAGTATCATTGGTTCCTGGCCTTTGCCGTGGTTTGCCTGCTCGTGGAATTCCTGCTGCCGGAACGCTCCCGTTCGCGCCGCTCAGAGTCCGACCCGCCCGCAAGGTCCGCCTTGCAAAAGGCCTTTGCCGTGCTCTGTTTCCTGCTCATTGCATCAACCGGACACGCTTCGCCTTCCAGCGCCTTCCGCGATTATCAATCCGGCGAGTTCAAGGGCGCGTTCGACGAATACAACCGGCTATCACAGCAAAATACCAACGATTACCGCCTGCATTACGACGCAGGTGCGGCGGCCTATCGCGCCAAGCAGCTCGAGAAAGCCGAAAAGCAATTCAACGCCACCCTCGCCTCCCCTGGCGTCATCCCCGACGTGCAGACCCAGGAACACACCTATTACAACCTAGGCAACACTGAATACCACCTGGGCGAATCGTTGTCGGAACCCGACAAAAAAGAAGCGCTCTGGCAGCAGGCCATGGACAGTTACACCAACGCCCTGCGCCTGAACACCAACGATGCCGACGCCAACAACAACCTCGCCTACATCAAACAACAACTCGAGAAACTCAAGCAGCAACAACAACAGCAGCAAAAGCAGAACAAGGATAAAAAGAACCAAAAGAACGACAAAGACCAGCAGGATCAGCAAAACCAGCAGAATCAACAAAATCAGCAGCAGAAAGACCAGCAGGACCAGCAACAACAAGACTCCTCCAAACAGGATCAGCAGAACGGCCAGGACAAACAGTCCGCACAGGACAAAAAGAAAGAGGAAGGAAAGAAGCGCCAGCAGGACCAAGCCAAAAAGGACCAGGAAAAGAAGGAACAGCAAGCCCAAGCCAAGGAAAGTGAGAAAAAGGAGCAGCAACAGCAAGAGGCCCAACAAGCCGCCGCTGCCGGGCAGATGACGCCCGAAGAAGCCCGCCAACTCTTATCCGAGCAAAAAGACGAGGAAAAGTCCCTGATCTTCTCCCCCGAAAATCAGCCCGTCAAAACCCAACCCGGCAAATTCAAGGATTGGTAACAGCCAAAAAGACCGCACAGATCCCGGCGCAAAACCCTCTCCTTGGAGAGGGTTGGGTGACGGAGAGCGTCTCTCCCCTTCACTCTTGGGGATCACTTCTTTTTATTGGCGGACTGCTTTGCGAACACGGCGTCTTTTTTCTTCTGCTCGACGCTGTTGGCCTTGTCTTGTTTCTGTGTGGATTTCTTCTGGTTCGCTTTCGGAGATCTGTCGCCCATAATAATGCTTTTGTTCGTCGCGTTGACTCGCCTGCGGCATAAATAGTTTCTCCCCAGGCAGATCAATTCTAATCCCCGTCAAAGCCAATGTAAAGCAACCCCGCCCAATCATGGCTTGGCTTCTTCCATCAAGTCCGCTTCGTCCATCCCGTCCGCCTCTTACCATCCCGATTGCCGGCGTCTGCGTATCAATTGGCGATGGCGTATGACCGGGAACAACTGAAGCACCGAAAAGCGACCAACAGCCCAATCGAGCCGACGGCCAGAAGCCCCAAGGTGGAAGATTGGTCGGGCGCTGCACCCATGGTAGGAGTAAACACCTCGGTGTGTCCTGAGGTGAGGGTAAACGCAAGCTGGGCGGCATCGACGCCGTAGGCCGTGGATTCCCCGGCTGTTCCAGACTCGAATTGTGACGGTGTGGAGGTGCTGTCAAAAGTGAACACCCCCGAATGACCCGCATCCAGGGCGGTCCCCGACGTGCCGCCGAACTGGATGGAACTGCCATCCAACACCTCGCTCCACCCAAGCGTGTTCCCCGGGCTGGATGGACTTGCCACATTAAAACTTCCGGGGAACCAGCCCAGCCAAAAGCTCTCGACCGCTTCGGGTCCCGTATTATTCAGTTTCAACGTATAATCAAAAACCCCGCCGGACGCCGGCACATCAGTCAGAGTGGCCGTGACGTTCACTTGTGCGTGGCTGGAGATTGCGCATACGGCCATCGCTGCGGCGATGGCCTGCGAAAAACGGACAAAGCTTGATTTCTGTTTCATAGTTCTAGCATTTTTGTTGTGGTTCGGCATTGTTGATGCAGCCCCAAGCTGACATCGCTCCTCGCCATAAGAGGACCAAGTCGGGGAAAGGTTCCAACAAAAGTGTTCCAATGTGATAACCCATCCTTCAGCCCACCGGGGATATAGTGCGGCGTCAATGTTAAGGTGTTGCGTTCTGGTCCCACGCGTGGCGGCCGGGCTAAACCGTTGCCCCGCAATCCATTACGCACCGTTTGCGCCGTGACGCGCCAGCTCCACCAAAAATAATTAAAATACTCCTTTTATTATTGAATATTTATTGATATATGTAGTCTAAGGATTGAGGCGAAACGCTAAATGCTGAATGCCAAAATTATGAACAGAATGCCCGGACTTGGAAGTCAACTTGCCTGTCCGCCTTGGCGGCAAACGGCCAACGACAGATCTTCGCTGACAAATTTTCAATTCAGACTCAGCGCCTTGGTTGCTGCTTGCCGCGTTGCCTCCTGGCATCCCCTCGCCTTTGAATTCGGTTTGATTCAGGATCAAAAAATCAAGCTCCGTCACACCCAGTCGCACCAAATCACAGTGATTTTTTGCGCAAGACCCGGGCCAGGCCGCCGGTCTGCCCTCGCCGCCGCGGCGGGGGGAGGTTGTCGGGGCATGTTTGACTTTTGCCAAATCGCCGCCAAAGTAAACCCATGAAAGTTGCGGCCACGTTTTTAGGTGCGATGCTGGCGTGCCGGTTGATGGCCGCCGACAAGATGAACACAATACAAGACATTCCGTTGAACGACATCAATGGCCAGCCGACCTCCCTCAAGGCCTATGCGGGAGAGGTCGTCCTGCTGGTGAACGTGGCCTCCAAATGCGGCTTCACCAAGCAATACAGCGGGCTGGAATCCCTCTACAAGAAGTACAAAGACAAAGGCCTGGTGGTCATCGGCGTACCCTCCAATGATTTTGGCGGGCAGGAACCCGGCTCCGCCGACGAGATCAAGGCCTTTTGCACTTCCAAATACGACGTGACATTTCCGCTCATGGCCAAGATCCATGTCAAAGGCCAGGAAAAACACCCGCTCTATGTGGCCTTGACAGGGCCTGATGCGGCCTTTCCGGGTGAGGTCAAATGGAATTTTCAAAAATTCGTCATCAGCCGCGACGGCAAAGTCGTGGCGCGGTTCCCATCGCAGACCACGCCGGAATCGCCTCAATTGGTCCAGGCGGTCGAGACGGCGCTGGCCGGGAAATAGGGCGTGGCAGGGGACTGAAAAAATGGTGAAAAATCCGCCCAAAGAAAGTCTTGAGCCGGGAACAAAAGACACTACCATACCCCCCACATGTCTAAGGTAAAACACATTGTTTTGTTGAAGTTCAAAGATGGAACCACCGAGGAACAAATCGGCAAGTTCTTTGAGGATGTTTTGGATTTGTCCGAAACTGTTCCGGGAATTGATGATTATGTCTCCGGCACCAATTGCAGCCAGGAAAGCCGCAACCAGGGTCTGACACACGGCTTCATCATGACCTTCAGTGATGTTGCAGCGCGCGATGCCTACATCGTCCACCCCGAACACGAACGGTTCAAAACGATGGCGATGGGCCTGGTTGAGAATGTCTTGATCTTCGATTTCGAGGTCTAAGCCAGCCACGGACGACCCACCCCGCTGGTTGCAGCGCCCTGCGTTGCCGCCTGCCATTTTGGAGAGCGCCCTTGCTGAAATGAAACGCACGCATCATTGCAACGAATTGCGCCCGGCGCATATCGGCCAAACCGTCACGCTCGCCGGCTGGGTCCATTCCCGGCGCGACTTGGGCGGTCTGATCTTCATTGATATTCGCGACCGCGAAGGCCGCACCCAAACCGTCTTTGACCCTTCCGCGCTGACCGGCGACCTTTTCGAGCGGGCGGCCGCCTTGCGCAGCGAATGCGTCATCAGCGTGACAGGCAACGTCCGCGCGCGTCCGCCCGGCACGCAGAATCCCAAAATCCCCACCGGCGAAGTGGAAATTGCCGTGAGCTCCCTCGAGGTGCTGAACATGGCCGAGGTTCTGCCCTTCCCGGTGGATGATCCTGAAATTGCCAAATCGGTCAACGAGGAGCTGCGCCTGCAATACCGTTATCTGGACCTGCGCCGCCCCGAAATGGCCCGCAACCTCCGTCTGCGCAGCAAGGTCTCCACCGCCACCCGCCTGTTTTTCGACGAGCAGGGTTTCCTGGAGGTGGAGACGCCGACCCTTTTCAAATCCACCCCGGAAGGGGCGCGCGAATTCCTCGTCCCCAGCCGGGTCAACGCGGGCAAATTCTACGCACTGCCCCAGTCGCCGCAGCAGTTCAAACAAATCCTGATGGTCGCCGGTGTCGAAAAATATTTTCAATTGGCGCGATGTTTTCGCGACGAGGACCAGCGGGCCGACCGCCAACTCGAGTTCACGCAAATCGATGTCGAAATGTCCTTCATCGAACGGGAGGACATTTATGCCCTGGTCGAGGGATTGCTCAAACGAATCTGGAAGACGGCGTTGAACATCGACGTCCCCACCCCGTTCCTCCGCCTCACCCATCAGGAAGCGCTCAACCGCTACGGCATCGACAAGCCGGACACGCGATTTGGATTGGAGTTGGTCGATTTCACGGAGGAGTTTCGCGCCAGCAAATTCAAGGTGTTCGGCGGCGCGGTCGCCTCCGGCGGCGTGGTCAAAGCGCTCAACGCCAGGGGTCTTGCCGCGGTCACACAAGGCCAGATCGAGACCATGACCGAGTACGCCAAAAGTTTTGGCGCCAAGGGACTGGCTTACATCAAGGTGGAGAACGGCGAATGGAAATCGCCCATCGTCAAGTTCTTTAACGACGCCGAAAAAGCCGCCCTGTCGCAAAAGCTCAAAATCGAAGAAGGCGATTTGATTTTATTTGCGGCCGATCAATGGCTCAATGCGTGCGAAATCCTCGGCAAAATTCGCGGCTATTGCGCCGACTTGTTGAAAGCGCAGGGCAAATTGCAGATTCCGGCCAACCGCTTCGATTTTCTGTGGGTGGTGGATTTCCCCCTGCTGAGTTTCGACAAGGAACAGAACCGCTGGTATTCCAGCCATCATCCGTTCACCGCGCCGGTGGCGGAGGACATCCCGTTTCTAACAACGGACCCGAAAAAAGTCCGGGGCCAGCATTACGACATTGTGGTCAACGGCGTGGAACTGGGGGGCGGATCCATCCGCATTCATCAACCTGCCGTGCAGAAGCTGGTCTTTGAACAAGTGTTGCAGATTCCGCCGGAACTGGTCCAGGCCCGCTTCGGTTACATGCTGGAGGCCTTCAAATATGGCGCGCCCCCGCATGGAGGGATCGCGCTTGGCTTCGACCGCCTCATCGCCATTTTATGCGGCACGCCCAGCATCCGGGATGTGATCGCGTTCCCGAAAACGGCCAAAGGCACGGACCTGATGACGGATTCCCCCGCCGGCGTCGAGCCAAAACAACTGCGCGAGCTCCATATAGAATTGAAGGCGGAGAAAAAGGAATAGGCTGCCGACACCCTTATACGCATGAAATCAATTTGCTTATTAATGGCTTTAGCTTCCCTGTTTCTGACCTCCGCTTTGGTGTCCGCCGGAGGGGAGATCAACACCCTGACCGCCGCCGAGAAAGCCGCCGGATGGCAGCTCCTGTTCAACGGAACGAACTTTGACGGCTGGCACAATTTCAGGCGGGACGGCATCCGCCCGGGCTGGCAGGTCATCGATGGCACCATCACCTGCGTCAATCCCCGCCAGGCCGGCGACATTGTCACCAGCAACCAGTACGACTGGTTCGAATTGCAACTGGACTACAACATCACCCCGGCGGGCAACAGCGGCATCATGTTCCATGTGGGAAACACCGGCCCGGCCGTCTGGCTCACAGGCCCCGAATTTCAACTGGAGGACAATCAGTTGGCGGAAGACCCGGTGCGGTGCGGATGGCTCTATGCCTTGTATCAACCCCCCATCGATCCCAAGACCGGCAAAACACTCGATGCCACCAAGCCTGTGGGCGAATGGAACCACGTCCGCCTCCTCGTCACCCCGCAGAAGTGCGTGCATGAAATCAACGGTGTCAAGTACTTTGAATACGTCCTGCACAGCGACGATTTCAACCAGCGCGTCGCCGCCTCCAAATTCTCCATGATGCCGGGCTTTGCCCAGTCCGACATCGGCTCCATCGCGTTGCAAGGGGACCATGGCTCGATCTCCTTCCGCAACATCAAGATTCGCCCCATCAAGCCATAACTCCGCCGGGCCGGCTAGCTGATCTCCGCCAAAAACCGGTAGCCCACGCCCCGGACGGTTTCCAGATACTTGGACGCCGGCCCGAGTTTGTCGCGCAGGCGGCGCATGTGGGTGTCAACGGTGCGGGTGTCGATGTGGCTTTCATATTCCCACACGTCGCGCAACAAGCGGTCGCGCGACTGCACATGGCCCGCCCGTTGCACCAGGAGGGTCAGCAGGTTAAACTCAGTGGCCGTCAGTTCCACCCGCCGGCCCTTGACCGTCACCAAGTGCCGTGAGACATCCACCTGCAAAGCGCCGAACACATGCAAGGTCTTGGGCGGCGCGCCCCCGCTTTTCTCCAATCTCTTCTTGACGCGTAACACCAGCTCGCGCGGACTGAATGGCTTGGGCACATAATCCACCGCTCCCAGTTCGAAGCCGACGATGCGGTCCATTTCGCTGGCGCGAGCGGTCAGCATGATGATGGGGATGCCGCTGGTTTTGGAATCCCGCCGCAGCAACTTGCAGACTTCCAATCCGTCAAGTTCCGGCAGCATCAGGTCCAGCAAGATCAAGTCCGGGCTGGCGGAGCGCGCCTTGCGCAGCGCCTCCGCCCCGTCCGCAGCGGTCAGGGTTTGGAAACCGGCCTGGCCCAGATTGTAAGTCACCAGGTCCAGCACATCCGGTTCGTCATCCACCACGAGAATCTTGGCCTTCATCACCAATACGTTGACAGGGACGCCCTCCCTTAAACAACGGCAACACGGTGACAATTGGGTGACAATTGAACGACGAGCGCTCCGAAAATCTCAGCGCGCCGGCGCCGCAGCGCCTCAGGCGGGAGGCGTTCCTTGCTGGTAACCTTCGAGCAATTCTTTGATGCGCCTGGCGTCCGCCTTGCTATGACCGTGGCTGGTCAACGGATCGCTTCCGCCGGAGGATTCTATGATGATCTTTGACCAGAGCAGCCCGGTCTGAATATGCACCGACGCCACTTTTTGGATGCTGATGCTGATCTCGTCGATGCTGAACCACGACCGCTTGCGTCGCAGCACTGCCTTGTCTGAAACCTCGATGACGGTGGGAAAGAGATGGTTGCCCGCTGTCCACCGGCTGGCTTGAAATGTTTCGGATGCCATGCCTTCGATTAACAGGCCGTCGCTTCGCGGAATCAAGCCCTGATTTACAAGCGATGGATTTTTTTGAGAAGCGCGCTGGTGGACTTCCCAGCCACAACCGCGAGCAGCACGATTTTGACCCCCAATTCCTCCAGCAAGCGGCGTTCGTCCTGGTTGATGGTGTCCAAGGTGTAATCACCACCCTTGACGTACACGTCCGGCACGATGCTCTTCAGAAAATCCCTGGCGTCCAACTCCGGGAAAACATGGACAGCATCGACCGATTGCAACGCCGCCAGAACCGCCGCGCGGTCTTCCGCCCTGTTCAAAGGCCGGCCCGTTCCTTTCAACGCGCGCACCCCGGCGTCGCTGGTTACCCCGACCAGCAAAGCATCGCCTTGTCGCCGGGCCTGCTCCAGATAAGTCACATGGCCCAAGTGCAACAGATCAAAGCACCCGTTGGTCACCACCAGCTTTTTCCCCGCGCGCCGCAGCCCTTCCCTCCAGCGGGCCAGGTCGGGAGCCGTCAATATTTTGTTTGCCGTGCCCATCGCCGGCCATGTTGAGTCAAACAGCAACCTGTTGGCAACCCTGCATGTGCGGAACCATGACACCCGTTCGCGCTTGTTTTTTTGGGCAAATATCGTAACTTTCGGGAATGAAGAGTGATGTTCTGCCCGTGGAAATTCGCGGAATACTTCCAGCCAACAGCGGCTGCGCGATTTTCGTCGGCAATAACCAAAAGGTTTTCGTCATTCAAGTGGAGCACAACATGGGCGCCATCATCGGCATGTTTTTGCGCGACACCCCAAAGGAACGCCCCCTGACCCACGACTTGATGAACAGCATCTTCAAAGGCTTCAACCTGACCATCGAGCGGGTCGTAATCACCGAACTGAAAAATTCCACCTATTACGCCCGCCTCATTTTGCAGCAGGAAAATGAGTTGGGGCGGAAGATTGTGGAAATCGACGCCCGGCCCAGCGATTGCCTGGCTCTGGCCACCGCCCAAAAACGTCCCATATTCGTCTCCTCCCCGCTCTTCGAACAAGTCGAAGACATGACCGAAGTGCTCGACCGCATCAACGAGAACACTGGCGAGTCCGGGGATCAGGAATAATCGGCCCCATGCCCTCCGCCGCCACCATCACAACACCCGTATTGCTGGTCTGCGGCGACGATGAATTCGGCGTCAAGCAGCGCGCGCGCGAAATCTTCCAGAAATGGTCCGAAGAGATCGGGGGCATGGACCACGAAATCATCGACGCGGCCGTGAACCATTCCGGCGAGGCGCTGAAAAGTCTGGTCAAATTGCGCGCCGCCCTGCAAACGCTCCCCTTCTTTGGCAGCGGCAAAGTCGTCTGGCTGCGGAACTGCAATTTTCTGGGGGAAGAACGCACCGCCGCCGCGCAGGTTGTGACGGAGACTCTGGCCGGCCTGTCGCAGGAACTCAAGGCCTTTGCCTGGGGAAAAGTCCGGCTGCTCATCAGCGCCGGGAAGGTGGATAAGCGAAAGTCCTTTTACAAAACTTTGGAGAAAATCGGGTCCGTTGAAATTTTCGCCGCCTGGTCGGCGGACGACGAGGATTGGTCAAGCCAGGCCGAAAGCTGGGCCTTGCGCGCGCTGCGTGATTTGAAAGTGGAGATTTCAGACGAGGCGCTGGCCCTCTTGGTGGCCAGCGTCGGACCCAATGTCCGCCAACTCGACAGCGAGATCGAGAAGTTGTCCCTCTATGTTGCGCCACGTTCCCGCATCGAGGTGGAGGATGTCAAAGCCATCGTGACGCGCAACAAGCAGGCCCGCGCCTTCGCCCTGGGCGACGCGCTGGGGGACAGGAAACTGGACCGCGCGCTGGCCTGTCTCGATCAAGAACTTTGGGAGATCCGCCGCGACCCGAAGCGCAACGAAATCGGTTTGCTCTACGGCCTGATCAGCAAAGTGCGCGTGTTGATTTTCATCCGCGAACTGCTGACCCGACGCTGGCTCAAACCCGAATCGGACTTCAGCCGCTTCAAGGCGCAGCTTGGGCGCGTTCCGGCCGACACGCTGCCTGATGACAAGAAGCTGAACCCGCTTTCCATGCATCCGTATGTGTTATTCCGGGCCATGCCCCAGGCGCAGAATTACTCGCAAAGCGAACTCATCGCGGCCATGGACCTGCTGTTGGAGTGCAACCAAAAGCTCATTTCACGCAACCTCGACCCCTCCCTGGTTTTGCAGCAAACACTCATCCAAATCATCAGTCGCCCGGTTGAAGCGGGGCTCGAGGAGCGGCGGCTGATGCCGGTTTGACCGGGCTGAATCGCATCGCAATGTTATCCGAGCCATGAACCAACCCCCGGCAAAATTAATGGTGGCAGTCTATGACCGGACCGTCTGCGTCAAGGTGAACGGGCGGGCGGACTTCACCTCGAGCCTGGATCTTAAAAAGTTGATAAGTGAACTCTGGCAAAGAGGCTACAGCCATTTTATCTTTGAATTGTGCGACTGTCTCACCATGGACAGCACCTTTCTCGGGTTGTTGTCCGGCATCGGCTTGAAACTCTCCGGCGGCAAGAGCGTGCAACTGGGCGCCCCTTTGGAGTTGCTCAACCCGAATCCCCGCATCGCGGAAACCCTGGATAACCTCGGAGTGACGGGTCTGTTTGCCATCAGGACTTGCGCCGAACCGGCCAGCGATAAATTCGAGCCGCTGGCCAAAGCGCCCAACAATACGCAGATGGAATTGACCCGGACCTGCCTGGAGGCGCACGAGACTTTAATGGCCATTAAACCTGAAAATATCCAAAAATTCAAGGATGTCGCCCAATTCCTCGCCGACGACCTGAAACGCCTCGAAGCCGCCGGCGGGAAATAGGACCGGAGTCCTCTTACTTTTCGATGGCGCGCGCGGCGGCAACGTCCCGTTCGATCTGCTGTTGCAGGGCTGCGACCGATGGGAATCGGCGTTCTTCGCGCAATTTCCCGAGGAACGTCAATTCTATTTCCTGGCCGTAAACGTTCCCGGCGAAATCCAACAGGTGCGCTTCCACGCACAGTCCGCCTTCGGACGAATACATGGTGGGACGACGCCCGATATTGACGGCCGCGCGACGGGTTTCCCCGCTCCAGCGCGCATCGGCGGCATACACTCCCGCGGGCGGAATGAGGATGCCGGACACATTGAGATTGGCCGTTGGAAACCCAAGCTTCTGTCCGAGACGCGCGCCGGCAACGACCGGCCCGCACAGCGTATAGGGCCGGCCCAGCATTTGGCTCGCTGCATCAAACTGAGGGGCGCGCACCGCCTCCCGAATGCGCGTGCTGCTCACCGGCTTGCCGCCGAGGAGAACATCGGGCAGGGCGTGGGCCGCGAACCCCAATTCCCCTCCCAGCGCCTGGAGAAGCGCGACGTTGCCTGAGCGCCGATGGCCGAACTGAAACGTTTCCCCCACGCAGATGGCGCGAACGGCTTTGAAATCGCGCGCCAGTCCGCGAATGAATTGTTCGCCGGTAATTTCGCTGAAAGCCTTGTCAAAATGAATGACGCAGGCGGCGCCCAGGCCGAGCGACTCCAGGACCCGCAGTTTTTTCGAGAGCGGATAGATGAGCGGTGGAACATTTTGCGGCGCGACGACTGCGTTGGGATGGCGGTCGAAGGTGACCACCACCGGCATGGCATCGTGTTGGCGCGCTTCCTGGCAGGCCCGGCCAATGACGGATTGGTGGCCCAGATGCACACCGTCGAAAACGCCGATGGCCAGGCAAACGCCGCCCGGCCCGGCGTCCAAATCAGCGGCGGCATGGATGACATTCATCGGGCAATGGGGCCGGAGCGGTTCAAGCCGGCTGCGCCAGGGTCAGGAACGGCAGCACCCGCTTCTGCAAATCACTGGCGGTAAGTTTGAGGGCGTCCTCGAACGTAATCGAGTCCTTCACGTCAAATTTCCCGGAGACGATCCGCCTCAAGGAAGCCAGATGCGCGCCGCACCCGATTTTTTGGCCAAGGTCATGGGCCAGGGAACGCACGTAGGTGCCCTTGGTGCAGGCGATGCGGAACTGGCCCAGCGGCTCCGAGTAGCTGGAAAAGCGAAAGCTGTAAATGTGAATGAGACGCGGCTTGCGTTCCACTTCGATGCCCTTGCGCGCCAATTTGTAAAGAGGAACTCCCTTGATCTTGACAGCCGAGACCATGGGAGGCGCCTGCATCAAATCGCCCTGGAATTCGGCCGCCGCCGCGTTCAACTCCTCCAGCGTGATGGGCGGCACGGGCAGAGAGGAAACCAGTTCGCCCGCCGCATCATAACTGTCGGTGGTCTCGCCGAATTTAATCGCGCCCTCATAAACTTTGTCATCGGACATCAGTTTCTCGGACAGTTTGGTCCCTTTCCCCAGAACGATGACGAGCAAGCCGGTGGCGTTGGGGTCCAGCGTCCCGCAATGGCCGACCTTCTCCAGGCGAAAGGCACGGCGCAACGCGTCCACCACATCGTGCGAGGTCGGCCCCGCCGGTTTGTCAATCAGAACCGCGCCGTCGAATGGATCAAAAACATGCATGTGCGTCAGTGGGCGGCATCGAGGGCTTTTTTCACCGCGCCGATGACGCGGCGCTGCACGGAAAGAGGCTTGCCCTCAATGCGCGCTCCAGCTGCCGCCGCGTGGCCGCCGCCGCCGAATTGCGAGAGGATTTCGTTGACATTAATGCGCGGTGATTTCGAACGCAGGCTGACGCGGACAAGGTCCTCCCCGACTTCCTCAAAGACGCACGCGATCACCACCGGTTCAATGGCGCGAATATGATCGATCAGACCCTCTGTGTCACTGCGGTCGGCCCCAGTGCGGGTAAAATCCCTTTTCCGAAGCCAGAGCCAGGCGACCTGGTTGTCGTGCGCCAGATGAAAATGGCTGTAAACGTGCTTGAGCAAACGCACCCGCGAAAGGGAATAGGACTGGTAAACCTGCTGGCAAATGGTTTCCAGGTTCGCCCCGAGCCTGACCAATTCGCCGGCGGTGTGGTAGGTCAGCGGCTTGGTGGTGGGATATTGGAAGGAACCCGTATCCGTCGAAACCGCGGTGAACAGGCAATCGGCGATGGCCGGCGTGATGGGCCAGCCAGCGGCTTGCAGCAGCCGGAAAATTAGTTCACCCGTCGAAGCTTCGCGCGCCGAAATCCAGTTCAAATCGCCGTAGCGCGTATTGCTCTGATGATGGTCGATGTTGATGAGGAATTTGCGCCGGCTGACTGCCGGAGCCACCGTGCCCAGCCGGTCCAATGCCGCGCAATCGACCGTGATGACCAGGTCGAAGTCCCGCTCGCCGTCGGGTTTTTGCAGGAGTTTGACGGGGTCCAGGAAAGCATACTTTTGCGGAATGGAGTCTTCGTTCCAGCACGAGACATCCTTGCCCAGCTTGAGCAGAGCCAGGGCCAGTCCCACCTCCGAGCCGACGCAATCGCCGTCGGGACGAATATGGCCCCCGATGGCAATGGTGTGGCTCTCCGCAATCTTGTCAACAATGCGATCAATGATCTTGAGATGGGATTTCATTCCGGTTCCAGGCGCGAGGACTTCTCCAATTCGTCCAGGATTCTCAACACGCGGTTGCCCCGTTCAATGGACTCATCGAGGATAAAGCGCAATTGCGGCGTGTACTTGAGTACAATGCCCCGCCCGACCAGGCCCTGGATACGCTTGCGCTTCTTCTCCAGTTCCTCCATCGCCCTCCGCTTTTGGGCGTCCCCGCCCAGGACCCCGATGAAAACCGAAGCCGTTTTCAGGTTGGGAGCGACGTTGACGTCGTTGACGTTGATCAGGCCGACTTCGCTGACGGGCAATTCGCGGCGGATGACTTCGCCGATCTCGCGCTTCAACATCTCGCGCACGCGTTCCATTCTCAGGGACATGGGATTCCTCCGGGCATCAAGCCGCTTTCGGGGCTGTTTTTTCGGTGGTGTAACATTCGATGGCATCGCCCACCTGCATCTCATTGAAACCTTCGATGCGGATGCCGCATTCCATGCCGGCGCGCACTTCGTTGACTTCATCCTGGAAGCGCCGCAGGGTCTGGATAATGCCCTGGTAAATCAAGCCTTTACGACGCAGGACGCGCGCCTTGCCCCGCACGATGCGCCCGCTGCTCACCATGCAACCGGCCACGTTGCCGCCTTTGGACAATTCAAAAATCTTGCGGACTTCCGCCGAGCCAATCACGACCTCCTTCACATCCGGTTCCAACAACCCGGCCATCGCCTCTTTGACCTCGTCGATCAGTTCATAAATGATGGCATAAAGTTTGATCTGCGCGCCTTCGCGCTTGGCCAAGTCGGCCACATCCGCATCGATGCGCGTGTGAAAGCCCAAAATGATGGCCTCCGAAGCCGAGGCCAGCAGCACGTCGGACTCGGTGATCGTCCCCACCGCGCTGTGGATCACCTCCAGCGTGACCTCGCCGCCTTCTATTTTCTTGAGCGCTTCCACAATGGCCTCCACCGACCCTTGCGCGTCGGCTTTGACCACCACCCGCAATGTCTTGGCCTGGGTGGCGTCGAGCGTGGCAAACAAATTCTCCAACGTGACCTTGGCCCGGGTTTCGGTCGATTGCGTCCGCGCTTCCTGGGTGCGCTGGTCGGCCAGATCGCGCGCGGCTTTCTCGTCCTCCAGGACGCTGAATTCCAAGCCCGCTTCGGGAATGCCGTTGAGGCCGAGAATCTTCACCGCGACGGAAGGGCCGGCCTCTTTCTGCCGCGTGCCTTCCTCGCTGATCAGGGCGCGCACCTTGCCCCACCACGGACCGCAAATCACCACGTCCCCCACCCGCAACGTGCCTTTGCGGACCAGCACGGTAGCGGTCGGGCCGCCGGGTTCGAGGCCCGACTCGATCACGTTGCCCTTGGCGCGGCGATTCGGGTTGGCCTTCAGTTCGAGCAGATCGGCCTGGAGCAAGATCATTTCCAAGAGCTTGTCAACGCCCTGCTTGGTCAACGCGGAGACATCGACAAAAATCGTTTCACCGCCCCAGTCATCCGGCACCAGGCCCCGGTCCTGCAATTGCTGGCGGACTTTCAGCGGGTTGGCATTGGGATGGTCGCACTTGTTGACTGCGACAAGGATGGGGACCTTGGCGGCTTGGGCGTGGCTCAGCGCCTCCAGCGTTTGCGGCATGACGCCGTCATTGGCCGCCACCACCAGCACCACAATGTCCGTCACCGTCGCCCCCCGCGCGCGCATCGCGCTGAAGGCGGCGTGGCCCGGCGTGTCCAGAAAAGTGATTTGTTGCAGCTCGTTTTTTCGTTCCGGGTGCGGAAAGGAAATCGTGTAGGCGCCAATATGCTGGGTGATGCCGCCCGCTTCCCCCGCCGCCACGTTGGCCTTCCGAATCACATCCAGCAGGCTCGTCTTGCCATGATCAACGTGGCCCATGATGGTCACCACTGGCGGGCGCAGCTTCATGTCTTCCGGCTTGTCCTCGATGTCCAGCTCCACCTTCTTGACCGGAGTATGGGCACCGCCGCCCCGCTCCCGCTTTTCCACTTCAAAACGATAATTGTACTTGGCGCAAATCTTTTGCGCCACCTCCTCCTCGATGGACTGGTTGACGTTGGCGAATACACCGACCTCCATCAGGTCGGCGATGAGTTGAAAGGGTTTGCGCTTCAGTTGCTCCGCCAGGTCGCGCACAATGATGGGCGGTTTCAACGTGATGATTTCGCCGGAAGTAGGCGGGACAAATTTCCCCGGCTTGGGCGCTGCCGGGGCGGCTGGCGCTCTTTGCGCCGGTCTTTGCCCCAGCCGCTGGCCGGGCAGTGACGGGGCGCCTCCAGCCACTGCCCCGGGACGAACAGAACGAATATCGCCGCGCCGCGTGAAATCCGTTCTGGCACCACCCATGCCGCGCGCTGTCGGCTTCTCGGGGGCGGGGCGGGGCGCAGGCTTCGCCGGCAAAACAACAAAACCCACCTTCTCACCAATGCGCGGCAGGCGCGGCGCCGGCGGAACGGGCGGTGGCGGTGGCGGTGGCGGTGGCGGTGGCGGTGGCGGAATTTCCGCCGGCTTGGGGGGCGGTGGCTGTTCCACCTTGGCCTCGGGAGCCGCCGGGGGGGCAGGCGCAGCGGCTTCAACGGCCTCTACGACCGGCGCTGACGCCGGCGTTTCAACCGGTCCCGCCTCTGCTTCCACCGCAGCCGTGGACTCGGCAGGCTCGGGGGCAGCCTCGGAAATAATCGTGATTGGCGCCGGAGGGGCGACGGGTGCGGCCACAACAGTTGGAGCCGGCTCGGAAGAAGGAGGTTGCGGATAAATCTCGGCCAGTTTTTGCTCGAGAAACTCAGCGGTGATCTTGTCCAGCGAGCTGGACGGGACCTTGGCGGCCGTCATGCCCAGTTCCTTGGCTTTGACAAGCACGAGCTTGCTTTCGATGCCAAGTTTCTTTGCTAAATCGTAAATACGAACGGGCATAATAAAATTTCGGGCAATCGGCCCACAAAGCTCTCATGACCTTAACATGCCAACATTGTGAAACTCCAGCCCATAAAATCAGGCCGACTCCGGCTTGGAGGCGGCTTCCACGCCATTGCGCCGCGCGGCTTCGGCTTTGATCGCTTCCACGATCGCAGGCACCTGGCCTTTGATCTGCTCGATCTGTTCCAAATCACCCGGGTCCGCCTGAAACAACGCGTCCAAAGTGGAAAATCCAGCATGCACCAATACGCTGGCGATTTCCGGCGTAAGACCGGGAATGGCGGCGATGGTTTGCACGGCTTGCGCGACCTTTTCCTGGAATCCAAAAATGACAACCGTTTCCGGTTCGATATCGATTTGCCAGCCCGTCAGCTTCGAGGTCAGCCGGGCGTTCTGGCCGCGCTTGCCGATGGCCAGCGAAAGCTGGTCCTCCGCCACCATGATCTTCACCCGATGCCGCTCTTCATCCACGATAAAGGCCTTCAGTTGCGCTGGGGCCAGGGCGTTGGCAACATAGGTCTTGATGTTCGGATCCCACTTGATGATATCCACTTTCTCGTTGTTCAGCTCGCGCACAATGTTTTTGACGCGCTGGCCGCGCAAGCCGACACAGGCCCCCACCGGGTCCACCTTCGGGTCCCGGGTGTGGACGGCCAGTTTGGTGCGAAAGCCGGGTTCACGGGCAATCCCCTTGACCTCAATGGTGCCGTCATTGATCTCCGAAACTTCCAATTGGAACAGCTTGATGACAAACTGCGGGTCGGCTCGCGACAGGATGATCTCGGGGCCATGCATCCCGCTTTCCACCGCCTTCACATAACAGCGAATGCGTTCGCCGATTTGATATTCCTCGGTCGGCACCCGCTCCCGGTTCGGCAGCAGCGCCTCGTATTTCCCCAGATCGATCGTGACGTCGGACCGCTCAAAACGGCGCACTACCCCGCTCATGATGTCGCCCACGCGGTCTTTGAACTCCGTGAAAATCAGTTGCTTTTCCGCGCGGCGAATATGCTGCATCAGCGCCTGCTTGGCATATTGCGAAGCAATGCGCCCAAAGCCGGCGGGAGTGACTTCTTTCTCCAATTCCTCGCCCAACTGGGCGTCCGGCTTGATGCGCCGGGCGTCGAAAACGGAAATCTGATCGTGCTTGGAAACGACCTTCTCGGACACCACCAGCTTTGCGAAGGCCTTGATGTCGCCATTTTTGGTATCAATGGTGCAACGCAATTCCCGCGCCGGGCCGACCGCTTTCTTCGCGGCCGAAACCAATGCCTCTTCCACCGCCTGGACCAATACGTCCCGGCTTATCCCCTTCTCGCGCTCCCAGAATTCCAAGACTGCCAAAAAATCCGCGTTCATATCTTTTTTCATTTCCCCCTCACGGGGAATAAAAAAGCCGGTAGAACATGGCTCTCCGACTTTCGCGCTGGACGAGTCCAGCAAAAAAACTGTACGTTGCCTGTATATCTTACCCACCCCGACGCAACCGTCAAGCTTCAAAACGCGCTCTAAAAAAACACCGTCCAGACCCACCGATAATGGGCGGAAAACTTTGCTTTTCCGGGCAAATCAGCGTACCATCCTTGCCAGGATCGCGAATGACATTCAGCAAGCTCAATCGGAGGCATTTTCTCCTCTTGTCGGTTTTAGCCACCCCGGCTTTGGTATGTGCCGATGCCAATTGGCTTGAGCCTCAATGGGTTAGGACTCGTTTCATCAAGCTCGCCAATACCAAACCGGCCCATCGCATTGTCCATTTCACCGACATCCACCACAAAGGCGACCGCGCTTACCTCGAATCAGTGGTGGCAAAAATCAATCGACTGTCCCCGGATGCGGTCTGTTTCACCGGGGATCTGATTGAAGAGTCGCGCTTTATTCCCGAAACCCTGGAACTCCTACAACAAATCAAGTCGCCGCTCTACGGCGTCCCGGGCAATCACGATTATTGGAGCAATGCCTCGACCGTGGCCATCGGCAAGGCGTTTTCCGCCACGGGCGGCGCATGGTTGATGGATTCCCAGGTGACCATCGCCGATGGCAAGGTCCATATCACGGGCGTCACCTGTTTGGGCGGCAAGCCCGCCCCGCTGGCGCCAAAGCCGAACGGCAAAAATATCATGCTGCTGCACTACCCGCTGATTGCTGAAAGAGTGAAAAACTCGTTTGATTTGCTTCTGACCGGGCATTCGCACGGCGGCCAGGTGCGGCTGCCCTTTTACGGCGCGTTCGTTCTGCCCTATTGGGTGGGCAAATACGACTTGGGAATGTTTCACGTCCCGGCCGGCCCTCTCTACGTCAATCCCGGCATCGGCTGGCTTGCCACCCCCATCCGCTTCAACTGCCGTCCTGAAATCACCGTCTTCGAGATTTAGAGCTTGGTTTCACATTTTCGTGAGCATCACGAAACAAACATCGTTGTCTCTGAGTTCAAACGTTTCATGGACAGTGCCATCGGCCGCAACGTTGACGATTGACGATCGTTCCGGCCTGCCGTCGCTCGCCGACTTGATGTAAGCCACCTGCGGCTTTGAGAGCTGAACCGGTGATCCCAAGTCCATGTAGGCGGCGTAAGCGTCATTGGCACGGTAGCCGACCCGGTAAACCGTCATCGAATATTGGCCGACCGGAACGCCCGACAACGCGAGCATCACGCTCGATTTCGGATGCGATGGCAGGTCGCGTTTGTAGAAGACCTGATTGTTCACGGACGGACTGGGATGCGTCAGAGTGAAATCCCACACCAGCGCCTGGATACCGCCTGACTTGTCAGCGCAAACCCACGACGCCGCATCCGGGCATTCCAGTTCGGTTTCGCCAAGGCGGTTGAGGAACTGATAGGCGTAGAACGCCGGCTTGTTGATGCCCTGGTAATTTACCAGGCCAAACCCGCCGTGGAAAGGCGTGAACCGCGGTCCGGCCTCCTCGAAAATGTCGGTGAACACCCAGTACGACATCGAGTTCACCGCGGTGCCGGCGCCTTTGACCTTGTCGAGGATGAAGGCGGCGCTGTGGTAACTATCGTGAATGGGATCGGACGGCGTGTAGGAGGCGCTCCACTCGGTAAAGTGCAGCTCGAGGTTCGGCAGTGCGGAGTCGCCGATCTTTTTTCGCGTATCCATCATCTCGCCGTAGATGGCGCTGGGGTTTTGTGATAACACCGTCCCGGCCTGGCCGGTTTCGTCGAGAAAGCCCTGATCAACCGCATACGTGTGCGTGGACACGAAATCGACGGGAGAGTGGTTTGTGGCGCAGAACCCGATGAATTCAGAAATCCAGCCGCAACCCGCCGTCGCCGGTCCGCCGACGCGGTAAGCGGGCGAGACACTCTTGATGGCCCTCGCGGTCACGTCATACAGCCGGAAATAGTCCTGTTGATTACCCGCGAAGAACCCACCCAGGTTGGGTTCGTTCCACACTTCGAAATACCACGTCCTGACTTCGTCCTCGCCATAGCGCTCCTTCAAATGCGTGGTGAAGGCGCGAATAAAATCCGCCCATTTCTTAAAGTCCTTTGGCAGGGTCACGTTGCCTCTCCACCAGAAGATCGATTGCGAACCGCTCGCCAGGGCGGATGGCATGAAGCCCAGTTCGACGAACGGCTTCATCCCGATGCTTTGGAGAAAATCGTAAAGCTCGTCAATGTATTGCCAATTGTATTCCGGCCGGCCCGACTTGTCCTCGCGGTAAACACCCATGTCGTCGCAAAACAACCCATGCATCCGGATGTAGGTGAAGCCGCATTCCTTGTGGACGCGGGTGAGCTGGTGCTGCCAGTCGGCGCGCAGCCCCTCGTTGGCGCGCCCGGCGCCGACACAGGCTTTGAACATCGTATTCAGCGGGCCTTTAACGCGATGAAGGTCCGCCGAAATGATTCGTTCCGGCAGCTCATTCGTGCCAGCACCGGACGTGGTGTTCGCAACGGCAGCAAGGATGAGACAGGATGTAGCGAGCGGTTTGAGCAATCGATTGAAAACGAGTATATAAATCATTCAGGTAAATCTATGGTTCAACGGCGGCGGCGTGAAGGCAAGTTCGATGTGGATGCCGGCCCCGCTCATCCAAAACCGCACCTCGCGTCCATTTTGACCCATCTGGCTTTGACAGCACTTTGGGGCTGCTGATCTGGCATTCGCGCGCCGGACCTCGCCAAGTGTCGCGGACGCTACCACATCCATTTCCCGGCCCGCATGGCCCAAAGCGTGACGATAATGGTGGTTTACTCAGACGACATACGTGGCCCATGGAACTATCCCGCTGGCCTCTGCGCGGCGTCGAGGCGCCCCAGGACCGTCTTTTTGCCAAGTATTTCCAGGAGGTGATAAAGGCTTGGGCCGACTGCGCTGCCGGTGCAGGCCAGGCGCGTGGGATGGACCAGGATGCCAACTTTTACCCCTAAATCTTTGGCGGTAGCTTTCAAGGTCTGTTCGATGGCGGCAGAGGTGAATGGTTCCAGTTGGGCGAAGCTGCTGCGCAGGCTGATCAGGCGCGATTTGTTTTCGGGGGTGTATTCTTTGGCGGCTAACGCGGGGTCCACTTTGATTTCAGGAATGAAGTAGAAGCCGGCGTAGGGACCTAGTTCGCTGAATTGTTTGATTTTGCCTTTGCAGGTGGCCAGGGCGGCTGCGACATAGTCGGCGGGGTATTTGCTGAGGTCGTAGCCGGCGCGGCGGAGGGCCTCGGTGCCGAGTTCGCGGAAACGGGCGTCGCTCATCTCGCGCAGGTATTCGAAGTCGAGCCAATGCAGTTTGGCGATGTCGAAACGGGCGTTGTGACGGAGGATTTGGGGCAGGTCGAAGAGTTGGATAATTTCCGACAGGGGCAGTTTCTCGCGGTTTTCCTTGGGTGACCAGCCAAGCAGGCAAAGATAATTGACCACCGCCTCCGGGACGCAGCCTTCATCGAGGTAGGTCTGCAAGGACGCGCCGGTATCGCGCTTGCTCATTTTAGCGCCGTCGGGATTGAGGATGAGCGGGATATGGGCGTATTTGGGCGGCTCGACCCCGAAAGCGCGGAAGAGGGCGATGTGCTTGGGGGTGTTGGACAAATGGTCTTCGCCGCGTATGACGTGGGTGATTTTCATTTCCAGATCATCCACGACGTTGACGAAGTGGAACACCGGCTGGCCGTCGGAGCGGACAATGACGAAATCAGGGTCCAACCGTTCGCGGTCGGTCAGCTCGCGCGTGACATCGCCGACGATCAAGTCGGGGATGACGATGGGCTGGCGGTCCATCTTGAACTTGACCGCCCCGTGGGCCTCGTAGGCCAAGCCTTTGTCTTTGAGTTCCTGGAGCCGCGCGCGATAAAAGGCGCCGCGTTGCGATTGGAAGTAAGGGCCATGATCGCCTTTGCAGGGCCCAGCCGGTTCGCTGGTGGTCGGGCCTTCGTCCCAATCCAGGCCCAGCCAGCGGAGACCGCGCAGAATGACCGCGGTGGCCTCGGTGGTGTTGCGGGCGGCGTCGGTGTCTTCGATGCGGAGGATGAAGGCGCCGCCGGTGTGGCGGGCGTAAAGCCAATTAAACAGGGCGGTGCGGGCGCCGCCGATGTGCAAAAAGCCGGTCGGACTTGGGGCAAAGCGAGCTCGAACGTTCATGAGGAAAGGCTAAAGGTTAAAGGTTGAAGGCTAAAGGAAGAAAACTGACAATTGATTATGGACATTTGCGGGTCCTTCGCGCCGGCGGTTGCCCCCGGCCTTTCGGCGCAATAGGGCGCTTGCAATCCGGCACAAGGCCGTCCATGCTGGTGCGTGACAAGAATTACATAGCGCATTTCAGATGAGCAGCACACCGCCAGATTCCGAGTTCGACTTGGAAAAACTATTTTTGCCGGCTTGGGCCCAGGGTCCGCCTTCCGTCAACAAATACGCCGGCTTTGCCGGCGAGGACCGCCCTTCCCGCGATCGCGGAGACCGGCCTCCGGGCCACCGCCCGCCGCGCCGTGATTTTGACCGGCAGGGCAGCCGGCCGCCAGGCGGAGGGCGTTCGCAAGACCGGCCATCACGCCCCGGCGGACCGCGGGAACGGAGCGAGGCTCCCTTTCGCAGGGAAGAGCCTGCCCCTCTCCCGCCTCCACAATTGGCGGTGTCCATTTTGCCGGACGAAAAGGGCATTGAATCTTTGGCCCGGCAAATTCGCATTTCGGGGCGCGCTTATCCGCTGTTCGACATTGCCCAATTGATTTTGCAGAAGCCGGAGCGGCAGCAGATTCGTTTTGAGGTGATCAAGAAACCGGACGGCACACCGGTGCAGCCGTTGTTCCTTTGCGCCTTGGATGACACTCTCTGGCTGTCCGAGGACGAAGCGGTCCAACATCTGTTGAACCGCCATTTCAACACCTTTTATCAGGCGGAACGCATCCCCACCGCCCCGCCGCGCGGCACTTACACGTTTGTCGGCCAATGCGGCATCAGTGGCACGATTCTTGGGCCGCCCAATCATCACGATTACCAGACCCAGTTGCGCAAACTGCACGCCGAACGCTTTCCGCGGATGCCCTTCGAGGCCTTCAAGGCCCGGGTCAAAATTGTCAAGGACCCCGTGGTGGTCAAAAAGTGGATTGAAGATCAGAGTTTCAAGACCGAATACACCTGCCTCAATGTGCCCGAACCCCTCAAGCTTCCGAGCCGGGAGGAGGTCGAGAAGCATTTTCGCCAGACCCACTTGGGGGCCATCGTCAAAGCGGTGGAATCGCATACCCTGAGCGGTTCGGCTGCCCGGCAATTGCGTTCCCCCGAGTTGCAACGGCTGGTGCGCATTACTTGGGAAGATCAACGGCGTTTCCCGTTGAGGGTCGCCACCACGTTGAGCCAGCAGTTCTCCGGCCACGGCCTGCAATTCTTCAAGGTCAACCGTACGGTCACCCACGTATCCGTGGCCCGTCCGCATTTCCTCGATCTCCAAGCAACACCCGTTTCGGAAGGCGTCAAACGCATTGTCGATTACATCAATTCTCATCCGAAATGCACACGGCGCAAACTTTTCGAAGCGCTGGCCCCCGCGCCGGCCGCCGCCTCTGCCCCTCCTGTTGCTCCAGCAAAGCCGGAGAGCCAAGCGACCCAGCCAGCCTCTAAGGAGGCGCCCGTTGCGGCCGTCGCGCCTGAAGCAACACCGGAACAGGCGGCTTTGGCGGGCGATTTGCACTGGCTCATTCATGAAGGGCACGTCATTGAATTTGCCAACAGCGTGCTGGACACGGCCAAACGACCGTTGCCAAAACCGCCCAAGCCCGAAAAGAAACCCGAAGCG
The DNA here is from genome assembly GCA_050014435.1 of Verrucomicrobiota bacterium. GTDB lineage: Bacteria > Verrucomicrobiota > Verrucomicrobiia > Limisphaerales > Palsa-1400 > DASRLE01. The sequence goes on along the minus strand of JBEKDI010000033.1, from coordinate 20,960 downwards.
GCTACAGATCCCGGGCCAAAGCCGGCCGCGTCCGCCGAAGCAGTGGCGCCCATCAAGGCAGCCGTGGTTGAGGCGGATTCTCCTCAAGTTGCTCCGGCTGACTCCGCCGCGGCGCTTGCTGCGGCGGAAGCGTCCGCCAGTCCCCTGCCCGCTCCGGAGGAAGCGCTGACGACGGTGGCCGAGGAGCAAAAGCCAGCCAGCGCGCCCGCGGACAGCCCCGAGGCATCGAACAAGCTTGCATAAACTCGCCGCCGGGCTGAAACTACTTTGTAATTATGCCTTTTACTAAATTCGGGCTTTCACCGCAGATTCTGAAAGGAGTTGCGGCCATGGGCTATGTCCAACCGACGCCCATTCAATTGCGCGGCATTCCTTTGATCATGTCCGGGACGGATGTCATTGGCAGCGCCCAAACCGGCACGGGCAAGACGGCTGCCTTCGCTTTGCCAATACTCTCGAGTCTCGGCCAGCATGAGCCGAAAACGCGTTGTCTTGTCCTTGAGCCTACCCGGGAATTGGCCGCTCAAGTGGAAACGGCCATCCACGATTTAGCCCGGTTTACCAACCTGCGTACCGCCGTCCTTTACGGGGGCGTTGGTTACGGCAAACAACTCGACGAACTTTCGCGCGGGGTGGACATCATCATCGCCACCCCGGGACGCCTGCTCGATCATCTGGAACGGCGCACCTGCCAGCTCGACGCCGTCAAGTTCCTCGTGCTCGATGAGGCGGACCGGATGCTGGACATGGGATTCCTGCCGGATGTGCGCCGCATCGTGCAGAAGTGTCCCCGCGAACGCCACACCTCCCTCTTCTCCGCCACCATTCCGATTGAAATCGCCTCGCTCATCCAATGGACCATGCGGAATCCGCAAACCGTAGAGATTGGCGTGCGCCGCAGCCCGGCCGACACCGTCTCGCATGTCATTTACCCCGTGGCGGAATCGCAGAAGACCGATTTGCTGCGCGAATTGCTTGCTCGCACCAACTACGATTCGGTCATCGTTTTTTGCCGCACCAAACATGGCGCCGACCGTATCGCCGGCCTGCTTAAGCGCAACAATCATGCCGTTGCCGTCCTGCACTCCAACCGCACGCAAAAAGAGCGCGAGGAAGCACTCAAGGGCTTCCGCAATGGACGCTATGAAGTCCTGGTGGCCACGGACATTGCTTCGCGCGGATTGGACATAGCGGATGTCAGCCACGTCATCAACTACGACGTCCCTCAACACCCGGAGGATTACATCCACCGCATCGGCCGCACCGGCCGTGCTGAGCACAGCGGGGATGCCATGACCCTGATGGTGGCGGCGGACGCCAGCCCCGTCTATGCCATCGAGCGGTTCATCAGCCAGAAGATACCCCGCGTCAAACTGGAGAACTTTGATTACCAGTACACGGCGCTTTTCGAGGAAGCCAAGCCGGGCGCCAAACCGTCATTCCCCGGCAAAGTGCGCGGGGCCAGGGTGCGCGGCGGCTACTTTTACGGGCCGGCCAGGAGGCGGTAATAATGCCTACAGAATATTCGCGGCCAACTCCGCCAACTCGGAGCGTTCACCCTTCTGCAGTTCAATGTGCGCCGCGATGGCCTGCTCGCGGAATTTGCTCACGATATAATTGAAACCGTTGGAGGACGAATCCACATACGGGTTGTCGATTTGATACGGGTCTCCTGTAAAGATGATTTTCGTTCCCGTCCCGACCCGCGTAATAATGGTCTTGACCTCAAGGGGCGTCAGGTTCTGCGCCTCGTCGATGACCATGAACTGGTGCGCGATGCTCCGGCCCCGGATGTAACTCAGGGCTTCGACCATGATGGTCCCGGAGCGCATCAGGTCCGTGCTGCGCCGGTGGTCCGACCCCATGTTCAAGTCGCTCAACAGTTCCAACGCGTCATGGATGGGCTGCATCCACGGCGCCAGTTTCTCGTCCAGCGAGCCGGGCAAAAAGCCCAGCTCGCGGCCCATCGACACGGTGGGGCGCGCCACGACTAGCCGGCGGAATTCGCGATCCAGGACCGTGCGCTTGAGGCCGGCCGCCATGGCCAGCAAAGTCTTCCCGGTGCCCGCCTTGCCCATCAACGTCACCAGCTTGATGCGGTCGTCCAGCAAGGCGTCGAAGGCAAAGTGCTGTTCGCGATTGCGCGGCTTGATGCCCCACACGCCCTCGCGGCAATCCAGGATGGGCACCAGCTTGCTCCCGGTTGCATCGACTTTGGTCAACGCTGTGCGTTTGGGGTTGGTTTCCTCGGTCAGCGTGCAAAACTCGTTCGGAAAATATTTGCCGGAGCCGTTGAGTTCCAGTTCGCTCTCCAACCGGAACTTCGACATCTTCTCGGCCGACACTGTCAACTCGATCATGCCCGTGTAAAGCTCGGTCAGCAGGACGCGGTCGCTTTCATAATCCTCCGCCGGCAGGCCGAGGCTGTCGGCCTTGATGCGCAAGTTAATGTCTTTGGTGACGAGGATGGCCGGGGCTTTCGTCTCGCGCCTTTGCACGTCCAGCGCCTGGCTGATGATCCGGCTATCGACGCTGTTGTTGTTAAGCGGCAGGGCCGCCTCGCCGTTTTTCTCCTGAAAAATAATGCGCAGCAGGCCGCCATTTTCGAGTTTAACCCCTTTGTTCAGATGGCCCTTGGCGCGCAGCGCGTCGAGGGTGCGGGAGACGGCTCGGGCATTTTGGCCCAATTCGGACGATTCCCTTTTGAACCGGTCTATTTCCTCCAGCACCTCAATGGGAATGAGGACCGTGTTGGTCTTGAAGGCCAGCAATGAATTTGGGTCGTGCAGCAGGACATTGGTGTCAAGGATGTAGTTTTTCACTTGGAAGGTTGGCCTTTTTCAGTTTGGACATGCGCGCGAACCATTCATTCAAATTATTATGCACCGCCGGGAATTGGTAATGATCCGTGTAAAGGAAGTTGGCCAGCATGGCCCAAAGATCGAAATCGATGAAATGCGGGCGGGCTTGGAGCAGATAAGGCCTTTGCGCCAGCATGCATTCAAAGGGAACCAGCGCCTCCGTCAACTGCTTGAGCAACTGCGCCTGCCCGCTCCGCCATTGATCCAGGCAGCCCCGCCCGAATTTGCGCTCCTTGTGGCGCAGATAAGCCAGCCGCTCCGACTTGGGCACAAACTCCTCCCAATATACGTCGTTGAGCTTGAAACAGGCATCTTCAACGGCGTCCTCAATCATCCGCCACAAAATGCGGTCCACCCCGCGGAAAGAGGTTGGGAACAGGCCCAACTCGAATTTACCGTCGATATATTTGGCAATAATCTGAGTGCCATGGTCCGTCTCGAAAACCACCACGCGGCCATCGCGAAGAATGGGCAGATTGTAGTAACGCTGCCGGGTCAGGCGCCAGATCAGGGAACGGTCCATTACCGGGACACTGATCTTTTTAAACGAAACACCCGCATACTCCAGAATGCGACGCTGGACCAGGCAGAAGGGACTCCAGGGAATTTGAAAAAGTTCAATCATGGTTTGAGGCCTTTGTTGGCGGGCGCCAGCCCACCGGAAGACATTGTGGCATGTAATTCATTGCACACTTTAAAATCGTAAATGCCCCCACCCGCCAACGCAAGACAAACCCGGCCTTTACAGAAGGCGCGCGGAGCATTATCCTCACGCTCATGTCTGCGCATCATGAAACGGGAGAGTTCGTTGACAGTGATTTTCAATCCGCCCAACAGAGCGGTTACATGGCCGCGGCAGCCGGCGCCCCCACCTCAAAATCCAACCGCCCGCCGACCCGTGAGGAAATCGAGGCGCTCGTCGGCGAAAAACAAATCAAGCTCGCCGAACTCAAACGCGCCCAAGAGGAATTGGAGCGCGAACGGGCCGGCTTGGAGGAATTGCGCCGCCGCCAGATGGAGTTCCAAACCGGCCGCGAGGAAATGCTGCAAAATTTGACCCGTGGCATCGGGTTGCTGGAGGAGGCGGAATTGACAGCGCGGCGCGACGCCGAGCAAATGGCCCGCGTTCTGACCGAGTTTCGCCAGGCCGTGACAAAAGTCCAAGCCATCAACGAGCAGTTGTGGAATCAGGAGAACTTCAGCGTAGAGTTGACCCGCGCCAACACCACCATCGAAAATGCCCGCATGGAATGGAACGTAGCCCGGCTTAAACTGCCCCTCCTCTCCGACCTCAGTTCTAACCCAGCCGAACCGGCGCAGGGCAAGGCGGGCGCATCGCTCCTGGCCACCACGGATTTGATCCACCTGTGCAAAATCGGCTTGGCCCTGACCTGGCCCTTGGTGTTGCTCGGCTTCGCCATATTCGTGATCTTGCTGCTCAGGCGCTAATTTACCGGCATGGGACTGTTCAATAAAAATCCCGACCCCATCACCGACCGTTCTCGGGAATTGAACGCCAAAATCGCCGTCCTCGAGTCAAAAATCAAAAAACTCAGCCAGGAACTCCAACCCGGCACGGGCGCGCAACTGTCCGCCCCACCCCGCAGCGCGGCCGTTTCGGCCCAACCAGAAGCCGCGGCGACGCGGAACAGCGAGCCGGTCTTTGAGAAGGTGGACCAAAAAGAATTGAAAGCGCCCGCGCAACAACCCGCCCAGCATTTCAACGAACTGGGGGTGCGCAAGTACGATCTTTTAAGTCTGTTGGAGCGCATCAGGAAGCAATTTCAAAGCCCGCCCGCGGCCAATCCCAAGCTGGTCAATTACCTGGCCGCCGGCAGCATTCAAGGGCTGAGGCCTTTGCGTTATGAAAAGCGCGTGGCGCGCAACCGCTGCGTGGCGCTGGCCATCCTGCTTTTGCTGGCCTTTTTGGGAGTTTTTTTGGCGCTGGAACACCGCCATTAATTAACCCTTAATTCCCCCCTCAGTGTCCAGCCGCGCGTGCGAAGCTGACGGCATCCTTGATGCGTTTGTTATCGGCGCGAATGCGCGCTGTTAGCGTCTTGCTGATGGAGAACAAAATGGGCACGGACAACTCCGGCGCTTCCCGCCGCAGCCTCTCAAACGCCTCGGCGGAGATTTTCAACAGCACACTGTCCTTATTGGAAAGAACATCGGCCGAGCGCGGCCCCTGATCAAAAAGGGCCATCTCGCCAAAGCATTCGCCTGCGCCCAGCGTGGCCAGAATGGTTTCCTTGCCGCCGATCATCAAACGCACGCGCAATTCGCCTTCCAAAACCATGTACATCCCGTCGTCCGTTTCCCCTTGTTTGACGATGTGCGCCCATTGCCGCACTGTTTGCGGCTCCATGAAATGCACAAACCGCTCCAGTTGGTCGTCGCTCAAGTCAGCCAGGGCCTTCACCCGGCGCAGCATCCCCGGCGTAATCATCGATTTGTCGGATGGGACTTCTATTGCGGTAGCCCCCCCCTTCTTGCGGAAAAAGAGCTGAAGTTCCGGGATCTGGGCCGCCTTGCGCCAGCGGTCATTGTGTCCATCGTACACCCATGTCCCCGCCACCACCCGCTCATCTTTGACCCAGCCAACCAAAGCGGGCAACTCAACCGGGCCATAGACGACGTTGTCGTCGGCCCAGATACTGTACAAGATGGCTTCTTCTGTTTGCACTGCTTATTGTGTATATAACAAACTCCTCGCGGAAAACAAGGCAAAAAGTATGGCCTCGTACTGGCCGTCCGCCGCCCGCTGAAGCTGCCCTTGCAGCTCTTGTCGAAAGTCTCTCAAACAAAAAACCCCTTCCGGTTTCCCGGAAGGGGTTTGAATGATTCTATTCGGACTAGAACTTGTAGATCACGTTCGCTGCGATCATGACTTCGTTGTTCTTGGTCGGAGCGCCAGCGACTTCGCCGCCGAATGTCGCACCGGTACCGCCTGCATTGTGGTCCCAGCGGACTTCGAGCCGGCTCATAACGTTGGCCCACAAGTCATACTCAAATGTGCCGGTGACGGCGATGACTTTATCCAGCGCACCGAAAGGAGTGACGGTGCCGGTAGCAGGGTAGTAAACGCCGTTCGCGATAGTTTCCGCCATGCTCAAAGCGCTGCCGTTGGCATATTCAATTCGGCCATCCAAGTTCGCTTTATCATTGATCTTATATGACATGTAACCAGCGATGGAATTGAAGTTTCCTGCGTCAATGGTCCCTGGCACAACAAAACCCGAAGCTGTCACATCTCCCGCCAGCGGACCCGTCGCCTCAGCCACATCACTTATGTTATCCCAAGCCACGCCGACGCTCAGGCCCGTAAGAGGAGTGTTGATGGTTGCTCCGGCATAGTACTCCACTTCGTTGTTGTCAGACCCGCCGGGAATGGCACCTGGGCCGTAATCGATGCCGGCGTACAACGCGGAACCTTTCAAGAAACCCCAGCTATCAGGAGCGGTGAGGGTCAGCAAACTAATGAGGCCCCTCCGGCTTTCAGAGCGGTAGTTGACGCTCCCAATGGTGTTGACCTCATCCACTATGCCGGCTTGCAGACCGATCCAATCAGCGAATTTATAAGATGCCAACAGGCCGGTGTGTTCAGTGGGTTCGAATGTGTAGCCGTAAGAACGGGTCCAGTTTGGATTGTTCATGGCATCGCTCGATTCGTAACCGAGAATATTGTCGAAACGGCCAAGTTTGAGTTCCAACCCGTTTCCAATCGGCACGCCCAAGTCCACATAGGCCTGACGGATTGGATAAGCTCCGGCATCAATAGCCTGAGCATCGGGACCGTAGCTCAGTTCAGCCACGTAGCCTGCGGACCATTTCCCCTGTTCCATTGGCTTGGAGAGCTTGATGTCAACGGCATCCAAATTGAAGCCGTTCTGTTTTCCCGCGTTGAAGGCATAGGGAGCGGTATTCGCCGTGCCTGTACCGGGGTTCCATACCGCCGAAGTGTCAACATAACCACTTATCGTGGTTGCCGACAGTGCCGTCATCAAAGACGGAGTGGGCGCTGCTGCTGGCGCTGCTGCAGTCTGTGCTAAACCCGCAGGTGCGAGGCTGACCAGCCCAACGGCGGCCAGACCTAATGTCCATTTATTCATCTTCATGTTCCTCCTACTTTTTTTGTTTATTCCTTTTGTGCGATTTTGTGCTTTTCCATTGGGTGAATACATTTCACCCTCACACCACAAACGGTGCATTAACATTAGGGCGGACAATATGAGAACATCGGCATTTTGACAACAAGTTTTTTCATTTATTTGTGCCCCGAAAGCCATTTTTTATTGCAAGTCGTTTGATACCAATATATTACAACGCTCATTTTTTTTGGAACCAGCCCTTTCCAAAGTGGGGTTTTTGAGGCCTTGTATTACATGACGTCGAAAAAATCCACTATACAGAGCATGAATCCACTCCTGCCCCACTGCCGGTTGCGGTAAAAGATATCGATTGCTTTTTCCTGTCGAATCTCGAAATGGCCTCGAAAACAAACCGGTCTGCCCAATACCGCCCTAAAAAACGGATGGGATTCCTTCCTGAAGAATCCTCAACTGATGGTTCAATCCATTCGTCGCGGCAAGTTCCTTGAGCCAGCGCAATGGTTCGTCCATATCTTCAAAGGATAATTTAAAGGTGCCATAATGCATCGGCACAAGCCATTTTGACCCAAGATCGGCGAAGGCCTTGACCGCCTCGTCGGGCCCCATATGAACGGAACGGAAGGAATCGGGATAATACGCGCCAATGGGAAGCATGGCAACTTCCGGCGGGCTTAACCGGCCAATTTCCTTAAAGCCTGGAAAATAAGCGCTGTCGCCTGCGTGATACAGGCGCCGGCCTTGATGCTCAATTAAAAAGCCCCCGTAGCCCCGATGACTGTCCCGGAGCACGCGCGCGCCCCAATGTTGGGACGGCGTCAAGGTCACCTTCCAATCGCCATTCGAAAAACTCTCCCACCATTGCAGCTCAATAATGCGCTCGAACCCCAGGTTGGCCGCCAGATCCCCCATCCCCCAAGGCATGATGCCGATTTTCGGCGAGCGCAACCGGCGCAAGGTCGGGCGGTGAAAATGGTCAAAGTGCGCGTGTGTCAGCAAAATGACATCGATGGGCGGAAGGTCTTTGATCTTCAAACCGGCGCGCCGGATGCGCTTTATCAGAAACAGCCAGTTGGCGAAGTTGGGATCGATCAACAGATTCAAGTCGGTGAACTGGGCCAGGAAGGAAGAATGTCCAATCCACGTCAAGGCGATCTGGCCTGGCGTGAGCTTGGGAAACCTGGGCCGGAGGTGCTCGCCGCGCCGGGGCGTCAGGAGCGCCTTCCAAATTAGCTCGTAAAAAAATGTGCGTGGATTGAAGTGCTTGCTGGGGGTCAAATCCTTGAAGGATCGCGGCAGGGGCTGGCGGCGGCGGCGGCGGTGTTTCGCCCTGGTAAAACCAAACTTAACTTTGTCCATCAAGAACTACTACAGCCAAACACCAAAAACTCAATCCTCACTGCGGACTGGTCACTACACGATAGAATCGTTGCGTGTCGGAGGCGCCGGCATCGGTGATGGTTGTCGAGGAATTGGTGGCGGTGAATGGCTGGCCCATGTTGATCCAGTTGGTCTGGCAAAGGTCGGTCACGTACTGCACCTGGTAGGCAGTCCCAAGAGTTGTATACATCAAGAATTGCATGGTGGCGTTGGCTTTCGCCAACGGTCGCAGAATCGGCGCGGCAAAAGGCGCCACGCTGATGTCATCCAGGCCAAAATACGCCGGATCGTTGCGAAAACCGAATTGCAGAACGGTGTTCGCCGTTGAAGCGGTGACAAGAAATTGCAGGTTGGTCCAGCTAAACGCCGCAAGGTTGGTTTGATTGAACACAGCGGCGCCGTTCCAAAAGACACTGAATTGGTTGGGGGTTCCCGACGCGGGATTATCGAGCCAGAAGGAGAGCAAATAGGACTGCCCGGCTATGGTGGGCAGCGTTTGTGAAAGATAGCCAAGCGCGCCGGACGGCCCAAGCTCCGCGCCATAGGAGGTTCCGGAATAAACATAAGAACTTGAGGTGGTGACAAGGGTGTCAGCCGTGTTCCCGGACAGAGTCCAACCGGACAAGCTTCCCGATTGAAAGCAGCCGTTTTGAACCAGGAGGGAACTGACCGTCAAGGTGAACTGGCGGCTGGCCACATAGCCGGTGCTCAGGTTCGTAAACCAGATGGTCGCCGTATAGTCGCCGGCGGCCAGACTGCTGGCGGCGGCATTCAAACCGACGGTGATGGTTGTCGCGCGCTTTCCCGGCACCAAGCTCCCGCTTGTACGCGAAGCACTGAGCCAGGCGGCAGGGTTGGACAAGGACCAGGTCAGAGTTTGGTTCCCATAATTCGTCAGTCTAAAAGCCTCTATACTGTTGCAAAACGGACCGCTAACCAATCCGAATGAACTGAAACCACCTGCTGGAGAAACTCCCAAGGCATCAGGCAATGGGGCCAAATCATCGATCAAAGCGCCTCCATTTGGCGTCCCCCACCCGCTGCAGAGGTCGTAGCCAGTCGTGGCATAGAACTCATTCGAACTGGTGCTGCTGGTGTTGTTGCCCGTGGTGATGTCGTGCATCACAGAGGCATAATCCGGTCCCTTGCCGATGGCGTAGATGGCCGGGTTGACAAAGCCAAGGGGGGCAAGACCATACCCAGCCGCCTGCTCGTTGACCAGCGCGACAAAAGCCGCCCATAACGGCGTGGCACAACTGGTTCCGCCAAACGTCGCCGAACTGCCATCGCCGTAATCGACAAACACATTATCTCCCGTCAGCGCGACGTCGGGGATGTTGCGCATCGTGGTGGATCCGCCGTTGGCTGACATGTTGATCCCCTGCTGCCAGCTCGGCATAGCATAGTAACTGCTGATGCCCCCACTGCTGCCGGTTCCACCGCCCCAATTCCAAACCGTCTCCGAAACCCAGGACCCGCCGGGACCACTCGTGCTCAATGTCGTTCCTCCCACACTCGTGACGTAGGGGCTGTCCGAAGGCGCGTCCTCATCCGAAGGATTGTCAAGGGCCCCGGAGGAGAGGGCGTCGCTGTCGCCTGACGCGCAAAAAAAGGACTGCCCTTGCAAGGCCATTTGCTGGAAGATTTGATCCGTCGTGGCGCTGGGACCGCCGCTCCACGTCCAACTGCACGCCAGTTGTTTGGCCTCATTGTCCGTCGCCATGCGGTTTAAGACGTCATTCGGAACGCCGCCTGGCCCCGCCTCATAGACAATCACGTTGGACAAGCCCGGCGCCATGGAAAGCGCCATTTCAATATCAAGCGACACCTCGGGGTTGCCGCTGCTTGAGCCGGTGGTGGGAACGCCGTTGTAACCGTCGAGCAAAACCGTCTGCAACGGGACCGCCACTAAACCGGCCTGGCTCTCGTAGAGAGTGATGTCGTTGGTGTAAAATCCGTCAAATTCCACCAGCCCGATCGCCTGGCCCGCGCCATTGAGCGACACGCCCGGAACATAGGCCGCCCGAAAATCGCCGCCCATATAAGCGCCGCCCGACGCCGACCCTGTGTTGGCCCGCGCCGCGGCCAGGCCATTCTGCCGCACGCTCTCCCGAATCAACGGATGCGGCGGGCGGTAATTGCTCATGCCGCCAATGTCAAGAATCGGAATACCGTCCGGCACGGAGGGTTCGACGTCCGGCGCGTAGAAATCGCCATCCCCGGAGGGGCGATGATACGTCCGCAGATGCACGCCAAAAGCCCTGCCTGCGTCCAAGGCCGCACCCGACACATCGAGCAACATCCGATTTGCATGGATCCCGGTGACCGTCAGATTGTTCGAGCCCGCGAAAGCGATGACCGCCTGGTATTGCTCCGCCGTGGGGCCGAATTGTGCCGCGAATTCGTCCGGCGTCAGAAAATGATGATAGAGGGGACTGGCTGGATCATAGACATCCCGCGTCAGATTGTCCAGCATTTGACCATTGCGCAGTGGCAGGCCAATGGCGAGGTTGAGCGGCGTTCCCGCAGGCAAATCTCCCGCCGGTTGGAGGTTCTTGACGGCCGCAGGCACATGGCCCGGAGCCAGTGGCCGGTCCGCCCCGCATAAAGGCATCGCAAGCGCCGGAATAGAGATAAGCCACAAACATTTCAACCGCTGAAAAATCATCATATTCGCTCTTTGTCGGAGTTAGTCATGGGTCTTGTAGCTTAAACCATACCCAACCGGATCCGAATCGAGGCCAGGAACCCCTTGTCTTTCTTGAGGAATTGGTGAATCCTTGGAATTTCTATTTTGAAATCTCAAATCTCAAACGAAGTTAGTCGGATTGGGCGCAGCCGATGCTTGCCAGCAGGATGAAATCATTTCTTAAACGTTCTTTAATAACCGGGTTGGCCGTCATTCTGGCGGCCAGCATCGTGCCGGGAATCACCTGGTCTCCCCTGGGCCTGATTCTGGCCACGCTCCTGCTGGTCATTCTCAATGCGATTGTCCGGCCCATCCTGGTGCTGCTTTCACTGCCGCTCCTCATTTTCACCCTGGGCCTGTTCATTCTCGTCATCAACGCCGCCCTGCTTTATTGGGTCGGCCACCTCCTGCAACCCAGGTTCGTCGTGGATTCCTTTGGCGCGGCTTTTTGGGGTTCGCTCGTCATCAGCGTCGTTTCCCTGGTCCTCAATTCCCTCACCAAAAGCGGTGATGCCCGTTTTCAGTTCCACCGCGGCAAGCAGCCCCCCGGTCCCCCTAAAGACGGCGGCGGCCCCGTCATTGATGTCTAAAAAGTCTTTTTTGGCTGTTGACTTCGCATGGCTGTCTGATAGTTTCTCCACTCCCTGTGAAGGGTTTTTGATGAAGACGTATTTACCAAAGAATAAATTAGACCAGCGCAAATGGCATGTGGTTGACGCGGACGGCGCCATCCTGGGCCGCCTCGCGGTTCAAATCGCCAATATTTTACGCGGGAAGGACAAACCTGTTTACACCGCCCACCTTGACGCCGGCGATTTTGTCGTGGTGATCAATGCGGAGAAAGTCCGGCTCACCGGCAAAAAGGAGTTGGCCAAGGAGTTCATGTCTTATTCCGGATGGAAAGGCGGGGAGAGATACAGAACCGTCGCCGCAGTTCGCGCGCACCATCCTGAGAAGTTGATCACCCACGCCGTCCGCGGCATGGTGCCAAAGAATCGATTGGGCCGTGTCCTAATGACCAAGTTGAAAGTCTATAAAGGCAGCGAGCATCCCCATGCCGCGCAGCAGCCCGCGAAATTGACGCCCGCCAAATAAACCCTTAATCTCCAACCCGCTTTTATCATGGCAGACATTAAAGAATTCCTTGGCACCGGACGCCGCAAAACCGCCGTGGCGCGAGTTCGCCTTGCGGCCGGCTCTGGAAAAATTGTCGTCAACGGCCGGCCGTTCGAAAATTATTTCGGCACGGACACCCTCCGCACCGTGGCCACGCAGGCCCTGGCCGCGACGGAATCGGTCACTAAATTCGACGTTCGTGTCAACGTCGCGGGCGGCGGCCCGGCGGGACAAGCCGGCGCCATACGCCTCGGCATTGCCCGGGCCTTGTTGCTGGTCGATGCCGCGTTGCGCCCCGTGCTCAAATCAGCCGGCTACCTGACACGCGATCCGCGCATGAGGGAACGCGAGAAATACGGCCAGCCCGGCGCCCGCAAGCGCTTCCAGTACAGCAAACGTTAGAAGACGGCTGGGAGACAACGGGCAAAGGCGGATTTTTATCGTGCTGGCGCGCGCTCCGCGCCGGCCCAACCACGGTTTGCATTGCAGTTTGTAACGTGACTCCTCCGGTCAAAGCAGCCATCGTCGGCGCATCCGGTTATTCCGGGGAAGAATTGGCGCGCCTGCTCCTGGGCCATCCCCACGTGGAATTGACCGCCGTCACCTCGCGCCAATACTCGGGGCAGACCCTTGCCGCCGTTTTCCCAAAACACGCGGGCCAGCCGCGCAGTCGGATTTTGCGTTTCACCGAGCCGAAGACCGACGCCCTCGCCAAGGCCGCCCAAGTCGTGTTTTTGGCCCTGCCCCACGGCGTCGCGGCTGAATTTGCCGGCCCGCTGCTGGACCAGGGTTGCAAGGTGATCGATCTCAGCGCGGATTTCCGGCTGAAGAGCGCAAGCGTCTATCGGGAGTTTTACGGAAACGAGCATCCCGCTCCGGCCTTGCTGCAAGAGTCCGTCTATGGCTTGCCGGAATGGTATCGGGCCGACATCAAGAAAGCCCGGCTCATTGCCTCGCCCGGGTGCTATCCAACAAGTATTTTGCTGCCGCTCCTGCCGTTGCTCAAAGCCGGGCTGGTCAGAAGCAGCGGGATGATTGCCGATTCGCTCAGCGGCGTGAGCGGGGCGGGACGCAAAGTCGATTTGCAGTATCTTTTCCCCGAATGCAACGAGAGCATGCGGCCTTACGGCATCCCCAAGCACCGCCACTTGTCGGAAATCGAGGAGCAACTCAGCCTGGCGGCGGGTCAGGCGGTTGTCCTGCAATTTTCCCCGCATTTAATTCCGGTCAATCGCGGCCTGCTGACCACGCTATATCTGTCGCCCGTGAAACACTTTGCCAACGAGAACGAAATGGAGGCTTTGCGTGACCAGATCGCGCAGTGCTTCCAAAAAGCTTACGGCAGCGAACCGTTTGTCCGGCTCCTGGAAGGCGACGCCTTGCCGGACACCAAGAACGTCACCGGAACAAACATGATCGAAATCGCCTGGCGCCTGGATGCGCGGACCGGCCGGCTGATCGTAATGAGCGCGATTGACAATATCACCAAAGGCGCAAGCGGCCAGGCCGTCCAGAGCATGAACATCCTCTGCGGCTTTCCTGAAACGGCCGGCTTGATCTGAGGGCTGCGCCACGGGACCCCGCACTAATCCGATGGACATCGCCGCCAACCTGAACGACATCCGCCAACGTGTGGCCGCCGCCTGCGCCCGGGCCGGACGCGATCCGTCCTCGGTCACGCTCGTCACCGTGAGCAAAGGACATCCGGCGGACATGGTGCGCGCCGCAGCGGACTTGGGTCTGTCCCTTTTTGGCGAGAGCAAGGTGCAGGAGGCAAAGATCAAAATCAGCCAATGCCCGGGCAGCTTGCAATGGCATCTCATCGGTCATTTGCAATCGAACAAATGCCGTGATGCCGTGCATTTCTTCACCATGATCCAGAGCGTTGACAGCCTTGACCTGGCGCGCGAGATCAATAAATTTGCGGAAAAAAGCGCGAAAACAATGCCGGTGCTCCTGGAGATCAATGTGGCCGGAGAAGCGAGCAAGTTCGGCTATTCCCCGGAAAAAGTGTTGCTGGAGTTCAAGGAAATCAACGCCCTGCCGAAACTTGAGGTCCATGGGCTGATGACGGTCGCGCCGTGGACGCAAGAGCCGGAAAAAGTGCGCCCGGTCTTCCGGCGGCTGGCCGAATTGAAAAAGCAGTGTGAGGAAATATTGGGCGCTCCTCTGCCACATTTGAGCATGGGCATGAGCGGCGATTTTGAGGTGGCAGTGGAAGAAGGAGCGACTATGATAAGGCTCGGCAGCGCCGTTTTGGGGCCGAGAAAGCCGGCCCCACTCCGGACGAGTGACGAATAATATGGATTTGACCGTCGAAACATTTGAAGCGGAGATCATCGAGGCGCTTAAAACCTTCGACAAGTTCATCGTCTGCCTGGACAAAACGCCGCAGGATTGCAAAGCGACCTTGGTATCGCTGATGGACAAAGCCATCAAGGCCTATGTCAGCCGCGGCCCTCATCTTCGCCACGGCATCGCCCTGGACAAACAAGTCACCATCATCCTCAGCCAGACCGAGCAGGAGCGCCCCTTGTGCGGCATCTATTTCAACCTCCATTCCCCCTACAAAAAAAAGGCCCCCGCCAAGGCCAAAAAGGAGAGTTAATGAGCGCCAAAGAACTGACAATGCGTCAGTCCAGGCGAAATCTCACTAACACCCAGAGCGTTTCAAGAAATAGTGTAGCCATTCGGAGCGAGGTTTTTTGGGTTTTGGCGAGGCTTTGGCGAAGGAGCATGCCCGCAGCGGCCTGTGACTGAGCCAAAACGAAGCCAAAACCCAAAAAGACCGCCCCTCCAGTTCATGATGCCGAATGGCCACAGTATTTCTTAAACCGCTCGAGCTTCAGCCAGGCGAATTTGAGACGAAGCAAGTGCGAAAAAAGTCGGATTCCCATCAACACTTGCCTTCAGCCACGCGAATATGAGACGAGGCACGTGCGGAAAGAGCCAGCATCTCATTAACACCTGGCTTCAGCCAGGTCGGTATGAGTCGAAGCACGTGCGGAAACTGTTTCAACAGTTTCCCTTTTCCCGCCATCACTGACGCATTACAACAACTGTAGTCTACTGCTTGTTGTAGCGGGCGCCGTGTGGTGATTTTTCCCAGAAGATTTTAATCCGCTACGCATTGTCTGTGCCGGGACGCGCCATCCCCATCAGAAAATCTCTTTTCCCCCTTGACTGTATATATAGATTGGATACAGTAAATGCAGTGATCGAGAAAAAGTCAGCCTGTATTCTGCCGCCAATTTCCCCGGCGGCCGGCCCGCTTTACCAGCAGATCGTGGACGGCTTCAAGCGTGAGATTAGCGAAGGCCATCTGACGGAAGGCTCTGCTCTCCCTTCATTCAGGCAACTGGCCGGCGAGATGATGGTGAGCGTCGTCACCGTCAAACGCGCTTACGAGGAACTGGAGCGGGACGGCATCATCCTGAGCCGCCAGGGCTTGGGCACTTTTGTCGCCCGCAATGGCGACGACCGCAGCCGCCAGTTGAAAACCGAACGCGCCGGCGAGTTGCTTCGCACCGCCATCCGCGAAGCCCGCGAAGCCGGTTTGGCCGAAAAAGAAATCGCCGACCTGTTCCGCCGCATCAACACCAAGGAAAAATCATGAACGCAAACGCCATTGAAATTCGCGGCCTGAAAAAATCTTTCGGCCATTTCCAACTCGGCCCGCTCGATTTGACCGTGCCGCAAGGCGCCATTTACGGTTTGATCGGCCCCAACGCCGCCGGCAAAACCACCACCCTGGATCTCATCATGGGCATGGGCGACGCCGACGCCGGCTCCATCACCGTCCTCGGTCTGGACCATCGCCGCGACGAAGTGGCCATGAAACGCCAGGTCGCCTACGCCAGTCCGGACGTCAATTACCAGGCGTGGGGCAAGGTCTGGAAACTGATCCGCTTCGTGCGCGGATTTTATCCGTCTTGGGATGATTCCTACTGCGAGCAACTTCTCAAAAGCTTTCAAGTCAACACTGACGATAAGATTGCCACGCTCTCCTTCGGCACCCGTGTCAAGCTCGGTTTGATTCTCGCCCTTTCCTGGCATCCCAAAATGATAATTCTTGATGAACCGACGGCGGGACTCGATGCCGTGTCAAAAAGACAAATCTTCTCCGAACTGCTCGACGCCATGCGAAACGAAGAGCACACCGTTATCATTTCCTCGCACGGCTTGAGCGATCTTGAACGCTTTGCGGACAACATCGGAATGATCAAAAATGGAAAGCTGCTCGTGGAAGGCCCAATAACCGATCTCATGGAACGATTCAAACTCGTAGATTTCGTCGCCGACAACGGCGCGTCTTTCATCCCTTCCGAAGGTTTCTTCGTCCAAAAACACTAATGTTAAGCGATCAGTAATGTTGCCCAGCCATTTGTTGACTTCGGTAATCAGAGGCGATACGCGGGGTGTCCAATGCAACATTATTGACGCTTGGGCGGCGCGGTGTTTGGGATGTGGGGATGAAAATCACTTCTCTCTTAAAACATGTCTTTCCTCTTAACCACGCCAGGTATTCTAGCCTGCCCGTCTTTGGCCCCGTGATGGAGGGCTTCGTCGAGTGGCTCCAGTCACAGGGCTACACCCGACGCACCATTCGAGGAATGTCACAAGGCGCGTATGTAATTGACCACTGGCTGCGGCGGCGGCGGATTGCCTCCACGGCCCAGATAACCCCGGAAGTGCTGACTGCGGTGGATGCGTATTTCCGTCCTCGCGATGACAACACCCGGTGGGCCAACCAGGCGTTACACCGCTTTCTCTGTGAGCGGCACGCGCTGCCAGCCTCCAAACCAGCCGTGCTGTCGCCGTCGCAAAAGGAGGCTTGGCGTTACGCGGCGCATCTGCGGGAAGTGCGCGGATTGGCAGAAAGCACCATTGTGGATCACAGCCGGTGCGTGGTTCGGTTCTTGGAGTCCATCGATTTCAACCGCAAACAGTCGGCATTGACTCAGCTTAAACATTGCCAGATCGAACGCTTTGTGCAGCAGATGGCCCGGACACACGACCGCCACAGTTTACTCCACGTCACACTTACGGTACGGGCATTTCTACGGTTTGAGTTCTCTCAAGGAACACTGCCCCATCCGCTGCATGAGCAGATCGACACGCCACGGGTATATGCCGGGGAACGGTTGCCGTGTGCGCTGACAAGGGAACAGGTGAGAGCATTGCTACGCTCGATTGACAAAAGGAGTCCCACAGGGTTGCGTGATTTTACGATGCTTTATCTTGTCGCGCTTTATGGATTGCGCCGCAGTGATTTGGTTGCATTGCGATTGGACAGCATCGACTGGCGCAACGGCGTTCTGCATGTAAAACAGGCCAAAACACGGCAGGCGCTTTCGCTTCCTTTGACCGACGAGGCTGGCGATGTGCTGGCGCGTTATCTGCGCAAAGCCAGACCTCACAGCAATCGACGCGAGTTGTTTTTGCGCTCGCAGGCCCCGGAGAGGTCGCCGACCCCCTGGGCAGTAAATGTCATCCTCCAAAGTTGGCTCAAGCGTAGTGGGTTGGAACTCGGTCACGTTAGCCCACACACCTTGCGTCATTCACTGGCCGTCCATTTTCTCCGGCGCGGGGTGTCCATGAAGTGTATCGGAGACACGTTAGGACACCGCAACTTGACGAGCACGGCCCAATATCTGCGGCTGAACGTCGATGATTTGCGCAAGGCGGGATTACCAGTTCCCAAACCAGCCTCAGCGGTGCCTTTGTTGACAGGAGACTGGCACACACGTTTTCCGAAAGTTCGTGCGCAAGCGGGGCCGCAGCCTCGTTCGCGGCCGGGTTTTCGCAGCGCGTTTGGCAAGGCCATTGAGCAATACATCGGCACCCGGCGAACGCTGGGCTGCAAGTACGCCAAGGAGGTGTCTGCTCTACGAGGCTGGGATACTTTTCTTTATCAGCAAAAGGTGAAGACCCTAAACCGCGAGTGCTTCTGCCTTTGGACCAAGACCAATTCCCATCTGACTGCCAAGACGCAAAGCAATTATTGGTATTGCGTTCGAGGTTTTCTCGCGCATTACGCCCGCCAACATCCGCACTGCTTTGTGCCCGACCAGACCCCTTTCCGAAGACTATCACCTGCACGACTGCCGCGTCTGGTGTCTACAGAGGAGATGGCACGCTTGCTGGCGACTGCGGCGCAACTGGAAAACAGGAGGTCCACTCCATTGCGCTCTCACACTGTTCAGATCGGTTTGACGCTCTTGTTTTGTTGCGGCCTGCGTGCCGGGGAACTGCTTCGATTGCAATTGCGCCATTACGAAGTGGCGGATCAACTCTTGCGCATCGAGGAGACCAAGTTCAATAAATCCCGTTTGGTCCCGCTCGCACCCTCAGTGGCATTGGCACTCGAAAGATACCTGGAACAACGGCGTCACTGCGGCATCCCGACCAAACCGGAAAGCGTGTTAATGTGGTGCGGCAGGCTCCCAGAACCCAAGGCCGCTTATGCCTTGCCGAGTTTCACCGACATTTGGAAACGCCTCTGTGTTAGTGCGGGCGTAGTCGATGAACGAGGTCGTCCACCACGAGTGCATGACCTGCGCCACAGCTTCGCTGTCGAGGCGTTGCATCGCTGGTATGAGCAGGGGGTGAATGTCCAATCACGGCTGCCGCATCTGGCCGCTTACCTCGGCCACACCGGCCCCTCGTCATCGCACTACTATTTGCACCTGACGCCCACACTGCGTTCCGTTGCCAGCCAACGCTTTTATCGCGCCTTTGGGGGCTTCACAACGACAGGAGGAACATTATGAGCCGCTTTTTCACTTCCACCCTGGCTCAGGCGTTACATGGGTTCTTGACCGACTTCCTGCCGTGCCAGCGCAACATGAGTTTGCACTCCTTGCACAGCTATCGCGACAGCCTAAAACTCCTGTTAAAATTCGTGGCTGGAAAAAGGGGTGATCCCAGCACCCTCACAGTAGAACAGCTTACGGTGGAGCGGGTCACGGCCTTTCTTCGCTACTTGGAAAACGACCGCAAGAATCGCGCCAGCACCCGGAATGTGCGCTTGAGCGCCATTCACAGCTTCTTTCGTTATGTCGGCACCCAGCATCCTGAACATCTGGAGCAAACCCAGCACTTGCTCGGCATTCCTTTCAAACGGATTGAGACGCGAGAGATTCAGCATTTGAATTTCGCTGAGCTTCAAGCGGTGTTGGGCGGAATAAACCGTTCTGCTCGTCAAGGCCAGCGGGATTTCACCCTGTTGAGCCTTCTGTTTAACACCGGAGCCCGCGTCAGCGAGATTGTTGGATTGCAGGCGACGGACATACAGTTGACTGAGCCACCCAGCGTCCGTCTTCACGGGAAAGGTCGGAAGGAACGCATCTGTCCGCTTTGGCCCGAAACCGCCCGGTTGGTTTTGAAATTGCTCGAAGAACAGGGCGTGCCCCTCGACCGACCCGAGGCCGTCTTTCGCAATCGGTGCGGGGCAAGACTCACCCGCTTTGGCGTGCGCACCATCCTTCGCAAGCATGTTGAGAATGCTGCTCGGCGTGTTCCAAGCCTGAAAACCAAACGGTTGCACCCACACAGCATTCGCCACAGCACAGCCGTCCATCTGCTGCGCTCCGGCGTGGACTTGAGCACCATTGCTCACTGGATGGGACACGCCAGTCTCAACACGACCAATAAATATCTGTCGTTGGACCTTGAGGCCAAACGCGAAGCACTGGCCAAAGCAAAGCCGCTGATGAAGAGCGGTAGCAAAGCCGGGGCTTGGCGTCGGGACACAGACCTGATCGCGTGGCTGGAAAACCTGTAACCGGCCCGGTGCCCGTGTCAGTAATGTGAAGTGAAATTGGGAGCTTGCCGTCATTGAAACTGGCTTTTTCAGTCCTCACGCAACATTACTAATCGCTCAACATTAATGATGTTATGTGAAGTTTAACATAACAACATGAAAGTGACCGCTGGCAGGCGTTGCTGGACATGCGAAAAAGCAGCCTGGAAACCCTTGCGGAAAGCGGTGCCCGGCAAATCGCGACCACTCGCGTGACGCTGGAAGACGTATTTGTGGCATTGGCCGGGGAGTCAAATGTATGAAACTGATCATCTTTGATTTCTTGCGGCGTTGGTGGGGAGGTTATCTGCTTGCTGTGCTTTTCGTAGGCGCAATGCTCGCAGCATTGGATTTGGAAGCAGGATTCACATTCGTCGGTATTCTCATGCTGCCATTCGCGTTTGAACTGGGGCGCAGGCCGGTGGGCGTCCTGGTGGCATTACCCGTCTCCCGTAAAATAATTGCTTTGAGTTTCTGGTGCGTTGCTGTCCTCTTGCCGGTGCTATTGATGGCAGGAATCATTGCGCTCGATGCCTTGCTCTTTCGTTCATTAGCAGTGTCATGGGAAAGCGCCGCCATGACTCTGTTTGGCGCACTGGCTTTTGCCGGATCAGGTTTTTGTCTTATTACTTTTAGCTCACAGGATGATGGAGAGGGCAATCCAGGCAACTTTCTGGTTTTTTGTTTGGGCACGCTGTGGTTTTTGTCCATTATGTACGGCCTCTGCAATCAAAGAGTTCTCAATGTGACACCGAAAAGCCCGGTTGTTTATCTCGTGGGATTGATAGGACTGCTCCTCACGGTTTGGGGATATTCAAGGTCCGAAAGACTGGTTTTCGGACTTTACAGGAAGCATGAGGACGTCCGGCATTTTTCCGTCCGGTAAGTCAGTCACACACTACACACATTTCCAAAAAACAAATTCACTACCGACATCACCCGCTTTATCGACGACAGGTCCAAGTGATTCGTCGAAGCCACCGCATTGGCGAGGGAGATGT
>JBEKDI010000032.1:0-50963 GCA_050014435.1 Verrucomicrobiota bacterium | reverse complement strand
CTCATCATTGATCTTACCCCGGTGGAAACCGTCAGTTTGCCCGTTGTTGAGCTGATGCTCTCCGCCATTCAGGCCGCCGGCAAGTTGTCGCTGCGTTGCGCCATCACCGGCTCAGAAGCTATATCCTGTATCATCCAGCGTTGCCCCGCGCAGAACGCAGGAGGGAGAACTGGGGCTGAAAGAACACTGGTATCCGATTCAGGTAAAGCAAAAGGACAAGGTTGGTCGCCCGGATATTGACTCCTTTGAAGCCATGATGATGCGTGAGGAATGCGACAAAGGCTTCTTCGTGAGCTTTGATTATTCCACCGACTCCCTGACTGAAATCAGCCAATTTTTCAAACGTAGCGGCAAGATCATTATCCCGCTCACCGTCGGCGAGATTTTGGACGAAACGATTGCCAGGAAACTGGCCTGAAATCCGACAGTGCAAGGCTATGGCCCAGGTGGAACCTGTCCACGGGAGAGTTTCACCCGGTAACGAGGGCCAAGTTCCTTGAT
Source organism: Verrucomicrobiota bacterium (assembly GCA_050014435.1). GTDB lineage: Bacteria > Verrucomicrobiota > Verrucomicrobiia > Limisphaerales > Palsa-1400 > DASRLE01. The sequence continues at coordinate 50,462 of JBEKDI010000032.1, read as the reverse complement.
TTTTCCCCGCAGAACCGGGGGAAACAATTCATCAGTTTTGACGCCCAAAACTTTAGCCAGCACAAAAAGCTCAAGATCGGGGACGCGACGATCTTGGTTTTCCAGCCTCGTGATTGAATCCCGGCTGGTGTCCCAACCAAACAACTGCAACTTGACGGCGAATTGCTCTTGAGTCCATCCCTTTGCGGCGCGGAGCTTGCGCACTCGTGGCCCAATCACATTCAACTGTTCGGCAGCGTCTTTGATGTGAGCACCGTAGCAGGCTCCCGGCGCAATCTATGTGCGCTTTACTGCACATAATGCTTGCAAGGCTCCGTCGCCGGATGTAAAAACTTAATGCGTTTCAACAAGAATATGACAACACCCCGTCCCCCGATCATCGAAGGCCCGCCCGTCATTGCCCCCGCCAGGACGAAACCCCTTGCCAACCCCCGCGACTGGATATGCCAGCAATGCCTTTGGATAGGCCGTCCCAAAACTTACACCAAAGGCAGCATCATCCTGGAACTGTTTCTTTGGTGTATGCTCGTCGTGCCCGGCATCATCTACAGCATTTGGCGATTAACCAGCCGGGCCAAAGTCTGTCGCGTGTGTGGCAGCGAGGCCATAATCCCCTGCCGCAGTCCACGCGGTCTTCAAATGGTGGACTTCAAATGAGCGAGACAACCCAACCTGAGCCATACCTCACCATTGATGAGGCGGCGGCTTATCTCAAAATGTCCAAGGGCGGGCTGCGGAAATGGATGGAGCGGCGGATGCTCCCGTTTTTCAGGATTGGCCGGTGTGTGCGGTTCAGGCGCTCAGACCTGGACGCGGCTATGGATGCCCGGTTTCGCATCTCGGTCAAAAAGTCGGTAATTTGTCAGAAGCCAGAATAGGAAGGCTACTTGGAATACCGGGTGACAAATTCCTGAACGGCGGGACTGAATTGGGAATCCTGCGGCAGTTCTGTCTGGAAAAAACCTAAACGCCCGTTCATGGCCGGGCCATCCCAGGGGGTGCGGGCATCAGTGACAAAGAAATATCCGCCATCGTCGGAAAACCATTCTGACGGGTGCTGCCGGACACAATCCACAATGTTGACAAAACCGACGATCTTGCCTGTCTCGAAATGCTGCGGCAGTTTGATCTCCGGGGCATGGATTCTCAGGTAGTCAATCGCCACGCGGTCAATGGTCTTGGCCGCGTGTATGGCCACCAAGCCACGGACTGCGGTAGGCCAGCTTCTGCACTCCCCGTCTTTGGGGCCATGAACCAGCAGGTGTGCCCACGGTTGTCTCACCGAGAGCGTCTTCACCGTTATGTGCTTTTCATCACTCATGGGGTTGTTTTGTTGGCATAATGGAAAACCACTCTTTGGCGTCGGCGGGCCGGACAAGCTGCCGGTAGTTGGAGAAGATCATCTGTGGCGAGTTGCCCGCTTCCAAGGCCACTTGGGCGACATCCTGAATGTCTTCGACGCGGTAGCTGATAAACGAATGGCGCAGCCCGTTGCGTTTCCAGACCAGTTTCGGAATGTCGGTATCCGCGCTGGCTTTGTTGATGTTTTCGACGAGCCAGCCCAGTTGCTTGGAGCAGTTTTGGAACTGGGCAACCGGGCCGCTTTGGCGTGCGTGTGGCACCAGCCAGGCTTTCAGGTTGTCCAAGACCGGCACCCTCCGGCGTTGCTGCGTTTTGGCTTTTGCTGCCTTGATTTCGATGAATGGCTCCGCGCCGTCAAGATGAACCTCTGACCAGTCCAGGCGCTTAATTTCGGCGTGTCTAAGTCCAGCAAACGCACCAATGGCCAGGAACGGAACCAATTCAGGCCGGGCGCTGGAAAGCAAGCGGGTCAACTCAGGCACGGTGAAGATTTCAACCTCGCCGTCATCGTCAAAGTTGATGTCAATGCCCTCCATCGGGTCAACATCCCTGGCCAGAAAGCGGCGGCTCTGGCCGAACCGGAACAACGACCGAAGCAGCCGGGCATAATTGAATCGAGTCCGTGCGCTCATTTTGAGTCCGTCCAGGAACGTGAGCACATTGTCCGGCGCAATGCTCCCAATAGGGCCGGGGAACGTTTCAGCGAACCTACCGAGCCGGGCTTGAAGGTCTTTCACATAATCGGGACTGGCCCCCCTGCCGCGTTTGGTGCTCACCGTCTTCTGGGCGATGAACTCTTTCACAAGGTCTGGCACCGTGATCGGCTTCAACGTGTCGCGCCGGGCGATGAACTGCTCAACGGCTTCGTTGTAGTAATCCCCACCCATGCGCTGCCAGTAGTGCGCGTAGGCAATGGCCGCTTGGTCGAGAGCCACACCGATTGGCCGCACCGCGGCCTGGGCACGGTTATAGATCACCTTGTCGGTTTCAGTAAGCGTCACGGCGTTGGCCTGGCCGGACTCGCGCAGATCAAGCATCTCGTTGCCTTTGGCTCGTGCCCGCTCGTAAGCCGGGAAATGGTGGAAGCGGCGTTCCCCATTATCCCCTTTGAAGGGTATTAAGAACTGGTCATAGGCGACTTCCCCTTTGAGGATGCTCTTGTGATAGATCGTGACAGAACCACCGCCACGGGTGGCCTTCACGGGGAAGGAAACCGGCGTTTCTTTTGGAAAACTCGTTAGTGTCTTCATTCCACACAGTCTAGTGTTGAAACTGTGTAGAATCAAGAACTATTTCCAAGTTTCTATTGGTGGAGGCGGCGGGAGTTGAACCCGCGTCCCTGCCAAACAAACCAGCCGCGACTACATGCTTAGTCAGAAGAGAGTGTCAGCCGGTAAATAACGTTCTGACGCGAATTTACCGGCCCAGCCCGCATGAAATATTTTCGGCGAAAACTGCGCGGACTCCGGCCTTCGCCTAACCTGCTGTGGCGTTCATCCCCCGTAGCAGGTGTCCGGGGGCGAACGTCGCGGCACTTTAGGCCGCGAGAGCTAATTCTTCGTTAGCACTTATTTTTGGTTCGATTTTTTACGAGGCCAACGAACCATCCTCGGCATGCCGCCTCTGGCGCATCTCGCAGGTCGAAACCAGTACGCCCCCCTCATCGACATCTCCAGTATCCGGCGGTTCCGCCCGAGAGTCAAGCCTCTTGGCAAATGGCTGAAAACATCCTTGATATCGCGCCCGGGTGCGGATTTCATAGTCTCATGTTGACTGGAACCTACACCGCCCTTGTGACCCCATTCCGCAACGGAAAGGTAGATTTCACCGCCTTGCGCCGCCTGATCGAGCGGCAGATCCAGGCGGGGGTTGATGGCATCGTGCCGGTGGGGACCACGGGCGAGTCGCCCACGCTCGATTATGAGGAACACATCGAGGTCATTGCGCGGTCGGTGGAATTTGCCGCCGGCAAAATCAAGGTCATGGCCGGCAGCGGCGCCAATTCGACCCGGGAAGCGATTTATTTGACAGAACAAGCCGGCAAAGCGGGTGCGGATTCGACCCTGCAAGTGGCCCCGTATTACAACCGGCCAACGCAGGAGGGGCTTTTCCAGCACTTCCTCGAAATCAGCCGGGCCACAGATTTGCCGGTGATTCTTTACAATGTGCCTGCGCGTTGCGGGGTCGAGATCGCGGTCGAGACCGTGCGCCGGCTGGCCTCGGTCACACCCCGCGTCACGGGCATCAAGGAGGCGGGCGGCAACGCGGATCGCGTGAGCCAATTGCGCGCGGCCCTCGGCGGCCGGTTCTCCATTTTTTCCGGGGACGATTCCCTGACCGTGCCTTTCATGGCCTTGGGCGCGCATGGCGTGATCAGCGTAGCGTCAAACATTATTCCACGGCAAGTGGCGCAAATGGTGAAAGCTTGCGCGCGCGGGGATTTCTCCACGGCGCTCAAGCTGTATGACCGCTATTATCCCGTCTTTAAGGACTTGTTCATCGAACCGAACCCCGTTCCGGTCAAGGCCGCCGCCGCCATGCTCGGCCAAATCCAGGAGGAATACCGCCTGCCGCTGGCGCCGTTGAGCGCGAAAAACCGCGCCGCCCTGAAAGCGACCCTCGTGCAATGCGGCATTCTCAAATCATGACCAGGATCATCATCGCAGGCGCAAAGGGCAGAATGGGGCAGGCCCTCTCGCGGGCTGCGGAGACAATACCTGGACTGGGCATCACCGCCCGGTTTGATGTTGGTCACGACGTGGAGGATTTCATCCGGTTCCTCCTGAACACCGATGTGCTCGTTGATTTTTCGGTGCATGAAGCAACTGTCCGATTCGCCCGTCTTTGCGCCAAACACAAAAAGGCCATGGTCATCGGCACCACCGGTCACAGCGCGGAGGAGCGAACGGAGTTGCAGAGTATTTCCGGGCAGATTCCGATGGTTTGGAGCGCGAATTTCTCGACCGGCGTCAATGCCTTGTTTTGGTTGACCGGCAAAGCCGCCGAAATCCTCGGGCCGGATTACGACTTGGAAATTGTCGAAATGCATCATCGCCAGAAAAAGGACGCGCCCAGCGGCACGGCCCGCACCCTGGCGCAAATCATGGCCCAAGCGCGGCAACAGTCGTTGGAGAAGGTGGCGCGCCATGGCCGCGAAGGCATGGTCGGCGAACGCACAGCGTCGGAAATCGGCATCCATTCCATGCGCGGGGGCGATGTGGTGGGCGATCACACCGTCATTTTTGCCACAACCGGTGAACGACTGGAATTGACCCACAAGGCGTCCAGCCGCGACACCTTTGCCAGCGGCGCGTTGCGGGCCGCGCAATGGGTTGTTGGCAAACCGCCAGGTTTGTATGACATGCAGGATGTTCTTGGCCTCAAGTGAGAACACCGGAAATCGCGTTTGTCGCGCTCGGCTCGAACCTGGGTAACTCAATTGACATCGTTTCCAAAGCAATGGCGGAATTGCAATCGTTGTCCGGCAAACCCCTGCTCAAATCGTCCCTATGGCAAAGCACCCCGGTGGATTGCCCCCCCGGCTCGCTGCCTTTCATCAATGCGGTGGCCGCGCTCGAGCCGCGCCCCGGAGAAACCCCCGTGGCATTGCTGCGGAAATTGCGCGCGCTGGAGAGGCAATTTGGCCGGCAGCCGAAGAAAATCGTTAACGAGCCACGGCTGCTTGACCTGGATTTAATCTCATTCGGCTCGCGCATGATGAATTCGACAGACCTCATACTACCGCATCCTCGCGCCCATTTGCGGCGCTTTGTTTTGCAGCCGCTGAGCGAGATCGCGCCAGATTTTGTTTTGCCTCGGCAAACGAAAACCGTGCGGCAATTATTACACGCCTTGAAAAGCGAAGAGAAGCTCCGTCAAGTATGAGAATTGGCGGCTTATGCCGCGGGCCCAAACTCACACAGCGCCTCAACGCCGGCGGCGGAACCGTCGCGCAGCCAGCCGTCCAGTTGCGCCTGGTCCTTGAGCTGCTGGCCGCGCGCGCGCGGCACGACAAAGTAGCGGCAATCCACTTCCGGCAGGGCGCTCATATCGCCCCATAGTTTTTCAAATTGCGCCACAGGAAAAACGTCCTCCTGCCCGTGGCCCCACCGCTTCTTGACATCCTTGAGCGTAATGTAAGTCGGCATGCGCGCGGCCAGTCCGCAGATGGCCGCCGCGACCTTGCCGGCATCGGCCAGATCGGCCGCTATCAATCCGAAAACAGCAAGCAGCTTGCGCACATCAATCCAGGTGCTGAGCGAGTTATAATAGGACAGCCCAAACTCGTCCTCCTCGCGCGGCATGGCCAGGCCCTCCACGATGCGCGCGCGGCCGTTGACGCGCGCCAGCCCTCCTCCGCGGTCTTCCAGCCGCCGCGTAATCACTTCGAACGACAGCGCCGCTCCCTGGCGAATGTGCAGCCCGAGCAGCGCCGGGTCCAAATCAGCCCCCAGCGAATCAATATTGTGTGCCAGCAGATATTTCAAACGGGGACGCTCCTGCAGCAATCTGGCCAGCACGCCGTTGCGCAGCAGGTTGGAAATCTCGTACCAATGGCCCACCGGATGCAGGCATTGCGTGGGCACATTATCGGTGTAATCGCTCGCTTCCCCTGCGTGCTTGGCCCAGCCGATCAGCGCGGCCCGCAAGCTGTCGCGCACTTTTTGCGCCTGCTCATCGAGAATTTGCTGCGGCATTTCCTCCCACAAAAACCGCAAATCGCGCTCCGTTGGAACCAGCCGCAACCCGATGGCCCGCCCCGGTGAGAGCAGCACTGGGCCGGCATACCCGTAATTTTTTTGCCGGGCCAGCCAAGTTTCAATGGGCTTATGAGTCAGGTAGCTGGTCGTGATGACATGAGGCAGCGCCACGCTAAATTGCGAGCTGATGCGACGGCTTTTGGCCAGATGGACTTCCAGGAAGGTGCGGTGTTTTCCCGCCAATTTGCAAAAGGGATGGAGCGCCTTTACCACGCCAGCCCCTTGGGTCCAGCGGCTGCCGACGCCCGCCGCCAGCGTCACCACGGCCGCTTCCCCGTCCGCCAGCGCCTGGCGTCCAAGTGTCAAACATTCTTTAGGCAGAGTGCCGGTGGCATCGACGACGTCCTCCGCTTGAACGTCCTCGATGGTGGCGCTGGCCGGCAGGCGGTTTTGCGCCAGTCCGATTCTTCCGTCCTTCATATCGGCCCGGATTTGCTCGTGCTCGGCGTGGTCAAAACCATTCTCCTCCAGCAACGCTGTCAGGCTCCCTCCGCCAGACGCGTCCTGTTTCAACTGCGGCAGCAGGCGGTCGAACACATCCTGCACCACGCCGCCCAGCTCCGGTTTGTTGCGGCTGGCTACGGCAAATTTATCCAGTTCCGCGCGGCGCAACGCCGGGAGAGTTTGCAAATCGAACTTAAGCAATTGCGGCACCACCAGCGCATAATAGTGCGGCGGCAATAGCGAATCGTCTCCGGTGAGCAAATCGGCCCAGGTCCCTTTTTCGTTGATGGCAAAATCATAGACCACCGGTTCCATAGCAAAGGGCAGGGCGCTCTCCAACTCCACCTTCGTTCGCCCCATGATGCTTTGCAAACGTTCCTGTGCCTCCGTCCGGCGCCCTGGCGCAAAAATAAATCCCATCCCGCCGCCCGACATTCCGCCCAGCATCCAAAAACCCCAAAAATCCGCGCCGAAATCCGACCGCACCCGGTCAATCAGCGTGTCCGTATAAAAAGTGTCCGCCCACGGAATGATGGTTTGGATCGGCCCGTGAAAATTCCGCGAAGTCGCCGCGCCGATCTTTTGCACGTCCTGCTCGCGCAGCGCCGTCAGGATTTCGTCCAAAATTCCCAGCGCCTCCTGCCGCGCCTTCCACTCCGCCGCGCTCCTCAGCAGATACTTTTCAGTAACCATCTCGAGGATCGGCCCGACGTTCTGCGCCATGCCGCCGTGCACCAGCACCAGGCTTTCCTGCAACTTCCGGCGCACTGCCGCCGGCGCGTCCCGCTCATCGAACACATGATGCACCGGCATCAATCGCCCGCGGCTCAGGCCAAATTCTGGATCGCCTTCCTGCGCCCGCGCGCCCTGGATCAATTTCATGCCCGGCCAGACGCCGCCCGAGTCCTGCCATCCTCCGCCGGAACCGCCCAGCCATTCCCCCAAAATGGCGCGGGCCAGGACCAGCCGGCGTTCTTCTTCCCGCAATCCGCCGCTCAACAATTGCGCCTGCCCCGTCGCCCGCATGCAAATGGAAATCAGCGCCGCCAGCAAATTGGTCGAGACCGCCAAGCGCGAGCCTTTGGGGATGTTATGAACGTTGCTGACAATCTCCAAACCGCGCCCGGGGCCGGCCAGGTGCGCCAGCAAATCCGCCAGGCTCTGGCCTGATCCTTCAATGCCCGGCGGAACGATGCCCGCCGCGATGATTGCCGCTTTCAGCAATCCTAGGTAGTCCCTGGCAAAATCAAAAACCTCTGCCAGATTCGTGATATCGGCGGCCGCGCCCAAATCAACGCTGGTCAGGCGCAAGACCGGCTCGTCAATCACCCGCAAATAGACTTCGATCGGCGGCTGCGGCGCGGCATCGCGCCCCCGCACTCCGAGGTCAATGGACACGTTCAGCACCTTGGCTCCCTCGGGATAATCCATGCCCAGGAAAAAAATATCGCTCCAGGCGCTGTGCGTCAGATCCATGCGCACCGGCGTTCGCTCGCGCAACACCGGGTAGGTTCCGTCCGCTCCCCGTTGCAGCAATTCCTTGCGAATCCGCAAAGGCTGATCGGCGGGATGTCCCATGCGGAACATCCATTGATTGCCCCGCACCGAACGCACGCTGCGCCGCACCTGGTCCGCCAGCGTTTGAATGCCGAGCCGGTGATACGCCGCCGCCAGCGCGCTGGAAATCGCATCGCTCGGCCCGTCCTTTTCCTGGCAGCTCAAAAACACCTTGATCGCCTCCTCGAAGCGGCGTTGCAACAAATGGGCATGGCCTTGGAAAGGAATGAACCCCCGCAGATTGACCCCGGACTTCAAGGGCACATGAAAGCGGTGGATCGCATAAAGAAAAAAGAGCGCCCGCACCCGTTCGTAAAGATTCTCACTCCGCCGCCGGAACGCTTCCAACTCCCCGGCTTCCGTCAGCAACTGCTCCAGCGAAGCGTTCTGGCAGAAACCATCCAGTGACTTGTTGGCCACGGCAGGGTCCTGCGAGGTGATGATTTGCGTGAGGCGGGGCGTCATGGCATTGTTCGCATTAGTCATTCCCCTGTATGGCCAGCATCTCTACTAGGTTCGACATCACCTCATCGCGGTCAGCGCCATCGAAGGCCAGGGCCAGTTGCGCTGTCAATAAACCATACTTGAGCCCGATGTCATAGCGGCGGCCTTGCAGTTCCAGGGCCAGATAACGCTCCTTGCCTGCCAAATCATTCAGCGCCGCTGTCAGAGCCACCCCGTTGCGCGCGCTTGACGTCATCTCGCTCAGGCGGTGCATGACGGCGGGCGTCAATACATGCATTCCGAAAAAACACAGATAACGCCCCGCCCTCAATCCCGGCACAATCAGCCTCTGCTCCGCCTCCGTCGGGGTGGGCTTCTCCAGCACACTCTCGATTTGATAGAGCCGCTGTCGTCCCGGCACGAGACGTCCGCCCACCGCGCCGTAAAAAGGCAGCTTGCTCTCATGCGTGGCCTGCACCGCGGAAACCGCGCACGATTCCACCCGGGCCGCTTCCACCAATTGTTGCGCGCAATTCTTCGCCGCCCGGCTCACATAAAGATGGTCGCCAACCAGCAGCAGAAACGGGGCCTCGCCCGTGAACTCGCGGGCGCATTGCACGGCGTGGCCGTAACCCAGCGCGGCGGCCTGCTCTACAAAACGGATGCGGCCGGCGTGCGCCCCGGCCGCGGTGCGGTAGGCCGCCTGGTCCCCCGGGCAGACCACGATGCAAATCTCCTCGATCCCGGTCTTGAGTATTTCCTCCACAATGATCGCCAGCGCCGTCTTTTGCGAACCGTCCCGGTCCACCAATGTTTGCAGCGGCAAAGTCCGCTGGCTCTTGCCCGCCGCGGTGATGATGGCTTTTTTTATTTCCACGCCTGACCTTTCGTTGTTTCACCGCACACAATCACACATCCCCAAAAACCCGTCAATGCCGCTTTGCCTGGCAACAGCGTCGATGCGCCGCCAGGACCCGCTGTCCACCCTGTCCATGAAGTCCATCCATCGGTCCCATTCCACCCCATTCCTCCCATTTGTCTCATCCCCCTCCTTGGCGCGCCCGCAATTCCCGGACGATTCTTCGTTCACTTCGTTTTGGTGTGGAAAACCCGGATTCGCGAACTAACAGCAATCCTGCTTGCCAAATACTGTCTGGCATATTAGACTAGTCGTTAACCGATTGATTTAAGGATTTTATATGGCGACCATTCCAGCATTCGAAGCAAAGACCAGGTTTGGTGAACTGCTCGACCGGGTGGTTGGCGGTGAGGAAATCATCATCACCCGGCATGAGAAACCCGTCGCCCGGCTTATTCCCGAAGGCGGACACAGCCTGGAGGAAGTCCGCCGGGCCGCGGAAGGTTTGGAATCCTTGCAGCAGGAAATAGCCGCCTTCTGCGCTGGCAAGCCTGCGATATCCTGGAAGGAGTTCAAGACTTTCGTTGAAGAGGGCCGCCGATGAGCGGCCCATTTGTGGCAGATTGTTCGATTGGGATTGGCTGGGTTCACCCAGGCCAGGCCACGGACTTGACCCGGCGATTATTGGAGGATGCCAAAGCCGGGGCGACGGTGCATGTCCCGTCCAGTTGGCACTCGGAAATTGCCAACGCCCTCTTGGCTGCGGTTCGACGGAAGCTAATGGCTGAATCTCACCGACAAGCGGGTTTGGCGCTGCTCGGCCAGCTCAAGGTCGTCGTTGATCACGAAACCAGCACTGTGGCGTTTTCCACGATTTCTGATTTAGCCCTGAAGCACTCCTTGTCGGCCTACGATGCCGCCTATCTCGAACTGGCCCGCCGCAAATTCATTCCATTGGCTTCCCGCGATGAACCATTGAAAGCCGCCGCCAAAAAGTCCGGCGTAAAACTACTATGACTCGTCACAAATGCTCGCGCCTGTCACCTGTCACTCCATAACCACCCAGTCGGATTCGATTCAAACCAGCCACTCTGAGACACTTGATTTATATGAGGTTCCTCGTCGCAAGCAGGGGCTAATTCATTTCTGCTGGCTCAACTGTCTCTTCAGTCGTCGTATTTGGAACAAGCTGACGCAAGAGCATAGGATGCACAGCAAAACTGTGATGAGCGCGATAATCAGCAACATCCTTGCGCCATCACTGATATATGCCTCCTCTTGTGTCCGCCATGTCGCGATTTGCTGAACCCAATGCAAGTCGGTTGAGGATCGAATCTCCTGCACATTCTTGTCTTGATCGTTGATGATGCTCTCAGAAACCACATTGGGAATGGAGATGGCGAGATACAAAAATACCACCCCGCAAAGAGAAAGAACACTCCAGGAACTTGCGGAAAGTAATTTAAGAGCGCGCGGGGTCATAGTGAAGATCGCGAGTTGTCCATGCGGCTAGTATGGACAACGCGTGGCGAAAATCGAGCGTTTTTCATAAGCTGCCAGCAGCAAAGTAAAACAACAGAACCGGATAAAGATCCATGCCCGGTAGTGTGCAGGAGCCGATTCAGTCATCTGCCTCTGCGAACTCTGCGCCTCTGCGCGAATTTATGAACTCATGAACCGAAACAGATCAACACCGCAGCCCCGATCAACAATCCGCATCCCTTAAATCTTTGCCGCCCAAGCCCTTAAAGACATCTTTAGAAAATCACGTGATTTTTTGAAGAATTATTGCAAAATCTATTGACTAAACGATATTAAAACTGTAGTGTTTATTTAATGAAATGCCAATCAAGGCCATGTCGAAAGTGGAAGGCCCAATTATGAACAACGTTCACGCCCCGCCGGATGCCAACGATTCCTTCACGGAAACGCGTCGCGCCAGGCTCCCAACCGCCCGATCGGCTCACCCGCCTCAAGGAAGCCGGAAGACCACCGGCGGGGTTATTCAACCGGCAAAATCATACCTGGTCACAGCAAGTCAAAGCGAGTCACAGTGATAAACTCCCGCATTCGGTCGCGAAGCGCTTATGGCGTTTCGTGGAAGGTGGGCTGGGCGCGCTGCGGCCCCCCCGGACGAAGGCGGATCAAATCACCATTATCCTAGTTAAATACAATCAAAGTGGCGCTCTGGCAGCCAAATCGTATGCAAATACTACTACATGAATCACTTACAACACAAACATGGCTGGTGCGGCTAATACGAACTCAAAGCGACTCACAGTGATTTTTCTGAATCATTCTTCCGGTGTTTTAAATCGGAAACGGCTTCCACGCCGCTTCCGGCTGATTCGGGGTGATTCGTGCTAAATCGTGTTAAAAAATAACGAGAGAACATTCGGAGCCAAGTCAAACGATGTCCACTCGTTCCTTGTCACGTTTCAGTCGGACAGGTAACTTGCGCGCCGCAATGAAACAAAAAGCTTACGCCGCCGCCGGTGTCGATATTGACCTCGGAAACCAGGTCAAGGCCGGTTTGCCCCGCTTGCTGGCCTCCACCCACCGCCGTGAAGTGCTGGGCAAGGTCGGCGGATTCGGCGGGTTGTTTGCGCTCGACACCAAAAAGTTCCGGCAGCCGGTTCTGGTCTCCAGCACGGACGGCGTGGGGACCAAGCTCAAGATCGCCTTTGCCATGGACCGCCATGACACGGTTGGCCAGGACCTGGTCAACCATTGCGTCAACGACATTGCAGTGCTCGGGGCGGAGCCGCTTTTCTTTTTGGATTATATCGGCACGGGAAAGTTGCAGCCGCGCGTTTTCAGCCAATTGATCAGCGGCTTCGCCCGCGCTTGCGCAGAGAATCATTGTGCGCTCATCGGCGGCGAAACGGCGCAAATGCCGGGCTTTTACCGCCCTGGCGAATACGATTTGAGCGGAACGATTGTCGGCGTGGTGGAGAAATCTCGCCTGCTGGATGGCCGGGGAATCAAGCCCGGCGACGCCGTGATCGGCCTGGCCTCCAGCGGCCTGCATACCAACGGATATTCCCTGGCGCGAAAGATCTTTTTCGGGAAAATGAAGCTCAAACCGCGCACCTTCGTCCCGGAGCTGGGCGGCACAATCGGGGATGAGTTGCTGAAAATCCACGTCAGTTACGGGCCGTTGGTGCGGAAACTTTTGCAGAAAGGCTCCCTGGTCAAGGGCCTGGCCCATATCACCGGCGGCGGTTTTATGGACAACATTCCCCGCGTGCTGCCGAAGAAATGCGATGTTGTCATCCACAAAGGTTCGTGGGATGTTCCGCCCGTCTTTCAATTGATCGAGGGCAGGGGAGGCGTGGAGGAAAGCGAGCTTTACCATGTTTTTAACATGGGTATCGGCATGACCGTGATCGTCGCAGGCGACAAGGCGGACACGACGCTCCGCTTTATCCATGCGCAAAAGCAGCCGGCGTGGCTCATTGGCGAAGTGGCGCGGGGCGCCGGCAAAGTCAGAATGGTTTGAGATTACTATCACACATGAACATTTTTGAAGAATTGGAATGGCGCGGTTTGGTGGCGGATTGCACGGACAAAGAGGCTTTGCTTAAACGGCTGGCGGAGGGGCCTATCACGCTTTATGCCGGATTTGATCCCACTTCGGACAGCCTGCACGTGGGCAATTTGGTGCCGTTGCTGGCCTTGCGGCGGTTCCAGCAGCATGGTCATCATCCCATTGTGGTGGCGGGCGGTGCCACCGGTTTGGTCGGCGATCCCAGCGGGAAAGCGTCCGAACGCCAGCTTTTGACCCGCGAAATCCTGGACTCGAACATCAAAGCCGTTAAGGAGCAATTGCGCCGCTGGCTTGACTTCGACAGCAAAACCAATCCCGCCCGCCTGATGGACAACGCGGATTGGATCGCGCCGGTCAGTTTTCTGGATTTCCTTCGCGACACGGGCAAACATTTTTCCGTCAACCAAATGGTGGCCAAGGAAAGCGTGCGGGCGCGCATGGACGACCGCGAGTCGGGCATCAGTTACACCGAATTTAGCTACATGCTTTTGCAGGCTTTCGACTTTTTCCATCTGCGTGAGGCCTGCAACTGCGAATTGCAAATCGGCGGCTCCGACCAATGGGGCAACATCACCGCAGGAATGGACCTGACCCGGAAGAAACTCGGGGCGCACGTCTTCGGCCTCACCCTGCCGCTCATTCTCAACAGCGACGGCACGAAATTCGGCAAGACCGCCTCAGGGGCCGTCTGGGTGGACCCGCGCAAAACCAGCGTCTATCGCTTCTATCAATTCTGGATCCGCGCCGATGACCGCGACGTGGTGCGCTACTTGAATCTTTTCACTTTTCTCAGCAAAGACGAAATCGCCGCCCTGTCCGCGGAGCATCAGGCCAATCCCGGGGCGCGCGCCGCCCACAAGGCGCTGGCCAGGGCAATGACTGACCTGGTACACGGTCCGAGCGCCACCGCCGAGGCCGTCCGCGCCAGCGAAATTCTCTTCGGCGGAAAATTGGACGGCATTGCCGAGAGCACCTTCAATGAGATTGTGGGAGAAGTTCCAACGCGCGATTTGGAGCGGAACAAATTTGAAGGCTCAGGCGCGCCGCTGGCCGAGGTGCTCGTCCTTTCCGGCCTCTGCCCTTCCAAGGGCCAGGCGCGAAAGGACATCGAGGGCGGCGGCGTTTATATCAACAACGTGCGCGAAGCCAATGCCCAGCGCAATCTGACTGCGGCCGATCTGCTTTTTGGCAGGCACTTGCTGCTGCGCAAAGGAAAACGCAATTACGTCGTGCTAACCGCGAAATAACGATAATATCCGATAATGATCACACATCATTGCATGGGACTTGGCTTGGCGGCATGTGTCGTTGCCCTTATGACGGGCCTGTCGGCCGTCGATTCATTCGCGCAACCCGATCAAACGGAATTGGTCTTTGTCGGTTCCGGGCACAGGAACATTACCGCTTTCCGACTGAACTTGACCACCGGGGCGCTCAGCCCAATCGGCCGGGTCGCCCAAGTGGAGGCGCCTTCCTTTCTGGCCATCTCTCCCAACCGGCGGAATCTTTACGCGGTCAGCGAAGGCCGGGGCAAGGACGACAGTTTTATCAGCGCCTTTAGTATTGACTCTGAGACCGGGAAACTGGCGTTTCTCAACCGGCAGCCGTCCGGCGGCGACGGACCCTGCCACGTCGAGGTGGACCCGGGCGGCCTGAACGTTTTGGCGGCCAACTACGGCAGCGGCAGCGTTGCTGCATTTCATCTTGACAAAAACGGCGCGCTTGGCCCGATGTCGGCCTTTGTCCAGGACCACGGCTCGAGCGTTGATCCCCGGCGCCAGGACGGGCCGCACGCTCATTGCATTGTCACGGCTCCCGACGGGCGGTTCGCTTTTGTCTGTGATCTTGGTATTGACAAGGTGCTCGCGTTTAAACTCAACCCGTCCACGGGATCGCTGGTGGCCAATGATCCCCCCTTCACCACAGTGAAGCCCGGCGCCGGCCCCCGCCACCTGGCGTTCCATCCCAACGGCCGCTACGCCTATGTCATCAATGAAATGGCCTCCACCTTGACCGTCTTTGCCTACGACCAGAGCAAGGGCATACTGAGCGAAATTGAGGACCAGCCTCTTTTGCCCAAGGAGTTCAAGGGCCAGAATACCGCCGCGGAAGTGGAGGTCCATCCGTCCGGGAGCTTTGTCTATGCCTCCAACCGCGGGGACGACAGCATCGTGGTATTTGCGTGCGACCCGGACACGGGCCGGCTGACCTTCATCGAGCGCAGTTCCAGCGGCGGGAAGACGCCGCGGCATTTTGAGATCGAACCCTCCGGGGCCTTTTTATTGGCGGCCAACCAAAACTCCGGCACGATCAACGTTTTCCGCATTGACGCAAAAACCGGACGTTTGCAGCCGACCGGAAACAAAGTTGTGGCAGACATGCCCATGTGCGTGAAGTGCCTGGGACCAACAGCCATAAAGAATTGATGAACACGGATTGCCGGAGCAGTTCTGAATTTGCAGGCGGCCGCGCTTTAAGCTAAGTTGGCTTTATGAGGATTCGCACCGCCTTTCTTTTCGTGCTGTTTCTGTTCACTGCGGTTAGGTTGAGGGCTGATCAGGTCCAAATGCAGAATGGCGATCGTTACGCCGGCAAGGTGATTTCCATGACGGCTAACGCTGTGGTCCTGCAAAGCGATGTGCTGGGCAGGATCACCCTGCCGCGCGGCAAGGTGGCAGCAATCAACCTCGGAGCAGTTGTCCAGCCGCCGGCATCCGGCGCCATCAATCAGACCAGGGCCGTTTCGCTCGTGCTGACCAACGCCAACCCCGACATTGCGGCCGCCTTACGGCAACTGGGCGGGAACACCAATTTCATCGAGCAAATCCGCAAACAATTTCTGAGCGAGGCCGGCCCGGAGGCGAACGATAAATTTGACGAGACGGTGGCCGGATTGATGAGCGGGAAAATCGATATGAACAGCCTGCGCGCCCAAGCCAAATCCGCCGCGGACCAGATCAGGTCGCTGAAGAGCCAGGGCGACGTGGGCGAACCCCTGGATTCCTATCTCGCTATACTTGACAACTTTCTCAAACAGATCCCACCTTCCGCTCCCGCCACCAATCGCATCCCGCCCGCCGCTGCCACTCGTTAGGCGGCGATAGCGGAGCATTCCGATTCATCATGGTACAAATTGAACCACCTGCAACTTGGCGTTGTTAATGGCAATGCCCCTTCCGGTGTGGCGGGACACCCAAGTGAAACCCCGTCTCATCCTCGTATCCCACCGGTGCCGACCGAGTGAGAAACGCCAGAAGTTTATGGACAAACCACAACGCCATCCCCAGCGCCAGTGCCATAAGAGAGACATTGCCTTCTTTCATAGTCGCTTTCATACCGTCCTCCTCACCCTTTAGGAAGCATCGCTTGTGCCACCGTGCCAACCGGACTTAAACGAGCTTGCCAGTCTGGGCTGGCTGGGGCTTACTGCGTCCAATTTTGTTTGAAGAATGAATCGTGAACTACTGGCCAGAGCCAAATCGCTGGGTTTTTCCGACCGCCAAATTGCCAATTTAACGGGGCAATCCGAGGATGATGTCCGCGCCTTGCGCAAGACGCTCGGGCTGAGGCCGAGCTATCGCCTGGTGGACACTTGCGCGGCGGAGTTTGAGGCCTATACGCCCTATTATTATTCCACCTACGATTGCGGGGACGACGAAAGCAAACCGGGCGACAAACGCAAGGTAATGATCCTGGGCGGCGGTCCGAACCGGATAGGGCAGGGGATCGAGTTTGATTATTGCTGCGTCCATGCCGCCTTTGCCTTGAAGGAGGACGGGTTCGAAACGCTCATGGTCAATTCCAATCCGGAAACGGTTTCGACCGACTACGATACGAGCGACAAACTGTTTTTCGAGCCGCTGACGCTGGAGGACGTCCTGCATATCTATGAGCGGGAGAAATGCTGGGGCGCCATCGCCCAATTTGGCGGCCAGACGCCGTTAAACCTGGCGCTGGCCCTGCAGAAGAACGGTGTCAACATCATCGGCACTTCACCGCAGAGCATCGAGATCGCTGAGGACCGCAAACTTTTTTCGGCCATGCTGACCCGGCTGGAAATTCCGCAGCCGCCGAACGGCCTCGCCACCAACGAAGCGGAAGCGGTCCAGGCCGCGCACGGCTTGGGTTACCCGGTGCTGGTGCGGCCTTCTTTCGTGCTGGGCGGGCGCGCCATGCAGATTGTTTATTCGGATGCGGAATTGAACCATTATATGCGGTTCGCGGTCGAAGCGTCCCCGGAACGGCCCGTTCTGGTGGACAAATTCCTGGAGGACGCCACCGAGGTCGATGTGGATTGTATCGCGGACACGGGGCATTTTGCCGATGCGGCGCAGGGGACAATTGTGATAGGCGGTTTTCTGGAGCACATTGAATATGCCGGGGTGCATTCGGGCGATGCGGCCATGGTCTTGCCGCCGCACACACTTTCCAAGGAAGTCATCGAGACCATGCGCCAATACACGCACGCGATGGCGCGGGAATTGCGCGTCGTCGGCTTGATGAACGTGCAATACGCGGTCAAGGGCCGGACGGTCTATGTGTTGGAAGTCAATCCGCGCGCGTCGCGCACCGTGCCGTTTGTCAGCAAAGCCATCGGCGTGCCGCTGGCCAAACTGGCGGCCCGCGTCATGGCGGGCAAAAAACTGGCTGAGCTCGGATTTACGAAGGAGATTTGGTCCAGTCATTGGGCGGTAAAGGAATCGGTCTTCCCCTTCAACCGCTTCCCCGGCCAGGACATTTTGCTTTCGCCGGAGATGCGTTCCACCGGCGAGGTGATGGGATTGGACAAGGACCTTGGCATTGCCTACGCCAAATCACAGATGGCGGCCAATGCGCCTTTGCCGCTGGGCGGGCGCGTGTTCATCAGCGTCAGCGACGCGGACAAGAAAAAAGTGGCCGCGGTTGCGCGGAAATTTGCCGACCTGGCCTTTGAGATCGTCTGCACCGCCGGCACGGCCAAGGTCCTGGAGGAAGCGGGCCTGAAAGTGGCGCGCGTTCGCAAACTGGCCGAAGGCCGGCCGAACACGCTGGATTTGCTCAAAAACCGCGAGATTCAACTGGTCATCAACACCCCGGCGGGGCAGACGCCGCGCGCTGACGAAATCAAGATTCGCACCACAGCCGTTTATACCGGGACGCCCATCATGACCACCCTGAGCGGGGCGCGGGCCGCGGCGCGTGGCATTGCGGCCTTGAAGAAGAATGGCTACGGTGTCAAGACGATTCAAGAATATCATTGATGGCCCGGCGCTCCTTTTTGGTGGGGCGTCCCGAACCTTTTGGCCGGAAAAACGACGGCTTGAGACGCGGTTCGCGCGCCTTTTGCAATTCGGACTCGGGCGTCTGGTCCTCGACATATTCCCTGGCGGCGGGCGCGCCGACGCGCTGCTGCAAGAGTTGCAGCACTTTATAGGTGCGCGTTAGGTCGTCTTTCTTCACTACAACGACTTCGTTGATTCTGACATCGCGCGAGGGTTTGACCGGATGGCCGGCGACGGTGACGCGGCCCTGGCGGCAGGCGTCGGAGGCGAGAGTGCGCGTTTTGAAAATCCGCACCGCCCAAAGCCATTTGTCCATTCGCACCGAATCGGTCGTCAACATTTGCATGCAACCTGCCTGACAGACGCGAGCGGCGCAACTGGCGGAATCATTCAAGACCGGATGGATTTGCTCCATCAACCCGTCGGCATTGATAATGCTGCAACTGGGCCCGCATAGCCGAAACATGGAGTAGATTGTAGTAATCTGCTTATGGACAGGCCAGTCGTGAACATGCCATGATTCTGCGTCGTGCACCTTCTCTCGCGTAAAAGTTTAAAAAAGATATGTTCCAATTCTGAAATTGGCGGACCTAAACACTGTAGAAAGGATTCCATGAAAAGCAGGCTATCCGGACCGCATGAAATCAAACTTGCCACTTTCTCGGACGCTGCCATCCGAGTCTGGCTAAGCTGGGCATTATTGCCCAGTCTGTTCGCGACTTCCGCCCCGGCGGTTGACCGGCAATTCCTGCACAACCACGTGCCCGCGGCCGTAACCACGGCAGCGCCGGTGCGTCACTGTTCCCGGTGGGACAGGCTGAACCTGGCGATCGGCCTGCCGCTGCGAGATCGGGAAGGACTGAGCAACCTGCTCCAGCAACTTTATGACCCGGCCAGCACAAATTTTCACCGCTACCTGACAGCAGAGCAGTTCGCGCGAAGGTTCGGCCCGACGGAAGATGATTATGAGGCGGTCGTCGGCTTTGCGCAGTCACAGGGTCTTCGCGTGACGGCGAGGCATCCGAACCGGACGCTGGTGAACGTGAAGGGGACGGTGGCGGATATCGAACGGGCGTTCCATATCACCTTGAACGAGTACCAGCATCCCACGGAATCCCGGACTTTTTATGCGCCCGATGTCGAGCCGTCACTCGACTTGGCGACTGCGATCTTGGGCGTCAGCGGCCTTGACAATTATGTCGTACCGCATCCTTGTTTAAGGCAGATTCCCCCCGAAGAGGTGAAGCCTGATCTGACTGGCTCAGGGCCGGGAGGGACTTACATGGGGAACGATTTTCGGGCGGCCTACGCTCCTGGAGTGACCCAGACTGGAACAGGGCAAACCGTCGGGCTTTTGGAATTTGACGCCGGCTACCTTCAAAGTGACATCACGGCTTACGAAACCCAGGCTGGCCTGCCGAACGTGCCTGTGAGCACGGTGTTGTTGGACGGGTACAACGGCGCGCCTGGCGGCGAGGCCAACGTCGAAGTCTCGCTGGACATTGAGATGGCGATTTCCATGGCGCCCGGACTGACAGGGGTGATTGTTTATGAAGGTTCCACCACTGATGACGTTTTGAACCGGATGGCGACAGACAACCTGGCCAAGCAGCTGAGCGCTTCATGGACCTATCCCACGGACGCAAACAGCGACCAGATTTTCCTGCAATATGCCGCCCAAGGGCAGTCATTTTTCAATGCGTCCGGCGACAGCGGCGCTTATTCCGGAACCGTGCCCACACCGGCGGATGATCCGAATATCACAGTGGTGGGCGGGACGACTTTGACGACCAGCGGTCCGGGAGGCCCGTGGTTGTCAGAAACCACTTGGACCCCTTACAGCAGCGGCGGCATCAGCAGCGTCCGCACGATTCCAATATGGCAACAGGGGATCAGCATGACAGCAAACCAGGGCTCCACCATGATGCGGAACTTGCCGGATGTCGCGCTGACGGCTGATGAGGTGTATGTCATTTCCGATGAAGGCTCAGGTGCGGTGGGCGGCACTAGTTGCGCGACGCCGTTGTGGGCGGGCTTCACGGCGTTGATGAACCAACTGGCGCTGGCGAATGGCGAGCCGACAGTCGGGTTTATCAACCCAGCGGTTTATGCCATAGGCAAGGGGTCGAATGCCGCGGGCTATACTGGGCTGTTCCACGATATCACCAACGGAGACAATGAGAATTCCGGCAGTCCCAGCCGTTTCCTGGCTGTGGCTGGCTACGATCTCTGCACCGGGTGGGGCACGCCCACTGGCAGCAATCTCATCACGGCCATTGGCATGCCTGAACCGTTGCGGATCACGCCGGCAAGCGGCGCAACCATCACCGGACCGGTTGGCGGTCCTTTTGCTCCGGCGACACAGACGTATTCCCTGACCAACACTGCGGCAAGTCCATTGAACTGGAGTCTGGCCAATACGTCGTCGTGGTTCAACATTTCCACCAACAGCGGCATACTTCTGCGAGGCGGTCCGGTGGCCACCGTCACGGCGAGTGTGGCGTTGACAGCCACCAATTTGCCGGCGGGCAGTTATTCCGCCGCATTGCGGTTTACCAATTTGGGGGATAACTTCGGCCAAACCCGGCAGCTTACTTTGGCTGTGGTCACCCCGCCTGTGATTACCACGCTACCCACCAATCAGGCCTTGCTGGTTGGAATGGCGGCGAATTTCAGCGTTGCGACGGCGCCCAATGCCCTGATGTATTACCAATGGCGGGAGAATGGGACAAATTTGAGCGATGCCGGCAACATTACCGGCTCCTCGACCAGCAGCTTGACAATTGGCAACGTGTCTGTAACGAGCGCTGGAAGTTATTCCGTGGTTCTGAGCAACGCGGCCGGGGTGTTGGACAGCTCGAATGCGCTACTCGCGATTGTGCCGTCAAAGCCGGTCATTGTCGCCCAACCGACCAACCAGACGGTATTGCCGGGAGCGCCCGTCAGTTTTAGTGTCGAGGCGGTCGGGAACACCCCGTATCAGTACCAATGGCTGGCCAATGGAGCTAATTTGGCCAACAACAGCACTTACTCGGGCGTTACCGGGAATATTTTGACCATTAGCAATGTCTCACCTACCAATGCGGGCACTTATTCCGTGATCATTAGCAACACCTACGGTTCGGCGACCAGCACTGGTGCAGTGCTCTCCGTTATTTCGGTCGCAGCGCCCGGGGTTGACATGGCAACCTTGTGGTCGTTTGCCGGCGGCGATTCCGGCGAGTATCCTTACAGTCCTCTGCTGCAAAGCGCGAACGGCATTTTTTATGGAACAACTCTGGAGGGGGGAACCGAGGGCGATGGGACGCTTTTCAAAATCACGCCCGGTGGTGTGCTAAGCACCTTGGTGTCATTGGATTACACCGACGGCGCGGGTGCCTATGCCGGGTTGGCCTTCAGCAGCACTGGCCTTTTGTACGGCGCTGCCTATGAGGGAGGCGCCTATGGCGATGGGACAGTGTACTGGACCGTGACCGCCGGCGCCACACCGCACTATGTATCCTGGAACGGGAACAACGGCATGTATCCTGTGGCCGGGATGGTGCTGGGCAGCGATAGCAATTTCTACGGCACGACGCTGGAAGGCGGCGCTTATGGGTATGGCACGATATACCGAATGAACACCGTCCTAACGCTGAGTACGTTGGTTTCCTTCAATTACACGGACGGCGGCTTTCCTTCATCGGTGCTAGTACAAGGCAGCGACGGTGATTTTTACGGCACAACCGAAGAAGGCGGCGCAAGCGGATGGGGGACGGTCTTCAAAATGACCCCCTCCGGCGCATTCACCGTGCTTTACTCTTTCACCGGTGGAAATGATGGAGGGGAACCGATTCCGGGTCTGGTCGAAGCCACGGATGACAATTTCTATGGCACAACATCTGAAGCGGGTGAGTACGGGTATGGGACGGTGTTTGAAATAACGTCATCTGGAGCGTTCACTCCCCGTTACTCATTTACGGACGGCATTGATGGCGGCAATCCGTGGGGTGGATTGATGCAGGCATCAGATGGCAATTTGTATGGCACGACGCAGTATGGCGGCACCTATGGGTTTGGCACAGTATTCCGGATCGCGCCCTCCGGCGGGTTGGTCACGTTGGCGCAATTTGATGGTTACGAAGGGTCCGAACCTGGCGCCGCACTCGTCCAAGGCCTGGACGGGAATCTGTATGGCACCACCGAAGAAGGGGGCGCGAACGGCGAAGGGGCGATCTACCGGCTCAGTGTGGATGGGCCATTGCAAATCACCGGGGAGCCCGCGGACCAATCGGCTTACATTGGCGGCAGCGCGAGTTTTACCGTGGCGACTTTCGGCGCTGCTCCGGTCTTCTACCAGTGGCAGCAAGACGGAATTAATCTTACCAATGGCGGCAACATTTCCGGCGCCACCAACTCCAGCCTCACAGTCTCGAACGTTACGGAGTCCGATGCCGCGATCTATACCGTCGATGTCAGCAATGCCTTCAATTCTGTCACCAGCGGGTATGCGGTCCTTGAGGTGATCTTTTCTCCGCCAAGCATCACCACTCAACCAGTGAGCCAGACATGCCTAGCCGGGACGACCACAACATTCGCGGTGGGGGCAAGTGGGGACCAGCCGCTGTCGTATCAATGGCAGGAGAACGGAACTAATTTGACGGATGACGGCGCCATTTCCGGTTCCGCCACAAGCACATTGACCCTCTCCAATCTGACTTTGGCAAGCGCCGGGAGCTATTCGGTGATCGTGAGCAACGCGGTCTATGTGGTATCTAGCACGAACGCAGTGCTGACCGTCCTGCCACTAACCTCGCCGGGGGCTTCCACGTCCACCTTACATCTGTTCAGCGGGGCCGACGGCGCATTTCCGTATGCGGGTTTGATACAAGGCTCCAACGGTTATCTCTACGGCACCACCTCGGGCGGGGGCCGGTACTATTCTGGGGCAATATTCGACATGTCTCTTGCCGGTGTACTGAGCGATCTTTACAGCTTTTCGAATTCCCCCGACGGCGCGACTCCTTATGGTGGCCTGATGCAAGGCACGAATGGGAATTTCTACGGCACCACACTTGATGGAGGCGTCAACGGTTACGGCGCGATCTACCGCATGACATCCGCCAGCGTTGTGACGCTCCTCTACTCCTTGGAGGATGGTGCTGACGGCGCATTTCCGTATGCCGGCCTGGCGCAAGGCTCCGATGGCGACTTCTACGGCACTGCCTATGAGGGCGGCTTGGATTTCATCGGCTCGATTTTCAAGATGGCCGCGACCGGCGCGGTCACCAACCTGTATGGGTTCACGGGAGGGGACGATGGCGGCTATCCTTACGCAGGAGTGATTCACGGCAAGGACGGGAGTTTCTACGGCACAACCGAGGAATACGGCGCCATCGGTTTTGGCACGGTCTTCAGGCTGGCCACCAACGGCACACTGGTCACTTTAGCTTCGTTCGATTACTCGAATGGCGGTTATCCTCAAGGCGGAGTCATTCAGGGTTTGGACGCCAAACTGTATGGCACCACTTCGGAGGGAGGTTCCAACGGCTACGGCACCGTATTCTGCGTCCATACCAATGGCACGCTGACAACCGTCTTCTCGTTTGATGCCACGAACGGCAGCGATCCAGTGGCCTCACTGGTGCAGGGCACGGATGGCAATTTGTATGGCACGACTTCCTCCGGCGGCGCCGGAGGCCATGGCACCGCGTTCAGAATCACCACCAACGGCACGCTGACCACCTTGCTTTGGTTCGACGGCCTTAATGGCGCGGATCCCGAGGGGGCGATGGTGCAGGCCAGTGATGGCACTTTCTATGGCACGACTGCCCAAGGTGGGACGGGATTCAACCCTTCCGCCGGCGGCGGCAATGGTGTCATTTTCCGGCTCATAGTGCCGATCTTCATTACCAACTCGATCACGGTGACCCCGGCCATTGCTTGTCTTCCGTATTCCTCCAATATATCAGGGTTCGCCGTCGCCCCGCAGGGTGATGGGCTGAGCTTTGCCAAGGCCAGTGGGGCCGCCTGGCTCAATGTGGCAACCAACGGCGTCCTTTCCGGTACGCCCGTAAATTCCAACATCGGCGTTAACACGTTTGTCGTGAGTTTGACTGATTCCAACGGCGTAACCGCCACGACCAGCCTGGAGATCTCCGTGATTCCCGATCCGCCCCCTGTGTTCATCCTCAACCCCTTCGCCGAACCTTGGGCCTATGTGGACGAGGCTTATTCGGGCGTCATTGCCACCAATGCCACCGACGCGGAGCTTGGCGACGGGGACATCCTCACTTTTGCCAAGGTCAGCGGTCCTGCGTGGCTCAACGTGGCTGCCAGCGGGATTTTGTCCGGCGCGCCGGAAGAAACTGATGCCGGTACGAACACCTTTGTGGTAAGTGTGGCCAATCTGGGCGGAGCTTCCAACATCGCGAATCTATCAATCTACGTGGACGGCGGGCCTTCATTTATCTCCCAGAACTTCACGACGCCCGCCGGCACGGTCGGCCTGCCTTATTCCGGCACGATTGCCACCAATGCCACCGACCCGGATCTGGCCGCTGGAGGCACACTGACCTTTTATAAGGTCACTGGGCCGGCCTGGCTCATTGTGGGCAGTGACGGCGGTCTTTCAGGCGCCCCTTTGATTGCCAATCTGGGCGTTGACAATTTCCTGGTGCTGGTGGTTGATTCCGGCGGACTATCCGCCGTCGGGAATTTAGGCATCACTGTGAACACCGACAGCCCGCCTTCGTTCATCAGCAATCCCTTTTCCGGGCCTCCGGTCACAGCAGGCAACGCTTATGCCGCTTCCATTGCGAGCGACGCCAGCGATCCGGACTTTGGCGATGTCCTGGCCTTCTCCAAAGTCAGCGGTCCGGCTTGGTTGAGCGTTGCAGGGAACGGTGGTTTATCCGGCACGCCTCTTTCCGGCAACGTCGGAACCAACACCTTCCTCGTGAATGTGGCGGATTACGAGGGCTTGTCCAACAACGCCACCTTGAACATCAACGTGACGCCGGCAGCTCCAATTGTGGCGCGGATCACACAACAAGGCTCCAACCTGTTGCTGAGTTGGGCAGGCGGGATTGCTCCTTATCAGGTGCGGATGACGACTAATGCAAGTTTTTCCGCCTGGCAAAATATTGGCAGTCCGGCCAACTCGACCAACTTACTCGTGTGGCCGAGCAACGCCGCGAGCTTCTATAAAATCCAAGGGCAGTAGTCACAAGCCTTGCGGTCTATTTCATCGCTCGCGCGATGGCGTTCCACCAGGCGTCGTGCAATTGGGCCAGGGGCCATTTCCATTCAGCGGCTCCCCGCTTGATGACCAGTTCGCTGCCGCCGATGGTTCCGAGTTTGATGGCGCTGACGCCCAAGATCTTCGCGCGTCCCAAGACCTTGACCTCATCGAGCGGGGCGATGGAGATGATGACGCGGCCTTGCGTCTCGCCGAAGAGCAGTGAGTCAATACTAAAGTTATCCGGGGCGGCGGACAGGTCGATCTGCGCCCCGATCAAGCGGGGTGTATCGCGGGCGATTTGCTGCGAAATGCAGCTTTCAGCCAAGGTCACGGCCAGGCCACCTTCGCTGCAATCGTGCGCGCTCCTGACCAAGCCGCAGGCAATGAAGCCGCGCACCGCGTGGTGCAAGGCGCGTTCCTTTTCCAAATCGCAACGCGGCGGCAGGCCGGTTTTGAGGCCGTGCAGGCATTGCAGCCAGGCCGATCCTCCCAAGCCCAGCAACGAATCGTTTTGGTCAACGAGATCGCCCAACAGAATGATCGCATCACCTTCGCCCTGGAACCATTGCGTCGTAATGTGCTCGCGCTTTTCGATCAACCCGACCAGCGCCACCGTCGGTGTGGGATCAATGGGGCCGGCGGGACTTTGGTTGTAGAGACTGCAATTGCCGCCCGTCACCGGCGCATTGAAGGCGCGGCAGGCGTCGGCCAGGCCGCGCACCGACTCCTTCAATTGCCAGAATGATTCCGGATTGTGCGGATTGGCAAAATTCAAATTATCCGTCGTGCCCAGCGGGGTTGCGCCGGAGCAGGCCAGGTTGCGCGCCGCCTCGGCCACGGCGATTTTCGCCCCTTCGTAAGGATCGAGATAGACGTAGACCGCATTGCAATCCACGGTCAAGGCGATGTATTTCTCCAGCGGCGCGCCGTTGGTCTTCGTCACGCCGGGTATTGAATCCGACTTGATGCGGATGACGGCGGCGTCGGAGCCGGGGCAAACCACCGAACCATCCCGCACCATGTGATCGTATTGGCGGTAAACCCAGTTCTTGGACGCGATGGTCGGCCACGCCAGCAATTGGGGCAAGGCCTGGACCGGATCAACCGATGCCGGTACGGCGGCGAGGGTAAACTCGCGGACAGCCTGCAAGTAGCCGGGTTCGCGGCTTTCGCGTTGATAGACCGGCGCTTCGTCGGCAAGTTTTTTCGCCGGGATGTCCACCACAACCTGGCCGTTGAATTTCACCACCATCTGGCCGGTGTCGGTGACGCTGCCGATTTGCGCCCAGGGGAGGTCCCATTTGTCAAAGATGCGTTTGACCTCATCCTCGCGTCCCGCCTGGACGATGATGAGCATCCGCTCCTGCGATTCGCTCAACATGATTTCGTAGGGCGTCATGTTGGGGGCGCGTTGCGGGACTTTGCTCAGTTCGATTTCGATTCCGGTGCCGGCGCGCGCGGCGGTTTCGCAGGTCGAGCAAGTCAGGCCCGCCGCGCCCATGTCCTGGATGCCCGCCACGGCGTCGGTCGCCAGCAACTCTAGGCAGGCCTCGCACACCAGCTTTTCCATGAACGGATCGCCGACTTGCACGGCGCCGCGTTGCTGGCCGGCTGATTCGCGGGTTAAATCCTGCGAGGCAAAGGCCGCTCCGGCCAGGCCATCCCGGCCGGTGGCCGGGCCGACATAAAACACGGGATTTCCCACGCCCTTGGCCGCGCCGCGCGCGATCTGATCATGGCGCAAGACGCCGAGGCAGAAGGCGTTGACGAGCGGGTTGCCTTCGTAGCATTTGTCGAAATAGACCTCGCCGGCGATGGTGGGGATGCCGAAGCAATTGCCGTAATGGGCGATGCCGCCGACCACGCCGCCAAAGAGGCGGCGGTTGTTGGTGATTGAGCCGTTGGCGCTTTCGTTTTGCGCCGGGACAATCGGCCCGAAGCGCAGGGAGTTGACGGAGCAAATCGGGCGCGCGCCCATGGTGAAAATATCGCGGATGATGCCGCCGACGCCGGTGGCCGCGCCTTGGAAAGGTTCCACGGCGCTGGGATGGTTGTGCGACTCGATTTTGAAAGCGATGGCCAGCCCGTCGCCGATATCGATGATTCCGGCATTTTCCTCGCCGGCGCCGACGAGGATGTTGGGCGATTTGGTGGGAAAGGTTTTGAGCAATGGCCGGGTGTTTTTGTAGGAGCAATGCTCGCTCCACATAACGGAGAAAACGCCCAGCTCGGTGTGACTTGGGTCGCGCCCGAGAACGCCCTTGATCTTCTCGAATTCCTCGGGAGTGAGATTGTGCTGCTTGACCATCTCGGGCGTAATGGCCGGGCCGGTCCAAGGCGGTTTGATGTTGGCTGTTTGATCCTTCATTGAACAAAACTCATTGCCGCATGGTGTGCCGGTTCGTTGGCGGGTTCAAGGCTTTAACCACGGATGCACCTGGATAAACTGATTTGATTCACTTTGATTCGTATGAGCGACCCCAAGTCGTAGTTGTGTTGTAAGGCATTCATATGGCGGTATTTCCATACAATTTGGCCGCGGGGGCACTGGTTTGATTGTCGTTAACTAGATTAATCATGGTTTGATCCGTCGTCACTGCGACTCCGTGTGACGGACTGCGACGTGGTTTTTGGGCGGATTTGACAGCCTGGAACTTGACGGAATGGCCGCGAAGAATCGCAAGATTTGAAGGCAGTGTGAATATGCCCAAGCAACGGCGCGTTTTCTCCAATACGGGCTCATAAGCTGCGGATTTTTTTGGCACGATTAGGCACGCATTAGCGCGATTTGGTCCGACGCTGGGCCATGGGCTTGATTGAGAACTCATTGAGTGGCAGCCTGTTCCGGTTGAAACAAGGGGATAATGGCTCCAAGTCCAGTTTTCGCGTCTTGGGCCAATAAAAAAATGTTTCAAAATGGTGCGAGAAGGCCGGATTTTTTTGGCCGGAAACGGCCATTGACCTGCACACGGATTTTCACATATTGGTTTCATTTTACCGGCGCAGCCTCATTGGGATTAGGATTGGATTCCAAGCGTGAAAATGTCGTCAAATTATCTCTCGGATTCAGGCGCTCGCGGCGCTCGCCCCTCCCGGGAGGGCGGAGGGCCGCGACGCCCGAATTTCAAATGTCTTTGGCTGGGATTAAGCCCCCGCCCGCCCGACATGGCCTTAATTGGGCGTTTATTAAACGAACATTACAGTTAACGCATTTGTTCGTCAACTGATTTTTAAAAGAATTTTAAAGAAAAGTGTGATTTTTGCGGAAACAGGCTTAAGCTCTTGCGCGGCAAAGGTTTAACAGCGGCGGGAATAACTCGCGCAGAGGCGCAGAGTTCGCAGAGACAGACGACTGATTCGGCTCCGCATCACGCCCAGACCATTGCCACTACGGGCAGGGACCATCGGCTTAAAGACCATGCCGCCATTGCCTGAAAGGAGGAAGCAACAAAAAAACCAAATTCAAGCGCAACGGCCGAGGCTGCGCCGGAGACTTCGCCGAGGCGAGACCTTCGACTGAGGAATCGGCGGGCTAAATGGCTCGCTTTCTGGGTCTGCTCCTTTTACTTTGCTGCTTACGATTATGGACGGCAAACATTGAAGAGCGTATGACCCGCGATCCGGAGCGTCTTGTCGGCGAAGTTGCTTTGGCCGTTTTTGCGTTTGTCCTCCTGTGGCGCGGTTTCGTCCGGGCCAGGCGAATCCCCACGTCGCCGGACCCTTGGGACAAAGAAATCGAACAAGCACTGCATGAACCTGAAGCGGTGGAGGTTTGTCATCGGTGTTTTGACCCGGTCGCTGCGGGTTCCTGGTTTTGCGAGCATTGCGGTTGCGCCGTAGGCCCTTACAACAATCTGATGCCGTACATCGACGTTTTTTCCGAAGGCGAAGTTTTACGAAATGGCGGAAACGATAAACTGCGTCAAAACGCCCTTGTTATCGCGGGATATTTGTTCCTTTCCTTACATCTGTAATCTGTATCTCGTATTCGCGCCAGTTTATTGGATTTTACTTTTTAGAAATCTGAAACGGAAAAAAGAATCAGTCGAACAAATGGGGACCCAGCCCGGCTAACCGCTGCATTAGGGCCGACTGAAAGCAGATGAAGCGATACCGATTAATTCGGTTATCCCGCTGTTTGTCGGGCTTGGCTTCGCTCATGAAGGGCAGAGAGAGTGGAAAACCTCCTCTCCCCAGAACTCTCTCCTCCACAAGTGTGTGGAGGCGAGGGAGAACACGCAGGAGATTTCCCTTCATGAGCCAGCCGTGGTCAAGCTGCAGCGACTTGGGCGCAGGATGATAATCGGTCGCTCGGCGGGCGATGACCAGCTTCTGCTTTATGGGTTGAGGACGCGGAAAAACTGCTGTGGAGCAGTCCCGATGTTCGTGTAGCAGGGAGGAGCAGAAATGAGCGTCCACGGGCCAGGCAGATTTGTCGTTTCAAGCAACGTGCCCCAATTCCAGGTGAGTACCACTTGGTTGCCGCCAACAACCTGGAGGGTTGGCGAAGGCGGCACACATGGCACTGCAGGGTCGTTGGAACCTGCCTCGTTGAGGCCCAGGAATGGGATGACGTATTGCGCGTTGAGGTCGGCGTCTGTCATATGCGGGCCGTTTTGCTCCGACCAGGCGTCGATGAGCGTATTGCTGCACGAATCCTGCCAGAGTTGGCGCGTCCATTGGTGCGAAGAATAGGTCAGGTTGGTCGTCAGCGTTGCATTGGTGCTTAGACCCAAGACATCGGTCCATTCCTTGATGGCTTCATTCTGGTTTTCGTAATTGATAATGGTGTCCGCTGTGCCATGCCAAAGCTGGATGCGGGGTCGAGATCCCAAATAGCCTTGGTACATCCCGCGAACGATGGCTGCCCATGCCTGCGGGGTATAGATCACCTGACCCTCGGCACACGGCGAGCTCCACTCATCACTCGACACATAGTCAACAGCCCAACATCCAGCCGGAACGCCTGAGAACTCGGCGCCCGCCTTGAAAACATCAGGATAGAGGGCGAGCAGGGCTTCCGTCATCATGGCGCCGGATGAGGTTCCTGTCACATAAACACGATTTGAGTTCGCCTGATACGTGTTTACTGTGTAGTCCACCATATTGACGATCGCTTGAGTATCACCGCCGGCGTAGCGCGAGAGAGACTTCGACGACCCCACGTCCCAACAGTTCTGGCTGGTTTGCGGGAAGATCATAATGAAGCCGTACTGGTTGCAGGCCGCCACGATGCCACCCGTGGACGTCAAGCTGAACATGTCAGAGGCATTCCCAGAGCAATAGTGGCAAGCCACCAGGATGGGAGGGTTCGTCACCACGCTGGCCGGCACGTAGATGTACATGTTGATATAGGATGGCACTCCAGTCCTGCCCCAGTTGTTGGTGACCAACTGGAGCGATGCCGCCTTCGCTGGCAACGCCATAAAAAGTCCGAGACAAGCGGCCAGAAGGGACCAGACAACGACCGGCCTTTTGTTCATGTGGGAATACCGCTGGAGAATTGTTAATTTGTCTTTCACATGATTTGTCGGATAGTTTCGGCGGAGCGCGACCGCGAATCGAACTCACTGCCCCAGCGCACTGAAGCATAAACCAGCATCAAAAGCTTGCGCAACATACTTCGCAGGACAGCGTTGCTTGCGCCGCCCTATGACAAAAATGGGAAGAGACGCCTCTGAGAAACACTGGCTCAGGCTGGTGTTGAATCAGGCAGTTTGAGCTTTTGGCCGATCCTGATGAGGGAGGTCTTGAGGTGGTTAAGAGCCTGAATTTTGAGGGAAGAGGTGTGATGCAGTTTGGCAATCTTTCCCAGCGTATCGCCCGGTTTGACGGTATAGACCTCTGTGCCAACCTGGGCGAGAAGATGCGCAGCAGGAGCGACGGCGACGGGTTGCGGCGGCATTGGCTTCACTTGCGGTTGTTGTGGCGCGGTTGGTGGCAAGCTCGTCAGCGCCTTGGGAGAAATCGTGTTTACCACTGGCGACAGCTTTTGATCGGAATTGGCCGCAACGGCGGGCGATGTGGTGTCGAGAGGAGGCGGGGCGAGGCTGACATCCTGAGTATTTGTGTTTTTGCAACCTTGCAGCAGCAAACCGCCGATGACCACGACATGAATGGCCAGAATCACCATGACCTTGAAGAAAAAGGTCGGTTTTCTGCGCAAGGGCTTCAAACCATTGCGAATCAGCGGGGTGGGGGCGTTCATAATCAGTACGGCTTATCTTTTAGCTTGGGTTCTGTCATTGACATATATCGACAATATTCTTGAGTGAGTTAAGCAACCACCATGCCAGCGTGTGAATTGGCGGGCTTGCCATGGGTGGTTCGTTCGTCGGATGAGGATCAAACGCCATGCCTCCTGTCCAGCATGTGGACAGCAACCCTGCGTCGACAGCTTGGTTATCGACACGGTGTGGCAGGTTGAATACGTTTAACCATCAAATGAAACGCTTCACCACCGTCCGCCTGATGTTTTTTGCCGCCGCGCTGGCCGCCCTGACGGCTCCGGCCCAAACCAATCAATATCCGTTTCAGAATCCCAATCTGCCGGTTGAAGAACGTGTCAATGATATCGTATCCTTGATGACGCTTCAGGAGAAAGTGGCGTTTCTGACGTCGCGGCCCGGTGTGCCGCGGCTGGGCATTCGCGCCATGGGCCATGTGGAAGGGCTGCACGGTCTGGCGCGCGGCGGGCCGAGTAATTGGGGAAGGCGGAATCCTGTTCCCACCACGATTTTTCCCCAGGCCATCGGCCTGGCGGAGACATGGGACCCGGAGGTGATGCGGCACGTGGGCGAGGCGGAGGGTTATGAGACGCGTTACATTGCCCAGAGCACAAATTACGGCGGTCGGGCCGGATTGATCGTGCGGGCGCCCAATGCGGATTTGGGCCGCGACCCGCGCTGGGGCCGGACGGAGGAATGTTATGGCGAAGACCCATTTTTTAATGGCACGATGGCAGTGGCACTCATTCACGGACTGCAAGGAGATAATCCCAAGTACTGGCGCGCGGCGTCGCTTTTGAAACATTTTTTCGCCAACAGCAATGAAAATGGGCGCGACCACACCTCCTCGGACTTCGACGAAGCGCTGTTGCGGGAGTATTACACGGTGCCGTTTCGGATGGGATTCGAGGAAGGGGGCGCGCGCTGTTTCATGGCTTCCTACAATGAATGGAACCACGTTCCCTGCACGGTGCAGCCGGTCATTAATGACGTGGCCGTGAAGGAATGGGGCGTGGACGGGATCATCTGCACCGACGGCGGGGCGGCGGCGAATTTGACAAAGAACCAGCATTACTACGCCAATAGCACCGAGGCCGCCGCAGGCATGGTCAAGGCCGGGATTAATCAGTACCTGGATAACACGTCCACCAACGCCACCCGGCTTGCATTGGAAAAGAATCTCCTCACCGAAGCCGACATCGACAGGAACATCAAAGGCACTTTGCGTGTGTTCATCCGGCTTGGTTTGCTTGATCCGCCGGAGAACAATCCTTACGCGGCAATCGGCGCGGCGGGCGAACCCGAGCCGTGGACGACCGAAAAACACAAGTCCCTGGCGCGATGGGTGACGGAGAAGTCCATCGTGCTATTGAAGAACTCGGAAAACCTCCTGCCGCTCGACAAATCGAAATTGGAATCCATCGCGGTGCTCGGCCCGCGCGCCAACGAAGTCCTGCTCGACTGGTACAGCGGCACGCCGCCGTATCGGATCACGCCGCTGGAGGGCATTCGCGCCAAAGCCGGAGCCGGTGTGAGGATCAATTTTTCGACCAACGAACGGGAGGCGTTGAAACTGGCAAAGGCGTCGAGCGTGGCGATTGTGTGCGTGGGCAACAATCCGGTCGGCGTGCCGGACGCCAAATGGAAAAAAGTTTCCGTGCCGAGCGAAGGCCGCGAGGCGGTGGACCGGAAGTCCATTTCGCTGGAGCAGGAGAAATTGATCAAACGGGTCCTGGCGGTGAATCCGAAGACCATCGTTGTGCTCATCTCTAGTTTTCCCTATGCGATCAACTGGACGCAGCAGCACGCGCCGGCCATCGTGCATATGACTCAAAGCAGCGAGGAATTGGGGAACGCGCTGGCCGACGTGTTGTTCGGAGATTTCAATCCCGCGGGCCGTTTGGTGCAGACCTGGCCGCAGTCGCTGAGCCAATTGCCGCCAATGATGGATTACGACATTCGCCACGGGCGCACCTACATGTATTTCAAAGACCAGCCGCTGTATCCATTCGGATTCGGTCTGAGTTACACGAGCTTTGAGTATTCCGATTTGAAGACCAGCGCGCCGACGATTGGCCGGGACGGGGCTGTTACGGTAAGCGTCGATGTGAAGAACGCCGGGTCGCGTGCAGGGGAAGAGGTGGTTCAACTTTATGTGAGGCGTCCGGACTCGCCGGCGGACCGGCCCCGGCAGGAGCTGCGCGGATTCAAGCGCGTGGCGCTGGAGCCGGGTGAAACCAAGACGGTCGAAATGCCCCTGCCAGCGGGTTCGCTGGGCCGTTGGGACGCAGGGCGCCATGCCTTTGTTGTGGAGGCGGGGAAGGTCGATCTTCTCGTCGGCGCCTCTTCGGCGGACATTCGTTTGCAGGGAAGCATCATGGTGAACGACTGAACACGGTTGAACGGAAACGGCCAGGGGTTTACGCCGCCCGGGCCATTTTGTTTTCCAGCCAGAAAATCATGCTCTCGAAAATGAGCCGGCCATCCGCGCTGCCTAAAATGACCTCGCTGGCCCTTTCCGGATGCGGCATCAGGCCCGCCACGTTGCCGGCCTCATTGGCGATGCCGGCAATGTTCCAGATCGACCCGTTGGGGTTGGCTGCCTCTGTCAATTCGCCTTTCATGTCCGCGTATTGCCAAAGGATCTGGCCGTTGCTTTTGAGTTTTTCCAGCGTGGGCTGGTCCGCGAAATAGCAGCCTTCGCCATGGGCAATGGGCATGCGCAGGATTTTTCCGGGCGGAATCTTGTTGGTGAAAGGCGCATCGTGGTTACCGGTCTTGATGAAAACATGCTCGCACCGGAATTGGAGGGAACGGTTGCGGATCAAGGCGCCGGGCAGCAGCCCTGCCTCGCACAGGATTTGAAAGCCGTTGCAGATCCCCAGCACCGGTCCTCCATTGGCGGCGAAGGACTGCACGGCTTCCATGATGGGGCTGAAGCGAGCAATCGCGCCGGTGCGCAAATAATCGCCGTAGCTGAAGCCTCCCGGAATGACCACGGCGTCGATGCCGGCCAGGGAATTCTCCTTGTGCCAGATGAACCGGGCCGAATGGCCGAGGACATCCTTGAGGACATGGAGCGCATCCTGGTCGCAATTGGAGGCGGGAAACTGAAGGACGGCGAAGTTCATCTCACTCGATTTCGAACTTGTAATCCTCGATCACCGGGTTGCTCAGAATTTTATGGCAGGCTTCGTCGATCTGCTTGCGCCAGCCTTCCTTGTCTGCGCCGGGCAGGTCGATTTCCAGATACTTCCCGACATGCACCTCGCCGATGCCTTGACAGCCCATGTGTTCGAGGGCGTTTTGGACGGATTTCCCCTGCGGATCGAGGACGGCCTTCTTTGGTGTGACGATAATCGTGGCTTTCATGTCGGCGGCCTGCGCGACATCGCGCGGCACGGGCTGATGTTGAGTGAAGGCGGCGCGACGCGCCAGTTTTTTTTGATGCGTCCGGGAACCGGGGGGCGAAAAGTGGCTTTCATCAGGGATCGCGCTATGTTAAGCCCGTGAGGCGCGGATGAGTTATCGCATTGAGAAAGGCGAAACCCTGGCGGCGGCGTTGGGGCGCATTGCCGCCGAAGAGATGGATTCGGCCATGACGGAGTTGCACCGCCGCGACAGGGGCAGGGCGGTGCATAGCGCGCGCAAGTCGATCAAAAGGTTGCGCGCCCTGCTGCGGTCGCTGCGGGTGGTGTTTCCCAAGAAGCTTTTCCGGACGGAAAACCAGCGGCTGGCCGAAGCGGGACGAACGATTTCGCCCTTGCGCGACATCCACGTCCAACTGCGCACACTGGGAAGGTTGCGCGACGGGCGGGGGCATGCCGGCGGCAGGATTCGCCGGGATTTGTTGCGCCAGCAGCGGTATTTCGCGAGAAAGATCCCCGATCTGCGGCGGACGGTGCGCGGGATGTTGGATGATTCCCGGGGGACAATCGGCTCGTGGCCCCTGAACAAAACGACTCCAACGATCCTGGCGGCCGGGCTGAAGCGCATTTACAAGCAGGGGCGAACCGCCTTCAAAACCGCCAGCCGGAAGCCCTCTGCGGAGAACTTGCACGAGTGGCGCAAAAAGGCCAAGGCGCTGGGATATGGCTTTGAATTGATTGGGTGCCTTGTCCCAAAGAAAATCTCCAAAACCATTCGGCGGTGTGGCGCGCTCGGGGATGCCTTGGGGGACGATCATGATCTATTTATGGTGTTGCAGGCACTGGCCGGGGAGCATCAGTCGCAGCCGGCGCGGGATTATGCCGGCCTGGCGCGGCGGATTTCCGCCAAGCGCGCCAAACTCCAGAAGCAGGCCTTTAAACTTGGCAAAATGGTCTATAGCGAAAGGCCGCGCACTTTCGCCAAGCGCCTCGACCACAGCCTGGGCAACACCAGGAAGACCAAATGCTCTTAGCTGCAATATTCTTATATCGAGGATCTTGGAATTGCCCAAACTTGGCATCCGGCAGAGGCTGCCCCTCGTAATTTCCCAAGTTTGAGCGCGGCACGGTTCCTGCGTCTTCGCAAGCGCGTGTCTCACCAACCCGCTTGTGCGGTTTGGGCGGGGGCCAGTCGAGCTCAACGACCGGCCCCCGTATTTTTTGCCCAACACCATTGCACGAAATGGAAAGCCTGGCGTCAGGTTTTCCCGTTGTCCTTGCACAGAACGCGGTTGACGGCATTCAGATAGGCCCGGGCGCTGGCTTCGATGACGTCAGTGCTGGCGCCTTTGCCCACGACGATCTTGCCCTGGCCGAAATCCACTTTGACCGTGACTTCGCCCAAGGCATCTTTGCCTTGTGAAACGGCGCGCAAGGAGTAATCCAGCAATTTGCCGTGCGTGGCGGTGAGACGGTCAATCGCTTTCAAAGCGGCATCGACCGGACCGTCGCCAATGCCGGCGTCCTGCACAAAGGCGGCCCCGGCCTTTTTGCCGGCCAGCTTTTGCAGGCGGACAGTGGCGGTGGGCACGCTGCCGCTGCCGCTGGTCACGCTCAAATAGGCGAGCGACCACGTTTCCGGGATTTCGGTGATGTGCCC
Organism: Verrucomicrobiota bacterium; assembly: GCA_050014435.1. GTDB lineage: Bacteria > Verrucomicrobiota > Verrucomicrobiia > Limisphaerales > Palsa-1400 > DASRLE01. The sequence goes on along the minus strand of JBEKDI010000032.1, from coordinate 13,748 downwards.
CCCGACCAGCGCGGACAAATCGTCGTCATAAACAAATTTCTTCTTGTCACCAATCTCCTTGAAGCGGGCGAAGATGGCGGCGACGTCGTCCCCGGTCATTTTGAATCCGAGATGTTTCAAGCGGGCGGCGACCGCGGCGCGGCCGCTATGTTTGGTCAAGGGCAGTTCGGTGCCGCCCCAGCCGACGATTTGCGGGTCCATGATTTCGTAGGTCTCGCGCTTTTTCAATATGCCGTCCTGATGAATGCCGCTGGAGTGGGCAAAGGCGTTTTCGCCGACGACAGCTTTGCTGCGCTGTACCATCAATCCGCTCATGCGGGCCACCAGGCGCGAAGCCTTGAGGATTTCGCGCGTGTTCAATCCGCATTCAAAGCTGCCGAAAAAGTCGTCGCGAGTTTTGAGGGCCATGACGATTTCCTCCATGGCGGCGTTGCCGGCGCGCTCGCCGATGCCGTTGATGGTGCATTCGACCTGCCGCGCACCGTGGCCCACGGCGGCAAGGGAGTTGGCCACGGCCAAACCGAGATCGTTGTGGCAATGGACGCTGATGACGGACTTGCCGGATTGGAATTCCGGGACGGAATCGTACAGATGTTGAATGAGCGCGCCGTATTGATCCGGGACGGCCCAGCCGACGGTATCGGGAATATTGACCGTGGTCGCGCCCGCCGCCACCACGGCCCGGCAGACTTGCACCAGGAAATCCGGTTCGGTGCGGGAGGCGTCCTCCGGGGAAAACTCCACATTGCTGACAAAGCCCCTGGCCCGTTTAACGCCGTCCACCGCCAGGCGGAGAATTTCCGCGCGCGCCTTGTTCAATTTGAATTCACGATGGATTTTCGATGTGGCCAAAAAGACGTGAATGCGCCCGCGTTTGCCGGCGGGCTTGATGGCCTGGCCGGCGGCGTCGATGTCGCGCGGGACGCATCGGGCCAGTCCGCAAATCACCGGGCCTTTGATTTCCCTGGCGATGGTCTGGACGGCGGCAAAATCGCCGTCGCTGATGACGGGGAAGCCGGCTTCGATCACATCGACGTTGAGGCGGGCCAGTTGACGGGCGATTTCGAGCTTCTCGCGCAAATTCATGGATGCGCCGGGGCATTGCTCGCCGTCGCGCAACGTGGTGTCGAATATGATGATTTGATCGTTTTTCATAATTTTATGTGTTTGTAAAAGCAAAAACCCCAGCGCCGGTTTTGTCGGCGATGGGGTTTGAAAATTCCTGGAAACGAATAATTAGACCTCGACCGCCGCGCGGCACAGAAGCAGCGCGTTCAGCAGCAGTCGCAGGTTCAAGATATTCATTACGCGGCATAAAATATGGCACATTCGATTTCATGTCAACTTTTTTAACAGGAAGCGAATTTAATGGGAAAGGCCAAAGGCTTTCGCCGTCGTTAAAACTATGGCGGACTGGCGGAAGTTCTGAAAAAACACCAAGGAGACGAAGCAAACCAAGGCGGGCCATGGGAGTGGGATTAAGATGCACGGATTTGGGCATTTTTGGCATTTTTAAATTATTTCCCCTATTCGGTTGACAGATGGGTGCTTCTCGCCGCTCTTCCGGTGGGGTTGCGCTGCCGCACGGCCTCCAAACCCGGCGACGCAGCGGCGCGGCCCTGCCATCGGAGCGATCCTCGTTGCGCTCGGGTGCGATGCGGTGAAAAGATCGCTGTGACTGGGTGCGACTGACTGCGACGGGGTTTGAGTGGAATCGTGTTTTTGGCCGGAAATCAAACCGGTTGTCGCCGACCCGCCCGGCAGGCCCATGCAGGAAGGCTGGAGACTGAGGGATGAAGACGGAAGTTCCGAATAAACACCAAGGAAACGAAGATGGGCCACAGAAGGACACAGATTTTCACAGATTGAGTTCATTTCACCGGCGGAACCTCATTGGGATTAAGATTAGGATTCGCTCCCTCCCGCTCGACATGGCCTTAATTGGTCATTCATTAGATGAATACTACAGTTAACACATTGTTTCGTCAACAGATTCTTTAAAGAATTATTAAAAAGTGGCATCTCTGAAGGGAATTTGCTTAAGATACTGCGGATCAAAGACTTGGATAGAAATAACCATGAGGCAGGATTTTCACGCCGCGAAGGGTTTTTGACATGATGAACACCCCCTGGACCCACAGGATTGCAGCGGGGACGGATTCGGCAACAGGCCAAGGGAGGAGGAATTCAATGCAGGCGCAAACAAAGACAGGATGGCAGGATGGGGATTGGATTCCGACTTTTTGAACATCAAGGGCGCCAAGAAAACGCGGGAGGCTAACGCGGCCAAGACATTTTTCAGAATTTTGAACCGCGGAATACTCGAAATAAGAACGAACGCTGAACCCTGAAAAAGCTGTGTGAATGATTGTCAAGGGAATGGGAACAATGGACCAAGAAAGGCGAGTGAACAGCGAAAGAATTGGCTTCCGTTTCGTGATTCCAGGTCCTGGACGGCAAAAGACTTGGATAGGCGAAATGTGGATATGCAAGGCCCCCTTTCGCCACACCATTTTTTAAAACGCTCTGGGGCGCCAGGAATCGCGCAGCGCAAAAGGTGAAGACGCTTGCATGCACTAGGCATGCTGTGCGCCCAGCCCGACAAGAAATGTGCTTGTCGTTCAATTGATTTATCTCGCTTCAGCCGGCAAAATGCGGCAGGATCCCGGAAGTATGAAAGGGATATTTCTCGCTCTTTCGGGCTTGCTTTTATGGGTTGCGCCCGCAACGGTGCAGGGCCAATCAGGCTGGGGTGATAATTTCTATTACACCATCAATCCGGACGAAACGAACACCATCACCATTACCGGTTACACCGGTCCAGGCGGGACTGTGGCTATTCCAACTAACATCAATGGTCTGTTTGTCACCATCATCGGTGATTTTGAGGTTTTGGACAACAACGCCCTGACCAACGTCACGATCGGCACCAACATCACCAGTATCAGGTGGGGAGCGTTTCTATCCTGCTTCAGTCTGACAGCGATAACGGTGGCTGCAAATAATCCGTTTTATACCACTACGAATGGAGTGCTGTTCGACAAGAGCATGGCCACGCTCGTTGGCTTTCCGATTGGCAAAGGCGGAAATTACGCCATTCCCGACAACGTCACCACCATTGGGGACGGTGCGTTCTCTGAGTGCTACCGTCTAACGAACATTACTATTCCCAGCAACGTTACCAACATGGGGCAATTCACGTTCTATGAGTGTTCCGGCCTGACCGCTGTCATCATTCCCGCCAGCGTCACCAGCATCGGGGTCGGCTTGTTTGATGAATGCGAGAACCTTGCCAGCGCCCCAATCCCAGGCAACGTTGTTAGTATCGGTGGTTCTTCGTTTTTTGAAACGAGCCTGACCAACGTGACGATTCCAGCGAGTACCACCAACATCGGATCCGGAGCTTTCGCGGACTGCACCAGCCTGGCCGCGATTGCGGTGGATTCAACAAATGCGTTTTATAGCAGCGCAAGTGGAGTGTTATTCGACAAGAGTCAAACAACCCTGGTTCAATATCCAGCGGGCCGTGCAGTCGGAAGTTACACGATTCCAGCGAGTGTGACCGATATCGCGAATGGAGCGTTCAATGCGGCCAGCTTTACCAATGTGACGATTCCTGGGAACGTCACCAATATCGAGAATGATGCGTTCGGTGGCTGCCCCCGCCTTACCAACGTCACAATTTTGAGCGGCGTTGCCAGTATTGATCTCTTTGCGTTCGCTTATTGCACCAGCCTGACCAGCGTGACGATTGCTGGCAGTATCACCAATATCGGATACGAAGCGTTTTTGAATTGCGCCAATTTGAGCAGCGTCTATTTCGCGGGCAATGCCCCCATTGCTGATACATCCGTGTTTCAGTCTGACACCAACGTGACAGTCTATTATTTGCCTGGCACCAGCGGATGGAGCAACACCTTTGCCGGGATCCCGGCCGAGCTGGAATCACTGCAAGGTTCTGGTGATGATTACGATTACACCGTTAATCCCGACAATCCCGACACCATCACCATCACCGAATACATCGGGGGTGAATTCGCTCCGCCTGCCGGGGCCGTGATCATTCCAACAAGCATCAACAGCCATCTGGTCACCGGCATTGGAGATGGTCAGGATTCTGTATTTGGCGAAAGCGGAGTGACCGGTGTCACATTTCCCGCTAGCGTCACCAGCATCGCGGATTCTGCGTTTTATGACTGCGCCAGCTTGACCAGTGTCACCATTCCCTCCAGCGTCACCAATATCGGCGCGAATGCGTTTGAGAACTGCACGAGACTGACCAACGCCAGCATTCCCAATGGCGTGAACGGCATTGGAGATGATGCGTTCTCTGGCTGCAGCGTGACCAGTGTGGTGATTCCCGCAAGTGTGACGAGCATGGGGGATTCTTTGTTCTCTAACTGCCGCGCCCTGACCAATGTCACGATTTCCGACACCATCACAAACGTCGCGGCGGAAACCTTCGAATACTGCAGCCGCCTGATTAACGTTACGATTCCTGGCAGTGTCGTCAGCATCGAACCTGCCTCGTTCCAGGGTTGCTCCAGCCTTGCAAATATATCGATTCCCAACGGCCTCACCAACATCGGAGTCAGCGCGTTCGGTGGCTGCTCGAGCTTGACCAGCATCGTGATTCCCGACAGCGTCAGCACCATTGGGGCGCAGGCGTTCGGTAGCTGTTCCAGCCTGACCAATGTGACGATTCCAGCCAGCGTCAGCACTATTGGATTCGGCCCGTTCATCGGCTGCGCCAGCTTGACAGCCATATTGGTGAATCCGGAAAACCTCTCGTATGGCAGTTTGGATGGTGTGTTGTTTGACTACAACCTGACCACCCTCATTCAATATCCAGCAGGTACTGGCGGCAATTACATCATTCCCGGCAGCGTCACCAATATCGGAGAGGATGCGTTTTCTTTTTGCGGCCTCCTGACCAATGTCATGATTCCAAATAGTGTCACTACCATCGGGGACGGCGCATTCGATAATTGCCGCAGCCTGACGAACGTCACGATTCCCGCCAGTGTCTCCAGCATCGGGGAGCTTGAATTCGCTTTTTGCACCAACCTGACAAACATCACGATTCCCGGCAGCGTCACCAGCATCGGAGAGGCTGCATTCGATGGTTGCCTCACCCTGACCAGCGTTACGATTCCCGGCAGCGTCACGAACATCGGGGAGGGTGCGTTCGAATACTGCACCAATCTGACAAACGTCACCTTGTCCGAAGGTGTCAGTAGCATTGGGGAGTGGGCGTTCGCTCAATGCTTCAGTCTGTCCACCGTCACAATAGCGGGAAGCGTCACCAACATGGCGCTTGGTGTGTTCGAAGATTGTGACGGCCTGACCAGCGTCTATTTCGGCGGCAACGCTCCCACTGTTGCTCCAAATATGTTCGGTATTGCGAACGGGATAGTCTATTATTTGCCTGGCACCAGCGGGTGGGGTTCCACTCTTGCGGGTCTTCCTGCCGTGATGCTGAATCCTCCGAGCTCAGCCGGTTCGTTGCAAGTAACCATCAGCCCGGCCGGGGCAGTGGCCGCCGGGGCACAATGGCAGGTGGATGGTGGCATTCCTCAGCCCAACGGAGCGATTGTTTTGGGCCTGTCTGTGGGTAATCATACGGTGAGTTTCAGCACCGTCAACGGCTGGTTGACGCCAACAACTCAGGCTGTATCCGTTGGCATCAATTCGACAGCTACAGCCGGCGGCCTTTACACACCGTTATCCATACCCCCCAATGGGCTGCTTCTCCTGACGAATGGTTACGGGACCATCCAACACGGACCGTGGCCAGCAAGCCTGGTGATCGGGAAACATTACACCGTCAAGGCAGTGCCCAAGACCAAAAACGTATTCCTCAACTGGGCCGGCGGAACGAACCAGCCCTTCCCTTTGTTGAGTTCATCGGCCAGCTACACGTTTGCCATGGAGTCCAATCTGGTGTTGGAGGCCAGTTTTGTCACCAATGTTTACCTGGAGCTACCGAGTGCCTACAGAGGTCTTTTTGCCCCGGCCAACGCCGCCCGGCAACAGACCAACTCCGGCTCGTTTGCATTCAGTGTTACGAGGAGTGGAGCGATTTCCGGTAAGCTTGATTTGGACGGCTTTTCTGTGCCGCTTTCGGGGAGATTCGAGGCTGACGGGACAGCGGAAATTGTCTCAATACCAGCTCACGAAATTCCCCCGCTGACCACGTCTTTGCAACTCGATTTCGCCGATCAATCGGTCAGCGGAACCGTCAGTGACGGCGCGTTCACCGCCGCCTTGAGCGGTTATCGTCATGTGTTCAGCAAATCGGATAAGGCCACCGAATTTGAAGGACACTACACCCTGATCATTCCCGGCACGAACGATTCCACTGTTGGCCCCTATGGAACCAGCTATGCAACGGTGAAGGTGAACGATTTGGGGAACATTACGCTGGCCGGGTACTTGGCGGATGGCACGTTCATCAGCCAGTCGAGCGTGGTGTCGCAGGACGGTCTTTGGCCGTTATATATAAACCTTTACGGCGGTAAAGGCTCGTTGTGGGGTTGGAACTGTTTCACCAACCACACCCTAGCCAACGCATCTTCCATCAGTTGGATTAACTCGACCAATTCAGCCAGGACGGCTGTGTATCGCTCGGGATTTACAAATCAAGAAACGACCCTCATCGGAGGGCTTTACAAACAGAGCCGGAGGTTGCCGACCGATCTCACCGCCATCCTTGAGGGAGGCGATCTGCCATTCGCCATCATCAACGGCGTCACTGTTGCAAGCAGCGACAAGATCAGCTTCATCAACTCACTGGACGAGACCAACAAGCTGAAACTGAGAATCAAACGGAGCACCGGCACGATCACCGGCAGCTTCGCCAATCCCGACGACCCGAAACAGACTATCAAAATCCACGGCGTGATTCTGCAAGGCCAGACCAATGCCCAAGGCTACTTTCTTGGAACCAACCAGAGCGGGGCCTTTATGCTCGGCGCTCCGTAGATGAACGAGCACGTGTTGCCGCTCTGATTCAGTCGGCGCGAATCCAGAGTTCGACCTGAATTTCAAATTGGAGATTGGAAATTTCAAATCGGGGCGAGAATCTGTCGAACCGCGTCTCGATCTATTCACGGCTCGACAGAGTTTCGTCCAGGACTTTGGTTGGCGCGGCTTCGATCCAATCGCAATTTTCTATTTCCGATGATGCCGCTTCTGATACGGAGCTTGAGTGTTTTAATCGGACAACTCGAAACCGGGTTCGTCAAATGGACTGCGTGGACTGGATGGACGTGATGGGTCGCCCTGTAGGCTTGCAGGGGTACGGATTGGGAAAATCGATTTAGGGTTCGACGGAGTCTCACCCCACCGTTAGGGGGATGGCGCGGCTTGCCGGACTCCCCCGGCGTCCCAAGGCGGGACGGTGCTTTGGCTGTTCTGTCCATTCCCCGGCTATTTCTGGTGGAGAACCTCTATTCCGGCAGGGGATCGCGCGACGGAAAGGCAGTTGGAGCGAATGTTGGCATCAGTGATGCTAGACAAATTGGTATGGATAGCACAATGAATAAAGCATCGGTTCCCTTCTTCGCCCTGGCATTGTTGGTCATCGCGGCGGTCGCGGCAAAAATCCGCGCTGCCATCGATGCGCAAGTGCCTGAAGGTTATGAGGATGAGACTGGTTTTCATTTTGGCTCCCCGAATTTAAAGGGTTAAGTTTCGTGGTTGTTGCTTAATCGTTGAGTCGGTCGCTAAAGTGTCCCAAATTGGACAGTAATGTCCTGGTTTGGGACATTTTTGCCGTGTGGCGGGTTACTGAAATCCCAGCAACCGGCCTCCCTGATAGGTCATGAAGGCAAAAACCCACGCAAGTACGCCCATATACACCCACTGGAACACCGGCCATTTCCAGGAATTGGTTTCCCTCCGCACAACCGCGACGGTGCTGACGCATTGCATGGCCAGGACATAGAAAACCATGAGCGTAATGGCGGTCAGCCCGGTATAAACCGGCGTTCCATTCGGGCGTTTTTGCTGGCGCAGGACCTGGGCCAAGTCTTTGGTGTGCGTGTCTTCATCGGCTCCCCCGGCCACGTTATAAACGATGGACATGGTGCTGACAAAAACTTCGCGGGCGGCGAAGGAGGAGACAATGCCGATGCCAATTTTCCAATCGAATCCAAGCGGGGCGATGAGCGGTTGCAGCAGGCGTCCGGCCTGGCCCGCGAAGCTGCCGCGCAAACGTTCTCCCGCCTGCGCGATATCAAGCTGTTCAAGAGCCCTGCGCTGCTGTTCCGGGCTGGCGTGGGTTTGATTGTTTTGCAGGGCGGCGCGTTGGGCGGCGAAAGGTTGTTCTACGGCGGCGTGGCGCGGATAACTGGCCATGAACCACAGGAGAATGTTGATTCCCAAAATGACGGTGCCGGCGCGGCGCAGAAAAAGGCGGGACCGGTCCCACATGTGGCGCAGAACTATTTTCAGGAGCGGCCGGCGGTAGGGCGGCAATTCCATGACCAGCATCGGTGTTTCGCCACGCAGCAGCGTTTTCTTGAAAAGCCACGCCATGCCCAGAGCCACCACGATGCCCAGCAGGTACATGCTTAACATCGTCAGGCTTTGCATGAACACGCCTCCGGTTATGCAGGCCGCGATGAGCAGGGTGTAAACCGGGAGCCGCGCCGAACAACTCATCAAGGGCGCGACCAGGATGGTGACGAGCCGGTCTTTTGGGGTTTCGATCGTGCGCGTCGCCATTATGCCGGGAATCGCGCAAGCAAAGGAACTGAGCATGGGGATGAAACTTTTGCCGTGCAGCCCGACCTTGCTCATGAGGCGGTCCATCAAAAACGCCGCCCGCGCCATGTAGCCGGTGTCTTCGAGCAATCCAATGAAGAGAAACAGCAGGCAGATTTGCGGCAGAAAAACGACGACCGCGCCCACCCCTTGCACGACTCCCTTGACAACCAATTCTTGCAAATCGCCGGGAGGAATCAGGCGGCCGGTGAAATCGCCCGTCGCGCGGAAAAGGTCCTGCAACAGATTCATGGGCAGTTGGGCCAGGGTGAAGATGGTGAAAAACATCACGGCCATGATGCCCACGAAAATCAGCATCCCCCAAAATTTATGGGTCACAAGGCGGTCCAGCCTGTCGCTGAAAGATTCCCGCTGGCCGTCGGCTTCGATGGTGACGGCTTGATGGATGGCGTTGATGCGGGCGTAGCGTGATTCGATGGCGGCGCTGCGCCAATCCACTCCGGCCTGCTCCAATCGCCGCCTTCCGGCCTGGACCGCCTCCGCCACTTCCGGGGAATAATGACCATCGCTGCCCGCCAGGAATTTTTCGTCGCACAAGATAAGCAGGGCCTCGGTCTGGGAGGAAGTGGGGTGTTCCCCGGCAGACTCAGCCAGCAATGGGGTCAGGGCCTCGATTTCCGTGTTGAGGACCGGGGGCAATTCACAAAAAGGCGGCGGAAACGCGTTCCGCGTTTTTTCCCGCGCTTGCCCGACGATTTTCCGTTGCAATTCCTTGATGCCCGTTCCGGCGCTGGCAACTACCGGAACCACGGGCACACCCAAGGCCGCGGAAAGTTTGCCGGTGTCGATCGAAAGTCCGTTCATCTCCGCCACATCGACCATGTTGAGCGCGATGATGGTTGGGTAACCCAGTTCAATGACCTGGGTGGCGAAGTAAAGATTGCGCTCCAGGTTGGATGCATCGACCACGACCACGATGAGGGCAGGGGTGGGAACTTCGGGCAGACGCCGAAACAAAATGTCGCGCGCAATCTGCTCATCGAGCGATTGAGGGCTGAGGCTGTACGTGCCTGGAAGGTCCAGGACGCGGAGGGGTGGATCCCCCGGGCCGCCCTGAAACCGGCCTTCCTTGCGCTCGACGGTCACGCCCGCATAGTTTCCAACGCGCGCGCGCAGTCCGGTCAGGGCATTGAAAACGGTGGTTTTGCCGGAGTTGGGATTGCCGGTTAAAACGACGTAAGCGGGAGGCTGCGATGATGGCGCGGGGGCCGGACTGCTGCCGCCGTCCAATTGAGACACGATCTCAATTGAACTTTGCCGACTGGCGGGTGGGGGCGGTGTTTCCATGGGGTCAATTGGCGGCTTGCACCAGGATCTGTTCGGCGTCCTGGCGGCGCAGTGTCAAATGGTAGCCGCGCACCTTGATTTCGACCGGGTCGCCGAGGGGGGCAAAGCGCACCAGTTGGACTGGGGTGCCGACGAGCAAACCCATTTCGAGAAGGCGTCCGCGTTGGTCGGGGCGGAGATTAATTTGACTGACTGTGGCTTCCGCGCCGAGCTTGAGGGAAGTCAGCGGTTGACATTCGGACGGCATATCAAGCGACCTTTTTGCGGACAAGAGGCTCGACCAGGATCTTTTCGGCCAGGCGCATGCTGATGCCCAGGCGGGCATTGCAGACCTGGCAAATCAAGCTGCTCTGGCGGCTGAGGAGCTTGATTTTCTGTTCCTCGCAAAAGCCCATTTCGCGCAGGCGATGGGTCACTTCCGGCGAGGCGGAAAGCTGTTTGATGCGCACGGCGACGCCCGTGCCGACATTGCTCAAGGGGCACAGGAAAGGCTGCGGACAATGTCCGTCATCCTCCCCTTGGGGCCGTTGCGACTCATTCACCTGACGAGATTAGGCCACTTGAGACCGGGTTGCAAGTGGGAATCCAACAGGATACAACAGAAATCAGGTCCTCTTCGGCAGCGCGGTCCAGGCGCCTTTTCTGGCGTTGCTCTTGACGCAGGTTTCGATGAAAGCGATGCCCATCCACCCGTCCTCGATGTTCGCGTATTTGCTGCCGTCGCCAACGAATTTCCCGCCAGCCTTCCACTGGCGCACGTCGGCTTCGAAACAACGATGAAGCCGGGCGAAGGCGTCGTGGAACGCCTCCGGGTGCCCGGACGGAATGGTTGGCTCGGCAATGAGATCGGCGGGCATATCTTTTGGCAGGAAGCCGTCCCCCGGCATGACTGCGCCGCGCCAATAAGCCCGGTCGGGCTGGTTGGCCAGACAGATTGTGAGGCTCTCTGGTTCTTCCTGGCGCCAGCGGAGCGTGCCTTTGGTTCCGGCGATGACGATGCCAAGGTCATTCTTGTATCCGATGCAAACTTGCGATGCGCGCACGAGGGCCTTGCCGCCGTTGCTCAATTTGCAATAGATCGTGAAATGGTCGTCCAATTGGCGGCCCTGGACGTATGTTTCCAGTTGCGCGGAAACGGCCGTGACGTCCAGGCCGGTGGTGTAGCGCAGTTGCATCAGCGCGTGCGTGCCGATGTCTCCGCCGCAACCCGAGCCTCCGGCGCGTTTCGGGTCCACCCGCCAGGACGCCTGCTGCTGGCCGCTGGCTTCGAGCTTGGTGGCCAGCCAGCCTTGCAGATAGTAGCTATCCACCCAGCGCACTTCGCCCAGGAGGCCACTTTGGACGATGTAACGGCTTAATCGGCTGGTCCAATGGCCCAGGTAGGTGTGCGCGACGCCGAAGGGGATGCCAATTTTCCGCGCGGTCTTGACCAGGCTGGTGGCTTCCTTGAGGTTCAGGCAAAGGGGTTTTTCGCAGAAGACCGGTATGCCGGCCTTCATGGCCTTCATGGCGGGGTCGTAATGGACGAAGTTGGGCGTGACGATGAGAATGTAATCCAGCTTTTCGTCTTCGGGCAGGTTGCGGTTCGCCGCGATCATCTCGTCATAGGAGCCGTAGCCCCGGATGGGGTAGGGCCATTTGGCGGCTTCTTCCAGGGCGATCTTTGGATCGGGAAACAGCGCGCCCGCCACGACGCGGCGGGTGCCGTCAAAGTGAATTGCCTTCTGGTGGGGATTGACGATGAACGCGCCGCGTCCGCCGCCGACCAAACCGACGTTAAGAGGTTTGTTTGACATAATTAAAGGGTCTTTCGATAATGAACTTGGAATTGAATTGTTAAATGTCCGGCCCTTATAATGACAGATGAAATTCATGTCAATCATGACTTGAACGCCGCCGGGCAAAAGGAAAAAAGGAATCATGTTCACTGCTGCTCAAATCGCCCAGGAACTGGACGGACAAGTCCAGGGAGACGGGTCCATTCAACTGACCGGCTTCGCGCCGGCCACCACCGCGAAGGCAGGAGATCTTGCTTTTGCAGAAAACGAAACATTCTTCAACAAAGCGGAACAAAGCGCGGCCTCCGCCATCCTGATCGACGGGCCTTTCAAGTCGGAGAAGAAGGTCATTATTCGCGTGGCCAACGCCCGCATTGCCTCGGCCCGGGTGCTGCCGATGTTCTTTCCGGAGCAGACGTTTGCCGCGGGCGTCCACCCTTCGGCGGTGGTGGCGGCGTCGGCGCAAATCGATGCCAGCGCGCATATCGGGCCGCACTGCGTCATCGGCGAGCGGGTCAGGATCGGCCCCCGGGTAGTGTTGCGCGGGGGCAACCATGTCGGCATCGGTTGCGTGATTGCGGAGGATTCCCAGATCTTCCCCAACGTCGTATTGTACAGTCAAACACAAATCGGCCGGCGGGTCCGAATCCACGCGGGGGCGGTCATCGGGGCCGACGGTTTCGGGTATGTTTTTGACGCCGGCATCCATCGCAAGGTTATGCAGGTTGGGCAGGTCGTTATCCACGACGACGTGGAGATCGGCGCCAACGTCACCATTGACCGCGGGGCTTTGGGGCCGACAACGATAGGAAAAGGCACGAAAATCGATAACCTGGTGCAGATCGCTCATAACGTGACCATTGGGGAGAATTGCCTAATCGTGGCCCAAGTCGGTCTTGCCGGCAGCACCAAGCTTGGGAACTACGTGACTTTGGCCGGGCAAGTGGGCATTGCGGGCCATTTGAAAATTGGCGACCAAGCCGTTGTGGCGGCCAAATCCGGGGTCATGCATGATATTCCAGACGGGGGAAAATGGTTCGGCATTCCCGCCCAGCCCAACCGCCAATCCAAGCGTCAGGTGGTCGCCTTGCAGCAATTGCCGGAACTGCTGCGACGCGTCAAGGAACTGGAGGAATGGGTCAAAGGGTCCCATGGCAAAAGCAATGTGGAGTGAAGGAGGAAAACGGTAGAATTGAACCAAGCAAGAATTAGGCCGAAAGACGAATTAAATTGGAGTGACAATTCTGATCGTTTTAGTTTTGTGTGCTTACCATAAGATGCTTGGAACCATCATGTTACGGACTTGATGTGTGAGAAGAGGCGGATTCAGTGTGAAATTCAGTGATGCCTTGTGTCCTTGATTTGGTTGACTCGAGGCAGGACAGGATGATGGGAGAATTGCAGGATGCAAAAAAAGTGAAGAAAAACGCAAAAAACGCTTGCATCCCGCGACAAGCTATGCATAATTCACCTCCGTAAGTACAGCCTGGAACCAAATTAAAAACATATCCATGTGATTATCGTTTGTCATGTGGGCGAAGAGCTTTGGCTTGCGACAGCGAAGCTGGAATTCATTTTTCGGGAAAAAACGAAGGAAAAAGATGAAAAATCTGTGCTGATGCGCGGCATTTCATCATGGTCTTGAAAAATGAAAAAACTGATTGATATGAAAAAACTGAATGTCTGGAAGTATGTTGCACTTTCACTTCTTTTCTTCGGATCCTTCCTTGGTTTTCAGCAGCGCGTCATTGGTCAACAGAACTGCTGGGTGAATTTTCCGTATGGGGGAGGGTCTGCGACCATCACGATCACGGCGCCCTGGGCCAACACGGGAGACTACACGGCCGCGGACAACCCGGCATTTTTTACTGATCAAGTCACGGTGGGCAATGC
>JBEKDI010000031.1:0-51165 GCA_050014435.1 Verrucomicrobiota bacterium | reverse complement strand
CGTTCACCCGAAAGCGTTACCCTCAAGAAATTCCTCGCAACCAAAATCAGCCCCGCCCGCTGCGGCTACGCTGAAATCCTTGAACTGGAAAAGGCTGCATGAACGTTCCACTGTCCAGTATCTACTTTGGTGTCGATGTTGAAAGCGATGGGGGTATTCCGACCGCGCCCTGGTGGCAAAGCGTATTCAATTGCACGACCAATGACAGGGCCATCACGATCACCGGGGACTCCGGGGTTTGCGGGACCATGACTGTGACCATTCCGGCGAGTATCAATGGCCTGCCGGTCACCGGCATCGCGTCGAATGTGTTCGGAAACTTCACCAACCTGACGAGCGTCTATTTCCATGGCAACGCTCCCACTGCTGATCCCACTGCATTTAGTTCTGACGCCAACGCGACGGTGTATTATTCGCCAGCCGGCGCCGGCTGGAGTTCCACCTTTGCCGGCTTTCCGACTGTGGCCTGGTGGCAGGCCATTTTCGATTGGACGACAAATGCCGGCGCCATCACGATCATAAATTACACTGGTCCGGGCGGCGCGGTGTCGTTTCCAACCAACCTCAACGGCCTGCCGGTCACCAGCATCGGGTTGAATGCATTCTATGAGTGCTCCAATGTGACCCGCGTGACGATTCCCGGCAGCATCACAAGCATCGGAAACTCCGCGTTCGAATTCTGCTCCAGCCTGACCAACGTCACCATTCCCGAAAGCGTCACCCGCATCGGAGACTTTGCCTTCGCTGAGTGCGGGCTGGAAAGCGTCTCCATGCGGGGCGACGCTCCTCCGGCAGAGTATTCCCCGCCTCCCGCTGACGCTCCGACATTGTTCGCTTAATTCGACAGATACGGCGACGTAATCGGACACGAGAACGCGACGGTATACTATTGGCCTGGCACGACAGGCTGGAGCAATTCTTTTGCCGGTCTCCCAACCATGCTGTGGAATCCACTCATTCATGCCAGCGGAGGGGGCTTTGGGGTTCTGAGCAATGAATTTGGGTTCAGCATCACGGGCACGGCCAACATCCCGATTGTGGTGGAGGCCTGCACGAATCCGGCCAGCCCGGTTTGGACTGCGCTGACGAACGTGTTGCTGACCAACGGCGTGTACTACTTCAGCGATCCGCAGTGGACGAATTATCCAGCCCGCTTTTACGGCATAGGCTTCCCGTAGACGTCAAATTGCCATGTTTCGGGTGTCAGTCAGGGTCGCGGCGCCGTGGCGATAACCCGTCCAGACAGCAAGGTCCCTTAGTGCGGTCAGTCCATGGCCGGGCTAAAGGCAGCCCGTCTTTGACACCGGCTCACTTTCGTGGAACGGTTTTTCTGCCAACTCTCTGATTAATGGCCTCGTGTCGTCGCGTCCATTAATTCGAGGGGCTTCGTTCTTAACCAATGCATTTACTAAAACTATGAAAATCAAACTGCTCATTGTCCTGGCCATCGCACTCCATGGTCTGTCCACTCCGGTTGATTCCGCCTTTGCGCAAGGCACGGCGTTCACTTACCAGGGTCAACTGGGCAGCGGCGGGGTGCCCGCCAATGGAAACTACGACTTCACCTTTGCGCTGTTCAGTGGCAGCACGACGAACACCAGCCAGATCGGCGCCACGCTCATCCAAACCAACGTCGGCGTCACCAACGGCTTGTTCATCGTGACGCTGGATTTTGGCGCGAATTTTCCCGGAGCCAGCCGTTGGCTGGGCATTGGCGCGCGCAGCAACGGCGCGGTCAACTTCACCGCCTTGAATCCGTTGCAGGAGGTGACGCCCACGCCGTATGCCATTTACACGGCCAACGCCGGGAACGCCGCCACGGCCACGACGGCCAGCACGGCGGAATCCGTCGAGGCAGCCGATATCTCCGGCACAATCCAGCCGGCGCAATTGCCTTCCAATGTGGTGACAAACACCGAGATGAACACAACCCTGGGGGGCGCTTTCGGCGGCGACGGCAGCAATTTGACCAACCTGGATGCCGCGCAGTTAAGCAGCGGGGTGGTTCCCAACGGAGTTCTGCCCGGCTTCCAAGCCAGCAGCAATTATTCGACGGTCAACGGCGGTCAGAGCAATATGGTCACCAGCGATTGGGCAACCGTTGGGGGCGGTCTGGCCAACCAAGCGACCAACGCCTATGCCACAGTGCCAGGCGGCGCGAGCAACGTGGCGTCCGGAAGCTACAGTTTCGCCGCCGGCTTGAATGCCCATGCGACCAATCAAGGCGCTTTTGTCTGGGCCGATTCCCAGCCGGGCTCGTTCTCATCCACCAATACAAATTCCTTCAACGTCCGCGCCGGTGGCGGCGTGGTATTCAATACCGGCGGCGTGGGCATTGCCGTGGACGGCGCATCGGTGTTGACCGCCACATCCAACGCGATCCAGGAATACGAGATCAACGATGGCGGCAATTCGGCCTACCAGACCTTACAGCAGGCCGTCCAAGCCGTGGGAGGGGATACGAGCCTGAGTTTTTCGAATATCTACCAGGTGACTGTGACCAGCGGCTCGCCCTCATTTACCTTGAGCATCAATGGTTCGCCATTTGGCAGCGTGATCGGCTTTACCGGGACCGATGGCATGTCCCAGCCGTACACCTACGTGGTGGAGACACAGACCACCAGCGCCACGGCCAATCCAAATTCCGAGTTGGGTCTTCCCGCCAGCCTGACGTTCTCGCGGAATGGCCGCTCGACGGTTTTTGGCGGAATCGTCACCGCCTGCGCGCTGGCCTCTTCCACCACCAGCAACTTCCTATACTCCGTAAAACTGGAATCGGGCCTGGCCTATCTGGCTCTGAATACGGGCTATCAACTTAACCAGAACATCACCGCTCCGAATGAGGCGACCGCCGTATTTCAAAACGACTCACCCTTCATGGCCGTGGCGACGAGCTTGAGCGCCACGTACCAAGCTCACGGCACGCTGACCGAGTATGCCGAGACGGATCTGAATTTCTTCAGCCGCATTCTTGAAAACGAGGGGGTCTTCTATTTCTTCAATCAGAGCGCCAATCCGCCCAGCCTGATCCTGGGCGACAGCACGGCGTCCTATCTGGCCTCGCCCAATTCCCCTTTTATCTATTATGGCAACACGGCCAGCATTATCCCGGCGGGCGCGGAATACATCCGGACATTTCAACAAGCCGTCCACCAATCGACCCTGGCATCGACCGTCACCGCCTATGACCCCACCCTTGGCAGTTCGGGTTCCGCCACCTCCAACGCAACCGGCGGGGTTGGCGCCCACCTTGAATTTGGCAATGCCGTCAACCTTCCGGCCTATAACCAGCAGTTGGCGGGTGTGCGCGCGGGCCTGCAAAGCGCGCAACGCGCCGCCATCGCTGGCACGGCCACCGCTCCGGACTTGCGCGCCGGTTACACGTTCGGGCTGACGGACAGCAGCGGGGCGGGGCTGGGAGGTTCGTACTTGGTGACCTCCATCCACCAAGCCGGTTTTGTCCGCGTGACCAATGGAGCAAGCACGTACTTTTACGGCAATGAGTTTGAAGCCGTTCCATCCTCGCTAATTTTCCGGCCTGCCTTGAGAACGCCCAAACCCCAGGCGCTGCCGTGCCTGGCCACCGTCACCGGGCCGTCCGGGGACGAAATATACGTGGATAATTACGGCCGTGTGCAAGTTTCGTTTACCTGGGAAGGTGGCAAAGACACCAATTCCACGGGTTGGGTGCCGGTGGCCAGTCCCTGGGCCGGCGCCGGAGGGCGCGGCATCATCTTTAATCCCAGAATTGGCGACGAGGTGTTAGTATCCTTCATTCAGGGAGATCCCGATCAGCCCATCGTTTCGGGCAGCCTGTACAACTCGAGTGCAATGCCGCCTTTTACCCTGCCGCTTAATAAAACGCAGAGTGGGATTGTGACCCTGTCCTCTCTAGGCGGAGGCGGTTTTAACGAGCTACGCTTCGAGGATTTGAAAGATTCGGAAGAGATTTTCCTTCACGCTCAGAAGAATTTTACGGTCGATGTCTTGAATAATATGTCGCTGACTGTCAGCGCAGCCAGGACAGAATCCGTCGGCGGCAACTCATCCGAAATGGTCAGCGGAACCAAAACTGTGACGGTCAACGAAAACTCATCGGAGACCGTCAGCGGAGCCAAGAGCGTGGTTGTCGGTGGAAGCTCATCAGAAAACGTCGGCGGATCCAAGACCGTGACTGCGACAGGGAACATTTCCCTGGCCTCCTCCAGCCAAATCGCGCTCAACAGCCCGGTCAATATTACCGGCGCGACCTCGGTTAGCAATACCCTGACCGTCACGAGCAACTTGAGCGCGTCCGTTTCGGAAACCGGCGGCTTAAGCTCGGCAGCAGCCACGATCCAAAATCTGAATACGAGCGCCAACTGTTCGCCCGCCCTGCGGGTGGTGGCCCAGGGAAGCCCGGTTTATGGGACGCTGAGCGTCTCGACCGGCGGGCCTGTCTCCTCCACCAACACCAATCCAATCGCCAGCTTTGGCAACTCGGTCCTTTTTGTCTCCTATCTCGACAACAACGGCAACTGGTATGCCAGAGGCAGCTTCACCGCCAACGCTTTCATCTCTCTGAGCGACCGCAACGCGAAGGAAAATTTCCGGCCGATCTCAGCCCGGGAAGTGTTGGACAAAGTGGCGGCGTTGCCTTTAAGCCGCTGGAATTACAAGGAGGATAAAACCAGCGCGCATATGGGACCGATGGCGCAGGACTTTCGGGCCGCGTTCGACCTGGGCAATGATGACAAACACATCGCCACGGTCGATGAGGAGGGCGTAGCCCTGGCGGCCATCCAGGGATTGAACCAGAAACTCAATGAAAAGGATGGCGAGATTCAAACCTTGAAACAACAGAACGATTCACTGACTCAACGCTTGAATGAACTGGAAGCAACCGTGAAACAGCTTGTCCCACAGAAAGGAAGCGGCCAGTGAAGCTGTGAACGGCGGGTGAAAACAGTAGCGGGGCGACGGATGTGACGGGGCGGTCGAAAACCGTGTCACTTTCATTAACGATGAAAGCACAAACACAAATATGGAACAGAGGCGCAAGTTTAAAAGACGAGCATGAGTGGAGGGAGTCTTGCCTTTGCCCGACTCCTCGCTTGCTCCCTCGTGACGCCTCGTCATCCGGCCCTTTGCGCAAAAACAGGCCGCCTCATAGTTTTCGAACATGCACTAATGCAGAATCCGGGGCCGGTCAGATGCTAAAAATGGCTAGGGTTTACCAATGGAGGGTGAGCGGAGGAATTGGGAAAACGGGAAGGTTAATGCGAAATGAGTCAAAGTTTGATTATTGGCATCGCGGGCGCAGGCGGGGACGGAGTCATCACGGCGGGCGAATCTCTGATCACGGCTGCAGCGTTGGAAGGCTACCACGGGATCATGACCAAGAGTTTTGGGTCGCAAATCCGAGGCGGCGAAGCTTCGTGCCGACTGCGGCTGGCGATTGAGCCGGTGCTCAATCCGAACGGCCCTCTGGACGTGGCGGTGGTGCTTGATTGGGAGGATTTCCGCCGCTTTGGCCACGAACTCCAGGTCCAACCTTCCACCATCGTAATTTACGAAAGCAATACCGGGGTCGCTCCCGACGATCTGCCGTTGGAAGGGGTGACGCCGTCAGTGGTAATCAGCGTCCCGATCACCGAAATGGCGGAGCAGAACGCCGGAACCGACAAGGCGAAGAACATCATCGTGACTGGGTTGCTGGCAGGGTGGTTCGGCATCGGTCGGGAGACCATGCTGGCGGGAATACGCAAGAAATTTGCCCGGAAAGGGCCAGCGGTGGTGGAGGGAAACGTGCGGGCATTTCAAGCGGGATTGGATTTTGCCAATGCGCATCCGCTCGGACAGGATCGCAAGCTGGCGGCCCCGCACAAGAGCCGGGGCGCCAAGTTGTTGACCGATGGCAACGACATGTGCGCGGCGGCGGCGATTTTTGCCGGCTGCACCTTTTTTTCCGGATACCCCATCACGCCTTCGAGTGAAATCATGCAATTTCTCGATCGCGAGATTTGGAAATACGGCGGGACGGTCCTTCAGGCGGAGGACGAAATCGCCGGAATCGGCGCAGTGGTGGGAGCGTCTTATGCGGGCAAGAAGGCGATGACGGCCACGTCCGGCCCCGGCATGTCGCTCAAGACCGAGATGCTTGGTCTGGCGAGCATCGCCGAACTGCCGCTGGTGTGCGTCAACGTCCAGCGCGGCGGCCCGTCCACCGGCATGCCGACGAAGGCGGAGCAATCCGATCTTTTCCAGGCGGCGTTTTCCGCCCATGGCGATTCCCTGCGGCCGGTGCTCGCGCCGACCTGCGTGGGCGACGTGTTCGGCATCACCGTGGAAGCGTTCAATTTGGCGGAGTATTACCAGACCCCGGTGATCCTTCTCTCCGACCAGGAAATTGCGCAGCGCAAGGAGACGGTGGAGTCGATTGACGCCACGACGTTCCGCCTGATCGAGCGCCGGCGTCCCTCCGAGGCTGAACTGGCCAAATACACACGGTTCAAGCTGACCGAGTCCAGCATCAGTCCAATCAGCCATCCGGGCATGGTCGGCGGCAATTATCTGGCTTCGGGGATCGAGCACAATGAATTCGGACGGCCCACCGCCAGCGGTGAGATGCACGCGAGCATGAATGAGAAGCGATTTCGCAAGTTCAATCCGCTCAAGGAACGCCGCGATTTGTTCGAGGTGGAAGGGGATGCGGACGCGCCAATCGGGCTGGTGAGCTGGGGCAGCGTGGCCGGTGTGGCGAAAGAAGCGCTTCGCCTGGCCCGCGCGGAAGGATTGCACGTCAAATTGCTCGTGCCCAAATTACTTTACCCGATCGCCGAGCCGGTGTACCAGGACTTTTTCGCCTCGGTCAGCCGGGGATTGTTCATCGAGCAATCCTACCAGGGCCAACTTTACCGGCTGGTCAGGATGTACGTCGATCTTCCGCGTCAGGTCAAACCATTTGCCAAGAGCGGATCCAACCCCATCCAGCCGACGGAAGTGCTCGAACGGTTGCGCGAAATGGCCGTCGCGCTCCAAGCTGACGCCAAGCACCGCCAACCCCACGCGGTCGCAGATTGACCAGGAGAATCCATTATGACGACACTCGAACCCATTCCGGCCGGCAAGTTCCAGGCCGGTGTTTTCAAAAGTGATCTCAAACCCATCTGGTGCCCGGGCTGCGGCGATTACGGCGTGGTCACGGCCATCACCCGCGCGCTGGCCGAAATTGGCCGGCCACCGCACGAAATTGCATTCATCTCGGGCATCGGTTGTTCGAGCCGCATCCCAGGCTACACCACGGCCTACGGCTTCAACACCGTGCATGGGCGCGCCCTGCCCATCGCGCAAGGGATCAAGCTGGCCAACCCGGACTTGCTCGTGCTGGTGGCGAGCGGCGACGGCGACGGTTTCTCCATCGGCGGCGGGCACATCGCGCATGTCATCCGGCGCAACATCGACCTCACTTACATCGTGATGGACAACCAGATTTACGGCCTGACCAAGGGGCAGTTATCCCCCACTTCCCAAGCCGGACGCAAGACTGTCACATCGAATTTTGGGAGTCTGGAGGCGCCGGTGAACCCGCTGCTTTACGTCATGGGCTACGGCGCGTCATTCGTGGCTCAAGGCACGCCGGCGGACATGCCGGGCCTAGCCCGCATGATTGAAGAAGGCATTCGTTTTCCGGGATTCGCCTTCATCAACGTTCAGTCCCCTTGCGTGACGTACGGGGGCGAAGATCAACAGCTCAAAGCGCAAAAGACCAGGATGCAAAACCTGGAATCGCTCGGCCACGATCCGGCGGACAAGGCCAAGGCTGTTGAATTGGCGCGCGCATACGGAACCAAGCTTTACACAGGAATCCTCTATCGCAACCCCAACCCGCCGCCGACCTACGGCCAGGGCGTTGCCGAACGGCACGAAGTTCTCCAAAAACAAGCCGTGCCGAGGCATGAAATCCTAAAACGATTCGTCCCAAGCCTTTCCGCTTAAATCATAAGCAATTGCTGTACAATGTGATAAAGCATTGCAAATAAATATCACTAAATCTATTGACATACTATTGATTGTTGCTATAGTTGCACCAGTTGAATGAACAATGTCACGAAGATCAATATGAAGAATACGAGTATGGCCCGGCCCGAAACCGGGGTAAAGGTTGAAAGCCAGGTCCTTCCCTCCCGCCGGAATATTACGGATCTTTTGGCATCGTTAGACCAATTGGTGCAGGATTCTCCCAACCTGGTGGTCAACCGTGAAGCGCGGTTTGTCTCGGGCGGAGAGTCGTACATTCTGCCCCGTTATATTTTCATCGGCCCCAAAAGCGGGGACGCGCCGATCCGGATTGGAATTTTTGCCGGCATCCACGGCGACGAACCGGAAGGGGCGCATGCCGCCGTTCGTTTTCTCAAATTCTTGGACAGCTACGCCGAACTGGCCGCGGGCTATTCCCTGTCCGTTTATCCGGTGTGCAATCCCACCGGTTTTGAAGACAACACGCGCCACTCGCGGCGCGGCAAGGACCTGAACCGCGAATTCTGGAGAAACTCCGCGGAACCGGAGGTGGGATTGTTGCAGGCGGAATTGGTTTCGCACTCTTTCGACGGCATTATTTCCCTGCACGTGGATGACACGTGCGACGGGTTCTATGGATTGGTGGGCGGGGCGACGCTGACCAAGCATCTCATTGAACCGGCGCTGGCGGCGGCGGACAAATACCTGCCGCTGGACAAACGGGCGCGGATCGACGGCCTGCCGGCGCGCAACTCCATCGTGCGCAACACCATTCCCGGCGTGCTGAGCGCGCCGCCGGTGGTGCGCCAGCGTCCGTTTGAAATCATTCTGGAGGCGCCCAAGGGCCGGCCCGCGTATTTGACGGAATGGGCTTTTGTCGCGGCGCTGAACACAATACTTGACGAATACCGCAAGTTCATCGCCTACGCCCGGAACCTCTAAGCTGCATCACAAGGTCGAGGGCAGGGGCGCAAGTGGAACGGCGGGTTTTGGTGTGGCCAGCGGGACAGGCGTACCGGGAGGTTTGGTGAGCATGGCCACCACGGCCCCGAGCACGAGCATCGCCGCCGAGATTTGATAGGCGTGGAGATAGGATTTGAATTGATCGTTAATGTGCGCGCCGAGAAGGGGGCCAACCACACCCGCGACGCCGAAGGCGGTGAAGACCAAACCATAGTTGACACCGAGGTTGCGGACGCCATAGAAATCCGCCGTCGCCGCGGGCATGAGCGTGAAGATGGTCCCGTAGCAAAGGCCGGTGAAGGCGGAGCCGAATACCACCAATCCCGGGGTGGTGTAATAGTTAAAGGCCAGCATGTTCACCGCCTGCAACAGAAATGCCAGCGTCATGGTCCGGGTGCGTCCGATTCTGTCTGAGAGCCAGCCGCTGACAAGACGGCCCAGGGTGTTGAAAATGGCCAGGATGGCGATCGGCACGAAGCCCCACTTCCAGTTCGCCTGCTCTTTGGCGATCATGGCCACCTGCGTGATGATCATCAACCCTGCCGAGGCGGAAAGAATCATCATCAACCACAGCTGGTAGAACTGCCGCGTGCGCAGCATTTCCGGCCAATCCGACTCGTGCCGGGATGCAGCCGGCGTTTGAATGGCGGATGCAACTGCAACCGGTTGTGTCGGCGGGTTTCGCAAAAACCGTGCGAGCAGCGGCACCAGAACCAGCGCGCCAAAGCCGAGCAAGTAAAACGTCCTCGAAATATCAGTTTTCCCCAGAAGATACTGGGTAAGCGGGGAGATATAAACCGCCGCAAGGCCGACGCCGCTGACCACAATCCCGGTGATGACACCCTTGCGCGCAGGCGGAAACCATTTGATGGAGGGCGGGGTCGTTGCTGAGTAACCGATACCAATCCCCATGCCGGCGCCGATGCCAAAGGTCAGCGCCATCGCGACGGGCGAATGAACCATCCCTGATTCTCCCAGGCCGAGACCCAGTATGATGCCACCGACCGTCGCAACAAGCCGCGGGCCGAATTTGTCCTGACATCGTCCCGCGAACACCATCATGCCGGCAAAACAGACTGTGGCCACGGTGAACGGCAGGGTGGCGTCAGTCTTCGTCCAATGCCAATCGCTGACGAGCACCTTGGCGATAACACCCCAGGCGTACAAAACGCCGAGGATGAGATTGATGGAGAGGGCGGCGATGACAACCGTCCAGCCTTTGGCGGCATGGGAGGCGTTTGAATTCATGGAGCCTTTTCGGTATGCCTAAATCGACAGGGTCTCTTTTTGCGTCAGAACGTGCAGGCCGTTCTTTTTGAGGACTTCGCCGGCTTGGGCGGGGTCTTCGACTTCAATGACCAGAATGGCGCGGTTGTTGGCCGCAAAACCCGAGGTGTTGAGAAGATTGATGTCATGGGCGGCAAGGCATTGCGCGACCGAGTGCAGCGCGCCCGGCTTGTCCGGCATTTCCACCGCGACCACATCCGTCAACGTGGCGGCGAAGCCTGCCTCCTTCAGATCACGGCAGGCGGTATCGGGGTCGTTGACCAGCACTTTCATGACGCCGCAATTGCCAGTGCTGGCCACGATGATGCAGCGGATGTTGATGTTTGCCTGCGAGAGAACTTCGGTGATGCGGGCCACCTGGCCCGGCCGGTTCTCCGCGAATATCGCCACCAGTTTTACCGTATTCATAGCGTTGATGATGTGGGTCAAAGGGACCGCTTGTCAATAACACGTTTTGCCTTGCCCTCGGCCACGGGCAGCGAGCCGCTGGCCACCAGTTCCACCTTTGGCCGGACGAAGAGTTCGGCCCGCAGTTTTTCCACGACTTCGTTTTGCAGTTTCACCAGGTGCCCGACCTGCCCGTCGAAACCGGCCGGCGACAATTCCACCTTGACCGTCATGTCGTCCAGGCCCTCCAGTTGGATCACGTAATTGCGCCCCATCTGGGGGATCGACATCAGCACCCGCTCGATTTGCTGCGGGAAAATATTCACGCCGCGCACGATCAACATGTCGTCCGACCGCCCGGTGATGCGGTGGATGCGCCGATGCGTGCGCCCGCAGGCGCAAGGGCCGGGGATGATGGAGGTCAGGTCGCGCGTCCGGTAGCGCAGCAGGGGCATCGCTTCGCGGTTGATGCTTGTCAAAACCAGTTCACCGGTTTGGCCGTCGGGGACCGGCTCGCCGGTGGCGGGGTTTATAACCTCCAATATAAAATTATCCTCCCAGAGGTGCATGCCGCATTTGCCCTCGCATTCGAAGGCCACGCCGGGGCCGTTCATTTCGGTCAAGCCGTAGGAGTTATAGACGTCGAGGCCCAGGGCGGCCTCGATTTTGCACCGGGTTTCCTCGGTGTAGGGTTCGGCGCCCACAAACGCTTTGCGCAACGCCAGGTCCCTTCGCGGATTCATTCCCTTTTTCTCCAGGAAATCGGCAAAGTAAAACGCGTAGCTGGGCGTGACGTGGACCACCGTGGTGCCAAAGTCCTGCATGAGCATCAACTGGCGTTCCGACGTGCCCGGCCCGGAGGGGATCACCATGCAGCCCACTTTCTCCGCCCCGTAATGCATGACCAGGCCGCCGGTGAAAAGTCCGTAGGTCATCATGTTCTGGAACACATCGCGCTTGGTCACGCCGGTCATGCAAAGCGCGCGGGCGATCAATTCCGCCGCGTTATCCACGTCGCGCCTGGAGAAAAACAGGGCCTTGGGCTTGCCGGTGGTCCCGCTCGAGGTGTGCAGCCTCAGCACTTCCTCCCGCGACACTGCCAGCATTCCGTCCGGATAATTCTCCCGCAAATCCGCCGCGGTGGTGAAGGGGAGCCGCTGGACGTCGCACGTCGTGCGGATCTTTTCCGGCTTGAGGTCCGATTCCAGGAACTTCCCCCGGTAAAACGGCACCCGCTCCACGCGGCGGACGGTTTCTTGCAATCGTTTGAGCTGAAGGGCCTCCAGTGCCGGACGGTCCAGCGTTTCCAATTCTTGATGCCAGAACATTTGTTTAAGCGGTCATCATATAACTTGCTTTTTCCATATGCAATTCTTATTATTTGCCTTGTATAAGGCAGAGATATGGATGGTGAAAACAAACTTTTACTGAGCGGGGACGAAGCCATTGCGCTGGCCGCATGGCACGCCGGCGTGGCGCTTGGCGCCGGGTATCCCGGCACGCCCTCGACTGAAATTCTGGAAAATTTCGCGAAATTGGGCGGTCGCGCCCAATGGTCCCCCAATGAAAAAGTGGCGCTGGAAGTGGCCATCGGCGCCGCTTTTGGCGGGGTCAGGGCTTTGTGCACGATGAAGCACGTCGGTCTTAACGTGGCCTCCGATCCGCTGTTCACGGTGGCTTACACCGGGGTGGCGGGAGCGCTGGTGATTGTTTCCGCCGATGATCCCGGAATGCATTCCAGCCAAAACGAACAGGACAACCGCCGCTATGCCGTCGCCGCGGGAGTTCCCATGCTGGAACCGGCCGATTCCCAGGAAGCCTACGATTTCATGCTTGCCGCCATCGACATCTCCGAGCGCTGGAAGACTCCGGTCCTGTTGCGCGCCACGACGCGGGTGTGCCACAGTTACACGGTGGTGCAGCCGGGGAGCCGGCGCGACACCCCGAAACCCGCCAATTTCGTGCGCGATCTGAAATCGCGGGTGATGGTGCCCGGCCATGCGCGGCCCGCGCACAAGCGATTGCGCCAGAAGCTTTCGGAAATGGCCGCTTGGAATGAGGATTGCGCGCTGAATAATGTTTTGCCGGGCGCAAAATCACTCGGCATCATTGCGTCCGGAATTTCCTTTATGCACGCGCGGGAAGCCGCTCCAGAGGCCAGCGCGCTGAAACTCGGCTTTACCCATCCTCTGCCGCTACGCAAGATCGCGGAATTCGCGGCGAGCGTTGAGCGTTGCGTGGTGATCGAGGAGGGGGATCCTTATCTGGTTGATGCCATTCGCGCGGCGGGAATCACTGTCAGCGGAAAGGCGGAGATGTATCGTTTCGGTGAATTGGACGTGGCGCGGGTGCGGCGCATCGTGCGCGGCGATACCAGCCCTGAACCGGTCCCCCTGCCGGGCAAGCCGCCCCAGCTTTGCGATGCCTGTCCTTACCGTGTCGTGTTCGATGCGCTGCATCGCCTCGACTGCATCGTGGCCGGCGACATTGGCTGCTACACGCTGGGGGCGTTGAAACCATTTGAAGCGATGGATTGCTGCGTATGCATGGGCGCGAGCCTGGGGGTCGGATTGGGTCTGCGCCACGTGCTGCCGCCCGAGCAGGCCCGCCGCGTGGTCAGCATCATAGGAGACAGCACTTTCGTCCATAGCGGCATCAGCGGGTTGATCGAGATGGCCTACAATCCGCCGCCGGACGGCCACGTGGTAATTATTCTTGACAATTCCACCACCGCCATGACCGGCCACCAGGAACACCCCGGAACCGGCCGCAATTTGAGCCATGAACCCACCGCCAAGCTGGTCCTCGAAGACCTGGCGCGCTCCTGCGGCATCCGCCGGGTCCAGGTCATCGAACAGCGCGCGGGGTCGGACACGTTTGAACAGGCCCTGACCGAGGCCCTGAACAGCCGCCAACTGGCTGTCATCATTGCGCGCCGGCCGTGCATTTTGATCGCGAAGGAACTCAAGGAATATGAAAAACGCTGCCAATGCCATGAAACCGGAGAACCCTGCGCGGCCGCCGTGTAACATTGTCGTCGCCGGCCTCGGCGGCCAGGGAGTCCTGACCGCCACGGACATCATTGCCGAGGTGGCCCTGCGCGCCGGCTTCGATGTCAAGAAGAGCGAAATCAAGGGCATGAGCCAGCGCGGCGGTTCTGTCACCTGCGACATTCGTTTTGGGCGCCAAATTCACAGCCCGATGGTGCCGGTGGGCGAGGCGGATTTTCTCCTGGCGCTCGAACCGACGCAACTGGTGCCAAATCAGCATCTTCTGCGCCCGGGCGGCGTGACGATTGAACCTTCCGTGATTGACGTGAACAAGCTGCCGCAGAAGAAGATGTTGAACGTGGCGCTCCTTGGCGCTTTGAGCGCGCAACTGTTGATCGCCGAGGAAGAATGGCTCGAGGCCATCCGCTCGGCCTTTGCGGAGAAGTTCTTCGAGGATAACCGGCAGGCCTTCCTGTTGGGCCGCGCCAGCCGGAGCGCTCATGCAACCGCCTCTTAAACCCGCTTTGGCCCAGTCCGCGGACGTGTTGAACCTGCGCGTCCGCTACAGCGAAACGGACCAGATGGGGACTTTCTACAACTCCCGCGCGCTGGAATGGTTCGAGTGCGGCCGGACGGAATGGATGCGCCGACGGCTGGGTCTCTCCTATGCCGAACTTGAGGCGCGGGGCGTGTTTCTGCCGCTGGTGGAAGCGCATCTGGAATTTCGCGGCGGCGCGCGCTACGACGATTTGCTGGCCATTGCAACATCGGTGGGCCTGGCCGGGCGCGCGCGCCTGCGGTTTGACGTGCAGATCGACCAGCAGACCAGCGGCAACCCGGTCGTGCGCGGTTACACCATTCATGCCTTTACCGATGCCAGCCATAAACCGATTCGGCCGCCCGATTGGTTCGCGGAGATGCTGGCCAAAGCAGCCGAATCCACATGAGCAAACACACCACCCACAAAGCGGCGCTCTTTCATCCCGTCAGCGCGCCGGATTTTCTTCCACCCGGCCAGTTGCGCGACTTGCAATTGCAACGCCTGCAAAACATGGTCGCGCTGGCCTTCAACAACGTGGACCTCTTCCGCCGCCGCATGAAAGAGCGTGGCATAGAACCGGGCGACGTCAAGTCCCTCGAGGACATCACCCACCTGCCATTCTGCGTCAAAACGGACCTGCGCGACAGCTACCCCTTTGGGCTGTTCGCCAAGCCGATGACCGAAATCGTCCGCCTGCACGCTTCGACCGGCACCACCGGCAAGCCGATCGTCGTCGCCTACACCCAACAGGACATCGACGTCTGGACCAACGTCATGCGCCGCAGCTTCGCGGCGTGCGGACTGCACAGCGGGGACATCATCCAGAATGCCTACGGCTACGGCTTGTTCACTGGCGGGCTGGGCGCGCACTACGGCGCGGAAGCGCTGGGCGCGACGGTCATTCCCATTTCCGGCGGCAACACCCAACGCCAGATCATGGTGCTGAAGGATTTCAAGGTCACCGCCATTTGCTGCACGCCGAGTTATTTCCTGCACATCATCGATCAAGCGGCGGAGCTGGGCATCAATTTCAAGGAATTGCCATTGCGCGTGGGCGTTTTTGGCGCGGAACCATGGACCGAATCGATGCGCCAGCACATTCAACGCGACAGCGGCATCAAGGCTTATGACATTTACGGACTGTCGGAAATCATCGGCCCTGGCGTAGCCATGGAATGTCCCTGCCAGGCCGGACCGCATATTTTCGAGGATTATTTTTATCCGGAGGTGATCGACGGTGCGACCGGCAAGCCGTGTCCGGACGGCGAGGAAGGCGAACTGGTGCTGACCACGTTGAGCAAGGAGGCCATGCCCATGATCCGTTACCGCACGCGCGATATCACCGCCCTGACTTCGGAACCTTGCGACTGCGGGCGCACCTTGCGCCGCATCAAACGCATCAGCCGCCGCAGCGACGACATGATCATCATCCGCGGCGTGAATGTTTATCCCTCGCAGATCGAAACCGCGCTGCTTAAAGTCGAGGGCGCCCAGCCGCATTACCAGATCATCCTCACGCGCGAAAAGGGGCTGGACGAAATGGAAGTGCAGGTGGAAGTCACCGGCGACGTGTTCAGCGACACCATGGGCGGGCTGGAACAGCTTCAGGCCCGTCTCACCAAATCCATCGAATCCGCCACCGGCTTGCGGCCGCGCGTCCGTCTCATCCAGCCGCATTCCATTCAGCGCAGCGAAGGCAAGGCCAAGCGCGTGCTCGATCAACGCAAAATGTAATTCCCGGAGCCACTATGAAACTCAAGCAACTGTCCCTCTTCCTGGAAAACAAACCCGGCGCGCTCAGCGCCCCGGTCAAACTCCTGGCGGACGCCGGGATCAACATCCTCACCCTCAGCATCGCCGAGGGCCGGCAATACGGCATCCTCCGCCTCGTCGTTCAAGACTGGGCGGAGGCGAAAAATCTGCTGCAGAAGAACGGCCTGGTGGTGAACGTCACCGATGTGCTTGCCATCGAGGTGCCCGATCAGCCGGGCGGCCTGGCTGGCGTTCTGGCCGCGCTCGAAGAGGCCGGCCTGAACCTGGAATACATGTACGCCTTCACCGTCAGGCACGGCACCAACGGTTTCTTCGTCTTTCGCTATGACGATCCCGACAAGGCCATCGCCGTGCTGGAAAAACACAAGATCAACGTGGTCGGCAGCGCCCAACTCTGCAAGCGCCTCGAAAACTGAATCCCACATGATAAACATGGAACACGTCAAAGCGCGTCTTAAAAACGACAAATTTGCCGAGCTCTGCAACATTGAACTGCTCTCCGTTTCGCCCGGGCGCGCCACCGCCCGCATGACGCTGCATCCGCACCATCTCAACGGCATCGGCACCGTGCAAGGCGGCGCGATATTCACCCTGGGCGACTTCGCCTTCGCGGCGGCGTCCAACTCGCACGGCACCGTGGCGGTGGCGGTCAACGCCAGCATCACCTTCATGAAAGCGGCGGTAACCGGCACCCTTCTGGCCGAAGCGCGGGAACTCTCCAAAAACTTCAAAATCGGCACCTACTCGGTCGAAATCAAAGACGCCCAGGGCGACCTGGTCGCCCACTTCCAAGGCCTGGCCTACCGGAAAAAAGACAAGGTCTGAGAATGCGGACGAAGGCTGATGAAGACGAGGGGACCTTAAAAGAAGGCAAGCGGCCAAGCCCACGATGCCGCAAAAAGGAATCAAATGAGCTACTCGAAATGGGAACTCGAACGGCGCATGGAAGAAGGGTGGTGGAGTGTTGGAGAGAAGCGCGTTTGCCCAAAGTGCTTCGATGACTATGCCATTAAGGAATTCATTTCCGCGAACGCAGTGGCGCACGAATGCAGCTATTGCGAAGAAGCTGCCACTGAACCCATAGCGGCAGAAATGGACGAGGTTCTAAGTTTTATCTCCGAAGGCTTACATCGTGAGTACGAAGATCCGGTTGAACAAGTTGGCTATGAGTCAGCCGAAGGAGGATACCAGTTGGCAGTTACGGAAACCTACGATCTGCTTGTTGACTTGGGTTTTGGAGACTGCCCGGACAAACTGTTTGACGACTTGGTTAGCGCCTTCTGTGATTGCCAGTGGGTTCAAAAAGACCCTTACGGCCAATTGGAATGCGACGCGCTTCGCTATAGTTGGGAGGACTTCTGCGCGCAAGTCAAACATCGCACCCGGTTTGTGTTTTATAAAATGAAGACGAAGAAGGATTGGGAGCATACTTCTGAACCGTATGAAATACTGGAATCGCTTGGCGGTATCGTAACACAACTCGAATTGATAATGACGTTTCCGGTTGGTTCATCGGTAGTGCGGGCACGCCAGCACTCATCCGCCAAGACGTACACGACTGCCTCGCAGCTTGGCACTGCGCCAGAGGAACGCGCGAGCCAAAGCCGGATGAGTCCGGCAGGCATCCCTATGTTTTACGGTGCGTTGGACGAGACAACAGCGTTCAGCGAGATTTGTGTCGCCGATGAAACCAGAGATGCCGTGACGTTCGGAGTCTTTAAGTCCTTGCGCCCGCTCCAGATTCTTGACCTGAGCAAATTACCAGCAGTTCCGAGTATGTTCGATGAAGAGCATTATGCTGCGCGGATGCCGTTAATCTTCATGCACGGCTTCGAGGAAGATGCGACCAAGGCTGTCACCAAAGACGGTATGGAACATATCGAATACGTTCCGACACAAATTGTGGCAGAGCATTTTCGCCACGTTTTCAGACAACCCGACGGAAAATGTTTAGACGGTATCTTTTACCGAAGCAGCAAGAATTCAAATGGAATTTGTGTCGCGCTATTTTGCAGCCAGGGCGATTGCTCCGATGACCTCTCGGTTACCGATAAAACGCTCGGGTTGGTCACGTTCACTCGAAAAACCGTGGACACCAAAAACCTGACGTTTCACTAAGCGCACGGCGGTTGCAGCTATCCCAAACTGTAGGAACCTGACTGACCACTGGGAACAAATGGGGCATGAAGTATATACGAATCTTTGCGGTACGGATTCTCCGCTTCAAATTTTACCTTCCCATGACTATATAACGCCTCCATCATTTCCACGACACGCTCTGAGCATACCTTCGCGTTCGCCTCGGAACAATACTTCTCCTCCTCAGATTTCACGGGTTCGTACATGGCCAAAGGGGACTCTGACTTCTCCGAGCTTGTTACATATTCCTCGTTAAACTCGCGCGGCTTGGGATGGGCAACCCGATCTCGAAACTGAAAGAGTCGGCGTACTGTCTGAAAAGGTTCGCTTCCCTCATCGATCAGAAATGCAAAACGGTCTCCCATCAATTTCACTTTGCCCTGCCAAGATAAGGTCTTTTCAAACGATTCCCAGGAAGGAAAAAAGACCCTACCGAGGTAGTTCAAATAACCTTCGAAAGCAAAGGCACTGAGAAGAAGCGACCCCATCCACAGATAGTAGTAACCATTTGGCCGTTTACCCGCCATGTCCAGCAGGACCCGCGCTCCATGTATGGCTTCGGCATGAGGTCTGTAATCCCGTTTCTTTTTGACTCTCATCGACATAATGACATTGAAGCAAATGGAAATGCATTGTCAAGAGTATAAGAGCGATCAGTTCCTAGCGCGTCAACATTCTTCAAAGGTCAAAGGGGTCGCACCATAGCTTTGTCGATTTTTCTTCGTCCATTTGATTTTCTCCAAGCGTAAAGTCAAGCCCGCCTATTCACCTATTGCATTGACGAAGCATTGTCTCTGGGGCAAGGGTCAACCCAGGCAAAGCAAACGAATCCAGACCCACAACCCGACTCGGATGGCCAAAATGACCGGCGACCATTCAACCAGCGCCCGCCTGCAAGGATTGTAGCGGGTCTGTATCAGCCGTGTAGCTATTCTTGTAGCGGGTTAAGTCATTGACTGTCAAGCGTGTAGCGGGTGTAGCACCTTTTCCGGACCAATGTATCAATCTGCCGTCCGAAAGGCTTTCCCCATCGCTCCGCCAAGCGGAGCAAGTTTTCCAGAACTTCAGCCTTCCTGATGTTCAGGCAGACAGTTTGTGACGGCTCCGTGCCGGGTTGTGACAGCATTTGTGACGGGCTGGCCCATGCTTAAGTCCTTGACTGACAACAAATGTTACGGTGTGACGGCTCCAGACCCCTGGACGCCTCGACCTCTCAGCATCGCCGCCCTGCCAGGGCTGCCGGCGCTTGGCAGATTTCCCGGATTTATCGAGAATTTCCCGGGGGGTGGGAGGGGTCGCACCCTTTGTCCATTCTTCTTTATTCATTTGATTTTCTCCACGCGTGAAGCTTGGGGCCAAGACTGTCCCGACTGGCCATGTTAGAAATGGGTCCTGAATACTCGATGCGAAACTACCGGGCCATGGGCGCAATCCTGCTCCGAGCCGCTCCTCTCCAAAAACTTGAAAATAGTGGTTCGACGTTTTTGACGCAGCCTGCATGAATCAGCAAAGAGAGGCCTTGCATCGGCAAAAACCTGCAGTACTGTTTGTTCATGCCTCTAACGAATTTAACGGTGGCTGAAGAAGCCTTGTCGCTGTCGCCGGAAGATCGGGAGGCTCTGGCACGGTTGTTGATTCAGTGTCAAGGGTCGCACCATAGCTTTGTCCATTTTTCTTCATTCAATTGATTTTCTCCAAGCGTAAAGCGAGGCGCCTAATCACATATTGCATTGACGATGCACTTTCTCCGCAGCAGGGGTCAACCCAGGCAGAGCAAAAGAATCCAGTCCCACAACCCGACTCGTGGGCTTTGATTTTCCATGAAAAGTGGATAGTCGAAACTTGAATCTTGAGCGTGTTGCGTTCATGCAGGGGTCCTAGAAAAATGACGTATTTCAAGGGAGTCAGTGCGTATCTTCATGACCTCTTGGCGTTTGTTTCATGGGCGTGCCCGCTGATTGTAAAGGCATCATTGCATTTGAAGAATGTAGAACTGTTGTGGTGCGACAGGGCTGACGGCGTTGGTGGCAGAAATGGTGAAGTTGCCACTACCCGCCAACACATTGCTGGCCACGGGTGTCCATTGGTTTAGTGGCAGCGCCAGACTAACGCCGGTCAACACCGTGTAAGTCCTTCCTGCCAACCCGTTTATTGCGTCAAGGATCAGGTTGGATCCCGCAATCTGCACGCTAGTGATGGTTGGCACAGGCAGTGTCAAACTGAAGACCGTGCCCCAGCCTGATTCGCCGCCAGCCGACGTCGTGCCATAAAGCGCGTTTCCCGAGAACACCAGGGCCGCAGACGGACTCGAGCCACCGGGGCTGTTGGTGAAATTATACAACACAGTGTAGCCGGCGCCGTTGGTTTCAATTGAAAAAATTGTGCCCTTGCCGGAGCTGCCGCCATCCTGCGTCGTTCCATAGAGGATATCGCCGGCCAGCGTCAGATCCGCAAAAGGAGTTGTCCCGTCCACCCCATTGGTGGCGAAATTATGCATCACCGTGTATTGGGTGCCGTCGGTGTTCAACGAAAACACGATCCCGCGATTGTTGGTCCCGCCGCTCTCCGTAGTGCCGAACAGCATGCCCCCCGAAACCACCACGCCCGCTTGTGGATATTGCCCATCAGGGCCGCCCATGAAGGTGTGGAGGACCGTGAAATTGGTGCCGTTGGTCTGCACCGAATAGACTGTGCCGTAGCCATTGGTGCCACCGCCATAAGCGGTCCCATAGAGCGTATCGTCCTGCAATACGACACCGCCCAGCGGTTGTTCCCCGTCAGGGTTGGTGAGGGGCGAGCCATGCGGCGTGGTGAAACTGTAGAGCGAGTCGAAATTGGTCCCGGTCGTATCCATGGAAAAGACCGTGCCCCAGCCAGGGCTGCCGTAACCAGCCCCCACCGTCGTTCCATAAACCGTATTGCCCGATAGCGCCAACCCCGCATGAGGGAATACCCCGTTTGAGGAGAGAGTGAAGGAATGAAGCACTCCATAATCGCCGCCATTGGTGTTCAAGGAAAAGATGGTGCCACCCTCGGAGTTGCTTCCCCCTGCCGACGTGGTGCCATAGAGGATGCCGTCGGACAGCACCAAGGCATCCAGCGGATCCGAACCATCCGGAGCGCCGGCAAAACTATGGAGCGTCGTGAAATTGGTGCCGTCTGTGTTCATGGAAAACACGGTGCCGACACCATTGCTTCCCCCTTCCGCCGTCGTCCCATAGAGCGTGCCGCAGGACAACAACAGGCCAGCCCTGGGAGTCGCCCCCTCCGGGCTGTTGGTGAAAGCGTGGAGAACCGTGAAAGTCTGCGCCGGCAAAGGGGCCGTCTCCATTGCCAGCAGGGCCGAAGCGAGAACAAAAAATTTCATTTTCATGGTTTATGCCTGATTTTTTACTTCAATTTTTATTTTAACAAAGCGAACGAAAGGGGCTATTACAAACCAGAGCCATGTTTGGAACCACTGCTGTCCAAATTAACCGGTTTTAAGAGGGGTTTCCCTCGGAGATTTTCCTCGAATTGGCATTTTTGGAAAACAGGTTGGTCAGGGCGACGCCGGTGTGCTGTCCAAATGAAACTCCAACTGCTCGGAGGGCAAGGGCGGCGTCTCAAACGGGCGGTCCATCCATTCCCACAGATGCGCCGCTGCAAGACACGCACGATTTCAACCATCAGGCATTCGACGAGGACAAAGCCATAGTTGAGAAACAATTTCCCGAAGACCTGCCGATCAATTTGCAGGAAGAAGTTCACATTCGCGCCGTAGCCCGGTGAAGGCGGATGTGACGGCTCTCCGTGCCGGGTTGTGTCAGCAATTGTGTCAGGTCGCCCCATGGCTGAATCCTAGTTGTGTGCGTCAAGTTCTGCAAATTGGCCATCATGGTCATCACCGAGTTAAACGAGGCGCGGCAGGTTGTGAGCGATTTGCAAAAATGGCGTCAGCCGTTAGTTTGTGGGATGGGAACTTTTTATGCGAAATGCGTTTAAGGAATGGGCCGTCGTCGTCGATGCGCTGATGCGCGGTCAACAGGTCATTATCTTGCGCAAAGGCGGTTTGATCGAGGGACCCGGCGGGTTTCAGATCGAGCACCCGGAGTTCCTGCTCTTCCCCACCTGGTTCCATCAGCAACGCCAGTCCGTCCTCCCGCAGGCGCAGGCGCGCTTTGATGAAATCGCCCGTCTCATGCCCGGTCCGGATGAAGTCCGTCTGGAATGTTTCGCGGAAGTTGCAGCCTGGAAGCGCCTGGACTCCCTCGCCGCGGCCGCCGCCTTGCGCGGATTGCATGTCTGGCGCGAGGACGTCATTGCGGGGCGCTTTGATTGGGGCCGTGACAAGCATATTTATGTCATGGCGGTGCGCGTTTACCGCCTGGCCGCGCCGGCCGAGTTGCCCATGCGCCAGTCTTATGCCGGTTGCAAATCCTGGATCGAATTGGCGGAGGACATCGCCACGGCGGATTGCCCCCCGGTCCTGGATGACGCCGCGTTTTCCACCCAACTGAAGCGCTTTAACGAGGCCTTGGAACCTGTTGCAAGTTCAGCCGGGCTGCCTTAAATTTTGCCATGGATTCGGCGCCCCGAATCCCCGTGAGAACGCCAGTCATGAATATTCCAGTGCTTATCCTCGCATCGGCCTCACCGCGCCGCTCGGATTTGTTGCGGCAGTTGGGATTCCAATTCCATGTCGTCCCCAGCACGGCTGAGGAAATCAAATCCGACGACCTCAGCGCCGGCGAAGTGGCGCAAATGAATGCCTACCGCAAGGCGCGGACCATTTCCAAAAAGCATCCTGATGCCGTGACGCTGGGGGTCGACACGGTGGTGGCGCTTGGCTCGGCCATTTTCGGCAAACCGGCCAACCTGGATGAAGCGGAGCGCATGGTCACGACGTTGCTGGGCAAGACGCATCAAGTGGTGACGGGAGTTTGTCTGATCCACCTGCGCGGGCATCGTCAGAGGATTTTCTGGGAGCAGACCGACGTCACTTTCCGGACGCTGACCCTGCCTCAAATCCGGCAGTACCACGCCCTGGTCAACCCGCTCGACAAAGCAGGCGCCTATGGCATCCAGGAACACAGCGAGGTTTTGGTTGAGTCCATCTCCGGTTCTTTCAGCAACGTCGCGGGGTTGCCCATGGAAAGATTGCAGACCGAGTTGGCGGATTTCGGCATTGTGCCTACGGCGGCCTAGCCCGGTTTTTGCGAGATGCAAAAGTACTGGCACGTCATCAAAATCGGCCTGGCCAACACGCTGGTCTATCGAATCAATTTCTTCTTCCGGGCCGCTTTCAGCTTTATCCCGCTTCTGGCCACCATCTATTTATGGCGCACCATCTATCGCGGCCAAACCGGCACGGTGGCGGGCTACAGCCTGGCGGGGATGATCTCCTATTATCTCATGGTGACCATCGTCGATACCCTGACCGCCGTCACGGAGGACGACTGGCAAATTGCGGCCGACATCAAGGACGGCAACATCAGCCAGTTTCTGCTCAAACCGATCAATTACCTGGCTTACCGCCTTTGCCTGTTTTTTTCGGGAAGATTGATTTTCACGGCCGTATCCATCGTGCCGGTTGGAATATTCATACTTTGCTGGCGCCATTATTTTGTCGGGCCGGCGGGCGGGCTGGCCCTGGGGTGCTTTTTGCTGTCCACCTTGCTGACGGGCCTCCTGCAATTCTTCATGTCGTTCACCATGGCCCTGCTGGCTTTCTGGCTGCTGGAAATCTCGACCTTTATTTTCATCGTCTTCGCCTTCGAATACATCGCGGGCGGCCATTTGTTTCCCTTGAACATTTTGCCGCCGGTTTTGGCCGGGGTCCTGAAGTACACGCCGTTTCCATATCAATTATATTTTCCGGTCAGCATTTATTTGGGCCAGGTGAAAGGGCCGGACTTGTGGCGGGGCCTTCTCATACAATCGGGCTGGGTCCTGTTCTTTTTTGTCCTGGCGCGCGCAGTCTGGAGGCGGGGCATTCGAAAATATTCCGCCGTGGGAGGGTGACGCATGGCTCCTAATCCTAATCCCTCCAGCTTCGCAGAACGGGTTCGCCGCCATGCGGCCATCTATGTGGCGCTGTGGCGCAATTCCGTCGTGCGCGAGATGAGTTTCAAAAGCAATTTCCTGCTCTGGATCTTCGTGGAGTTTCTGTGGTTTGGTTTGCAGCTCAGCTTTATCGGCGTCATTTACCTGCACACCGATCACATCGCCTCCTGGAGCAAATGGCAGGTGGTCATGCTGGTCGGGGCCAGCCATTTTATCCAACAGATCTTCCAAGCGTTCTTCTTGACTAACTGCGTGCAACTTTCCGAGCTGATCCGCACCGGCCGGCTCGACTTCATGATGCTGCTTCCCATGAACACCCGCTTTCTAATTTCGTTGCGGCAAGTGGATCTGGGCGAGTTCGTCAACGCCGCCTCCGCCCTGGGGGTCATCGCCTATGCGGCCCGGCAATTGCATTTTGTCCCGGACGCGGCGCAGATCGCCGGTTTTCTGATGTTGTGCGTGGCCGGAATCCTCATTCACTATTCGCTGATGTTTCTATTGGCCAGCGTGGCGTTTTGGACCGTGCGCGCCCAGGGAATCGTTTGGGGTTACTACAGCCTGTTCAACATCGCGCGGTCGCCGGACGCAGCGTTTCAAGGATTCTTTCGCGCCTTCTTCACCTTCGCCATTCCGATGCTGCTGGTGGCCAATGTGCCGGTGAAGTTGCTCCTGCGCCTGGCGTCTCCCGGCGAAATGCTCTGGCTTCTCGGCATGGTGGTGATTTGCTTTGTGGCGTCGGAATTGTTCTGGCGCTTTTCCATGCGCCATTATGCCAGCGCCAGCGCGTGATGTTCAGTGATTGGCCCCGCCGCGCACCCGCGACACCGCGGCCAGCGCCAAACATCCCCCCAACGCCACCACCGCCGCGCAAAACAATTCCCTCCGCCAGGATAATGGATGCGGACTTTTGCAAACGATGATCAGCGCCAGGGCCGCCAGCAGAATATCTGCGCCCAAAAGATACCAAGCGGGCATGACCGGCTTTTGCGCAGGCTCGTCCGCCAGCACGCTGGCGGGAGAAGTCGAGTGCCCGCGCATCAGGGAGCGAACGCCCGAGCCGACTGGCGCCGTTTCCGGCGAGAAAGGATTGGCCTTCCCGGCCTCCTTCGGGCCATCGTCCAGGAGCTCCTCCAAATTTCGACCCAAGACCTGCTTTGCCATGACACCCAGCGTGGATAAAAAACGGCCCGGAAACAAACCTTATTACGTCCAAATTTGCCGGTCCAGAGAACGGTATTGAATCGCCTCGGAGATGTGGTCGCTGGCGATTGTTTCGGAACCGGCTAGGTCGGCTATCGTCCGCGCCACTTTCAACACCCGGTCATAGGCGCGCGCGCTCAGATTCAAATCGGCCATGGCGAATCTCAGCAGCTCCTTGGTCGCTTCATCCAGCGCGCAATAACTCTTCAACTCTCGCGGGCCCATGCGCGCGTTGCAGGTGATGGTCCGCTTGTGGGCAAAGCGTTCCTGCTGCCTTTTGCGCGCGTCCACCACCCGCCCGCGAATGGTGGCCGAATCCTCTCCCGTCCGTTCGGCGCTGATGTCGCGGAACTTCACTTGCGGCACCTCGACGTGCAAATCAATCCGGTCGAGCAACGGCCCGGAAATGCGGCCCAGATAATTCTGAATCTCGCGCGGTGAACTGCGCGATTCGCCCGCCATTTTGCCGTCGGGCGTCGGATTCATCGCCGCCACCAGCATGAACTGCGCAGGGAACGTCATGCTGCCGGCGGCGCGGGAAATTGTCACATGGCCCTCTTCCAACGGCTGGCGCATGGTTTCGAGCACGCCGCGTTTGAACTCGGGCAATTCGTCGAGGAACAACACCCCGTGGTGCGCCAGGGAGATTTCGCCGGGAGTCGGGTTGGCGTTGCCGCCGAGCAGGCCAGCGTCGCTCGCCGTGTGGTGCGGGGTGCGGAAGGGACGGCGCGTAACCAGCGCCTGTCCGGGCTTGAGCAATCCGACGATGCTGTGAATTTTGGTTGTCTCCAGCGCCTCCTCCAAAGTGAGGGGCGGCAGAATAGTGGTCAGGCGCTTGGCCAGCATGGATTTGCCCGTGCCGGGCGGCCCGATCAGCAGGACATTGTGCCCGCCGGCGGCGGCGATTTCCAAGGCGCGCTTGACCGATTCCTGCCCCTTGACTTCCGCCATGTCAATTTCTTCCGTGAACGACTGCTCGAAGATTTTGGTGAGATCGACTTTGGCAGCGTCGATTTTGATTTCACCTTCCAGGAAAGCCACTGCTTCGCGCAAGTCGCGCACAGGAATGACCTGCAAGCCATCCACCACCGCCGCCTCGGCCGCATTTTCCGCCGGCACCAACAATCCCGCGCTGCCCTCGGCCCGCGCCCGCCAGGCGATGGGCAGGACGCCTTTGACCGGACGCACCACGCCGGTCAGGGCCAGTTCCCCCACCATGA
Organism: Verrucomicrobiota bacterium; assembly: GCA_050014435.1. Lineage (GTDB taxonomy): Bacteria > Verrucomicrobiota > Verrucomicrobiia > Limisphaerales > Palsa-1400 > DASRLE01. The sequence continues at coordinate 24,622 of JBEKDI010000031.1, read as the reverse complement.
CAAAGTTGTCCAATTGATCGGCCTGAAGCTGGTCGCTGGCCGCCAGCATGCCGATGGCAATGGGGAGATCGAAGCCCGGCCCTTCCTTCTTCACGTCAGCGGGCGCGAGATTGATCGTCGTGCGGCCCATGGGAAATTTGAAGCCCGAGTTGGTCAACGCCGTGCTGACGCGATCCTTCGATTCCTTGACTGCCGCATCCGGCAAACCGACGATGGCGACGACGGTATCGCCCCAACCTGAATTGACCTCCACCTCGACAGGGAAAGCTTCGATGCCATTGACGGCGGCGGACAAGACCCTTGCTAACATGATCAGATTAATGGCCTACCCGGCGTGAAACATCAATCCACTTCCGCAAAGATTCTCCGATTAGCGCTCTACGGCGTCACTGCGCGGTAAAAACGCTGGTGAAAATTGCTGGCGTTGGAATCAACGATCGCGGCTGCGCCGAAAGCCGAGGGGTTGGTGAGAATGGGGATCCACTGCACCAGATTCGTCGAGCCGTCGATCACCACCGCCCCCTGGCCAGTCAAGCCAGTCAACGAGAACAGGAATTGCCCGTTACTAAACTGCAGGGCGCCCGGACCGGAAAGAAATGATGCCGGCACCCCGGTTACGCCAAGCAGGGCGGCGGCACTGGTGATTGCCCCGTAGGAATTGCTCAGCACCACTTGGTAGGGGCCGGCATTGGATGCCTGGACATTTGCAAGTGAGACGACGGAATTTGTGGCGGTCGCCACATTGGTGTTGTTGAACTGCCACTGATAAAAGAGCGCTGGAGCACCAGTCGCTTCAACCGCAAAATTCGCACTGCCGCCCAGCGCGACCGACAGATTTGTGGGTTGCGAAACGATGTGCGGCGCAGTGGCCCGGATCAATATATCGTTATAATCCCAACTGCCCGTGGTTGTGACCCTGGCCACAATGCCAATGCCGGTGATCGGGCCGGACAGATTGGCCGACGCGCCCTGACCCAGGGTGACGGAACTGCCGCTTATCGTCAGATCGGTCCAATTGGACGCAATGGGGCTATAAACCAGGGTGGTCATCGAAAAATCGGCGCTGCTGCTGGTTTCCACATACGCGGTCATCGGGCTGGTGGACATATACCATGCTCCACCGACCTGAACTGCAAAATAGGAAGTGACGTTGGAGCCTTTGTAGCTCTGCTGGGTCTCAACGGAGAAAGTCAGGTTCGAGTATAGGGTTGGATCAATACTGGTGAATGCAGAGTCGCCAGCGGTTCCACTGCCGGCTCCATTGGTGGTGTAGAAGATCCCGGTCCCCGAGCTGCTGGCTCCAAAATACGCGGCGGAGGCGGGCAAAGACTGGGCAGTATAGGCGTCCACCGCATTCAACTGAGGATATATGCCGGCATATCCGCCCGAACCAAGGACTTGATTCCAGCCAACTTGAGCCAGGGTGAGGTCGCCTCCCTGCACAGCGCCAAAATCTTCCTGATACAGATTGGTGGGTTGTGCCTGGGCGGAGGTGACAAAAATCGAGTCGCTTCCATCGTTCGTCCCGGCGCCGTTCAACACGACGGCTTGAAAGTGATAGGTTGTGGAAGGTAGCAGGTTGGTGATTTCCACCGCCACAGCTTGGGCGAGGTAATTGGCGGCCAGGGTGTTCGTAACAGAGAAGCTGCCGTAATTGCTGGTTGGACCCCATCGGAAATATGCCGTGGACGGCGCGCCGTTGGCATAGGCTTGGGCGTTTAGAGTGGAGGTCGTGCCAGCGATGGCCGAAGCGGCCAAAGTCATTGCCAGCGGAGGCCCCGTTGTTAATGGGGCGCCAAGCGAGACAAGGGCGTTCAGAGAAGGCAGGAGGTTGCCCCCTGCATCAAAAAACGATGCCGTATTGAATCCGGCTTCGTTGACCCCCGACACGGCCTGATATTCTCCGCCCCAATAAAAGACGCCGGCCGCAAGTCCGTCCGGCACACTATTCACAATCTGTCCCTCCGCCACGATGAAACTGACCTGGCCGATTTCAGTGGGAGGATAACCATAAAGGTCGCTTAACCAGACGGTGGGGCAGGTGTTGGTCCAGGGAAAAGCGGTCTCGGCGACAACGATGGGTTTGCCAAAAGTATTGGCCGCGTTGGACAGGCAGGTGCCCAAGGAGGTCAAGGAGCCTTGGTAAAATGGGTAGTAGCTCTCGCCAATGATATCAAAGGAAACCCCCTCCGCTTCCAGATTGTCAAAAAACCACTCGGTGGTGGCCCAGTCTCCGCCGCTGGCAATATGGACAATGATCTTGGGCATGGGCTTGCCGGCGGCGGTCGAGGCGTCGTGAATTCCCTGAATCGCATTTGTCATCAATTGGCCGAGTTGCGACCAGTTCGTGCCGCCGCTGCCCGAGAGGGGTCCGCCGTAGGGCCACAACATGCCTGAGGTGATTTCATTCCCCACCTGCACATAATCCGGCATCGCTCCCGCCGCGGCAAAAGTGGCGATGGTGTTGCTGTTATAGGCGTACATCTGCTGAACCAGTTGGGCATAGTTCAGACTGGCCCAAGCCGCGGGAATGGCTTGATGGCCGGGATCGGCCCATGTGTCGGAGTAATGAAAATCCAGCGAGAACAACAGGCCGGCGTTTTTGACCCGCACGGCCAGCGGGACGGTATAGTTGGTATTATTGATGTAGTTGTAAGGATCCTCCTCCGCCTGGGCCTGGCTGCTGGTGAACAAGCGCAGGCGCACGCAATTGATGCCGTGGTTCTTGAGAATCTGAATTCCGTCCGTGACCACCCCGCCGTCCTTATACTGAACGCCCAGTGAATTGAAATACGACAAAAAAGAAAAGTCGGCGGCGACGAGAAAATTGGTGGTGGATGCGTGCGCGGAAAGGTGAAAAAGAGCGAAAAAAACCGAAAAAATCACCGCGAGTTTCAGTCTCATAAACCAATGATGTTGAAACAAACTTGGGGAAGCAACATGCAAAAGCCCTCCTCCGAAGTTGGTCCGCACTCGAGACATACGGCATTATGGCATATTCCCGGTGGTTTTGCCCAGCCTCACAGATGTAAGGTTTTGCTACTCCGTCCTGGCGGTGAGGAATTTGAGGGTGGCCTCGGTGCGGGAGCGGACATGGAGTTTGTTGTAAACGTGGCGGAGATGCCAGCGGACGGTGCCATCGGTGAGACCGACGCGGGCGGCAATCTGCTTGTTGGGAAGGCCGGCCGCCAGGAGTTCAAGGATTTCGCGTTCGCGCGGGGAAAGGCCCTCGACTTCCGCGGTGGTGGCAACGGGTTCCTGGAAGGATAGAATGACTTTGCGGGCAATTTCGCGCGACATGGGGGCGCCGCCCTGGCGGACCTCGCGGATGGCGGCAATCAGTTCTTTGGAGGTGCAACGTTTCAAGAGGTAGCCACAGGCGCCGGCCCGCAAGGCCTTGAAAATGCGTTCTGTATCTTCATAAACGGTGACGATGATGATTTGGAGGGAGGGGAGGAGCTGTTTGAGTCGGGCGGTGCATTCGATGCCCGAGATGTCTGGCAATTGAATGTCCATCAGGACGATGTCCGGGCGATGCTTTGGCATTTCCTTGCAGGCTTCCCCCGCGGTCGCGCAAGCATAAACGCATTCGCATTCCGGGTCGGTCTGAACAAACTCGGTGAGGCTTTCCCGGATGATTTTATTGTCCTCGACGATGGCAATTCTGGTCATAGGGCTTTAATGAAGGGGCAGGTCGAAGCGGACGGTGGTGCCGCGTCCGGTTTTGGTGCTGACTTTAAACCGTCCGTTCAGGTTTTCCAGACGCGCCTGCATATTGGCAAGGCCGTCCATTTCCTCGGTTTGGCCGGTTTCGGTCCAACCCCGGCCATTGTCGCTAATGGTGAGGCGGATGCGGTCCCCTTCCGCCTGGATGTCCAGGACAACTTCGGTTGCGCCGGAATGTCGAACAATGTTGGTCAGAGCTTCCTTGAAAGCGAGGAATAACTGGTGGCGATGCCGGGAGTCCACCACACGGTCCTCGAGCTTGAAAGGGCCTTCGAGGCGCCAGGCGATGTTAGCCAGGCCCAGGAATCGCTCGGCATAGAGTGAGAAATAGCTGATCATCGAGGCCAGGGAATCATGGGTGGGATTCATGGCCCAAACGATTTCGTCCAGAGCGGTGACCATTTGGCGGGCTTGGTTGCTCATTTGCTCGAGATAATGGCTGCGCTTGGCCAAGGGCGCTGAATTGGAGAGCGCCCTGACACCCAGCATGCTGATTTCAGTCAGGCCGGATCCCAGTTCATCGTGGAGGTCCTGGGCAATGCGGGCGCGTTCCAGTTCCATGGCGTGCTGCTGCTCGACCTTTTGCCGTTCGCGGATCTGGATTTCGAGTTCAGCACTGCGCTGGCCGACCTTGCGGCGCAATTGGGTGATCCAAAGGACAGTGACAGCCAGGACGCAGGCCAACGCTCCGAGCATGACCAGCATTTTTTGCAACGTCCACCAAGGGGGCTGGGCCAGCACGACGACATCGGAAGGGGAATTGAGCAACAATCCGAAGAAGGCGACATCCTGACTCACGCCTTGGATGACACACGTTCCCGTCAACTCCAACTGGCTGCCCATCGGTATGGTCCTAATGTCGGTGTCCGAGCCGGGCAACACGGCCAAAAAGGACCGCAGGCCGACGCGCATTTCCAGCGCCTCTCCGGTTGGGGTGGTTCGTTGGTTCACGAGCAACGCCTTGATCCGGACCCTCGTTGAATCCAGCTCGGCACGGATCAAATCGTCAGCGCCGATGTCCGTGGCCTTGGGCAGGGCAGCAAGGCCGGTTTTGCGCAAAACGGCTTCGCGCAAGACGGGAGCGGCGCTGCTCAATTCCGGGAAGCCCACCACGTCCACCAAGTCGCCCACCTCCAAGCCTGCGGGATGCTTGGCGATGAATCGGACGCCGTTGCTGCCATCCATCATGAAGGCTTCGGGCTCGCGCAAGTGAATGATCTGACCGGAAACTTTCACCCGTTGGAAGACGCTCGCCTGAGGGTCAAAGAGGAGCAGTTCAGAGGCTGTTTTTTTTGGGATGGCGAATAAATCGGCCGGCGCGGGTTGCTCGACGGTGAGGGAGGCGCCATTAATGCGGACCTCGTCCACCTTGACCCGGTGAGTGATATAATCCCAAGAGGCGAAGAGGCAACCGCGGACGCGGATCAGGGCGTCCTCGTAAGGTTGGAGGTCCCTGGTTGTGAGGCCGGCGAGGCTGAGTTCGGATTTAATTCTTCCATCCTGAGTGAGCAGAGTGACACTGTCGTCCTGGACGGAAGTGAGGATGCCCTGGATTTCCACGTACTGGGCGTCCAGGCTACCGTTCATCAACTGATCCCGTGTCGGATGAACGGGTTCCGGGAGGTCGCCCGCGCCGAGGGTGCGCACGCGTTGCGCATTGACCACGGGGGCAAACAAACCGGGATCGGTCACCCCTTCGACTTCCAAGAACTCGCCAATTCGAGGCGGGTCGGAACGACTCTCGGAGGAATCGATGACATAAATGCCGCGGGTGGAATCCTGAATGGTGAAGGCTTGCTGCTGGGGCCATACCGAGGTGATGACGCCGCAGATTCTGACCGGGTAAGAGCGCTGGGCTTCCTCGCGCTTCAAGCGGTGGATTTCAGCGGCGTTAACCAGGAGCGGCAGCCCCGAGGCATTGGTCTTTCCGGTTTCAGACTTCTCCGGACTCGGCTGCATGACTTCAATCACTTGGCCGACGGGAACGAGCAAAGTACTGAGAACTCTCTGGCCGTCGATGGTTGAGGCCCCCTGCCCGAATCCCGTTGCGTGAACGCGGTGGTTTAAAAGCAATGCGGGCGCAAGGCCGGAGCCGCCGGGAACTTCCGCGCTGACGCGTCCCGTTCTGGCGCTGATTTCCAGCTTCAAGCCGTCAGGTTCTTCGCTGGCGAATGTCACTGTTCCCTCGACTTCCACCCATTGGCCCTCTTCGCCGCGGCGCAAGGTTTGGCCAATGGCCAGGGGAATCGGTTTGGGGAAAGCGGCCCGGGCCAACACTCTCGCGCGCATGTTGGGTTCGCCCACGAAGAGCCGGCTGCCGTCGTCCGATGTCGTGCGAAAAGTATAAAGGCCCTCTTTTGGAACTTCGAGGAATCCGGTGAAACTGAGTCCAACATGCTCGAGGCGGGCCATGACGCGAAGGTCAAAGTTGTTCACTGTTCCGTTGGTCAGGGCGGCCGAGGGATCATGATCGGGCAGCAGTTCGCTGGAGACCGCGTAACACCGGTAGTCAAGGCCGTGACCCCAATGGCTCACGGCTTTGGCGGGGTCCGCTTGAATGCGGTAGAGGGCAGAGTCAGGGATTTTCTGGCGGGCGAGCGCGGGTCCTTCGTATTCGACCACCAATCCATATTTTTCGACCCCGTTGAACCAATCGACCCGGATGGGATTGCGCCCCGCCTTTAAGAAAACGGCGCCGGCTTTCTCCACCATGCCGTGGACGCCGTCATTGTTCACGACCGGCCCCTTTGCTCCGATCTTGAAACCGGCGCCCGCCGGCGCGATTGTGCCGTTGCCCTCCAATGAGATTTTTTGTCCCGGTTCAACAGGCTGGCCCTGTAAATCCATTTCCAATTCCTCGGCGCCGGAGGCATCCTTCAAAACGAATTTTCCGGTTGCGGGATTGGCCCACCAAACGTCGCCGGTCAAATGGAAAGCGTAGCTGACCGCCGGCATCTGGGAGGCCAGAAAGCGGATTTGGCCAACCCGGGTGACCTCGGGCGGATGCTGGCGGGCGGAGACATCATCGGCTCGCGCCGTTGGAGCGGCCAGGGACACGCTCAAGGTCCATGCGCAACAGGCCGTTGGCCAACGCCAGATCAAAAATGCCGTGTGCATGGCAACAGGGTATTTCTTTAGCATTGCCTTTGCATTACAAATTTCCACGTCCGGTTTTTTCTTATGGATGGACGAAGCTTGCGGTTGAGGCTGATGGCATGGGCTGAAGGCCCAAAACATTCATGGCCGGCAGGGGGTTGCCTGTGGGGTCAAAAAGGGAATTGGCATCGTGCCAGCCTGTGCGCCCGCGGGCGGAGTTTGGAAAATAAGTGTCTTCCGGATGCCAGTAATTGACGCCAATCCCATGGCCTTCCGGAGCGTCCCTGACCGTTTTGATGACATCGGCCAGGAACTTCTTTTGTCCATCAGGCGTCAGCGGCCAGATCATGTTTTTGGCGGCGGCGGGGGAGGGGTGGGTGTCCCTGGACGGATAGGCGGTTTCAACCACCATCACGTCCTTGTGGTAGCGTTGGATGGTTTGGCGGAGGGTGTCGCGCAGGTTTGCGAGCGTGCCATGCCAGTTGGGATAGTAGCTCTGGCCAATGACATCAAAGTCAACCCCGGCTTTGACGAGGTGGTCGAAATACCAGCGGGTGACCGGCCAGTCTCCCCCGCAGTCAATATGAACGATGATGCGGACGCGGTCCGCGGGCGTGACGGCGGAGCGGACGCCGTCGCCGGCGGCCTTGAGGACGCGGATGAGATGGTTCCACTGTTTGGCGTCGTCGTAGGGTTCGGGCGGTGTGATCACTTTCACATCGCCTGAGTACACCTTGACCGTGGAGAGCGGCACGCGGACCTGGGCATCGGGCCAAAGGAGGCCGCCGGTGATCTCGTTGCCGATCTGGACAAAGTCCGGCGTGGCCCCGGCTTGTTTCAGGGTTGCGATCACGTTGGAGGTGTAGGATTCGGTCTGTTGGACCAGCGCGTCAAAATCAAGATTGTTCCACGCCGCGGGTTTGTTTTGTTTTTGCGGGTCGGCCCACCAGTCCGAGTAATGGAAATCCAGCATGAAAGTGGCGCCGGCGTCTTTGATGCGTTTGGCCAGCTTGGTGGTGTATTCAAGCCCGTTGAGGCCGTTGCGCGGATCAACCCAAATCCGCAGGCGGAAGCAGGTCCAGCCATTTTTCATAAAAATGGCCAGGGCGTCGCCCGGCTTGCCGCCCTCCACGTAAACGCCGCCCCACCTCTCCACATCGGAAAGGGTTGAAATGTCGGCACCGAGATAGAAGGGCGATGGCTTGATGGCGACCGCCGTGACGGGGCTGCTGGCACATCCCGCGGACAAGAGCGTCACGACGACGGCCAAAATGCACGGGCAAAGACGGGCGGGATTTATGGGCGGTTTTTGACTCATCGCCAGGGTTTTATTGGACATGGGCTGATCCTCACACAAAAGGGGCAGTCTGAACAGCCTCACAAATGTAATGTCGGGGCTGCGCGCTGAATGTTGAGCCGAAGGCTCAACGCTCCACTTATACACAATCTATTAATCATCAATGGTTTGCGAAGATTGGCATCAAAAGGGGCGGCGCAAGAACGGACTTGGGCCCAGGGAGCGGTTCTCGTCGGGGTCTATCAGAACCATACCTTTGTGAGGCTAGGCAAGGCGCAGAATAAATGGATAATGTGCATTATGGCCATTGAACGCGACAGGCAAAGCTGATCGTCACAAAACACGAAAAAGCGCCGATACTGGAATGAGCACATCACCTCATGGATTAAAGATGACTGCAATAGGAAGTCCGAAACGATCTTTCACCGGCTTTACGCTGATTGAATTGCTGGTGGTCATCGCCATCATCGCGATATTGGCGGCAATGCTGTTGCCGGCATTGGCCAAGGCGAAAATGAATGCCAAACGCATTCAATGCGCTTCAAACCTGAGACAGTGGACGGTGGCCTTTAATCTGTATTGCAACGACAACCACGACAGCATGATGCTGGGCTGGTATGCGGTGGATACCACACCTCCCACTCCAGCCACCGAAGGTGAGTGGTCGCTGGCCTTGCAGCCCTACATCAATACCAACAACAATGTAGCTTTCTGCCCGCTAGCGACAACGCTGCGGAGCTCCCTCCCTTCAGGCCAAATGTGGACGACCGAGAATGTGCAGAATCTGGCATGGGGACTCGTAGGAACGAACAATTATACTGCTAATTGGGACCCACAGAACCTGGCGGCGTACGGCAGTTATGGAATTAACGGCTGGATGTATAATCCCCCTCTATCAACCCCGACAAGCGACGTTCCGACAACCGATATTCCTGGTTTCTGGCGGAAGCTGGCACCCAACGCCGTCGGGTACAACGGATTGCCGGTGGCGCTGCACAACATTCCTTTGTTGGGCGATTGCGCTTATGACGGAAGCCAGCCGTATCCGACCGATACAATACCGGCTGCTCCGAATACACTGTCCACTGGCGCTGGTTCCGACATGTCGGACTGGCTCATAACCCGACATGATGGCAGAAGCCCGCTCGAAATGGCTTTCCTTGATTCGTCGGTCAGGCCTGTGGGGTTCAGGGAGCTTTGGACGTTGAACTGGAGCGCGATTTTCAATACATCAGGACCCCCCGGTCATGGATTTCCAACATGGATAAAAGCGTACCAATAAGACAACAACGATAACCAATACAACCAACACAAGATTCATACACTGCAAGGTCGTCTCGTTCATCAACCAACCAAAAACAACAGAATCCAGAAAACTATGAAAAAAGCACTCTCAGCATGCATCCTCGCTGTCGCCTTTTTTGCCTCTTTGAGGACAACCTCCGCCACTATTCTCTATCAAGAGGACTGGGGCACCACCAATGGGGGATCTGCGATCGCCTACGGCTACAGCGGCAACGAGGCTTATCCATTCGGACAACTTGGCTGGAGCGTTATTGTGCCGGCCGCGCAATCCGGAAGCGGTCCGCCGTATGAAGGGATTTACGTGGCCACGAGACCGAGTGATACGAACACCGGCTATGTATTGCCTGGGAACACGGCGTATTACACGACAATGTCGGCCGGGCAAATCGGGTGCCTTTACACAACGGCCGGAGCCAGCGGAAGCTCCGGGGATACGGTCTTCCCCTCTGGCGGCATCAATCCGGCGTCGTATTCCGGGGGATTGTACTTAAACGCGGAGGTGAGCACGGAAGGCACTTCCGCTGTGGATTATTTTGCCATTCAGTTAAATAACGCCAACTGGTATGTATCTGCCACTCCGATGTCGGCCACGGAGCCGCCTTATCCGGGATTTGTGGACGTGTGCCAGCAATATAGCACCACCGCTGGCGCGTGGAACAACCTGACCCTTAGCACGCCCAACACGGTGACCTTTGGTTCGGCGGCGGGAACTTTGTCCGGGACCATCACTGGTTTCGGCGTTGTGCAGGTTGGCCCCGGCGGCTGGAACTACAATGAGCTTGCCATCACCACGACCTGCGACGGACTCGGCGTGGGAACGCCGGCGGCCATTTCCTTCAATCCGTTGAACCAGAGCGTTTATGTCGGCGGCGGAGTTTCCTTTTTGGCGCAGGCCAGCGGCACTTCGCCGCTCGCCTATGCCTGGACCGGACCAAACGGTCCAATAACCGATGTCGCGGGCAAATTCACGGGTTCGGCGACGAGCGAGCTGACCATTCTGAATGCCCAGAGCAGCGATGCGGGCAGTTATACCGTGCAGGTGAGCAACGATGATGGCGCCAACACCGCCACCTCCACCAGCGCCACCCTGACGGTCAATACCCTGCCTTCCGATTATTTGTATGCGGAAACAGTTCCTTACATTGGGCCGACGACCGACATCGCCACTTCCACCATTGGATGGGTCACCGCGTCCGACGGCGAAGGCGGCATTTATTCGAGTGGCGGCGGTTCGGGGGCTGTTTATGCCTATGAGCCGGCCGTCGAGACCATCATTTACTACACGGACATAGGCACGGACACGGGCGCAACCGGACTGGCATTTCCGAGCATCAACCCTGCCAATTACCCATACATCACGTTGCAGACTTCATTGGACCCGAACAGCGTAGCGACAGATGTCACCGCCTATTTCGCGGTGCAAATGACAAGCGGAAGCGTATCCAATTGGTATGTTTTTGGGACGCCGATAGATGAAGACCTTTCAACGACTGGCGATTTTGAGACTCAACAATTGCAGTTTACGACCGCCGGATCGCAATGGAAGAATCTGACCATCACTTCCACCAACGCCGTCATTGGCAGCCAGGTCTCCGGCACGCTTGCCGGCAATATTACGGGGGCCGGGCTGGTGTTTCATTTCAACGGAGGAGGCGGGGACTTCAATTGGGACCAATTCCTGATCACGACAGACCAGGTGCAGGCCACTGCGCCGGTCATAAGTTCGACCGGCATTCCCTGGAGCCAGACGGTGTATTCCGGTGGAGGAGTGAGCTATGAAGTCACCACGACCAGCGGGACGGTGCCTTTCACTTATAGCTGGACGCTCAACGGTACTACTTTGAATAACGGCACGCTTGCCGACGGGGCTGTGGTATCGGGCGCCACAACTCCGATCCTGAACATCACGGGGGTCACGACTGCAGAGGTCGGCGGCACCAGCGGAGGAAGCGTGGATGTCGTCGCTTATGTCAGCAACGGCCAAGGCTCCGACAACAGCGACGCGTATTATGGCGCCGGGAGCGTCACATTGACGGTGAACAATCCTCCCATCGGCCTGCTCTACGAGGAGTCATTTCCATGGCTGAATCCGTCAACATCAGGCGATTATTCAATTGCTCAAGACGGTTGGACGGAGGCGTTTTACCAGTCTCCCGCCAGCCTATACAACAACAACGCGGGCAATGACGGCGCGGTTTCGGTCTATAGCGCAACCCCGATCACTGTAGCTTACTACACAGACACGTATCTGGACACGAATCAAGCCGGACTACCCTTCCCGAATATCGACCCAGCAGGATTTGTCGGTTCCTTGAGTCTGCAGGTGGATTTGCAGGCTGGAGCCAACTCCGGCAACGTGACCGCCTACTGGGCGGTGGCAATGACAAGCGGCGGCGTGACCAATTGGTACGCCAGCGCCAGTCCCATTGCAGCGCCGGGGTCCAGTTTTGCGACCGTTACCCAGACCTTTAGCACTGCCGCGGCCAATTGGAACAACCTCACCATCACTCCCTCGGGAGCAGTAATTGGCTCGCCGGCGACCAAACCGTTGTCCGGCGTGATAACCGGAGCCGGCCTGGTGTTTGTCATCGTGGGGAGCGGAGGAGATTATAACTTCGATAACTTCCAGATCAATGGCAGCGGACTCGGCAACATCGTGTATAGCGTGAGCGGCAGCAGCCTCAATCTGTCGTGGGTTGGAAACCCGGCGGTGCAATTGCAAAGCGCAACGAGCGTGAGCGGCCCGTGGGCGAATGTATCGCCCAGCACGCTGGGGAAATATTCGAAAACAGTGACGGCCACAGGAGGCCCGAAGTTTTACAGGCTCGTCGGGGCTGAGTGAGCATTCAGATCACCCGGACGCGCCGTATGCTGGGGAGCTGCGAGCGGCCAACACCGCTTGCAGCTCCTTTCATCGGCGCCTTGTGGAGCAGCCAGTGAACAGCTTTTTTTGATGTGAGTGGATTTAACTTGTGGAAACTGGGTTTGACAGGGCTTCTTGCCGTTCTTGCCCCTGCGGCGGCCTCCGCGGACAGTTGCGCCATCACCATTGTCAGGCCCAAGCCTCCTGTCACCGAAGGATTTAAAATGGGCCAGGCGCGGCGCCCGGATGGCGCCACGCTGACGCTGGACGGCGACAGCCTTCTGCTGGACGGGAAGCGGTGGACGCCTGTAATGGGCGAGTTTCATTTTTCCCGCTACCCGGAAAACGAGTGGCGCGAAGAACTGCTCAAGATGAAGGCCGGCGGCGTGGACATTGTTTCCACCTATGTTTTTTGGATCCATCACGAGGAGATTGAAGGACAGTTCGACTGGTCTGGGTCGCGTAACTTGCGTCACTTTATTCAACTCTGCCATGAAACCGGATTGAAGGCATTTGTGCGCTGCGGCCCCTGGGACCACGGCGAAGTGCGAAACGGGGGCTTTCCCGACTGGCTTTTGAAGAAAGGCTGGAAAACGCGCGCCAACGACACGAACTATCTGGCCAAAACAAGAAGATTCTATGGCGAAATCGCGCGACAACTTGACGGGCTGTTGTGGAAAGATGGCGGGCCGGTGATTGGAGTCCAGTTCGAAAACGAATACAGCGGCCCCGCCGAACATTTGCTGACTCTCAAACGCATTGGGCGGGAAATGGGACTCGACGCGCCAATTTACACCCGCACCGGCTGGAACCAGCCCTCGGGGCAGATGCCCTTCGGGGAGGTGGTGCCACTCTATGGTGTCTATGCGGAAGGATTTTGGGACCGGGTTCTCACACCCATGCCGGCCGGCTATTGGAAAGGGTTTCGTTTTTCGAATTTCCGCATGGACGACGCCAACGCCAGTGAACTGCCCGGCGAAGGAGGCGCGGTGGATCCGCTGGACGCCGCCCAATATCCTTATCTCACGTGCGAAATCGGCGGCGGCATGATGAACAGCTATCACCGGCGCATTCTGGTCAATCCCAAGGACATCGAGTCCACCACCCTCATCAAGCTCGGGTCGGGCAGCACCCTTCCCGGCTACTACATGTATCACGGAGGCGTGAATCCCGAAGGCAAATTGACCACGTTGATGGAATCGCAAGACACAGGATACTGGAATGACATGCCAGTGAAGAATTACGACTTTCAGGCCCCGCTCGGCCAATATGGCCAAGTGCGTGAGCAATACCATCTCTTGCGGCGCCTGCATCTTTTTCTGCACGAATGGGGTTCGGAGCTGGCCGGGATGCCGGCCACGATGCCGGAGCAGGGCCCGCACGGGAAGAATGATTTTGACACCCTGCGCTGGAGCGTTCGTTCCGACGGCCAGAGCGGATTCGTTTTCGTGGATAATTATCAGCGCCTGCAGGACATGCCTGCCAAAAAGGACGTGCAGTTCGTAATTCATCTTCCGTCCGGCCCCCTCGTTTTTCCCCAAACCCCCGTCACCATTCCGTCCGGCGCCTGTCTCATCTGGCCCTTCAATCTCGATCTTGGCCAGGGCGTTCGACTGGCCTGGGCCACCACGCAGCCGCTCACGGCGGTTGAGGACGGCAACGTGCGCACGGTTTTTTTCGCGGAAACTGAAGGCGTTCCCGCGCAATTTGCCTTCGAACCAAACGGGCCGCCCCTGGAAGTCATTAGCGGCCATCTCTCCCGCGGCGAAGCCGCCAGAGTGGTCCGCGATATAAGACCAGGCACCGGTGTCGCGGCCAGGTTCCTGTTGGCGGGCGGCCGCTCACTGCAGATTGTTGTGCTTGACAATAAGGATTCCCTCGCCTTGTGGAAGGGTGACTTGCAGGGGCGCGACCGGGTCTTCCTCACCCGTGCCGGCCTAATCCTTGATGGAGACAGTCTGGGCCTGACCTCCATCAACCCGGATGACCTGAGCGTGGCGATTTATCCGGCGCCATCCTCGATCGAATCCCAGTCGGTCAATCTCGAAGCCAAAACTGAGGGCGTTTTCAGGCGGTATGCCCCCCCAGCCCCGCGAGCCGTCAAACTCAAGGCCGCCGTCAAGAAAGTGCAGGATGCCGGAGCGCCGCGGGAAATCCCCCTCGGCAAAATCGAGCAGCCCGTCGCGACCGCGCCGCTGGATTCGGACTTTGAAAAAGCGGCTGTTTGGCGCGTCAAAATCCCGGCGGATATCGATCTCGGCACGGATCCCATCCTTCGTTTTCACTACGTTGGGGATGTGGCCCGCGTGATGCTGGACGGCAGGTTTATTACCGACGACTTTTACAACGGCAACGAATTTGACCTTGGTCTGCGCCGTCATGCTCCTGATATTCTGAGAGGCGACCTGCGCATCGGCATTCTGCCGTTGCGCAAAGACGCGCCCATTTATATGGCGGAGAAGGCGCGCCCGGATTTCGGCGGGAGCGCCAGCATTGCCACTCTCCAGCGCATTGAGATTATTCCCCGTTACCAGTTGCAGCTGACGGCCCGAATGAATGGCCCGCTGGTTTCCATTTCCAAAAAACCGGCGGAATAATCATTCTTGACGGGGGGGCAGAAGCCGCAAAATAAAGTGCTTCCCGGGGTTATTTCGCGGCTTTCAAAAACTTCAGCTCCGCCGACGCGGCATGATACTCAGGACAGGTCTTCGCCTGCGTGGCGAGGCACTTCTGGAAATAATCCGTCGCAATCGTAATGTTGCCTTCGACAAGTTGCTTGGAGCCGGCATAAAAAAATGCTTCGCAATGTCGCCCGGCATTCTTCATTTCATCGCTATTGTTGTCGGCTTTAAGAAAATCGGCTTCGCTCAATTGCCCGGTGAGAAAGCGGCCGATTCTTGACGGCCAATCATCCAGCTTCCACGTTTTGCGATTTGCCAGAACTATTTGTAATTCTTCGTTCGCGGCCTTCCGTTCGCCCAAGCGCGCGCGGATCAGCCAAACGCCGAAATGGGAAGAGGCTTGGCCTTCCGGATCCAGCTCACAGGCTTTATGAAAATCAGCCAAAGCGTTCGTAAACGCGCGGAAGTCGTAATACAGAAACCCACGGCTCTGATACACCCCTGCGTATTTTGGATTCAGTTGCATGGCTTTGGTGTAGTCGGCCAACGCGCC
The DNA here is from genome assembly GCA_050014435.1 of Verrucomicrobiota bacterium. Classification (GTDB taxonomy): domain Bacteria; phylum Verrucomicrobiota; class Verrucomicrobiia; order Limisphaerales; family Palsa-1400; genus DASRLE01. The sequence continues at coordinate 9,161 of JBEKDI010000031.1, read as the reverse complement.
GTCCAAATCGCCCTTGGTCCGCTTGACGCTGCCGCGACCGATACGGGCTTCAGCCAAATCCGGCTTGAGTTCAAGGGCTTTGTCGTAGTCCGCCAGCGCGCCGTCCAAGTCGCTTTTGGATTGCTTGATGCTGGCGCGGCCTCCGTAGGCTTCAGCCCAGTCTGGTTTGAGTTCAATGACCTTGGTGTAGTCGGCCAGCGCGCCGTCCAAGTCACCCGTGGCTTGCCTCGCATAAGCGCGACCACTGTAGGCCTGAGGCAAACCCGGCTGGAGCTCGATGGCTTTGTCGAAGTCGGCCAGCGCATTATTCAGATCACCTTTGGCCGCTCTGGCAATGCCGCGATAAACGCAGGCCTCGGCATATTGGGGATTCATGTCAATCGCCTTGGTAAATTCGTTGATTGCCTCGTCCGAGAAACCGAGGGTCCACGCCATCTGGCCGCAGACGAAATGATCGTGCGCGTCATCGGCAAAGGCAGGGGTGGTCATGAGAAATAAAACAGCGGCCAAACCGAGTGTTGTTTTCATCAATGGCAAGACGCTGGCCAGCATGGGCGGATTTTGGGGGAAGGCGGACGCAAGGGCAATGCGGTTTATGCGGCCTTCCCGCCCAAGCCAGATGAGACCCCTCCCCCCATAAACCCATGCGTAATTTTTACGTAAAAGCCGTAATACGCCGTTCTCCTGTCTCGATTGGAAAAGATTGGGCGACAATAGGTTCCAATCGAAAACAGGGCAAAAATCGATTTTACGGTTATTACGGTTCTTTCGGATCATTCAAGATTTGTCTTTTGGTCGAAACAGGTCGAAATAACTCGAAGCAGGTCGAAACGAGGAGGGGCGACGCTGCTGCGGGGGTGAGGCGTCCATCCGCCGTCGCCAGGCTATGGCGGACAAGAAGGCGCGAGCAAAGACAGGATGGCAGGATGGGGATTGGATTCAGACTTTTGAACCGCGAACCTGGGAAAGCTTTTCGGACGGCAGATTGATACATAGGTCCAAAAACCCCGTAACATCCGAGAGTCGGCAACCAACAGCATAGCGTACGCCACCTGTTTTGAAAACAAATCCAGAGCAGCTTCTTGGAGTTCACGGCCTTGCAACAAGGGCAGGTGCGTCCTCTCATGCATTCATCCGAACGTCTCAACACACGGGCCACCCACATCCAGTGCTGTCCAGGTCAACCAAGGGCGCCCCGGCGCTGATCACCGCCGGGTTCCTGCCAACCGAGTTAGAGGCGCGACTGCGTCCGGCTCTGGCAACATATTGCGGGATTGCAATGACCGGAGCAAGTGATAAAATCTGGTTGGTTCTCAGCCCAGGACTCCGCCGCTCCATTGTTTGAGGCCGAAGAGGCGCTGGTGTTCGAGGATGGTGTAACGGTCGGTCATGCCGGAGATGTAGTCGCAAATCGCCCGGTGCCAGCCCGTTTTGCGGGCGCGCTTGCGCGATGACGCGCCAATTTCCCGGGGATGTTGCACAAAATAGCGGAATAGTTCGCTTAACATTTCGCCGGCGCGGCGGTTCGGTTCCATGACGCCCGGGTTGAAGTAGAGATTCTTGTAGAGGTAGGCGCGCAGTTCTGAGTTGAGGCCCCGCCGCTTGCGGCTGTGGCTCACCAGCGGGCGCGGCTGCTTGCGGACATCGTCCGCCGTTTTGACGCCCGAAGCCAGAATCGCCGCCTCGCTGGTTTCGACCACGTCCCGCACCTGGAGGTCAATCATGCAGCGGATGATGAAGTAGCGCCGGGTTTCCGCCGGCAACTCGCCATGTTCCTGGCGCACTGAACGGCAGGCCCCGGCAAAGAGGCGCACGTCGGTCATTAATTTTTTCTCGGACAACAGGCCGGCATCCAAGCCGTCATCCAAATCGTGGCTGCTGTAGATCAATTCATCGGCCAGATTGGCGATTTGCGCCTCGAGTGAGGGCGACTTGGCCGAAAATCCCTTGCGCGGCCCCGGCTGATCGTAGTTGGTCTGGTGTTTGATCAGGCCTTCCCGCACTTCCCACGAGAGGTTTAATCCCCGGAAGCCCGGATATTTTTCCTCCAGTTCCTCGACGATGCGCAGGCTCTGGCGGTTGTGCTCGAAGCCGCCGTGCTCGCGCATCAAGCGGTTCAGGACCGCCTCGCCTTTGTGGCCAAAGGGCGGATGCCCCAAGTCGTGGGCCAGGGCAATGGTTTCGGCCAGGTCCTCGTTCAAGCGCAGGGCGCGCGCGAGACTGCGGGCCATGGCCGCGACTTCAATGGTGTGGGTCAGGCGGGTGCGGAGATGATCGCCCGTGCCGTTGAGGAACACTTGCGTCTTGTATTCCAGCCGCCGGAAGGCCCGCGAATGGATCACCCGGTCGCGGTCCCGCTGATATTGGGTGCGCCACGAGGGGGGAGGCTCGGAGAAAAGGCGTCCGCGCGTTTCGGAGCTGAGTTGCGCGTAGCTGGCCAGGGTCTGCCGCTCCCGTTGCTCAAGCTCCTCTTTGGACACAGGCATAAAGCCGTTCAGTTCGCCAACAATTCATGCACGGAGATACCGCGCAACTCGAACAAGCGGCGGATGGCGTCTTCGATCAAATTGTTGGGGCAGGAAGCACCGGCCGTGATGCCCACGGTAATCTTTCCCTCGGTCAGCCAGTTCGTGGTCTCGATTTCCCTCTGCTCGTGCAGGCTGTAATGGCGGATAAGCTTGTCGGACACCATCATGGCCGCGTTTTTGATGAAGTAAGTGGGCAGCTTGGCTTCGCCCATCTCGGCCAGATGGGAGGTGTTGGAGGAGTTGTAACCGCCAATGACGAGCAGCAGGTCCATCGGTTCGCGCAGCAGCTTTTCCAGCGCGTCCTGGCGGTCCTGTGTCGCCCCACAAATGGTGTCAAAAAAACGAAAGTGCCTGTCCTGTTCAGCGGCGCCGTAGCGCTGGGCCATGGCGGCCTTGATCCGCCGCTGCACTTCCTCCGTTTCGCCCCGCAGCATGGTGGTCTGGTTGGCCACCCCTACTGCACGCAAGTGTTCGTCCGGATCAAATCCCGGCGAATAGGCGCCCTTGAATTGCTCGAGGAATTTATTCTTGTCGCCCCCGTGCAGGATGTAATTGCACACGTCGTCCGTCTCGGCCAAATTATATACGACGAGGTAATGCCCCGGGCCGTGGGCGGTGGCCTGGGAGGTGGTGGCCTTGGTTTCCTCGTGTTTGGCTTTGCCGTGAATAATGCTGGTAACGCTTTCCTTGGAGTATTGCCGCACCCTCTTCCAGACGCTCATCACGTCGCCGCACGTCGTGTCCACCAGTTCGCAGCCTTTGGCGACCAGTTTCTTCTTCGTGTCCACCTCGGTGCCGAAGGCGGGAATGATGACCACGTCGCCAGCCTTGAGCCGCCCCAACTCCTCCTCGCCCGGTTTGGGGGAAATGATTTGGATGCCCATGTTGCGGATCTGGTCATTGACTTCCGGGTTATGGATGATTTCGCCCAGGAGATAAATCGGTTTGGGGGCAGGAAAGACCTTGCGAGCGGCGTAGGCCAGATCGATGGCGCGCTCCACCCCATAGCAAAAGCCGAATTTCTTGGCCAGCTTGATGGTGAGCAACCCGTCCGCTGAAAGAACGTGGCCCTTGTCCAGAATGCGATTGACGAGGTCGCTGCGATAGTGCGACAGCACCTGTGCTTGCACCGCCTCCATCACGTCCGGCCGGCGGAGGTTGATCTTTTGCGGCGCCACACCACTAATGCCATTGGGGTTCGGGTTTGACATACCTAAAGGATTTTACCATGCGGTTGCAGGCCGTCCAGCCCAAAGCCGGAACAGAACTATTGAGCGAGGGTGTGAAAGTGACGCTGTTGGCGCCGTTGTTGGTGCTGACGGGGGAACTCGTTGCTGGACTTTGCAATAGGCTCGCGCAAGCACCTCGAAAAGATTCTGGCATGCCCGATCATTTTCTATTTTCTTATCGAATCGTCTTGCTGCTCGGCCTGATGCTGGTTGTTTCACTGGTGGATTTTTATCGGAATGGAACCCGGGCGGTGAAGTTTCGCGAATATGGTTTCGTCATCATAGCGGGCGTGGCTGGGGCAATGGTCGGAGGTGTGAACGATTTGATTACCTCGTCGATCTCGCCGGACTATTTCATTTTGGGCAAAGGCATGGAGGCAAGCCCTAATCTGCGGATGCAAGCCGGCCAGTTCGGACTGCAAGTTGGATTCTCCGCTGGCGTCATTGGAGGTGCCGCTTGCCTGTATGCCAGCCGCAGAAAATCTGCGCATCCTCCGGCGAGTTTTCCCAGTCTGTTTCGGTTGCTCTGGATGCCTGTGGCGGGAGCGGTTCTCGGCGGCGTTACCCTGCCGCTTGGGTTTTCCAAGTTTGATCCTGCGCGGTTCTCTGTGCAGTTGGGGGGTCTGCTAAACGCTGAAAGGATCGACCGATTTCGACAAGTCTGGTGGATTCACATCGGATTGTATGCAGGCATGATTGTTGGTCTCATGATGATGATTCTTCGCACAGTCAAAGAAAGGAAAAGGTCTTTTTCTGGGGTTTCTTGATCCTAATCTTAATCGTAATCTTAATCCTGATCTCTGAAAGATTAAGATTAGGAACCGGAAACTGGTCCCCTAACTTCGCGGCAAAGTTCAGCCATCCGCTGTGCCATGGTTTCGATGTTGAATTGTTCGCGGACGGCTTTCTGTCCGGCTTCGCCCAGGGAGCGCGCCCGGGGCGGGTCCAGCAACAGGCTCTCGATGGCGTCGGCCAGGGCCACTTCGTTGCCGGAAGCGCACAGCAGTCCGCCGCCGGTGGCCGCGATCAGTTCCGGGAACGCGGCATGATTCGGCAGCACGACCGGCACGCCGCAGGCCAGGGCCTCGATCACATACAATCCGAAGGCTTCGCCATACAAGGCCGGCACGGAGAAAACCGACAGGGAGCGAAGAAAGGCCTGCTTGTCCGAGCGGGATATATTCGGGTGGAATTCTACGTCGGCCAGCAGGCCGCGTTCTTGCAGGCGCGCGCGTAATTCATCGACCACGGGCTGGTCTGCCGGGCCGCAACTGCCGCCAATGCGCAGCTTCAGTTTCGCAACTTTTCCGCGTTTTTTCAAAAGGATGAAAGCGTCGACCAGTGTGTCCAAGCCTTTCTCCCGGCACATGCGCGCGAAGTAGCCGAGCACAGGCGTTTGCGCGCCTGGCTGGGCCGGCGCCGCATAGCCGTCCAGATTCAAGCCGTTGGGCAGGACCCGCACCCGATCAGGCGCGCGTTTCAGGCGGCGTTGCATCAGGTCGGCATAGTAGCGGCTCGGGGAAATAAACATGTCCACGTCGGCAGCGCGTTCTGCCGCGGTGTGCCAGGCTTGTTCCCGGTCGGGCGACGGCAGGGAGTCGAGAAACCAATCTTCGCCTTGCAAGGAGCAGAGCACCGGCACGCGCAACTCCGCCTTGATGCGGCGCGCCATGCCCACCAGCAGGACGTTGGACAGGCTCACCACGTCGGGCTTTTCGGTGCGGAGCCAGCCGATCAATTCCTCCAGTTCCCGCGCCTGGTTGCCTTCTTCGCCGCGCAGCATGGAAATCGTCATTCCGCCCAAGTCCGCGGCGCTGGTTTTGGCGGCGGCGCCCGAAGCCCATTTCAGCAGAGTCGTGGAGGCCAGCGCCTGATGGAGCCAGTCCGGTGCATGTCGAAAAAGGACAGACTGTTGTTCGAGATAAACGTTGATGCCGCCGAAAAAAATCGGCGTGCCGGCGCTTTGGTCTTCCTCGTCCAGGGTCAACGGCAGATACAGCGGCGCCATGAGCGCATCATGGCCCAATCGGCGCAAGGCCGTGACCAGGGCGTTGTCGCGCAGGCACGCGCCGCAGAACATTTTGCCCGCGCCCGGGGTCATTTGCACGATGCGTAATGGAGGCTGGTCAGGCATTCCCCAATATACGCAAAGGCGGCGCTTTTTTGAAGGCGGTTTCGCGCAGGTAGATCGGTTCCAGTTTGTCGCCGGAAACAAAATCGGAGCGCGCGCCGGCCAGGACCCCCAACACCGCCGCATCGGGATAAAGGATTATGGCCCGCGGAAACCAGGGGCTGAGGTCGGGGCCGATGATTTTCTCGCCGGCGGCATCCCGCTGCTCGATTTCGAAAAACGCCGCCAAATGCAACGGCTCGATTTGCCGGAGCGTGCCCGGTCCGATTTCGAAGCGCGCCAGATAGAATTCATTGCGTTGCGCATCGACCACGATATTGACCGGCCCGAGTATTTCTTCCAATCCGGCTTGGGCGGCCAGGCATTCCACGCTGCTGAGGCCGAGGAGATTGACGCCACGGCCCAATTGCCAGCCTTGGGCAAAGGCAATCGCGCCGCGAATGCCGTTATAGGAGCCAGGGCCAAGTCCCACCGCGATGGTTGCGACTTCTTCCCGTTCGCAACCGGCTTTTTGCAAGGCCTCCTCCACCAACCCGATGACGCGCCGTCCGCCAGTTTCGGTGGCGCGGCCCAGTACCGTCCCGTCCTGCAGCAGGGCGACACTTCGGCATTCGGAAGAAAAATCAACCGCCAAAATCTTCATAAAAAAACTCGCGTTCCCTCTCGCCGAGGGTCTTGATTTGCACGCGGCGATATTTCCCCGCCGCCGGTACGCTGTCGCTTTCCAGCCAGCGTTCGATCCATTCCACGACCGCGACCCCGCGCGGGCGGACCAGATAAGGCTCCAGGCCGGCGGCAATAATTTGCTCGCGCGTGGACAGGCGGTAAAGGTCAAGATGAAAAAGCGGCAGACGCCCGCCGCGGTATTCATGGACGAGGGCGAAGGTGGGCGAGGAGGCGCGCGGGGCCGCCCCCAGCCCGCGAACCAGGCCATTGACCAATTGGGTCTTGCCCGCGCCCAGGGCGCCGCTCAGGCCGATGAGCCATCCGCTTTGGGCCTGGCGCCCCCATTCTTCGCCGAGAGATTCTGTTTCGGCAGTGTTATGAGAAATGAACGTAGCCATGGGCTTGGAGCGAGCGCAGACCGTTTTTGTCGCGCAATTTCAATCCGGGAGCGGACGTGATTTTGCCAATGCAACTGAGGCGCGTCCTGGGGAATTGTTTTTTCCAGGCGTCCAGCAATGGCACCGCGACGCGGCCCGCCACGGTGAAAAGCAGTTCAAAATCCTCCCCGTCGCTCAACGCGGCCAGAAGCGGCGTCCGGGCGGAGGATTCGGTCCTGGCCTGCAACCGCGCCGCCCGGCTGATGGGAATGGCGCTGGCCAGGATTTCCGCGCCGACGTTGCTGAGCCGCAACAAATGACGCAAGTCGCCGGCCAATCCGTCGCTGAGATCGATCATCGCGTGAATGGCGAAATGATCGGCGAGCCAGCGCGCTTCGGCCAGGCGCGGCTCGAACTCCAAATGTCGCCCTGCCAGTGAACCGCCCAAGTCGCCCGTGACAAACAGCGCATCGCCCGCTTTGGCCCCGGATCGCAGAATACAGTTGTCCGCAGCGACGTCGCCCAGCAGACAGACCGAGATCAGGAGGCGTTCCGGGTTCGTGGTGGTTTCGCCGCCGACAATGGCCACCCCGTGACGCGTTGCCAGGAGGCTCATGCCGTCGTAGATGCGTTGCAGAAACGGGGCCTCGAAATGGGTGGGCAGCGCCATCGTGACCAGCGCCGCAATCGGCCGGCCCGCCATGGCGGCAATATCGCTCAAGCAGCGCCCCAGCGCTTTGTGGCCGATGCGCTCCGGTTCCGTCGTCGCGGAGAAATGAATGCCTTGCACGACCGAGTCCGTCTTGAGCAGCAGATACCGGCCCGGCTGGCCCGAGTCCAACACGGCGCAGTCGTCGCCCGCCCCGACAATGACCGAGGCGTTGCCCGGCAGGGAACGGCTCCATTGCGCGATGAGTTCGAATTCGTTCATGAAATGTGCAACAGGCGCTGGATCGGATCCGCGTAAATCAAAAAGAAAAAATTGACCGCGTTGAACATGCCGTGGGCCGCGATGGGCGTGAGCAGGCTGTCTGTGGACTCGTAGAGAAACGTCAGCACCACCGCCAAAAACACCAGCGACGCCAGGCTGGCCATGTTGAAATGCATGAGGCCGAAGATCACCGAGGTCGCCCACAGCGCCCAACGCGGATGGCCCGCCTCTTTGATGGTCGGATACAAAATGCCCCGGAACAGCGCCTCCTCCGCGATGGGCGCGAGCAGGATGGTGAATACTCCAAACACAACCTTTTCCGGCACGGACAGGGCGGCGCTCTGCAACTCCGTCACGGCGGCCTGGGCAACGGGGTTGAGATGCAGCAACTCCATCACCACCTCCGAGACCCATTGCAACAAATAGACGGCGGGCAGGACCAGGACGCCCACCGCCAGGCCGGCCCCGACGGCCCTGGCCCGCGAGGCCGGACGCAGGCCAAAAGCGTCGCGCCATGATATATTTGACTGGTGGAGAAACACGGCGATCCAGATCAAGGCCGCGCCCTGAAAGAAGGCGATCAGAACGACCATTTGCACAAACTTAAGCTGGTCCGGCGACAGTCCCAATGTCACTTTTTCCAGAATCCCGCTCAGGAATATGCCGCAGGAAAGCGTGACGATGACGCCCAAAAACAGGCGCGCCACCGCCTCGATGCTCCACGATTTCTGCGAAACCATGGCAGAAGCTAAGGTTGGCAGGCAGGGTATTTCAAGCTAATCTCCGGTTGTCCCTGCGGGACTGGAGTTTTGTATTGCAATTAACGAACCGGTCGGCGCATAATGGAAGTCAAGCTTTAGTACGTCATGAATTCTTCTGTCCTAATTCGGTACTTGTCGGCATTCATTCTGGTCACGACAGGATGCATCTGCATGTTGTTTTATAATAGCCCGCTCGCTCGTGTTATTTTTATTGTTTGTTTCGGGCTTACACCGTTTGTGATAATGTCGCGTGCGGCGAGGCTGAGATCCATTCCACAGAGAGAGTTGTGGTACGCGGCTTTTTTCATGCTTATTTTTATCACCCTGAGTATCCTCGTCAACAGCACATTGCCAAAGACGAGTGGAGAGGCGGTCGAAAAAGTCACGCGCCATCCGGCATTTATTGTGCCTTACTGGTTACTGGACAGTGGAACGTTCATGCAGCCTTTTCCAGTTCAAGGATTTCAGCGTAGCCGCAGCGGGCGGGGCTGATTTTGGTTGCGAGGAATTTCTTGAGGGTAACGCTTTCGGGTGAACG
>JBEKDI010000030.1:0-51269 GCA_050014435.1 Verrucomicrobiota bacterium | reverse complement strand
GCAGGCCGCGCAAAATACTGCAGCAGTTTCTCGGCGTAAAAGGTGGGATAGGGAGCGTTTGCCCCGTTCACCATCCCATAATCACCCACCGCCTGCCAGCCATAGATCGTCGGGTCAAAATCGCCATCCGTCTCCGGTTCATCATTTTGGAAATCCCAAAACAGGTAAGACCTGAATTCGGTTTTCATGAGCTGGCCAGTGCTGTCGGCGAGGTAAAGGGCGTTGACCAGGCTGGTGGATTGCCGGCCCATGGACCCGGCGTCGCTGTTGTTTTCCGTGACGCACAACTCGATGTTGGTGCCCGCGGAGCCCACGTAGTCGGTGATTTGCTGGCGCAAGTTGGCGGCGGCGCTGGCCCAGTCGCTCCACACCGCGGGACAAGAATTGCCCGCCACTTGCAACAATAGAGCGTCGCAGTCCGAAGAGGAGGAATAAGGAGGCAAGCCGGAGGCGGTCCATTGCCAGTAGAAATGATAAATGAGAAAATCGGGCAGGACCCCGAGCCTTTTCATCTCGGACAACACGATGGGCGTCCACCCATAGTTCGTGGTGCTGGTGCGCGGATTCACCGCAAAATGGTTCGCGTTATTGGAATAGCTTCCCTCGCCGGGCGCGACCACGACACCCACATGGATGGGCACGGTGGGGTAAGCGGCTTTCATTTGCTGAATGTAAGCCACGGCGTTGGTGGCGTAAGTGTAGGGATCATGGGGAACCACATTGGAATCGGTTTCCCACGTGCCAAAGCATTCGTTGCCAACTTCCCAATACTTAAAGCCGCAATTGTTGGTTTTGTTGGCCGAGAGAACCCAGGCAGCCGCCTCGGCAGCGGTGCCGGTGCCGTAATTGACGGTGGTGAAAACTTGAGCGCCCAGGTTGGTGGCGATATACCTGAAGGTGGAATTCCCGGTTGGGTCGCTGGCCCAATGATACTCGTCGGAAGTCGATCCACCCGGCCAGCGCAAGTTCGAAGTGCCAATTTCCTCAAGCTGCGGCAGTGTTTGGGCATTGGCCAGACTTCCGTCCCAGGTTCCAGTATTGACTCCAAACTGGCGGGCATCCACCGTTTGCAAGGTTTGCCCCGCGTTCACTCCCAAGTGGACCAGGGCCGGCGCGGGAGCGGCCACCAGTTCAACGTCGTCCACGTAAAAAGTGGGCTGGGCCGCGCCGCTGTCGTTGCCCTGAATCGCAAAACCGGTGCAATTCGGCTGATCGGCCACGCCCAAGACGGAGAGTGGTATGGTTATTTGCTGCCAGGTGTTTGTCGGCAACCCTCCAAGGGCATGGGGTGTCTGCCAGTTGCCATCCAACACTCCAAATATTTGGACTTTTTGTCCGCCAACGCCGCCGTTAATCCAGAAGCTGAGACTGCTATAGAGGCTGGTGTTAAAATCCGAACGTTCAAAGTAAAGCGCCTGATAGTTCCCGCCGTCGGTGACGCTCATGGAATAAGTTCCCGAATGAACCGGCGAAGCATTGCTGAAATTCGCCGCTGCCCCACCCCAATTCTGGAAGCCGTTCACCAAATTGTCGGTGTAAATCGGGAGATTGTTCTGCGCGATGCCCGGGGCGGTGGCGACGGTTTGCTCCAGTGTGTTGGCGCTGCCGGGATAGTTGCCGCCGGAATAGACGGCCGTGATCAGGTTAATGCCCGGCGGCAGATTGGTGATTGGAGAACTGGTGGCGCTGCCGCCCGTTACCGTGTTGGTGCTGATCGGGCCGTCGGGGGAAGTAAAAACCACCTGGCCGGTGGCGTTGCCGGCAGTGGTCCCGTTGCTCAACACGGTGGCGGTAAAGGTGACACCCCCGCCGTCGGCGGAAGGGTTGAAGGATGAGGTCAGACCAATGGGATTCCCAATATCCACCAGCTTGATATTGTCGATTGTCAGGGTGTCGGTGTAGCCGGGGCCGCTCCACTGCCAGGAACCGATCTGGAAGATCAATTGCCAGGTTGCGCCGATCGGCTGGGCCGCCGTAAGGCTGCCCAAGTTGACGCTGAAAGTCTGCCAGGTATTGGCGGCAGTCATTTGGTCGTCCACCGTCGTGTTTATAACCGGCCCCGCGCCGCCATAGTAATCGTACGGCCAAGTTTGGATGCCAAACTGGAAGATGCCCGCCTGGCTGCCGCGGGCATCGAAGGACAAGACGTAGTCGGACGGGGTCGGGTCCGTGTTCCCGGAAACCGTCATCAACTGGACCATCCCGGCGTAAACATCACTCCAGGTTGTGGCCGTCATGCTCATCTGCCAGGCGCCGTCCGGGTTTCCGCCGGTCGCTATCACTTCATTGCCGGTGGCGGTGGGGCTGCCGCCCTGATACGAGCCGGTGCCGAAGGAGCCCGCGTATCCGCCGTCAAAGTTCTCGTCGAAGATTGTCGTCTGGGCACTGGCAGCCAGGCTGCCGAGAAGGATCCACAAGGCTGCCGCGTAATACTGGGATTTCATAAGTCAAATGGATTGAGTAAGGTTTGGCGGGGATCAGGTTTTTCTCAGTCACTGCTTACAACTGACGAACTCCGGCGGTTTCAGTTGAACTCCGCCTTTGGCTGGATCAGGCAAAGACAACCCATTCATCACCAATAAGATGGCATCTTTAACCGAAGAGTCAAACAGTAGCCGGTCTAACCATCCACGCACGGATGCGCCGCAGCGGCCTAATGCCTGGCTTCTTTGTCGGCAAGCCAGGCGATGGCGCGCAGGAGTTGGACATCCCCTGATGAACGGAGTTCCGCGCCGGTCAATTGCCGCTCCAACGTCGGACGCAATATCGGCGTTTCCGGCGGCTGGGCGACGCGAAGGTCCGGGGCGATGCCCCTGTGCCAGAAGGAGTGCTTGTCGGGAGTGAGCCATTCCTCGACGGCCAGAAGCAGGGTCGAACCGTCGGCCATTTGGAATTCGCTCAGGACGGTGCCGGTGCCGTAGGTCGTTTCGCCAATCAGCACGGCCCGCCGCGTGTCGCGCAAAGCGCCGGCCACGATCTCGGAATCACTGGCCGAACCGCCGTTGATCAGCACCGCCAGGGGAAGATCGGGCGCGGCCCCGCCGGCCTGGACCGGGATGGAGGTGAGTTTGCCCGCGGCATCCTTCTCCCATAGCACGTTGCCGGAGGCCAGGAACTGGCTGGCCGTGCCGATGGCTTCATCCAGCGCCCCGCCGGGGTTGTTGCGGATATCCAGTATGATCTTTCGCGCCCCCTGCCGCTCCAGCTCCAGCAGCGCCTTGTGCAAGTCCCCCGCCTCCCCGTCGCTGAACAACGCGATGCGCACGTGCGCAATGTCGGTGCCCGGCAGAATCTGCCAACTTACGTTGTTAAGCTTGATCGAGGCCCGTGCAATGATGAGCTGCCGTTTCCGCTTGTCGCGCGGATTGATGACCGTCAACGCCACCGGCTGGCCCGCTTCCCCGGATATCCGCGACGAAATCTGGCCCAGCGACAGACCGGAGACCGACCGGCCGTTGACTTGCAAAATAACATCGCCCGGACGCACGCCGGCTTGTTGGGCGGGGGAGCCGTCAAGCGGCGCGACGACCACCGCTTGATGGTCCTTGGACTGGATCTCGATGCCGATGCCGATCAATTTGCCTTGCATGGCCGTGCCGGCCCTTTTGGACTGCGTCGGGTTCAGGAAAGCGCTGTGATTGGTGTCGCCCAGGGAGTCGAGCATGGCGCTGATGGCGGCATGGGACATGGCCGCGGGCCGGATCGCGGCGCGATCCACGTAATAGTGGTCGATCAGATTCCACGCCTGGCCCATGAGGCGAAAATGCTTTTCAGCGTCCCGGGGGATGCCGTTGAGCAACAGGCTCCGGTCCAGCAACACCCCCAGCCCCATGGACAGCACTAAAAGCAATGCCAGGAAAAAACCGCGCCGCGGCCAGCGCAACGATAGCAGGGACAGTTTATTCTCGTTATTCGCGCTCATGCATCCGCCGCCCGGTCACTGGCCGCCGCCGATCAATATGGGATTTTGGGGAAACGCCGGTCCAGCGGATCGGCCCAGCGGTTGTTGGGGATGGTGGGGCACCAGCCGGGCCGCATCGGGTCCTGGTCGTAGGGATAGCCGCCCAGCCGTTTATACAGCTCGCCGTACTCGGCCAGCTTGGCGCGATTGAGCCGGACCCCCAGTCCCGGACCGGTCGGGACGCGGATGGCGCCGCTCTCGTAGCGCATCTTGCCCCCCTCGATGATGTCGTCCTGCAAATGATGATAATGGGCGTCCGCGGCGAAGGACAGGTTGGGCAGGACGGCGCCCAAATGGAGCATGGTGGCCAATTGGATGCCCAGCTCGCCGGAGGAGTGGACGGCCACGCCGAACTGGAAGGTTTCGCAGACCCCGGCCGCCTTGAGGCAGGGCCGGATGCCGCCCCAAAATGTTGTGTCAAATAAAATTACATCCACCGCCGGCTGCAGCGCGTTGGCCGCCAGTTGCTCGAAATTCACCACCACCGTGTTCGTCGCCAGCGGCACGCGGATCATCTGCCGCGCCCGCCTCATCCCGTTCAGGCCAAAGACCGGGTCTTCCAGGTAATCGTTGTTCAAATCAAAAATCGACTGCCCAAAACGAATGGCTTGCTCGGTGGAAAGCACCCCGTTGGGATCGAACCGGAACCGGTCCCCCTTGAGCGAGGTGGCCAGGGCGCGGTAGCATTCCAATTCGTACTCGGGCGGGAAGACGCCGCCCTTCAGCTTATGGGTGGTGAAGCCGCAGAGTTTTTTGAGGCTGACGGCGGCGGACACCAACTGCTCCGGCGTGCGCACCTCGCCGTAACCGGTTTTGGAATTTGGGTAGCTGAAGAATAGATACGACGCAAAAGGCACTTTGTCCTGCAATTTGCCGCCCAAAATGTCATAAACCGGCACGCCCCATTTCTGGCCGAGGATGTCCAGGCAGGCGAACTCCAGCGCCGCGGCCATCTGCGTGCGATTGTTATAAAGCGACGCGGTGGGATTGCTGATGCGCAAACGCATCTCTTCCAGACGCGCCGGATCTTGTCCCACCACATAGGGTTTCAGCGCCAGAAACGCCGCTTCGGCCGATTCCCCCCCGCCGCCCATTTCGCCCAGGCCGGTGATGCCCTCGTCCGTTTCCACTTCGATTATGGTGCGGACAAATCGCCCCCAATGACAGCCGTTGGCGTGGCGCAGGGGGGTATCCAAAGGGACGGTCACCGTGGTAGCCTTAATGTCAGAGATTCTCATATCGGTTCAACTTGGACAATGGTAATGGGGAATGTTCAAGAATTAAAGATTTTGTTTACAGCATGGGGACAACATGATCAGCATGAACAGCATGGACGAAACGGACAATGCGGACGGCTCGTTTGGCGCGATGCGCCTGCTCCTTCTCCTCGGCCTGCTGATGTGCGTTTCTTTTCCCGGCATTGTATTTGGATCGGACGCTTTTGTCTATCGCGACGATGGTTTGTTCGGCTACCCGGTGGCGTATTATGCCCGGCACTGTTTCTGGCACGGCCATGTGCCGCTGTGGAATCCCTATAACAATTGCGGCATCCCGTTCCTTGCCCAATGGAACACCATGGTACTCTATCCGCTTTCGCTGTTGTACTTGATTCCGCCCATGCCGTGGTCGATGAACTATTTTCTTCTTGGCCATATTTTTCTGGCGGGGACCGGCATGTTCTTCCTGGCGCGGCGCTGGTTTGGCAACCGGTTTGCCGCCATGCTGGCCGGGCTGGTTTTTGCCTGGAATGGGCTGAGCATCAATCTTTTGATCTGGCCCTGCCATATCGCGGCGCTGGCCTGGATGCCGTGGGTGGTGCTGCTGTGCGAAAAGGCCGCGCTCCGGGGAGGGCGCGCCGTCTTTTGGGCCGCGCTGGCCGGGGCCTGCCAGATGATGACCGGCTCTCCGGAGTTGATCCTTTTTACCTGGCTGATCGCGCTCGCCGTCTGCGCGGCGCAATGGCCCGGCAACCGGCGGGACGCTTTAAGAATGGCGCTGCGGTTCGCCGCCGTCGCCGGGTGGGTCGCGGCGTTGAGCGCGGCCCAACTGGCGCCCTGGCTCGATTTCGTCGCGCACGGCGACCGGAACAGCGCCTTTGACAAGGGCCACTGGGCGCTGCCGGTCTGGGGCGTCGGCAATTTCCTAGTGCCTCTCTTTCGCGACAACGCCTCCGTGGAAGGCGTGTTCTGGCAGCCCGGCCAGGAAATGTTTTCGTCCTACTACGCCGGAATTGTCACGGTGGCATTGGTGGTTATCGCCCTCATGAAGACGCGTGATTGCAAAACCGTTGTGCTGTCGGTGCTGGCGCTGGGCGGCGTGTTATGCGCCTGGGGTGACGCCGGTTATGTCCTGCCGCTGCTCAAGAGAATCCTGCCCTGGCTGGGGCTGGCCCGCTATCCGGTGAAATTCATCATCATCACCCTATTCTGCCTGCCCTTGCTGGCGGCGCGCGGCGTGGCGTGGTTGCAAAGCCATGCGGACGCGGCGGGCCGCCAGGCTCTTTTGACGGCGGGGGCAATCACCGGCCTCGGCATCGTTTGCGTGTTGATTGTGTCCCGGCGGTTCCCGGTTTTTGGGGAGGATTGGAACATGACGTGGCGAAGCGGATGGACCCGGTTGACGATATTATTGACAGCTTTGGTGATTTTGTTGCCGCGACGGGTGGGCGCTGTTCGTGCAGGCCGGTTGCTGGCCGGTTTCGGACTCCTGTTGTTGATGGGAATGGACATTTGCACCCACGCGCCGCGCCAGAATCCCACCGCGGCGGTGCAAGCCTACGATGACCTCACGCCGCCCATGACCAGCGTGCCGGACCTGGGCCGGTCGCGCGCCATGGTCGGCCCAAAGGCGGACGCCTTGCTGGAACATCTGGCCAATCCATCGGCGCTGGGCCTGTACCTGAGCCTGCGAACGGAACTGTTTAAGAATTGCAATTTGTTGAGCTTGACCCCGAAGGCCGATGGATTCTCCTCCTTGTATTTGCGGCGGCAGGACGACGTGGCGCGTTTGCTCGCCGCCCAAGATGATCTCCCTAATTTCACGGATTTTCTCGGAATTTCACAACGGGCCTCCGCGACAAATTTGTTCACATGGGAAGCCCTACCCCGGTTCATGCCGATGGCCACCATTGGACAGAAACCGGTTTTTCTTGATGACGCTTCGACTTTGACGGCCCTGGCCTCGCCCAACTTCAAGCCGCGCGAAGTTGTCTATCTTCCGGTCGAAGCGCGCGACACTGTCTCCGCCACGGCGGACGCGGCAGCGAAGATTTTCTCGAGCAGAGTGACAGCGGCCGGCTGCGAATTTGAAACTGAAGCCAGGCGTCCAACCATGTTGGTTGTGGCGCAGACTTGGTATCATTGTTGGGTGGCCAAGATTGATGGTCACGCCGCGCCGCTGCAGCGCGCCAATTATGATTTCCAGTCCCTGCCGGTCCCCGCCGGACGCCATCAAGTCCGTCTAGCCTACAAAGACACGTCGTTCCGCGCCGGCGCGATTATTTCGTTGCTGGCGCTGGCGCTGGGCGCGCTGGGCGCTTTCCGCCGGAGAGAATGTTAAGTCGTTTCCCCCTTTGGGGACCTGATGCGTCAATTTGGCGGAAACTGGCGATGATGATTGGTTGACTGACGACTGTCCAAAAATTGAGATCCGCCCATCTGCATGCGGGCCGCAAGGTTCTGCTTGCATTCCTGGCCGCATTCTTTATCTCTGAACGCGCCAAATTTAAACCGACATGGCTTACAAAGACATTCTACCTCCAGCCGGCGGCAGGATCACCACCGCCCAGGGCAAACTCGTCGTTCCTGACAATCCTGTCATCCCGTTCATTCGCGGAGACGGCACCGGCCCCGACATTTGGGCGGCCAGCGTGCGCGTGCTCGATGCCGCCGTGCAGAAGGCGACCGGCGGCAAACGCAAGGTCTCGTGGTTCGAGGTTTTTGCCGGCGAAACGGCCTTCAAAAAATTCAACAACTGGCTGCCCGATGAGACCGTGCAGGCCTTCAATGAGTATCTGGTCGGAATCAAAGGCCCCCTGACCACGCCGGTAGGCGGCGGCATCCGCTCGCTCAACGTCGCCTTGCGTCAGATGCTCGACCTGTATGTCTGCCTGCGGCCCGTGCAATATTTTCAGGGCGTCCCGTCGCCTGTCAAACGCCCGGAAAAGGTCGACATGGTCATCTTCCGAGAAAACACGGAGGACATTTACGCGGGCATCGAATACGCCGCCGGCACGCCGGAGAGCCAGAAGATCCTGGACTTTCTGGCCGCGAATTTTCCCAAGGAATTCAAAAAGATCCGGTTCGCCACGGTGGAGAATGCGGCGGAATTCTGGGCGGCGGTGGGCGCAAGCAATTTCCCGACGGACGTGCGCGTGGGCATCGGCATCAAACCGGTCAGTTACAGCGGTTCGGTGCGGCTGATCCACAGCGCCATCGGTTACGCGGTCAAGTTCAAGCGCAAGAGCGTGACGCTGGTCCACAAGGGCAACATCATGAAATTCACCGAGGGCGCCTTCCGCGACTGGGGCTATCAAGTGGCCAAAGAATACTTCGGCGCGGTGGAAATCGACGGCGGGCCGTGGTGCAAAATCCCCGAGGGCAAACCGGGCGCGGGCCTGGTCATCAAAGATTCCATTGCCGACATCACGCTCCAGCAAGTGCTGACGCGACCGGAGGAATTTGACGTCATTGCGACATTGAATTTAAACGGCGATTACCTCAGCGACGCGCTGGCCGCGCAAGTGGGCGGCATCGGCATCGCGCCCGGCGGTAACATCAATTACATCACCGGCCACGCCATCTTTGAGGCCACGCACGGCACCGCGCCCAAGTACGCCAACCAGGACCGCGTCAACCCGGGCAGCGTCGTGCTCAGCGGCGAGATGATGTTCCGCCATTTGGGCTGGACGGACGCGGCCGATCTGATTTTGAAGGGACTCAACGGGGCGATAGCCTCCAAACGCGTTACCTACGACTTCGCCCGGCAGATGACGGGCGCGATGGAGATCAAGTGCTCTGAATTCGGGGACAACATCATCGCGCACATGGGGTGATGATGTTAGGTTGGGATCGTGCCGCAGGAACTACGAGTCGCATCGCCGCCATCCAAACCGCTGCTGGTCTATGATGGCGACTGCCACTTTTGCCGCCGCTGGATAGCGCGGTGGCAGAACATGACGGGCGATGCCGTCACCTATCTGCCCTTTCAGACGGAAAGCGTGACAGGGAGATTTCCTGAGATTCCGCGGCAGGATTTTGAGCAGTCGGTCCATCTGATCCTGCCCGACGGCTCGGTCTGCAGCGGGGCGGAGGCGGTCTTCCGGTCCCTGGAGCAGGCCGGGAAGGAGCGGTGGCTCATTCATTTATACCGGGAATTTCCCGGCTTCGCCGAGGTGGCGGAACTCCTCTATGAGGAAGTGGCCACGCACCGTTCGTTCCTTTCCAAATTGGACCGGATTTATTCTGGCCCTGGTTTCTCGCCGCTGAGGTATGTCCGCGTGCGTTTTGTTTTTCTGCGGGGGCTGGCACTGATCTACCTCATGGCGTTTGCGTCCCTATTCGGCCAAATCCAGGGACTGGCGGGTAGCCGCGGGATCGTCCCGGCGGCGTCCGTCATGGAGATGCTCAAGGCTGAGACGGTGGATCAGCACATCGGACTGGAACGGTTCCATACCGTACCCACGCTGGCGTGGTGGAGCGCGAGCGACAGCGCTTTGAACTGGCAGTGCGAGGCGGGTGTGGCTCTGTCGCTGTTGCTGTTTTTCGGCATTGCGCCGGCGCCGGCCTTGTTTCTCCTTTGGTGCCTCTACCTTTCACTGTCCACGATATGCGGCCCATTCCTGAGTTTCCAATGGGACACCCTTTTATTGGAAACCGGCTTTTTGGCCATTCTCTATGCGCCATTGCAGTGGCTGGAACGACCGTCGCGGCAGTCCGCGCCCTCGACCACGGTGCTTTGGCTTTTGCGCTGGCTGATCTTCCGGCTGATGCTGGAATCGGGCTGCGTCAAGTTGATGAGCGGCGACATCTCGTGGTGGAACCTGACGGCGTTGCGCGTGCATTATGAGACGCAGCCCCTGCCCACCTGGATCGGCTGGTATGCCCACCAAATGCCGGCGGGCGCCCAAGCTTTTTGCACGTTTGTGCTGCTGTTCATTGAACTGGCTGTGCCGGCCTTGATTTTCGCCGGGCGCCGGGCGCGGCTGACGGCCGCGGGAATATTCGCGCTATTGCAGGTGCTGATCATGCTAACGGGCAACTACACTTTCTTCAACTGGCTTACGATCCTGCTGTGCGTGCCGTTGTTGGATGACGACGTGCTGAAGCCGCGGCGACCAATCTCCGCGTTGCCGGCGATGCCTTCGTCCGCGTCTCGTTGCCGGCGCTGGCCGCGCCTTGTTTTGCTGCCCATCGCGTTTGTGATTGGGCTGGTGACACTCATGGGCCTTCTGGGAACCCTGCGCGTCACGGAACGTTGGCCCGCGCCAGCCCTTGCGCTGCATGGCTGGCTGGAACCACTCCGCAGCTTCAACAACTATGGATTGTTCGCAGCCATGACGCAAACACGCCCGGAAATCATCATCGAAGGCAGCGACAACGGCCGGGATTGGCGGCCCTACGAATTTAAATACAAACCGGGCGATTTGAACAAGAGGCCGGCCTTCGCCGCGCCTTACCAACCGCGGCTGGACTGGCAGATATGGTTCGCGGCCTTGGGCGGGCCCCGGGAAAACCTGTGGTTTTTGAATTTTGAAACGAGGCTCCTGGAGAATTCGCCCCCAGTCCTGGCGCTTTTGGGGCGCAATCCTTTTCCCAAGACGCCGCCCAAATATATCCGGGCGCTGCTCTACGAGTATCATTTCACAGACATGGCCACGCGCCGCGCCACGGGCCGATGGTGGCGGCGGGAATACAAAGGGGTCTTTGTCCCGGCGATCAGCCTTCCCGAGAATCCCAATGGAATCGCGCCGGGGCGGAAAACAGCGGCTTTAACAAACCCCTCTGGTCCAATCAGTAATATCGGTCTATTTGACTGATTTTGAAACGGACGGGACCGACGTTGCCATCCACCGCGCCGGGTCCGGCAGGGGAAGCCGCGCATAAGCCTCGGCGTTTTGATCGTGACGGAAGAATTCATGATTGACAAGCGGTTCCAAGCCGGGCGCGTCGGCCCGATTCGACCAGGCGGGGTAATTCCAGGCCCAGTGGCGCTGGCGGGCTTTGGGGTGTGATGGCAGCGGCGGAACGTCAAGGCCGGGACTCTGGCGCGGCGGCGCGCTGGGAGCCTCCTCCCAGGAAGCACCGGCAACGGGCAATTGAGGATCATTTCCCGCTGCGATGGGTGAACCGGCCAACTCAATCTTTCGGGCCGGAATTCTATCGATCGAGGGCTGCGCCGGCCCCGCCTCCGCGACCGCGGCATTGAGGAGCCGCCCCGGGCCGAGGTTGATTACTTTATTATTGACAATAGAGTAATTATTCACCGCCACGCTCCCCGGGTAAATCTCCCCGGCCCGGCCTGGCGGGATGGCGTATGCGGAAAGGTTCCGACTGAGAAAATTATCTTCGCTGACGAAGGTAAACCACGCGGCAGGGAGCCCAAAACCGAAGTCAGCGGCGACGCGGCGGTCATGGAAAGTCAAACCGGCGGCGGCGAGACCGACGCCCGGGGGCAACGGCGCCCAGCCGGTGTAAGACCAGGCGATTCTCCACGAGACCCAGGCCGGCCCCCAGACATTGCCGGGAACCCAAAGCCAGCCGAAACGGCTGCTTTTTGACCAGCGGCCATAATGAAAAGCGATCCCACCCCATGAATAGCCCGACTGCCAATACCAACCGCTGTCGTTGTAAAGCCACCGCCCCTGATCGACGTAAGGGCGCCAATCCGGATTGAGCACTTCTGTTGTCGGCTGCCAGCAAAGCCCATAGTCGGGGATTTGCGACCAAGCGCCGTAAGGAGCCAGGGCCTCGTAAAAAGGAACGGCATTCGCGCCCAAGGCCGCGAGCGATGTGTTGGGAAGTGTCAGCCTGGCCGAAGCAGCGGGGGTCGGGCCTTCGGCGGCGGCGAGTTCGGGCTGGCTGGCCGATTTTTGCTTGAACAACGCGGCGATGGCGGTTTGGGAAAAACCCAAATCGGAAAGATACAGAATTTCATCGGCGGAGGGCGAATAGGTCCGGCCGGAATTCTGTATGAAGGCCAGGATGACATTTTCATCCACATGAGCCTGGGCCAATCTGATGAGATCAGCCAAACCAGGCGATAAACCCGCCAGCAACTCCGGTCCGCCCGCTGCCTCAATGGCGGAATCGGCCGCGCCAACAGTTGGAAGGGCGGGGAGCGCAGCGAAAGGGTCCCGGGAAAATGCACCCAGCAGAAGAATCACCACTGCGCCAATTGCCAGCAGGGCTGCCGAACTGCGCGAAATGGGCGCATTCATACTCGCCAGCATAAGTGTGCCGCCTCTGAAAGTCAAAGCAGCCGCGCGGACTGGCCGCAGGAATCGCCTTGCTCAGCAAGGCCTTCCGTGCGACATATCTTCCCGGTGGAGAGATGGCAGAGTGGTTTAACGCGCACGCCTGGAAAGCGTGAGTACCTAAAAAGTACCGGGGGTTCGAATCCCCCTCTCTCCGCCATTTTCATTTTCGTGACCGAAAGTGACAATGGATGACGCATGATGGTTTTCGTCAATGTTTCCAACGGTTTTACCTACCTTGATGGCCTTCAAACCGATGACAGCAGGTGACACCGTAGGACGGTCGGCGACTAAATTTTGTGAGTCTATTTGTGAGTCGCCAATCGAAGGCAATCCCCGGACGGTTGCCGCCAAAGGCAGTTGCGCCACGTCCGTATAGGTTTTCATTGTCAGCCGCATATCGCTGTGCCGTGCCAGTTCCATCGCTTCACGAGGCGAAACGCCAGCGCGTTGCAGGCGGGTTATGTAGGTCGTCCGCAGCGCATGAAAGTCCACCACATGGCCGCGCTCATCCTTCAACGGAATTTCCGCCTTCTTGAAATCCTTGCGAATTTCTTTCATCGTCGGGACGCCATCGGGAAACACCAAATCTTCCGGCTTGAGTTTTCCGGCGGCTTTCAGCTTTTGCAATTCCGCCACCAGTTCAGAATGCAACGGGCGGGGCTGTTCCTTGCGATTCTTGACGAAGGCGGCGGGCAGCATCCAATACGGATTAGCCGTATCCAAATGAAAATCGCCGCCATGCAAGGCGTTGATTTCACCACGCCGCAAACCCGTGTGCATGGCCAGCAGATAAAGCAGCTTGCGCGGCCCGGTCAGCAATCGCTTGGCCTCATCATCATTCAAAGCCCGCCGCTGGCTGCGTTGCTTGCCGCGCGTATCCACTTTGCTGATGATTTCAAACGGATTGGCCGCAACGCGGTTTTGTTTGCGCAACCAGGTGAACAAGGCCGACAAGACGGCGTGATACTCATTGATGGTTTTGGGAGCCTGCGTTTGTTCGGCGCGCCAGCGTAAGAACGCATCCGGCGTCGCGTCGCGCAGGCTCTGCCAGTGGCATTCCCGCATGAGCCGCCGCAACCGCTTGTCCACATGCCGGACGTGATCGGCACAACGCCCTAACGCCTTCAAATCGGCCACATAGCCGTCCACCAGCTTTTCCATCGGGTTTTCAAACGTCTCACGTTGTGCCGCCGGGGCCATTAAACCAACTGACACCCGTTCTCGGTCGCGGACGTTTTCCCGCATTTTTTGCTCGGCAACCTGACGGTCGGAAACGCCAAGGGAAATGTCCCGCGCCTTAACGTCGCCGTCCAATTTCAGCCGCGCCCGCCAAATCCGGCTGGAAACCAACTTGCCGTTGCGTTGCCGTTTGGGGCGGTAAATGTAAGCAATCACATTTCTCCTTTCGCTTAACTCGGTTGACTCAACTTTTGAAAATACGCTTTGACCTGACTTTCCAGCATCCCCACGGCGCGGCCAATGTGCCGCAGCGGTGGCAGCTCGCCGTTTTCCGCCCTCCGTCTCACCGTCCGCTTGCAGACACCGAAAATCTTCTCCAATTCCGGGAACCGTATCAGACGGTCGTTAAATTGATACTCCGTTGGCATAAAATGTCATTTCTCCTCCTTCAATTTCCAAGTCCTGTTTCCCTTGTCCCATTCCATTCCCTTGCGCAGCCGTCTCCGCAACGCAGCGGCTTTTTCAGGGGAAGCCATTGCCGCCTTCAATTCGGTCAGCAGATAAAGCATATCCTGCTGTTTGTAGTCCTCGTAAATGGTGCTTCGTTCCTTTCGATACCTCACCTTCCGATTGCCTTTGTCCTTCGGATCGCGTTCGGTAAATTCCTTGGCTTCGTTGGCTTCTTGCTCCGTCGGTTCATCCGCGCCGCCCGCTTGCAACAGGCGTTCACTTTCCTTAAACAGACTCTCATTCGGGTCATCCACAAAACCGACCCTGCGCTTGATTTCTTCCGCCCAAGCCTTGCACTCACTGACCGACACCACAATGAAAGGACGTTCCTTGGCTCTGCGCTTCGCACCGAATAATCGGGTTTCCTCGTGGGTGACGTAAAAGAAAAAGGCCGTCAATTTGCCTTCCTTGATGCGTTTATAGACGCTGGCACGAGAGACGGGAACGAACAGGACGACGCTGCTGGTCGAAAGCCCAACATCCCCTTTGTAGTATTCACCAAGTTTTTCAAGCCACTCACCGCATTCTTTGAACGACCCTTCACGCCGATAGGCGCGAGTGCCGGGCGTCGGCTCGCCGACCAGCTTGTGCAATTCCTTCGGCACTTCGATGAAAGGAAACTGAATAAACGGCATATTCCCTATCGTAGCATTACAGATACATTTGTCAACTATAAATCTCGAAATTGTATTTCTGAATTTCCCGCCATCGGCTTGGATGCCGTCTTGCGCGTGGCTTGCGATTAAATGTGCTTGCAGAAATCTCCGGCCAGAAATCCCGACGCGCCTTCCTAACCAGCCACGTCCCCGGCTCGACGAGCACTGTCCAGGTGGAGCCACAAAAAGGAAACCTTGCGCGAAAGCGCCTCGTTTTATTTTGGACAACCTTGACAGGCGCAGTCGAGCATACAATGGACAAAACGAGGCGCGCCGGAGTCAGTCATTGCAGATGCAATTCAGCGTCTTCGGCGGGGACGTGACTAGCGGCGGTTCTCCCCGCCATATCAGGGCTTCCCACCGCTTCTCTGGCAAGCGTGGGGGCGGCCTGATATCTGGCGGTTGAGCGGGGCAACTTTTTCGCACTTCTTCTGTAACAACCACCTTATTTCCGGTTATTCTCATCTGGATACGATATTTCCATGAGCAGCCTGACTTCATCCAGCGAAGCACCCCGGATGTTTCCGCACACGCGATGGTCGCTGGTATTGGCGGTCACCCGGAAGGACGCGCCCGAATCGGCGGCGGCGCTGGAAGCTCTCTGCCGCGCCTACTGGTATCCGCTTTACGCCTACGTCCGGCGCTGCGGCCAATCGCCGCACGACGCGCAAGACCTCACCCAGGAATTCTTCTGCCGCCTGCTCGAAAAACGCTGGCTTGATTCCGCCGACCGCGAAAAAGGCAAGTTGCGAACGTTCCTGATCGTGGCGTTGAAAAATTTCATGAACAATGAATGGCGGCGGGCTTCCGCTCAACGTCGCGGCGGTGGCCAATCACAGGTGCCTTTTGACACGGAATTCGCCGAAAGTCGCTATGCCGCCGATTATTCAGCCAAACTCGCGGCGGATGAAGCTTTCGATAAACAATGGGCATTGACGCTGCTTGATTTGACGGTAAATCGGCTGCGCGCGGAATTTGCGGCGGCAGGAAAACCCAGTGATTTTGAGGCGCTCAAGGGTTGTCTTATGGCTGCGCATGGAGCGATTGATTATGCAATAGTGGCATCTCGCCTCGGCATGAACGAAGGAGCGGCTCGCGTAGCGGTGCATCGGCTGCGGAAACGCTTTCGCGCAATCTATCGCGAGGAGATTTCCCAGACGCTTTCGGACGAAGCGGATGTGGCCGGTGAATTGCGGCATCTCGCCGCCGCCCTAGCTGGAAAATAAAATGAACCCGTCGTGTAACAACCTTTCGTCAACTGGTAAGTATCGGGCATGAGCAACGAATCATTGCCAAAATGTCCGCAGTGCGGCGTGTCCCTCTCGGACAACGCACCCGCCGGGCTTTGCCCCAATTGCCTCATGGCGTTAAACCTGAAAACGGAAACCGTTTTCACCGACGATACGCCCGCCGCACAACCGCCGTTGCCGCCTGAACAGATTGCCCCGCATTTTCCACAGCTTGAAATCCTCGAATGTCTCGGGCGCGGCGGCATGGGCGTGGTGTATAAAGCACGGCAGAAAACCTTGAACCGTTTCGTGGCATTGAAACTCCTCGCGCCGGAACGGGTGCAGGATGCCAAGTTTGCCGAGCGGTTCGCCCGTGAGGCACAGGCGCTCGCGGCGTTGAATCATCCGAACATCGTCACCATTTATGATTTCGGACAGGCGGGCGGATTTTATTACCTGCTCATGGAATTCGTGGATGGCATGAATCTGCGCCGGCTTCTGCGCGCGCGTAAGTTCACCCCAGAGGAGGCGCTGGCCATCGTGCCGCCGCTGTGCGACGCGCTGCAATTTGCCCACGACCGGGGCATCGTCCACCGCGACATTAAACCGGAGAACCTGCTGCTTGACAAAGCCGGTCGCGTGAAGGTCGCCGACTTCGGCATCGCCAAGATGCTAGGCACGGCCAATGACGACAAAGGCGGCGAACTTGTCGCACCGGAGAACACAACGCAAAGCACCGTTGGAACTCCCGGTTACAGCGCGCCCGAACAGAAGACCGATCCAAAGCACGTGGACAGCCGCGCCGACATTTATTCACTCGGCGTGGTCTTCTATGAAATGCTCACCGGCGAACTGCCGGACAAAAAAATCGAGCCGCCATCACACAAAGTCCAGATTGACGTGCGGCTCGACGAAGTGGTGCTGCGCGCGTTGGAAACGAAGCCCGAACTTCGCTACCAGAAGGTCAGTGAAGTCAAGACGATGGTGGAAACCATCGTCAGTTCAGGTAGCGCGGGCGTCCCGCCTGCCGACGCGGCAGCCTCCAGACGCACAGAGCGGGAACTCAAGCGTGGCGGAATTGTGCTCGTCGGACGCCGAAACGGACAACGGGTCATCGTTTGGCGTGGCGTGGCAAATACTTTCTTTGCGATATCGGGATGCGTCCTGATTACGTTGTTACTTCTTCGCTTCTTCATGCCAATCGGCACGGAGCAGATGATTACTTTCATGTCTTTTGCGGTGCTACTCACAGCGGGTGGTATAATCATGGGTTTTCGGACCCCCATTGAACAGCTAACGCCTCTTGACGATTCCCTGTCCGGCAGCGGCGATCTCATCAAGCCGGCTGGATATGAACAACGACGCCGAAAACTTGCTTGGAAGCTTCTTATGGCGTCCTGGGCCTGGCTTGCGGCAGTGCTGGTGATTCACGGTGTCCAGTGGTGGAGCAAATATGAGCCGGCGGACGTCTGGATTCCGTCGCTCATCAACGGTTCGATCAGCGGAGAGTATGGCGAAGCGTGGCTCCATGTAACCGAAGTTTCGCAGCGCGGACAGGTTGTGCTGATGGCATTTACGTGTGAGACGCCGTATCCCGACCGGGGTTTGTTCGTGCAATACTCCGGGCCGGCTTTCGGCTTTCCCGCCGACATCGCTTCGGCGGAGACGAGTTTGGATTGTCTGAAGTCGCCCACGTTTATGAGCGGCCCTGGAGGTGGCAGGACGCTGGTGGGTTCAGACCTGCTGAAGGATAAATCCGTCTATCAGATCGGATTCGTGCTGCCGGACGCGGCGACAGCGGCCAAGGTGGTTGAGCAGGTGAAGGCAGTTCACCTCGGCAAACCGCGCGGGCTGGATCAGAACAAGTGTGTGTTGGATTTGTTTCAACTGCACCGGCACGTTGGCGAAAAAACCAGCGGCGAACCAGTCTCCGAAAATTTGACTGCCATGCTGATCTGGCAGCCAAAACAAAATTCCGACGCGAACTCAAATACTGCCGCCGCGCCAAATCTTTCCTTCGGTCCGGGGGTGGAGTATGTGGTTTATGAGAGCAAAGACCCAAGCACCCTCGGTTCCTATGGTTCTGATTCTTCGACGAATGCTGATGTGATGGTTAATTTTGATTCTGGAGAACTATTTATTGGCGCTAAAGAACAGTGGGCGGTTCAAAAGCGGGGTGCGATTGGAACGAGACCAGCGCAATACAATAGCAATATCGCTCTTGGCATTGGCTCAGAACTCAATGGCGTGGTGGGTTTGGACACGGCAGTTTTTCCAGCAGTAAAGAAAAGCTGGGATGAAATCACCGTAAATTCGATAGTGGAACATTTTTATAATGCTCAAATAATGAGCATTGACCGCTATCCTGCTGAATATAATAAACCCTTTCCTTCAATCTGGTTATTCCGAACTCGCGAAGGCAGCATGGGCGTTTTACAAATAGCTGGTTTTACCGAGAACCCGCGCGGCGTGAAAATTCGCTACAAGTTAGTGCAAAACAGTAGCGTTGTGAAAAATGATTCTGCCACTGCATCCGCCTTGCTCTCCGAACCGCCCAAGCTGCAATTCCTCGCCTGGCAGGATGAATGGAAAACCAACCAGTCTGGCGCGGCGCGGCATCCCGATGGCTCGCCGGTGACGGATGCAGCCGAACTGAAATGGCTCAAGGTCGTCCCGTCCGGGGGCATGGATGTGAGCAGTTGGCATTTGTCCCCGGAACCACGCTTCCTAAAGCTTTGGTTTTCGCATCCACTCTTTGGCCAAGGAAGTTTTAATGAAGTCACTTTGCTGGACGACCAGAACAACGTCATTCCCCTCGACGCACGCGGCTCAATGGCCGGTGACGCACAGGACGCGAACGGGCAAAACGGGAACCTTGGATGGCTTACGAAAACCCTGAGTCCGGGCGCGGGAACAAACATTCCACGCCGCGTCACCGTGCGGTTGCGCTACACCGTCGGCCCGCTGGAGAAAACGAGTGAACTAACCGTCGAACCCAGACATAGCATCTCCATGGCGCTCGAAGGCAACAGCCACCTTAACGGCGTCGGGCAAGACGTGGACGGCAGGGCGTTCGTTGCCCTCGCCATAGACGCTGGCAAAATGAAGTCGCGGCGGTTCGGAGTGGTAGCAGTGACGAAGGACGGTCGCGAATTAACGGTCTCTCCTAGTGAAAGTGGTTCTGCCGGCGAAACTGGCGTGAGCGTGGCGGAATTTAATTTTGGTATTCCGCTGGCCGACATGGCCAAATTTATCATCGGCACGCGCCCCATCCGCACGAACGAGTGGAAAGATGTAGTATTGCCGAAAAATTGAAAGCCTTTATATCGCCATGAAAATGCCCATTGTTGCCGTCTTGACCATCGCTTTTGCCATTCACACCTTCGCGGAGCCAACCTTGCTGTGTTCTGGCACGGTGCGCTATGCCTCCGGAAAGCAGGCTGCAGATGTGAACGTGGCGTTTTACCCGGGCTTCTATTCGGGGTCGGGTGACTACGCCGAAGTCAGAACTGACACAAACGGGCGCTATGATATAATCCAACAACCAAAGGCACTTGAGATGATGATTGGCCCGATCAATCCAACAAATTCCATCATGGCTCGCGATGTTAAGAATGACCTCGCGGCAGTTCGACAATTCGGTAAAACGACGACAAATGTTGATCTGGTTTTGCAACCAGCAATCACTTTGTCCGGTTCCGTGAAAAACACCGACGGGAAGCCTGTCCCTGGAGCCGAATTGGATGTCCGGTTTCTTTCCGGCAATTCAATGACCCCGCTGAGCCCTCGACCAACCTCTGCGAACGAACAAGGGCTATTTTCCATTTCCGCCCTGCCGCAGGGATGCGAGTATTGGGTCAATGGAGTTAAAGCGAAAGGCTACGGCTCCGCCTTTGCGAGGGTTGAAGCCAAAGACACCAAAACCGCTGCCTACAGTTTTCCGCCTTTTGTGCTCAAGCCCGCCAATTACAAACTTGCAGGCCGGGTGCTGGACAACAACGGAAAACCGCTGGCCGGAACACGCGTCAGTTTTGGTGGTTCGGGCCAGCCGCAGGATTCCTCAACGAACACGGACAGCGAAGGAAAATTTTTCTTCGATGCGGTTTGTGAAGGGCCGATCAAAATCTTCGCCAATTATCAAGATCCTCAGGACCGCAGCATTTACATGAATCTTAACGGCGGCGGCGGCATGGAAGTCAAAGCCGGAGATACAAACCTTCTTATCACGCTACACAATCAATGAAACCCATCATCACCAGCCTTCTCGTCCTGGCAATCACGATGTTCGTGGCGGACGCTCGCGAAGCAGGTTCACTCAGTTTTCGTTGGCTTGACAAGAAGACGGACATTATCGTCGTCGCCAAGCCCGTCTCCACCAAAGACGCTGCCGAACAAATAGACCTTCCCAACATCAGTCCTCCCATTCCTGTGATCGGGTTGTCCTCGGATTTCGAGGTCAGTATTGTTTTGAAAGGGGACAAGAGTCTGAAAACGTTGGTTGTGCACCACTATCGGCTCAGGAACCCGGACAAATCGATGATTGACGCCCCCAACCTTGCCTCATTCAATCCAAAGGAATCCACCCGCTATTTGCTCTTCCTGAAGCACGAGCCTGACGGCCGCTACGCCCCGTTTAACCAAGTGGACCCAGCGTCGTCATCGATGCTGAAATTAGTCGGACCAGGATGGGACAAAATGAAATTGGAGGATTTCAAAAGGTGGCTGGGTGCGATGAAATGGCTTGATGAAGAATCGCGTGCGGGCGCGCCTCGTCCTTGGTCGAACTTGTCGCCGGAGATTCCGCCGGGCGGGACAGGCGATGGCAGTCTTCACGAGGCCGCGTTTAACGGCAAGCTGGAGAAAGCCAAGGCGCTGGTCAAAGAGCATCCCGAGTTGGTCAACAGTCAAGACAGCTACGCCAGCCAGACGCCATTGCACCTTGCGGTGGAGTATGGCCACAAAGACGTGGCTGAATTCCTCTTGGCCAACAAGGCCGATGTCGAAGCCAAGGCTTCTGGCGGCTGGACGCCTTTGCTTAACGCGGTGTTTGGGGGCCACAAGGACCTGGTGGAATTGCTCCTGGCGCATAACGCCGATGTCAACGTTGCTGACAATTCGGGACGGACACCGTTGCAGGTCGCGGCGGAAAATGGTTATACGGAGACCGCCGCTTTGCTGCTGGCGCACAAGGTTGATGTGAACGCCAGGAACCACGACGGAATGACGCCTTTGCACACCGCGACGGCCTTGGGATACAAAGACCTGGTGGAGTTGCTGCTTGCCAACAATGCTGACGTTAATGCGAAAGACAACTCTGGCAGAACGCCTCTAGCCTTTGCAGTGCTGCACAACTACAGGGACTTGGCTGAATTGCTGCGCAAGCACGGCGGTATCGAGTAAATCACTGGGAAATCCATGTAGCCCGCGGCAACGGAAGACCTGGGCTTGACGGATGATGTCCTTGACCGACACCATCCCCTTACACGAGGCAGAGGCCGGACGCTGCCAGAAGACCGGTGCGTTGAAAGGCGTGGAAGTGCGTTGAAAAAATCAACGTCGTTCAACTCATCCTGTCAACGCGGTTAAACGCATTTCAACAACAGCCATTCATGCACTGAAATCGCGCGGTCAGGTCACGCCCAGGACGAAAATGAATTGCGTGGCTCAATGCAGGCAATTCGCCATTTTAGGCAGGGCACGCGTTACCCCTTTTTTTAACAAGGTTTTTACGGCTCGCCAAAATCTCGCCGATTGTTGCGCGAGATGCTTCGCTTGTGCTAACTGCATTGTTGCGTCAGTTGCTAACCCTGTTATTTCATCGTGTTGCCAACCGTGTTGCGAACTTTGTTGCTTCGGATGTTGCCTCGCGTGATTACCACCCTGTTGCTAACCGTGTTGCCTCGCCGTTGCCAACCCTGTTGCGAAGCCAGTGCTAACTATGCTGCCAACCGAAAAAAACTTGCTTCTATGGTGGCGTTATTGGCTTGTCGGGGCGGCGTCCGAACCTTTGCGGCTGCGTGTGGCTGGCGAACGTCGCTGGTCTGCTTTGTAGGCACTCTGGCCGCCGTGCCGGGCTGCAATGGCGATGCTGGCGCATCGCCGGATTGCTTTCCGGGCTGTGTTAGCTCGCTGGCGGTTTTGATTTCAGGCTGGCCTCGAATTCTTCCCGTTCACTTGGAGCCATCATTTTTACGTTGGCAATGTGCGGTCCGCGTGAACGGTATGGAGAATCTTCTTTTGGTGGCGGCGTGCCATTGCCCGCCGGCGCAGGGGTCGGCGCTGGTGTGGCCGGCGTGGGTTTTGCGGCCGCGACTGGCACACTTTGAGGCGAGGCCGGGGCATTTGTGACTTGCGGGGTTCTCGCACGTTTGCGCCGTTTTCGTGATTTCCCACCATCTAGGACAATGCGGCCGTATTCGGCCACACGCGCCCGGCTGGTCTTGACGCCATTTTGTTGCAAAATTTCTGCAATGATAGAATAGGATGCCTTCTTGCCGCGCAATTCCGCGATGGAGTCATGGAATGGTTTGAGATTGTTGAATTGGACACGATGCGAATTGGGCCGGAATTCCTGAACCGCCATGCGGAGCGATTCAAGATCGGGTGTTGGTATAGTTGGTGTATTCATAATTTTGGGATGTCATGGTTAAAAGCTGACGATGGAATTTCCACGAGCCGCTTGCGAGATGTTGCCTTGGCCGTTGCGCGGACTGCGGCACGCTGTTGCGCAGACGTATTGCGAGTTGTCTCGCAAGTTTCCGGCGCGGACATTGCGCGTCCAAGTCTGGCGCAAGGCAAGTTATCTTGCGAGTCGTCTTGCCGGACGTTCGGCGGCATTGCTGTTGCCACTGACCGGCCATTGTCGGGACATTGCGCGGGCATGACGCGAGACATTTCGCCGGATGTCTTGCCGGATGTTTCGCGCCCATCGCATGACCATCTCGCGGGACTCCGCGCAACCATCGGCGAGCAAATGGCGAGCCGTAAAAACCTTGTCCAGACAAGGGGTAAGGCTTGCACCCTATCAAGGCGGTAGCACATACCCGTGCGACTGCACCTTGGCTTAAAAATGGTTGCATCGGTTTTGACACGTTTCGTGTGCATGAGTGCGCAAATTGATGGTGCAATTAGTGACGTGAAATTGAGCGTGCTGGCGTTTCCCTGTTCGTAGGTGTGCCGAGCACAGTCTGATTGCCGGGGATGTAATTTGATCATGGTTAGTCCATTGTTTCGTTGTCGCAATTCCGTGCCGGGTCAACATCGGTGATGACGATTGGCGGTGGTGGTTGGATCGGCGGTCGCATCGTAAAGATGATGCCAGGAATGATTGTGGCGGCGTTCCTCTGTGGCCGTTTCCGCCGCAAGCCGCCGCCCAACACCCAGGCAATCGCTCTCAGGGACAACCAGACGAACACGAGGTAAAGATAAACACCGTAATTCTGGATCAGGGCGTCCAGAGCGTTGAACACGGGATTCAGCACCGTAGCCGGATTTAAGTTCATGGCCGGCCCTCCACTGAATTGACGATGGCGAGGATTGCAGCTTTGAGAGGAGCCGGCAATTTATCCCATGCATTGACTACTTGGGACAAGTCGTGGCTTGACGGGACTGAAATTTGTGAGTCTCTTTGTGTGTCGTTGTGCGGATTTCCCTTATTATCGGCGGGAAATTGTGGGGTTCGAATCCCCCTCTCTCCGCCATTCTGACTTTTCGTGACTCATGGTGACAAGCTGTGAGTCACGAAGACTTTCGCCAGTGTTTTCAACGTTGTTTTCAGTTTTGATCTCCCTGATTTTCGTGACAGTCGGTGACACTGTTTGACCGCTCGCGCCTAAAGTTCGGGAGTCTATTCGGGAGTCAGACCGCCCGCCAAATCCCGGCAACGTGTCCATGACTTCGCGCAACGGCAGTTGCCCGGCATCCGTGTAGGTCTTCATCGTCAGACGCATATCGCTATGCCGCGCCAGTTCCATCGCCAAGCGTGGATGCACTTTCATGGTCGAAAGCCGGGTGATAAACGTCGTCCGCAACGCATGATAATCCATGCGGTGTCCGCGCTCGTCCAGAAACGGGATGCCCGCCTTTTTCAAGTCCTGCCTGAATTCCTTCATTTTCGGAACGCCGTTGACCACCACCAGATCGTCCGTTTTGCTGTCTGCCGGTTTCTGCTGCTGCAACACTTCGGCCAACTCACGATGTAACGGCAATGCCTGTTCTTTCCGGTTCTTGTTCACGGCAGCATGAATGCGTAGCAACCCGCCGGATTCGCCGAGCACCAGATTCGACCAGCGCAACGTTTCGACTTCATTGCGCCGCAAACCCGCATACAGGGGCAGCATATAGGCAAGTTGATTCTTGCCCGCCGCTTGCAACAACTGGACGACTTGCGCATCCGACAACGCCCGCCGTTGAACCCGTTCCTTGCCGCGCGTATCCGTCCGTTCCACCAGTTCAAAGGGGTTCACGCTGACGCGGCTTTGCTTGCGCAGCCACGTCCAAAAGGCCGAGAGCGTGGCCAGATATTCATTCAGGGTCTTGGGGGCTTTGTGGGCTTGCTCCTTGCGCCACATTTGAAACGAGGCGGGCGTCACGTCGGCCAATCTCGTCCAGCCGCATTCCCGAACCAGCCGCCGCAGCCGCTTGTCCACATGGCGCAGGTGGTCTCCCGACCGCCCTAGGACGGTCAATTCGTTGACATATTCCGACACCAGATCGAGCAACGGACTTTGCGCCGCCTCGCGTTCTGGTTTCGCCGGAATTAATCCTGCCGATTCGTGCTCCAATTCCTGAACCAGTTTGTTTAATTTTTGTTGGGCAACCTGCTTGTCGGATACCTGCAAGGCGATGTCCCGCACCTTGCCGTCACCGGCGAGTTTCACACGCGCCCGATATAACCGGGCGGTCACGCGCTTGCCATTTCGCAATCGTTTTGGTTTATAGATTCTGGCTTCCATATTTCATGTTCCTTTCAATTGCTCGGTTGACTCAACTTTTGAAAATACGCTTTGACCTGACTTTCGAGCATCCCCACCGCCCGGCCAATCCGCCGCAACGGAGGCAGCTCGCCACTCTCCGCCCTTCGTCTCACCGTGCGCTTGCAGACGCCAAAAATTTTCTCCAATTCCGGGAACCGTATCAGACGGTCGTTAAATTGATGCTCGACTGGCATAAAAGATCATTTCTCCTCCTTCAATTTCCAAGTCTTGTTTGCCTTGTCCCATTCCACTCCCTTTCGCAGCCGTCTCCGCAAAGCAGCGGCCTTTTCAGGGGAAGCCATCGCCGCCTTCAATTCTGTCAGCAGATAAAGCATATCCTGCTGCTTGTAGTCCTCGAAAATGGTGCTCCTTTCTTTTCGATATTTCACCTTCCGGTTGCCCTTGTCCTTCGGGTCGCGTTCCGTAAATTCCAACGCTTCCTTGGCTTCTTTCTCCGTTGGCTCGTTCCCGCCTCCGGCTTGGAGCAGGCGTTCACTTTCCTTAAAAAGACTCTCATTTGGGTCGTCCACAAACCCGACGCGGCGCTTTATTTCTTCCGCCCAGGCTTTGCACTCGCTGACCGACACGACAATGAAAGGACGTTCCTTGGCTCTGCGCTTTGCGCCGAACAATCTGGTTTCCTCGTGAGTGACGTAAAAGAAAAATGCCGTCAATTTGCCTTCCTTGATGCGTTTATAGACGCTGGCGCGGGAGACGGGAACGAATAGAACGACGCTGCTGGTTGAAAGCCCCACGTCCCCTTTGTAATACTCACCGAGCTTTTCAAGCCACTCGCCGCATTCCTTGAAGGTTCCTTCCCGCCGATAGGCACGAGTGCCGGGCGTCGGTTCGCCGACCAGCTTGTGCAGTTCTTCCGGCACTTCGATGAAAGGAAACTGAATAAACGGCATATTCCCTATCGTAGCATGATAGATACAGTTGTCAACCATAAATCTTGAAATTGTATTTTTGAATTTCCTGTCATCGGCTTGGATGCCATCTTGCGGCACAGCTTGCAGTTGAATGTATTTACAGAAATCTCCGGCTAGAAAGCCCGACGCGCCTTCCTAACCAGCCACGTCCCCGGCTCGGCGAGCACTGTCAAGGTGGAGCCACAAAAAGAAAACCCAGCGCGAAGCGCATCGTTCCATTTGGACAACCTTGACAGGCGCAGTCGAGCCATACAATGGACGAAACGAGGCGCGCCGGAGTCAGCACCTGCGGATGCAAATTGCAAAGATTCTTGCCCGTGAAGCTGCTTTGTTTTTAGCGCTTTGGCAGAAGTTGCCCGCGCGAAAGTTTGACGCAGTAGAGCGACCAGAGGGCTTTGATATTTCCGTGCGCGCCAGTTTATTTCATTTCAATGTGTGTCTGTTGATGACTTCAGGGAATTCATTTTAAGATTTTTTCGAAAATAATCTGTCCCTTTTTCGCTGCTGCGTAAATGTATGGGTAAGATGATGACCGACGATATGCTGCTGCTGAGGGAATATGCCCGGCGCAATTCCGAGGAAGCCTTTGCCACGCTGGTCTCGCGGCACGTCAATTTGGTTTATTCCGTCGCGTTGCGCCAGGTGCGCGATTCGCATCTGGCAGAAGAAATCGCCCAGACCGTCTTCATCATTCTGGCGCGTAAGGCGCATTCACTCGGTCCGAAGACCGTTCTTTCCGGCTGGCTTTGCCGGACAGCGCGATACGCGAGTGCCAACGCGCTGACCGTTCAACGGCGGCGTCAACACCGCGAACAGGAAGCTTATATGCAATCCACCTTGAATGAACCCGAATCCGATGCCTGGACACAAATCGCCCCGCTGCTGGACACGGCCCTGGCGCAACTCGGAGAAACGGACCACAACGCCATTGTGCTCCGGTTTTTTGAAGGCAGGAATTTTAATGAGGTCGGCGCGGCCCTGGGTGCAAGCGAAGACACCGCCAAAAAGCGCGTGGACCGTGCCGTGGAAAAACTGAGGAAATTTTTCACAAAACGCGGGATCACACTCTCCACTGTTGTTTTGTCTGGGGCAGTCTCCGCCAATTCCATTCAAGCCGCGCCAGCGGCGCTGGCGAAATCCGTAACCACTGCGGTGATTGCGCAAGGGTCAATTACCGCGGCTTCAACTTTGGCGCTTGTGGAAGGAACCATGAAAATAATGACATGGATAAAAGTAAAAACTGCAATCGGTGTGGCCACCGGCGCGCTGCTGGTCGCCGGAACGGTCACGGTCGCGGTCTCCACTTTGTTGCGCGCGCAGGAGCCTCCATCCACGGCTTCAGTGTCGGTCAATATTCCAACCCCGGCGACGAATAATTCAAGCGTGCCGCCGAATCCGCCAGCATCAGTCCAGCAGGAGCAACCTGCGCGCGCGACTGTTCTTGTTGTGCCGCAGATGCCGCCGAAGGTTGCGGTGAACACGCCAATGCCTTTGGTGGTGAATCCTCGCGCACCCATGCCTGGAGTTTATCCCAATCGGCCCAGGCTACGCGACCTCATCGCCGCGCAAGCTGCGGCTGGCCTCCCGTCAACCGGGGAGGCCATGTTTCGCTTCCAATTCAGCAACCTGTTCCAGAAAATGCAATTTACGCCGGAGCAGATTGACGCCTTCCTCAAAATTTACATGGACAAGCAGAACCAACAGAATGCCATCCGGCTGCAAAACCCGCCCGATTCCAGGATCAGTGCGGGCGTCCGTGACGGCTCCATAAGCTCTGACCAGTCCCAGGCGCTGCTCGACCTGCACGACCAGCAATTGGAACCACAGATGCAAGCGGTCGAACAGAGCTTCGCGCCGCAAATGCAACAGCTCATGGGTAGCGCGGACAATTACAACTACTACCTGACCTATGCCGACCAAGCCAAGGAACGCGTGTGGATTCTAACCGGCTATGCGCAGGCCCAGGACACTACCGGCGTGGCACCACTCACCTTGGATCAAGAGGAGCAACTGGTGAACCTAGTCTATCAATACCGCACCGCTGCCAATGGCAGAAACTTCGACCCAATTCCAACCGACCGGGTGCCGCAAATGCTCCAGCAAGCGAGCACTTTTCTCTCCTCGGATCAAGTCACCATTTTGCAGCAACTCCTGCCAGGGCTTGTGCAACCGTATCATCAGTCTTCGGGCGGCGGCTTTTGAGCAACGAAACTCTTCCTTGTTCTAACTAACCACACCCTTTTTTCCATGAAAATTGAAGAGCCAAACCCAGCACATTCAGTCCCAAACTCCGGTTGGCCGGAATTGGCGAAACAAACAAAGCATGAAAACACTTCAAATGAAACGAACGTTGTTAATTAACGCCGTAACTCTGGGCGTTTGTGCCCAGTGGGCCTCGGCTCAGCCGCTCCCGTTGGTTCTGACTAAACCGAGCCTCGATGGAAATGGCGTGATGATCGTCTGGTCGGGCGGGTCGGGGCCTTATTTAATCCAGAGGAAAACAGGTTTGGCCGACGCGGCGTGGACGGACGTGAT
The DNA here is from genome assembly GCA_050014435.1 of Verrucomicrobiota bacterium. Classification (GTDB taxonomy): domain Bacteria; phylum Verrucomicrobiota; class Verrucomicrobiia; order Limisphaerales; family Palsa-1400; genus DASRLE01. The sequence goes on along the minus strand of JBEKDI010000030.1, from coordinate 22,816 downwards.
GACGGCCTCCAATTCGACGAGCGCGGTGATTCCCGCTGACTCGGACAGCGGCTTTTACCGGCTGGTGGATGCCACCACCAACTCCGTCCGCGCATTCAGCACATGGATGGCAGGAGCCGCTGAACGGCCCGTGCCGCTGACGAACTCCGCCAGTGGATTTGGCAGTTTCTTCCTGGAAGGATCCACGCTAACCTATAGAATCAACTACACTGGGTTGTCGGGTTCCCCCACATCGGCGCAGATTTACGGCCCGGCGCAGACGGGCACTAATGGAAGTGTGCTCCTGTCTTTGGGACCAATAGTGCCTGGCACGGCAGGGACACTCGCCGGGCAATTAACACTGAACTTTTTGGAAGTCGCTTACCTCAAATTAGGCCAAGTCTATGCGAATATCGGCACCGCCTCCAGCAGCAGTGGCGAGCTTCGGGGACAGATTGCGCCGATTCAATACATAGCCTCCTTGAGGGGCACCAACGAAGTCCCGACCGTGCAGACCGGCGGTAGCGGCACTGGACAATTTAGTTTAGTCGGCAACCAATTGTGGTATAGAGTGAGTTACACGAATCTCTCTTCAGGTGCCACAGCCGCGCAGATTTACGGTCCGGCCTCCATCACGCAAACCGCCAATGCCATGCAGTCCTTCGTCAGTCCCGCCGGAACCTTCGGAGAACTGACCGGCGAATTGATTCTCACCAATCCACAACTGGACGCTTTAATTGACGGATTAATGTATGTCAACGTGCTCACCCCCAACAACGTTGCAGGGGAGATTCGGGGACAGATCACGTTGCCGGGTCTCACAAGCGGCAGAGGACAATAATGATGACCACCGCAGAAATTCCATCCCCAAAAATGACGCAACCCCAAACATCATGAAAATTCTGATTGTAAAACGAGTCATCACACTGTTGTCAATTCTCGGATTGGCCGTCGCTGCATTGGCCGACCCGCAGACTGACCAGTCATCCGCGCCGACGAACAGTATCATATTCCCGCAACTGCTTTCGCCGGCGGATTCCGTTCTGATGACGAACGCGGAATTCCGTTGCTTTTCCGGCGGCAAAATCTTTTTCAAAAACGACAACGGCTATCAATCTTTCCATGCCGCTGATTTGAACGCGAATGTTTTGGCTGCGCTCCACGTCACCTCCGCACAGCTCGAAATGCAGCAAAAGAATCTGGACGCCGCAAACCAGCGATATAAAGAACAGGTTGCGGCAGCGTTGGCTGCACCTGATTTCACGGCCACGGACATCTCCGGCAAGACCATCAGGTTGAGCGACTACAAGGGGAAAATTGTGGTGCTGGAGGCATATAGGAGTGTCGGCTGCCCGTATTGCGAGGCACATTACCGGACCGGGGCGATGCAGGCATTGCAAAGGGAGGCGACCAGCAACGGGGTTGTCTGGTTGCTCATCAATTTCGACAGTCCCCATATGGGCGAGACGACCGCAAAGGCAAAACAGGATTGGTCAGACCGGAAAATGGCCATCACTGACTATATTATTGACACCGACGGTTCGCAGATTGGCCGAAGATATGCGTTCAAATGCGCACCATCGGCGGTTGTCATTGCCCAGGACGGCACAGTCGCCTACCAAGGGGCGGTTGATGAAATCGCCACCACGACCCTCAACGAGGAACAAGACCGGGCAACCGTTGGCACGACAACTTTCCATGTGCCTTTTGCGGAACTGCTGACCGGCAACTATGTTCGCGCGGCGGTGCAGGCATTGCTTGCCGGCAAACGGCCGCTGGTCACACATACCCGGTCCTACGGCTGCCCCTTGGCCAATCTCTACCAATAAGCAGATGAAACTTATGAAACGAGCCGTCACACTATTCTCAATCCTCGGCTTGGCCGCCGCTGGCTTGGCCGATCCGCAGACAAGCCAGCCATCCGCGCAGATAAATAGCATCATTTTTCCGCAATTGCTTTCGCCAGCGGGTTCCGTCCTGATGACGAACGCAGAATTTCGATTGTTTTCCGGCGGCAAAATCTTTTTTAAAAACGACAACGGCTATCAATCGTTTCACGCCGCCGATTTGAACGCGGACGTTCTGGCCGCGCTCCACATCACCGACGCGCAACTCGAAGCGCAGCAAAAGAACCTGGACGCCGCAAACAAGCGATACAGAGAAGAAGCAGCGGCGGCGGCGGTGTTCGGCAATCCACAGATTGGCCGGCCCGGGTTCAACTTCACCGCCACGGACATCAGCGGCAAAAAAGTCAGTTTGGGCAACTACAAGGGAAAAATTGTCGTGCTGGAAACTTATTACAACGGCTGCCCGTTCTGCGAAAATCATTACAAGTCCGGGGCCATGCCCGAATTGCAAAGGGAATTGGCCACCAATGGCGTCGTCTGGCTGCTCATCAACTGCGCTCGCACGACAACAGCCGAGGCAATGCAGGATCGGCTCAACAAGAAGATGGCGGTCTCCGACTGGATAACCGACGACTCACAATCCCAGATTGAAAGGGCGTTTGCCCTGAAAACCGCGCCGGAGGCGGTGGTCATCAATACCAACGGCCTGCTGGCCTACATCGGAGCGATGGATGACCTCGCTCAAAAGCACCCCGACGCGCTCCCCGGCACCCTCGACCCGCGCACCGCGCGCAATTATGTTCGCGAAGCCGTGCGCGCCCTACTCGCCGGCCAGCCCGTGCCTGTGCCGGAAACCAAACCTTACGGCTGTCGGCTCCTTTATCCGGGAATGCCGGATGAAAATATGTTCAGACCACCGGCATTTTTACGATGAATCGGAACTGTTGAACGCAATCCTCTGCCTTGGCCATGTCGCGATCTCCGGTCAAATTGAGCAACGCCGCATCGCGCTCAAATGACGCCCGCGAAACTCTGGAGAAGACATGAAGAACACCGCCTCCGTTGTTGCCGTGGTTTTCATGTGATTCCTTTCACTTTTACTCATCTTGACATCGCAGTTGCAAATCTCAGCCGTCCAATCCGTTCCAAAATCGTCTGGAACAACTCTCGCGGCACCGCAACCTCCGCCATCTGAAAGACGATCTTCCGGGAATGGCGCACGACCTTCACCAATCAGCTTGCGCAGTTGTTTCGGCACCTCTATGAAAGGAAACTGAATAAACGGCATATTTCCTATCGTAGCATGATAGATACAGTTGTCAACCATAAATCTTGAAATTGTATTTTTTAATTTCCCACCATCGGCTTGGATGCCGTCTCGCGCACGGCTTGCGGTTGAATGTGCTTGCTGAAATCTCCGGCTAGAAATCCCGACGCGCCTTCCTAACCAGCCACGTTCCCGGCTCGACGAGCACTGTCCAGGTGGAGCCACAAAAAAAACTGGCGCGCCGGAGTCAGCCCATCCATGAGACCCTCCGAATTCTTCTACGCGGTGGGCCGAGAGCGGGGCACCTTGCCACCTTCCGACTGGAGAGAACCTGTCGCTGACCATCCGCAGCACCCGCATCTTCCGGCGTGTCAATGGTGTCTGGAAGCAGGTTCACCATCCTGGCTCGATTGATGATGCAAAGCTGTTTGAGCGGTATCAGACGGCAGTGCTCAAGAAACCGAACGCCTCCTAACAATTCGCCGGTTATGCCGAGAAAAGCCCGGGACGTGAGAATAACGACCTGGGGTGAACACCCCATACTGTGAATTCAGCCGGACGGGCATCATATTACCGTAACGGGTGGAATAAATTTTGACCCGGAAGTCATTTATGAATAAGTCCGAGCCTCAACCTGAAGGCAAAGCCACGCCACCGTCCGATCTGACGCCGCAGATCGCCAAACGGGCGTATGAACTCTACGAGAAGCGAGGCCACCAAGATGGCAAGGCAATTCAGGACTGGGAGCAGGCTGAGCAGGAGATCCGAAAAGATGAAGCCAAAGGAACTGAATCTAAACCCGAAGCCAAAGCCGAACCGAAGCCCGAAACCAACCCCCCGCCATCCTCCTCCAAGAAGAAAAAAATCCTGATCGCGGGAGTGATACTATTGGCGATATTGGCGATCCTCGCGATTGGCTTCGGACTGGGATGGCATTGGGAAAACTCAAAGAAGAAGCAGAACCAATTGGTCTTGTATGGGAATGTTGATCTGCGTCAGGTCGAACTTGCTTTTAACGACAGCGAGCGCATCGCTGAAGTGCTGGTTCAGGAGGGCGACAGGGTCACACGCGGACAGATTCTGGCCCGGCTGGACACAAGCCGGCTCAAACCTGAAGCAGCGTCGGCCAAAGCGGACTTGGTCAATGCCAAACAGCAGTGGAACCGGTTGACGGCGTTGGCAGAGCTAACCTCTGGTCGTGCCGTCAGTCAGCAAGACCTCGATAGTGCCAAAGCCGCCTTGGACATGGCGCAGGCGCGACTGACGGTGTCGGATCGGGAATTGGCCGACTCCACCTACTCGCGCGGCATTGACCTGTTGAACACGACGTATAATTTTCTGGACCTGACCGCCAAGGGACGCGATGAGAATCCTGACCGCCCGCAAGACTGGGTGCGTTTCCATGACGAATACAAGGACTGACGCCGTTCCCAATGGACGCGCGCGGTTTTTTGTGTTCAACGGCCTTGTGTTCGCTGTCAGTGCGGCGGCCACGATTTATTTTAGTCGTTCGATGTCCGGCGGCATGGAAATGCCGGGCGGCTGGATGATGTCAATGATGTGGATGCGGATGCCGGGACAGACCTGGACGGCATCCGCCGCGATGTTCCTGCTTATATGGCTGGCCATGATGGTGGCGATGATGCTGCCGTCCGCTCTGCCGATGCTGTTGAACTTCCGTCAATCTCACGTCGGAAATGAAAACAGAAACTTCGGAGCGCCGGTGATTTTTGCGGCCGCGGGATATTTCATGGTGTGGCTGCTGTTTGGAATGGCGGTCTATCTGGCAGGCGTGATGTTTGCGCTGGCTGCGATGCGTTTGGAATGGTTGAGCCGGATGGTTCCCGCGCTGGCAGGCGCGGCGCTCATGGTCGCCGGTGCGATTCAATTCACCGCCTGGAAAATGTCGGGGTTGCGGCAATGTCGCATATCGGGTTGCGCGAAATTACCAAGCGGTGATGCGTTGAAGGCAGGCTGGTGTCATGGACTCAAACAAGGAGCCGTGTGTTTAATCTGTTGCCTCGCGCCCATGCTCGCCCTGCTGGCGCTGGGAGCGATGAACCTGAAGGTGATGATCCTCATCGCCGCAACCATCGCGACGGAAAAGCTGGTGTCCAAACCCGAACCGTTTGTCCGGATTTTCGGCATCGCTGCCTTGATCACCGGAGCAGTTGCAATCGCGAGATCACTTGCGCCGCCGTGATGTTTGGGTTGCGGTCTTTGCCGACGGCCAACCGATGCCAGCGAGCCGGTGGCCAGCGCCTTCAGTCACGGATGCGCAGCCATCTGGAAACTGACCAGCTCGGATAAAATCCGGCGTCACTTTGTTTTCGGCCTCTGACGGCGTGTTTTCGCCGCTAACCCGCCCTGAGATGAAAGCCCATACTGGTCGTGAAGCCGGATCCAAGAATTCTCACCGGCATGCATGCTGTTCCCTTTGTCTTCCTGACGGCCCAGTGGAGTCCGGTCGAGGAGGTGATACATTGAAAGGAGCATGTCCAGCCCTCGAAAGTAGGTGGAGTAGCTGTGAAAAATCAGATCATTGTCGCGGAAGAACACGCTCAGGCCGGGCAACTCCCCACGAAAATCGAACTTTCTGTAGTTGTAGACGGTGGAGCCTCGGTCTGGATCCAAAGTAACGTGGTAGTCGTAGTTGAAGTCATTGTTAAAGGACGAAACCCAGGGGAAGGTCCACTGCATTCGCTTTTTGAACGCCTTAATCTTGGCAATTGGTGCGCGCGAGATGGCCGCAAACGAAGTGTCTCTGGCGGTGAGATGGATCAGGCCACCCGCGATATTGTCCATCACGCAAGAGCAGTGCTTGCAGCCTGCGTTCCCATCCGGGGCGAACATGAAGTGATACACGATTAGTTGTCGTCGTCCTTCAAAAAGATCACGGATGGTCGCGGCACCTTGCGGCCCATCGAATACATACTCCTTCTCGACCTTAACCATGGGCAGCTTGCGCCGTGCCTCGGTCAGATTGTCACGCTCATGGTCGAACTCCTTTTCCCTGACGAGGAATTTTTTTCGCGCCTCCAGCCATTTGGCTTGCGTCACAATTTTTGGAAATTTCATCTTTTTTTCTTTTCCTTTTTTCGCCCCGCCAGATAGCCATCGAGCCAACTCAGCACCTTTTCCCAATTCTCGGCATTCCCGTAAGCCGCTTCCGGTCGGCCGATGAAACCTTCTTCTCGAAGGGTCACAAGCGTCCCATGGGGAGAAGACTCAAACCGGTAAGTGAGCGTGGTCTCGCGTTCTCCAAGGAGCGGATTTGCGCCGAACCTCCTGGTCATCACGATTTTATTGGGGACGTCGAGTTCACAGAACTCGCCCCATTCATTAAGCTGTTTGCCGTCATTCAATTCGACGGTCACGCTCCACCGGCCTTGAACGCGCAGATCGGCTTTCCAATCCTTGAGATGATAGACGCCGGGAATCGTCCACCATTTTTCCACCTCGTTCGTGATGAGCGCCCGGAAAGTCTGGTCCGGAGTTCCGGACACTTCGGCAAGAGCGAGAATCATACCTGCGACGCCGTCGACCGCCGCCTTCGGCGCCTTCTTGGATTCAACAGCGGACCTAAAATCGGATTTAGTTTTTGAATCGGTCGTCATAAGCGCTCCAAATAGGCGTCGAGCCAGCCGAGCACTTTTTCCCAAATCTCCGCGTTCCCGTAGGCCGCCTGGCTCCGACCGATGAAGCCCTCGTCGCGCACGGTAACTAGCGTGCCGTGAGGGGATGGCTCGAAGCGGTAGGTGATCGTCGTCTCGCGGTTTCCCTGCAACGGGTGGTTGTCGAATTTGCGGGTCATGACCAGTTTTCTTGGGAAATCAATCTCGCAGAACTCCCCATCGGCGTGAACCTCGCCACCGGCATCAAGCTGGACGGCGACGCTCCACGCGCCGCAGATGCGCAGATCGGCTTTCCAATCCTTTTGATGATACATGCCCGGAAATTTCCACCATTTGAGGATTTCGTCGGTGGTGAGCGCCCGGAACACTTGGTCCGGGGTGCCGGATACATCGGCAAAGGCGAGAATCACGCCTGCGACACCATCGACAGCCGCCTTCGGTGCCCTTTTCGATTCAGCAGCGGACCTGAAATCTGATTTGGTTTTAGATTCGGTTGTCAAGTTGTTTTTCTCCTGCTCGATCCGCACAGAAATTTAGACCACGCGCTATCGGCCATGTGGTCCGATGCTTACGATACATGGCGGCATGGCGAGCGATATGGGGTGAAACCCTACGCCACACTCGTGCCATATGGTAATGCCGTCACGGTTCCGCCTCTTGTGGTGGCGTAAGCGTGGCCCAGCGTTCGACAATTTTGCGGTTGGCGAAACGCCACAGGACAAATCCGCGAAATGAAATTTTCCTGCCACTGGATTTTTCCGTGGCGGTCCAGACGTTGCGCACCATCACTTTGTCGCCTTCGGCGATAATATCTTCGACGGTGACATGCAAGTCCGGCCAGATTTGATAGGCATGTTCCATCATCGTCTTCGCCGCGAGCGGGCCGACGACTGCGCCGCCGGGTTCGTCGTGATCCAGAAAATCCTCGCTGAAATTTTTCAATGCCACTTCGGACACCTTGCGGTTGACGAAATCATCAAAATGTTTACACACAAAGTTCTTCATTTCATCCAGTGTGAAACCCGGAGCGGCTTTGGCAGGAACGGGAAGTGGTTTGTTCATGATAGGTTTGGATTTATCGTTGGAGGTTTAATCCAATCTTCGTGCCGAAGCCCTGCATGTAGGCAAGGTGAACGACCAAGTAACAGGCTGGCTCAATATAGCGCGCACTGGTCAAGGGGCCGACGTCCGTCGCCTCTGCGCCCAAGTCTTGCACAAGCGTGGTGACGATGCGTTTTGCCTCCGCATCATCCGACGCAACAAACACGCCCGCACCTTTGGCACCGATGCGAACACTCCCGCTGTGCATGGCCTCGGCAAACGGTGGAATGGCTTTGACCACCCGCGCCCACGGCGCGGCCTTTTGAATTTCCTCGGCGGCGGAAGTGGTCGTGCCGATGGCCAGTCCGCTCATGTCTGGCTTCAAGGCGTTGGTGCAATCCCAAACAGTTTTTTTGCCGACAGGATTTCCCGTTTGCGCGATGGCATCCTGGGTGGCAACCCAAGGCGTCGCGATGACGACAACGTCGCCGAAAGAAACTGCTTCAGCCACGCTGCCGAATTTGGCTCCGAATGCTTTGGCGGTCTGCGTCAGTTTGTCGGAATCCTTGCTGAACGAGAGCATAATTTCATGCCCTTTGGGAGTCAGCAGCTTGGTGATTCCGGTGCCAACATTGCCGGCTCCGATGATTCCGATTTTCATAAATTTAATTTGTTGGCGGGCGGGCGGAGACCGCTCGCTCCAACATTCCCCAAGTAAAACCAGTCCCCTGCTTTTGAACGATTGCCTGGTGAATCCACAACATTCCCGTGGGTTCAAGCAGCCGGGCGATTTTCAAATCACCGGTGTCCAGCGGTTGAAAGCCGATGTCGGCGGCGAGTTGTGCGATGATTTGCTTGGCGTCGGCATCATCGCCTGCCAGGAACATGACCGGTTTGAGGCCGCCGTATTTCGAATAACTCGCATCGGCAAAATTCTCGAATCCATAAGTGTTGAACGCCTTCACCACGCGCGCACCTTGCGCCCATTGCGCGACGGTTTCGCCGCCAGACGTGGTGTGCCCGATGGCCAGTTCCAGTCCGATGCCGGGCGTGAACTTGAGCGGATTGGTGCAATCCACCAGCACCTTGCCCGCGAGATTGCCACACTCGGAAATCGCTGGCTGCGTCGCATCCCACGGCGTTGCCACAGCAATCACTTCGCCAAACGCGGACGCCTCGGCATTGGTGCCGGTGCTGGCGTTCGGCCCACAGGCGTCGAGCAAGCCGCGATGTTTCGGATCGGCAGGATTGCGCACGCCGAATTTTATTTTGTGTCCGGCTTTCGCCCAGCTTTTGCCGAGCGCGCCGCCGACATTGCCGGCTCCAATGATTCCAATGTTCATAGCTTGTTTGAGTTTTTATTGTTGTGGAAAGACCGCATTTAACATCGGGGCAATGTGATAACTAAACCCTGCCTGCGCCTTGATGACTGGATCATTGCTCCAAATCGTGTCCGGCGCGATGTCGTCAGGGAGCCTGACGACGGCCAGACCATAAGCGCCGACGGGGTCCAGCACCGGCCCGAAAACCAGAATCTGACCCTTGTCCATAAAACCTTTGAGATACGCCGAGTGCGTCTGCATCAACGCCAGTTCCGCCGGCGTCATCGTGGCGGCAAAATCGGGACGTGGCGGAAGCAGTTTGAAAATATAGTATTTCATGGGAGTTGAATGGTTATCGGCCGAGCGCTTCAACCACGAGCCGTGCGGTTTCCTCGCCGGAGAAATTCTGCTGGCCGGTGATGAGATTGCCGTCGCGAATGGCGAAACCGCGCCAGAGTCCGGCTTGGACATAGTTCGCGCCGAGTTTTTTCAATTCGTCCTCGATTCGCCAGGGCATGATGTGCTTGTCGCGTGGCATGAGATTCATGCTCCAGACTGCCTTGTCCGCGAAGTCTTCCTCGACGTTGGCAAAGCCCGTGACTGTTTTTCCCTTGGCGAGAAATTCTCCGTTAGACAATTTCGCATAACGCAGGAGCGCCACGCCGTGACACAGCGCGCTGGCGACTTTTCCCGCCTCGTAAAATTCGACAAACTTCGCGATCAATCCGGTCGCCTGGTCGAACGTGAACATCGGCGCTTGTCCGCCGGCGACAACGAGGGCGTCAAAATCTTTCACCGCGATTTCCGGAATCTTGCGGGTGTTAGCGACCAGTGCGGCGAGTTTCGGCGTGGCGATGAAACCCATGCTGATGAGGTCGCTCGCGGAATAGCCGGAGGCGTCGCGCGGATCGGACATGGCGTCGGCCTCGCATTTGCCACCGTCCGGGCTGAAGATTTCCACCTCGTAACCGACGTCGGTGAAAACGTAGTAAGGATGCGTCAGTTCGCTCCACCAAAAACCAACCGGCCAGCCCGTGGTGGTGGAAACCGCGGCGTTGGCGATGACAATGGCGATGCGCTTGGGATGTTTCGGATTCAGGACGTTTGGATTTTTAAGGCTCACAAATTTATTTTGGTTTAATTTGTTGATGCAATTTTTTGCTTGAAGTCTGTTTGCTTGCCATTGTTGAACTGCGTTCGCCATGTTTGGCTCCCCACTGGCAAAGCTCTTTCAGCAGCGGACGCAAAGTTTCGCCGTATTTTGTGAATGAGTATTCCACCTTTGGAACCTTCTGCCTGTAAATCTTACGGTCCACAACCCCGTCGTTCTCCAATTCGCGCAAATGCTGGGTCAGCATTTTACCCGTGATGCCGGGAGTCAGCCGGCGCAACTCGCCGTAACGCCGCACGCCGTCGTAGAGGTGCCACAAAATCCAAGGCTTCCATTTTCCTCCGACGACTGCAATCGCCGTTTCCACATGGCAACGAATTTCATTTTGCTTTTTGAGTTTTTTATTACTGCCCACCGGTTAAGTAAATACTAGGAGTTGCTCTTGAGCAACTAGGCACTATTTTGTAACCAGTTGGAAGCACTGCGGAGCCTGCAAATCAAAAGTTAAAGAAATGCGCCGTTAATTCCAAATAAATGAACTGGCGTGAAAATCCTCTCTTGCGCGAAATCCTAGAGGCAAAATCCCCGGAGCCGGACGGCGGGTGCAATCTGGAGCGCAGCCGGATGAGGCGAGCAATAGATTGACGCGACGACCGGCGACATATAATCGGATTTTGGATTCGCGCACACGATGCCATGCCAATGCGTTGACAAATGTTGATAGGAACATTCCTGAACATCCGTTCAATGCGAATATCTCGCACTCGTCTTGCCTGCATTCGCTGGCAAAAATCATAGACACCATCTCCTAACGTAATCGTTGGGAAAAAAGTGCGACCCAAAACCGAGCGGCAAAAAGCGACAAAAAGCGGCAACGAATTTGTCGCAATATGACGCCTTTTGTCACTCCCAATTTGCCGCCGTTGTCGCCTTTTGCCGCTTCTAAATCCATTCGCACATTCGGATTTTAAGCCAATAGCTCCGTTTGAAAGCATTCGATTAGCCTCCTATTCGTCAGCTTAAAAGCGGGACGCCCCACCCCTACGGAAAATCGTAGTTTCTCGGCTATACACCGCCTGGCACGGAAAATTGTGTTGAAGTGCGTTGAATTGCGGTGACGGGTTCAACGCTGTTCAACGCATCGGCTCAACGCAATTCAACACCTTTCAACTCTAGTCGTCTAGGCGCATCAAATATCCGGCAATGTCACGATCAGGACGCCGAGCAGTGAGCAGGTAAATGTGAAAAAATGGCCATGACACTTACCCCGCTTCTAACGGTGAACCTGGCTGCTTGGAAAAAATCTGTAGCGTGCAGCAAACGCCGCCGGTAGATGAATCGCAATGATGCTTGATGTAGTGACGCAATGGCGACGAATTAAAACCTGATTGGATGACGGACGCTGTTCTCCTTGCCATGCAAGCGGGCGGGCGTAACACCGGAGCGACTAAGTTGGCGACTGTGATGCACACAGCGATGGCGCTGGTCTAAAACGGGCAATTTACCGTCAGACATCTTCCCTAAGCACAGCTTGAGAGCATCACCGCAGACGCGGATGTTGCGCGAAATGTGCGCAACTGTTGCGTAACAAGTTCAACGCAATTTAACATCGTTCAGCACGGCTCAACTTTGGCCGTTTATGCCGCTGGAAGCATCCACCAAACAAAAACGCAGGGAAGCGGCGAAAAGTAAAAATTTGTCAAGGCACGCGTTACCCCGTAGTTTCACACGGGTTTCACGGCTCGCCAAAATCTCGCCGAATGTTGCGCGAAATGCTTCGTTTGTGCTAACCGCCCGTTGACACCCTGTTGCCAACCATGTTGCTTCGGATGTTGCCCCGCGTGATTACCACCTTGTTGCGAACTCGGTGCTAACCGTGCTGCTAACCACGTTGCGAACTTTGTTGCCTCGGATGCTGCTTCGCGTTGTTACCACCCTGTTGCGAAGCCGGTGCTAACCGTGCTGCCAACCGGAAAAACATGCTTCTAGGGTGGCGTTACTGGCTTGGCGGGGCGGCGTCCGAACCTTTGCGGCTGCGTGTGGCTGGCGGTCGTCGCTGGCCTGCTTATTGGGCGCTCTGGCTGCCGCGCCGGGCAGCGTGGCGATGCTGGCGCATCGCCTGACTGCTTTCCGGCCTCCGTTTTAGCTCGCTGGTGGTTTCGGTTTCAGGCTGTCATTAAATTCTTTGGCTTCCGCTGCACCCATCATTCTCACGTTGGCAATGTGCGGTCCGCGTGAACGGTATGGTGAACTTTCCTTTGGCGGCGGGACTTCGCTCGTGATCGCCGTTGCCGGCGGCGTGGCCGGCGCGGGTTGTGCGGCCACGACTGGCGCACTTGGCGGCGTGGCCGGGATATTTGCGGCGGGTGTGGTTCTCGCCGGTTTTCGCCGTTTGCGCTTTTTGCCGCCTTCCAGGACGATCCGGCCGTATTCGGCCACACGCGCCCGGCTGGTCTTGACGCCATGTTGTTGCAGCAATTCAGCAATGGCGGCATAGGACACAGTTCGCTTGCGCATTTCCACGATGGAATCGTGGACTGGCTTCAAACCGTTGAACGGGACACGACGCGGATTGGGCCGGACTCTTGAACCGCCTTGCGGAGCGATTCAAGATCAGGCGTTGATTGTGGTGTGTTCATATTTTTTCGGGAGTATGTATTTAACGCAAATACGGGCTTCGTCCGGGAGTGTGTGTTTAGTGGAAATTCAGTTTTTGATGGCCACAACAAGAAAAGTAAAATCTCGCGTTGCTACATGGTTTTCGGAATTTAGGTCAATTTGCGTTATCTACATACTCCCGTATTTTTTGGATGTCATGGTTGAATGCTGGCGACGGAATTTCCACGAGCTGCTTGCGAGATGTTGCCTTCGCCGGGGCGCGGGCTGCGGCACGGCTGTTGCGCGGACATATTGCGAGTTGTCTCGCAAGTTTCCGGCGCGGCCAAAGTCCGGCGCAAGGCAAGTTAGCTTGCGAGTCGTCCTGTCGGACATCCGGCGGCATTGCCTTTGCCATTGTCCGGCCATTGCCGGGATGTTGCGCAGACATGACGCGAGATATTTCGCCGGATTTTTTGCCGGACATTTCGCTGCCATCGCGTGACCGTCTCGCGGGACTCCGCGCGTCCATCGGCGAGATTTGAGCGAGCCGTAAAAACCTTGTCAAGACAAGGGGTAAGGCTTCCCTCGTATAAAATGACCATTCGTTGACGTGCTCTTGCACAGTGCCTTGAAATTTGCTGCGCACGTTTTTTCGCGCTTCGTGGACATGACTGTGCAATTTGGTGGTGCAATTCGTGACGCTGATTTGAAGCGTGCTGACGTTTGCCTTTTTGCAGACACGTCGCAGCCAGTCTGATTGTAGTGAGTGAAAAGTTGTCATGGTTAATCCCTTGTTTCGTTGTCGTCGTCCCACGCCTGCTCAACCGCGATGTCAACGACTGGTGGTTCTGATTGCCTCGGTGGTTGCGCCATCACGATAATGCAGGGAATGACCGTGGGAGAGCTTCCCGTCATCCGTTTCCGTAAGCCGCCGCTGAAAATCCAAGCGATGACCGCCAGTGCCAGCCAGACAAACACCAACTAGAGATAAACGCCGTAATCGTCAATCAAGGCGTCCAGCGCGTTGAAGATGGGCGGCAGCAATTTGAGCAATTCAAGATTCAAGTTCATGGTTCGTTCTCCGTTTCCAGTTCGTCAGTGTCGCATCCAAATCGCAGCCGTGGCGGTTGCCAGCCTTGCCAGCACGTTTTTCCAGAGCGGCGATCTTCCGAATGCCGCCAGCCCAAATCCCCGACCTGCGAGCGCGTTAAATTCGATTGCAGCGCATCCAAGTGAAATGTTAAGTTCAAGGCCATAGTGGTTGGTGGAGAATCAGTCCGCCGTCTTAACAAGTGCAAGGATGGCGGCTTTGAGTGGAGCGGGAAGTTTTGCCCAAGCCGTGACTACCTGAGACAGTTCGGGACAAGCCGTGATTGAATTTCGGGAGTCTATTCGGGAGTCTCCGTGAGATTCCCCTTTATTGGCGTGCAAAACCGTGGGGTTCGAATCCCCCTCTCTCCGCCATTGTCATTTTCGGTCACGAAAATGACAATGGATGACGCACCGTAATTTCCGTTAAAGTTTCCAATGGTTTTACCTGCCTTGATGGACTTTACACCGTCGGCGGAGGGCATCCGTGTTAATGCGGCCAGCGGTTGTTGTCACGGTTAAGGTCCGGAGTGACCTCGTCTGGATCAATCACCACGCTCCTCAGGGGGCTGTCCGTGGCAAAGAGCAAGGTTGGCGCCGTGGCTTTGCGGTCTGTGCGTTGACACAGTGTTTCGCCTTTTTCGGTCACCGCCTGGACCGTTACCGGGTACCCTGCCGCGCCCAATCGGGTGATCGAGACCTCCCACTGGCTGCCAACCGGTCTTGCGCGGGAGACCGCGTAATCCAGCGTGGCTTGGCCACGGACCCAATCAGCGGCGAACCAGTCCAGCGATGACCCGAGTTCGGTCTCGCAGTATCGGAGCAGGTCCGCGCCACTGAGCTGCCCGCCGGCGCGTTCCTGAATGACCTTTCGGACAACGGCCTGGAACTTATCCTGCCCCATGAGGTCTTGAAGCAGGGTGCAAACGGCATAAGCCTTCCCGTGCTCCAGGGACATGATCCAGCCAAACGACCACGGCGGCGCGGATTTTAGCAGTTTGTCCACTGGTTGGTTGAGCGAGGTGTCGTATCCTCGACGGACGGCCTCGAAATAGAACCAAAGCATCGTTGTCCTGATATTTTTATCATCCAGCCCATTGCGGACCATGAAGTCGTGGTCCATCATCATGCCGAGGCCGATGGGCGCCCAACCGATTTCGTTGCGGTGCAACCCGATCAGCGATCCGAAGTATTGGTGCGCCACTTCATGGGCGATGAGGAAACGATACTGCTCCTTGAACTGTCCTCCGAGCCAGACAATCACGACATTGCAGGCGGCGGAACCGCCATGAGGCTTGTCGCCCAGGCTGCCCACGGCGAGCAGGTCAAGGTGGCGGGCAGGATAAGGACCGTAATTGGTTTGATAAAACGCGATGGCATCGGCGGCAGTTTCGAGCATCGGTTGGGCGAGGTCCGCGGATGGTTCGGGCACCAAAGCCCTGAGTTCCACCCCCCCTATGGCGCGGCGGTACTCTTTCAGCGTCTTGGAGGCATAAATAGCGAAGCCGCGGACCGCCTCAGCCTCGAGCTGCACGGTTTTTCGCCCGCCAACCGCAGGCTTTTCATCAACGCCACGGCCCGTGCTGGCCACTGTGAAGCCATCCGGGAGGTCGAGCAGCACGCTGTAGGAGGAAGGGCGGTCGTCATCCATGGACCAGGAACCATCGCGCAAGGTCATGGCTTTGGGATACCACGCATTCAAGCCCGTATACGGGTCATCCTGCAGCACGATTAGTTCATCGGAGAGGCTCTTGCCGCCCAATTCGAATTCAATCCTCAACTCCGCCTCCTGCCCGGGCGGGAGAGGCTTGGGCAAGGCCACACTCACCTGTCCCTTCTCCGAAGCCCTGGCGCCAAACTCAAACGGTCGGAAGGACCACTGCATGGGCAGGCCGGCGGCGTCATGCACCGAACGCAGCGTGAGCGCCGGTTGGGTCTGGAGATTCAAGTCCAAACGCAACCGGACTTCATTCAAAGGCTCGGCTGACAGGTTGCGGTAACGCAGCGTCATCCGGCCAACCAATAGCGATTGTGCGGGTTCTATTTTGAGTTCCAGCCGGTACGAGTCGGCATGGACCGTGGTTCCAACCGCCAGTCCCCAGCAAAGCGCGGCGAGCAAAACTCGGGAGCATCCGCGGTTCATCACGGGCCGGCCTCGGCCTCCGAAAAGAGAGTTTGAAAGTATATCTTTATTCATGGAATGGGAGCATGCCAGCTTCAGGCCACTGGCTTTGAATTGAAAAAAAGGCCGAACATCGACCAAATCAATGACTGTGACGAATCAATTTTAGAGACCTGGCGGCGAGCCATGTTCCTTCTCCTTTCTTCCCGCCAAAGCCTTCAAAGCCCGAGCCGCTTGTGTTGACTCCGCCCCTAAACGCGCCGTCGCTGAAGTTGAGCGGTATCTTTACGCTGGAGCGCGTGATGCCCTCCGCCGCAACGATGGCGCCGTCAAGACCGCCCGTGATTATGTAATCAGTTGCCCAATTCAACTTGCGGAGCATCCAACCACGATTCGATCCGATTTGACCCTCCAGGAGCCTGGCATCCCCAACCGTGCCGGTCACACTCCCGTCTGCATGAATGTCCACGTTAACGGGAAGGTCCTTTTGGTGGCACCATGAAACAACAATCCGAGCGTTTCCCTCCCAGTGACCGACAATTGATCCTGTAACGACGCTCCCCTTGGCCCCTAAATTCCAGGTTGTGAAAAGTATGGCAAGCGTTGCAATCATTTTAGTGACATTGTTTTTTGTGCTCATATGCGTGTGCGTTTCCATGAGGGCTCCCGATTTGTGTTCGGCCCATTCATATTCTTCATGACTAAAAGATACACCTGCTGTTGGCCGGGATGTTAATTGATAAAACATTTGAAACTATTGATAAAAGCGATGATTGGGGGCCGAGGTTCCACCAGAAATTTCCACCACATCGAGCTTTTTTACCTGACCCAACATTCCCCGGCATAGCCTTCCCTTTCCGCGTGACTTTGGCCGCGAATCCCCGCACACTGGGGCAGTCAAATGAAACAGCAATCGCCAGTTTCCCGCAGCGGCCGGTTCGCCGCCGCGCCCGCCGCTGACGCGGCGCAATTCACCCAATCCATCTCCTTTGACTGGCGTCTTTGGGAACAGGATATCCTCGGCTCCCTCGCCCACGCCGCCATGTTGCATAAGGTCGGCTTGCTTACCCAATCCGAGTTCTTCGAGATCGAAGCCGCCCTTGACGACATCGCCCGGGACATCACCGAGGAGCGGTTCCAGTGGAAGCAGGAACTGGAGGACGTCCACATGAACATCGAGGCCGAGTTGACCCGCCGCGCGCCCGCTGGCGCCAAACTGCACACGGCCCGTTCGCGCAACGACCAAATCGCCCTTGACATGCGGCTGTGGCTGCGCGACGAAATCATCGAATTGTCCGGGGAAGTGCGGTCGTTGCAGCGGGCGCTGGTCGCGCTTGGCGAAAAATATTCGGACGTTGTCATTCCCGGCTACACCCATCTGCAACGCGCCCAGCCCGTCTATTTCGCCCATCATCTGCTGGCCTATGTCGAGATGCTGGAACGCGATTGCGGCCGGCTGGCCGACTGCTTTTATCGCGCCAACGTCTGCCCGCTGGGCAGCGGCGCCATCGCCGGCTCAACCCTGCCCCTGGACCGGGACCTGGTCGCGAAGCTGTTGGGCTTCGTCGATGAGAGCGGACAGCCCAGGCTGACCCGGAATTCGATGGACGCGGTGAGCGACCGCGATTTCGTGGTGGAATTTTGCGCCACCGCCGCGCTGCTTGCCGTCCATTTCTCACGGTTGGCGGAAGACGTGATTCTCTGGGCCGCCGCGGAGTTCAATTTCATCCAGATCGGCGACGCCTACACCACCGGCTCATCGCTCATGCCGCAAAAGAAAAATCCCGATATCGCCGAACTCACGCGCGGCAAGACGGGCCGGGTTTTCGGCAATTTGATGTCGCTGCTCACGCTGCTCAAGGGCCTGCCGATGTCCTACAACCGCGATTTGCAGGAGGACAAGGAACGATTGTTCGACACCGCGGACACGGTGCGCGCCGGGGCGCGGCTCATGGCGGCGATGTTGCGGCACACCACGGTCAATC
Source organism: Verrucomicrobiota bacterium (assembly GCA_050014435.1). Lineage (GTDB taxonomy): Bacteria > Verrucomicrobiota > Verrucomicrobiia > Limisphaerales > Palsa-1400 > DASRLE01. The sequence continues at coordinate 4,820 of JBEKDI010000030.1, read as the reverse complement.
GTGCCGCCTGCGCCGCCGCCGCGGGCGACCCGGCAATGCTGGCGACCGACCTCGCGGATTACCTCGTGCGCAAGGGCATGGCATTCCGCCAGGCCCACCACATCGTCGGCGCGGTCGTGGCGCTGGCGGAGAAAACCCGCCGGCCGCTCAGCAAGCTATCACTCGCGCAACTGCAATCCGTGGACAAAGCCTTTGGCCCCGACGCGCTCCGCGTCTTCAATTTGCAAGACGCGATGGCCAAACGGAACCTGACCGGCGCTCCGGGAACCAAGGAAGTCGCCAGACAACTGGCCCACTGGCGGAAACAGCTTTCGTGAATCATGCCACCAAACATTTCCATGATGTTGACCGCGAAGTTCAAAAGACTGAACTTCCTTGCCTAGTTCGACTCACCATAAAACATCTTCAGCAGGTTCTTAAACTTTGTCGTTCCGTGAAGTTGGTTTTAGCAATTGATTACTCCATTCGTTCTGATCAAGAAAATCCGTTGAGCGTTTTCGGGACGCTTCAAGAATTTATCCCGGCCGCGGCTCAAAACAACGGTTATACATTCCCAATGTTTCGCTTTGCTGGAACAAATGGGATTGGCGAATGGGCTTTCAAAAAGAGGCGCTCTCTTCGCAAACATTTGAGAGAGGCAAAACCAATTGAATTCTAATAAATGCGTCAAGCGGTCAAGCGGCGGCCAGCTTTGCCTTTTTGCGCCAGGCGCGCTCGGCGAATCTGCGGGATTCCTTCGCGCCACGCAGCAGGCAGTCGGAACTGATGTCGCAATCAAGCTTCGGCCAATAGACCGAGGTGTGGACGATCTTAAAATTCGCGCGTTCGCGGCGCGTGGCAAGTTGCAGCGTGGGATAGAACGACAACGGCACACTCACGGTGCGTCCGTCTTCCAAGCCGAACGTCAGCCGTTCATCGGTGATTTGCACCGTGGTCACGTCCGGCGGCGGAGTGTTATTCAGTTTCATTCCAAGCCTCAATCAATCCGGCTTCGTGTGTTTCAAGAATCCGGGCAATCTCCCGGAGTTCGGCTTCACGAAAGCCTTTGTTCCAGCTTAACTGCACCGGCGCGAGCCAGAATTTTGCCTCGCTTCCAGCTTTATGCACATGCACATGCGCCGGTTCGTCGGGTTCGGAACTGTAAAACCCGATTCGATACCCCTTGACGCGCAACACAGTTGGCACCGGATCAGTTTACGGCTGTGCTGGAAGGTTGGCAAGGCGTCAACGCAAAATCTTGCGACTTTAGCTGGCGCGATTGGCGGGAAGATTTATTCTTGGTCAACAAATGGCCGGGACATTTAACGATTTGCTCAAGGCAACGTCGCGCTCCTTCTATCTCACTTTGCGCGTGTTGCCCGCCGCCATGCGCCCGCAAACCGGCCTGGCCTATCTTCTCGCCCGCACCACCGACACCATCGCCGATACGGAACTCGTTTCCGTCCAGGGGCGGCTCGACGCCCTGGAGGCGCTGCGCGCCAGAATTCTGGGCGAGACGGGCGGTGTGCTGGATTTCGGGCGGTTGTCACTGGGCTGCGCCCTGCCGGCCGAGAAGGCTTTGCTGGAACGCGTCGAGGAAGCTCTGCGCCTGCTGGAACAATTGCCCGAGGCGGATCGCCGCCTCATCCGCGAAGTCTTGCGTGTCATCATCAGCGGGCAGGACCTTGACCTCAATCGATTCGCCGGTGCCAAGGCCGGAGCGATCGCCGCCTTGGAAACCGAGGCCGATTTGGATGACTACACCTATCGCGTGGCGGGCTGCGTCGGGGAATTCTGGACCCGCATTTGCCGTCTCCATCTCTTTCCGGAGGCGCGCTTGGACGAGGATCTTCTGCTGCGCACCGGCGTTCGTTTTGGCAAGGGGCTGCAACTGGTCAATATCCTGCGCGACATCCCGAGCGATTTGCGCAAGGGACGGTGTTACCTGCCGCGGCAGTCGCTGGCGGCGGCGGGCCTCAGCCCGGCCGACCTGCTTGCCCCGGGCAACCTGCCGCGCTTTCGCCCGCTCTACGATCAATGGCTGGCCCGGGCCGAATCCCATCTCGCGGCGGGCTGGGACTACACCAACGCCCTTCCGCCAGGACAATTCCGCCTCCGCCTGGCCTGCGCGTGGCCCCTGCTCATCGGGGTCAGGACGCTGCGGCGGTTGCGGCAAGAAAATATACTTGACTACACGCGGCGCGTCAAAGTCAGCCGGCCCGAAATCCGCGCCCTGATTGGCCGCTCCGTTTTGCTCTATCCCTGGCCGGCCGCCTGGCGGGGGCAATTTGACCGGGAACTGGGCCGCAAATCATAATGTCAATTGCTGTTGATTTCAACGGTCGTATCCGTTAAAAAGTCGCCATGAGGAAAAGCAATCTGTGTATTTTGGCCTGTTGTGTAGGCGTAAGCTGGACGTCTTTCACCATCGCCCAGACCGCCGCCAACACGAGCGATGACCAGGACAGGGCCTTGCAGGCATTGCGCCAGGCCGAGTCCGTCTCTGTCACCGAACAAATTCTTGCCGACGAGGCGGCGCAAAAGGAGGCCGCCAAACACCGCCGGGAACAAGAAAAGCTCCGAATCAAAGAAGAGAGGCAGGCGAGGAAAGCCGCGGCGCAAAGGAAAAAAGCCGGCGAAGAAGCGCCTCCTACTGTCGCACAGCCCGCGCCCGTTGTTTCCTCGGCCCCTGTAGCCCCCGCTGCACCTGCCGCTTCAGAAGCCCCGGCCGCTCCGGTCGCCACTCCTGCCCCCCCCTCAGCACCTGTAGTTTCCTCAGTCCCCGTCTCTCCCGCTGCACCTGCTGCTCCAGAAGCCCAGCCTGCTCCGGCCCCTGCTGCTGTCCCCCCTTCAACGTCCGAGGATCAACTCAGAGCCTTGCAGGCCCTGCGCCAGGCTGAGGCCGCGCCAGTTGTTCCAGAACAAGTACCCGCTGTTGTGCCGGCGCCGGCTGCTGCACCTGCCCCAACCCCTGCGCCAGCCGTTTCGGCCGAGTCTGCCGCAGCCCCTGCTCCTGCGCCACCCATTGCCTCCGCGCCTGCTGCTCCAGGGGTCCCGGTCCCAGTCGCCACGCCTGAAAGTCAAAGTCAGGCTTTGCAAGCCCTGCGCCAGGCTGAGGCCGCGCCAGTAGTCGCAACTCCGGCGACACCGCAGGAAATCGCCAAAAAGAAGCAGGCAGAGAAAGAAGCAAAAAAAATCAAAGCAGCCGCTGCTCCCGCGCCCGCGCCCGCCAATGTCAGCGCGCCACCCACCAAGGAGCAACGACTGGCCGATTTGCTGCGCCGCTATCAGGCGGACGAGATCACGCCCTACCAGTACCACATGGAACGCGCCAAGATCATAGCCGAGCCATAAGCCTCCATCCCGCCGGGCCGATGACAGGCGGGGTTCATTGTTGTTATTTCGGGGTGTCGAGCCTAGTGTGCTGTCATGCATTCGTTTCATTACCGGAACGGCAAACTCTTCTGCGAAGGAACTTCCGTGCAGGCGCTGGCCGAAAAGCACGGAACCCCCCTTTACATTTATTCGCAGGAGACTCTGCAACGACACTTCCGGAGCCTCGACGGCGCTTTGCGCTCCCTGGACCACCGGGTCTGCTTCGCCGTCAAATCTAATTCGAACCTGGCCGTCCTGCGTGTCCTGGCCAATCTCGACGCCGGCTTCGACATCGTGAGCGAAGGCGAACTGCGCCGGGTCATCGCCGCCGGTGGCGCTGCGCAGTCCTGCGTTTTCGCAGGCGTCGGCAAAACGGAGCGCGAGATCGAGTTCGCATTGCGCCGCAACATTTATTGTTTCAACGCGGAAAGCGCGGAGGAATTGGCCCGCATCAGCCGGATCGCCGCCCGCCTGAAAAAAATCGCCCCTGTGGCCGTGCGCATCAACCCCGACGTGGACGCGCACACGCACGCCAAGGTCACGACGGGCACTTACAAGGATAAATTCGGCATCCCGCTGGAGGAAGTGGAGGGCGTTTATGCCCGCGCCGCCCGGCTGCCGAATTTGCGCCTGCGCGGCGTGCAGATGCATATCGGTTCGCAGTTGACAACCGCCCGGCCATTCGAGGAGGCCGTAAAGAAAGTCCTGCCGGTGGTGAGGCGCCTGGCCGACCGCTTTGGCCTGGAATTTTTCAGCATCGGCGGGGGATTGGGCATCGTCTATGATCCCGCCCTGGCCAGCGGGTCGGACGCCTGGTGGAAATCAGCCCCGGCCAGCCGCATCCTGACTCCGGCCCTTTACGCGGCGCGATTGGTCCCTTTGCTCAAACCGCTCAACCTGAAAATCCTGGTCGAGCCGGGGCGTTTTATTGTTGGCAACGCCGGCATCCTCGTCACCCGAGTGCAATATGTCAAACGGACCGGGCGCAAAAACTTCGTCATCGTCGATGCCGCCATGAATGACCTTATCCGCCCGGCCTTGTACGATTCCTATCATGAAATCGTTCCCGTCGCTCATCGCAACGGAAAACTGATTCCGTCCGACGTGGTGGGGCCGATTTGCGAGTCGGCGGATTTCTTTTGCAAAGACCGCCTGTTGCCCGGGGTTGGCCAGGGAGACTGCCTCGCCTTGCTCAGCGCCGGGGCTTACGGCTTTGTCATGGCTTCCAATTACAACGCCCGTCCGCTGGCGACCGAGCTTTTGGTCCACGGTAGGCAGGCGGCGGTCGTCCGCCGCCGTCAGGACATCGCGGAGACTTGGGCCGGGGAAAAATTCCCAACCTGGCTGAGGGGAAAATAAGAATCAAGGTTTCCAGTGATTTACTCGAGACCGCCGTGCTTGCGCAGTAATTCGGCCAAGTCCTTGTAGTTGTGCAGCACCGCAAAGCCCAAAGGCGTTCTGCCAGT
>JBEKDI010000029.1:0-52273 GCA_050014435.1 Verrucomicrobiota bacterium | reverse complement strand
GTTCACCCGAAAGCGTTACCCTCAAGAAATTCCTCGCAACCAAAATCAGCCCCGCCCGCTGCGGCTACGCTGAAATCCTTGAACTGGAAAAGGCTGCATGAACGTTCCACTGTCCAGTATATGATGAACTGTTGCGGTACTCTGTTTTTATTCAGGATTTTCGTGGAAAGAGTCGCCGGGGAGATGTCGTTCCTCGTTTGTTCCTCCGAAGATTCCTAATTCCACATTTCAATTTGACATTTAGTTCCCGCGATTCACTTCAATTGGAACCAGCAGACTTCGAACTCCTGATCATTGATCCGGGCAAGTTCGAAAAAGTGTTTAGGCTAAAGGACGGCGACGATGCAGCCGAAGGGGAAGATGGACAACTTTCCCTAACCTAACTCTCCTAGCAAATGCAGCGTATCCTACGTATAGACGAACAACTGGTAAGCTTAGCTAAACAGTCAATACAGCCTTTTGATAGTGTCGCAATAGGCACCGGGGATGTACTGGTTGTGTGTGCAGGATTCGAGTTGCGAACTCTAGAAGTTCTCCGCACTGCAATCCGAAGGGGTTCAGGTTTCAAGGTTTTAATCATTGAATATCTGCCTTTCTATGCCGAAAACCGCATTGATGAATTGATCAGCATTTGTCAGGAATCAGAATTGCAATATGAGCGCGTAACATACGATCGGAGACATCCGGCAGGTTTCGGTCGCATGTTGCTTGAAACACTCGGTGTTCCAACCCACCGCCTGTTCCTCGACATTTCCGGCATGTCACGCTTACTGATTGTGCAAACAATTGTTGCTGTGGTAGGTTCTGGTCAGAAACTTAGAGAATGTTTCATCACGTATACGCAGGCAGCGTGCTATCCCCCAACACGGCAGGAGGTTGAAAGCGCTATTCTGGAAAGCGATCGAGACCCGATGTTTGCAGCGCTATTTCTTTCTTCTGGTGTTTTCGAGGTGACAATTGTTCCCGAATTGTCTGCAGCTTCGCTTGGGGCAAATCAGAGCAGGCTTGTGTATTTTCCTTCCTTCAATACTTACCAATTGATTGCCTTGAGGCAGGAATTACAGCCATCGCGCTATACCTATATTCATGGTGTTCCCCCTGACGATGAAAATCGGTGGAGGACTGATGCAATCGTAAGGCTCAATCATATCGGAAACACAATATCTGAAGCAGTTTCTGATACTCGATTAGGTTGTGATATCGGTTCCGACACGCTTGCTGCTGTATCAAAACGAGAGGAGCATTTTGAGACCTCTACACTTGATTATCGAGAGACACTCGATTGTCTTTGTAGGACTTATGGGAATCACGGAGTGCGTGATAGGTTATTAATTTCTCCTACAGGGAGCAAAATGCAGGTAGTTGCTGTTGGATTATTTCGTGCATTTATCGAAGACGTTCAAATTGTTTATCCTACTCCTCGCGTTTTTACGGAGCCTAAGAACTACACGACGGGAATCGGTCCGTTGCACATACTGCCTCTTGCGGCGTTTGGTGATTTAGCAAGTAATGCGTCCTATTAGTGGAGGCGCTTATTGGTTCTTTTTGGAGAAATCGGGGTAAAGCTTCTCCATGCAGTCGGGGCAGATGGAGTGGGAGAACTCGGCGTTGGAATGTTCGTGGACGAATGTTTCCAACTTCTGCCAGTAGCCTTTGTCGTCCCGGATCTTCTTGCAGTTGGAACAAATCGGCAGCAGCCCGCTCAGGGTCCTGACTTTGGACAACGTTTCATTCAACTGCTCGATCATTTTGGTGCGCTCGGCCTCAATCCTTTTGCGCTCGGTGATGTCGTAAGCGATGGAGGAAGCCCCCATCAACTGCCCGTCCGCGCCTTTAATCGGAGACATGGCCAGATGCAAATCGACCTGGACGCCATCTTTGCGGATGCGCACCGTCTCGAAGGGTTCGATCGGTTTGCCGGTCCGAAGCTGCTCAAAGATTTCCAGCGTGGAGGCGCGCAGGGACTCAGGAACGATGATGAACACGGAATGTCCGACAGCTTCCGCTTCCGCATATCCGAATAGTTGACATGCGCCGGCGTTCCAAGTGGTAATGATGCCATCGAGGTTTTGGCTGATAATGGCTTCTCCTGTGAAATCAACGATGGCTGCCAGGTAGGTCAATTTCTCCAAATACACCGCGCGTTGGGCTCGGCCTTGGGCTTCCCGCAATTCCCGCTCGATGGCCGGGGCCAGCCGCGCCAGATTGTCCTTCACAATGAAATCGTGCGCCCCCGCCTTCATTACCTCGACGGCCAATTTTTCCCCGACGGTGCCGGAGACGACGATGAAAGCCAGATCAAGCTTCTTTTTCTTCAGCAAACCGATGGCATGGGCGACATCGAAACTGGGCAGCGTGTAATCGCAGAGCACAAGATCCCATTGCTCCCGGTCCAGGGCTGTTTCCATCGTGGCGCCGTTGTGGACCCTTTGGTGATGGACGTTGTAACCGCTGGATTCGAGGTGGCCCACGATGAACCCGGCGTCAACCTCCGAGTCTTCCACGAGCAACACCCGAAGAAGCTGGCCATCCCGGCCAGTTTCAGGTCTTTCGACTTTTGCGGATTTCATATCAGCCACCCAAACTATAAAGCATCCGTTGTGCCACTGATTTGACAGTTAACCCACCCGGCGCGAAACTGTCAACGGCGCGCCTGCCATGAGCCTGTCCGCATTCCGGGTGCGCCTCAGCTTTTATGCAGGAATCTGGATACATTCAATGCCCATTTTGCGGACAGGAATTTGAAGTCGTGATCGATACCAGCCAGCCCTCGCAGCGTTTCACCACCGACTGCGAAATCTGCTGCCGCCCCATGGAGGTGATCGCCGAATGCGAGCCGGGCCAAATTCTGAGCTTGGATGTGCGCCCGAATTGAAGGACACTTCACCGTTATGTCGTCGAATGCACCTGTCATCGTCTTGTGGGTCTATGTTGTTCTGCTCCTGGCCGGGGGCTTGATGGGCTTTCTGAAAGCGGGGAGCAAAATCTCACTAATCACCTCGGCTGCTTTCGCTCTCCCGCTGGCTTTATGCGCTTTGAATGCGATTCCGTTCTATCCCATCGCCCCGATCCTCGTCGGTCTGCTGGCGTTGGTCTTTGGCGTGCGGTTTGCCAAGGGAAGGAAATTCATGCCCTCGGGTTTGATGCTTTCGCTGTCCATAATAGTTCTGGCGGCATTGTTGCTGCTCCGCAGATAAGCGGCGTGTTTCTCTCGTCTCGTGCAAACTTCCCTCCCGATCTGGCAGGTTCATGCCCAAATCATTGACTCGCTCCAAGCCGATCATCGCCTGGTGCTGGTTGCCCCCACCGGTTCCGGGAAAACGACCCAGGTGCCGCAAATGTTGTTGGACACCGGCGCATGTCCCGGCCGCATTATTGTCTTGCAGCCACGCCGCGTTGCCGCCCGCACCGTGGCGGCCCGCGTCGCCTGGGAACGCGACTGCAAACTCGGCGGCGAAGTCGGATACCAGATTCGTTTCGAGGATCGCACCAGCCTTGGCACGCGCATTTGCTTCGTGACCGAGGGGATATTGCTGCGCTGGCTTCAGGACGATCCCGATTTGCGCGACATCAGCGTCATCCTGTTCGACGAATTCCATGAGCGCAATTTGCTGAGCGACGTGGCCCTGGCCCTGGCGAAGCGCCTCCAGGAGTCGCGGCGGCCCGATCTGAAAATCGTGGTCATGTCCGCCACGCTGGAGGCGGAGCCAGTCGCAAAATATCTGGGTGGATGCCCCGTGCTGGTTTCCGAAGGAATTGCCTTTCCAGTGGAGATTCGCCATGCCGCTTTGCACGACGAACGCCCGGTTTCAGAGCAAGCCGCCGACATGGTTGCGCAAATCACCCAATCCGGCGAGCAAGGAGACATCCTCGTCTTTATGCCCGGGATGGGCGAAATCAATGCTACCATCGGGGCTTGCCGCGCCGCCGAAACGCGCGAACGCCTCGCCTTCATCCCCCTGCACGGGGAATTGCCGCCGGAGGAACAGGACACCGCCTTTGCGCCGAATCCTTTGCGCAAGGTCGTGGTGGCCACCAATGTCGCCGAAACTTCGGTGACCATTGACGGCATCGTTCATGTGATTGACAGTGGTTTGGCCCGGGTAACCCGTTATGAGGCCGAACGGGGCATCACCACGTTGTTTATCGAGCCGATTAGCCGTGCCTCCGCCGCACAACGGGCGGGCAGGGCAGGCCGCACCGCGCCGGGCGTCTGCCACCGGCTTTGGACTGAAAGCGCCCATCTCAACAGGCCGGAGCGAAATACTCCTGAAATCCAACGAAGCGATCTCGCGGAAGTGGTCCTCCTGCTGCATTCGTTCGGCATCAAGGACGCCGCGCGGTTTGACTGGCTGGACCGCCCTGATCCGCAGGCGGTGGAACGCGCCGAGAGTCTGTTGCGCATCCTGGGCGCGCTTCGCTCTGGGCAGGCAACAGGCGGGGCGGACGAAAACTCGGACATGACTCCGATCGGCTGGCAGATGTTGCGGCTGCCGATGCATCCCCGTTATTCGCGGATGCTGGTGGAGGCGGCCAAACAAGGTTGCGTTCCCGCGGCGGCCTTGTGCGCGTCCCTGGTCAGCGGGCGCGATTTGCTGGTGCGGCTGGGCCGGGACGACAAGCATGTGGCCGAGGCGCGCGAACTTTTTGAGGCAAGCGCCGACTCGGATTTTTACACGCTGATGCGGGCCTATCAGTTTGCCCGGAACAACAATTTCAGCGTGGAACGGTGCCGGCGCCACGGCGTCCATGCGCAAATTGCGCGGCAGGTGCAGCAGGTCTATGAACAAATCGTGCAGGCGGGCAGGGGAGGGGGCGCCGGGGAACAGAGCCTGAATGAGACTGGCGTCGGCGAGGCAAGGCCGAAGGGCGGGGAAGACCCGTTACTGCGCTGCATCATGGCGGGGTTCATTGACCAGCTTTGCAAACGGCGGGACCAAGGCACTCTGGACTGCGACTTGACGGAAGGGCGCTCCGGAACGTTGGTTCGCGAAAGCGTTGTCCAAAATTCTCCGCTGTTTGTTGCGTCCAGCATCCGCGAGGTGGCTGGCCGCACCGGCATACTGACCTTGTTGAGCTTGGCCACCGCGGTCAAACGGGAATGGATCGAGGAAATGTTCCCAGGCCAGCTCAGCCGCCGCGTGGAGCATTTGTTCGACCGCACGCACAAAAGAGTCAGCGCGGTGGAGTTGGTTCGCTTCTATGATTTGGTGATCCATTTTGAACATCACCACGACGTGGATCCCGTCGCGTCTGGACGCTGTTTGGCCGAGGCTTATGCCAAGCAGTATTTCGAACTGCCGCTTTTCAATCATGAAATCAAGCAGTTGATGGCGCGAATAAACGTCGTCTGCGCTGTCATGCCCGAACTCGAAGTTCCGCCGGCCGATTCGGCTTTTGTCCTGGATTTTCTGGCGCGCGCTTTTGCCGGTTTGACTCTGGTGAAAGAAGCGCAAGCCACGCCTCTGCGTGATCTTTTCCTGGAACAAATCGGCAAGGAACGATTGGAATGGATCAATGAGCTTGCGCCGCAGTCGGTCGTCTGGCCCGATGGACGAAAGCTCAAACTCCTTTATCCCGATCAGCCACGCGATGAAGACGGCCAACCAAATTCCCCGGACTTACAAATGAAGCTTCACGAATGTTTCGCGCTCAAGGAGCATCCGCACATCTGCGAAGGACGGTTGCCCGTCAAGTTTTGGCTCTGTACACCCGACGGCAAACGGATAGACTCAACATTTAATTGGCCGGCTTTCAAAGCCAACAGCTACCCCAAGCTCAAAAACGCGCTTCAGCAAAAGTTCCCCTCGTTCGTTTGGGTTTGAATCTGCCTCAGGATTTTGTGTCGGCCAGTGCTTCCTCTTCCGCGGCCAGAAGGGCGGCATGCATGGAGGCCGCATCGGGCGATTGGCGGAGTTGTTCGAGGATGGCCGTTTTCTTGGCCATGAGACAAATCCTGGCGAGGGTGTGCAGATGCAACCGATCATCCTGGCAACACACCAGGAAAAACAACTGCGTTGGCTTGCCGTCGGGGGCGCCAAAATGGATTTCCTGTATCGAGCGACCAAGGAGAATGAAGGAACTTTCAAACAGATAGGGGTCGGGCACACGCGGGTGGAGCAAGGCAAAGCCGCCCGGCATGCCGGTCGAACAAAGGGCCTCGCGCGCTTCCAAGCTGGCCAACAAATCCTTGGGATTGTTCAATCGGCCAGTCGTTTCCCCCAACTTCACCAAAGCATGCACAACGGACGACTTCGTTTTGGCGTGCAGGGCAGGGGCCATGAAGTCAGGTTGAATCATTTCCGGCAGCAGAGTTTGGTGCGGCAAAATTTGGCGGGTGCCACGGGTCGATTTTTGATGATACTCCGTCAGGCGCGGGCCGGGAAGGCGGAGGAGGTGTTGGGAAGCCCAAAGATCGATATCGTCCTTCGAGAACACGACCCTGCGCCCACGCTTCTCGTGCGGGATCTCGTTGCATTTGACGCGCTGCTCGATATCGGCGGGAGTCAGATGCAAGTACTCCGCCACAGCTTCAAGACTGAGAATTTGATAGGCCATAAAATCATCCGCACGCGACTTAAGGTCGGCATCCGGCGATCCCTCATCATCCCCCCGCGGCAAAGGAATGTAAGCGAACCCATAATTTGCGACAGTGTTGCATGTCCAATGTCCAAAAGGCGAGTCTAAACGCAAAGGGCCGCATTTGCGCGGCTTGTCAGATTTTCAACTTTTCGGCCAGTCCTATCCCGCCCCAAAGAACGAAAGCGCCAAGGGTTTCCCGGCGCTCAATTTGGCGGTGTTTTTCGGACTGGAAAGTGTCTTGTGAAACGGCGTTTCAATAGCCCAGAAAGCGCCTTGAAAGTGCGTTGCAGCGGCGATTCGCGCCGGGCTGGCTGATTGTGCCAAGCTGGCCGGATCGACGCCAGCAAACCGCGATGGATTGATCGAAGGGGTCATATTCGCGGTGGAAGTGGCGGATTATCAGGCAGCCCAAAATCGGCAAACATTTTGATGATCACAACCGCGTGATCGTTGAAAGAGAGGTTGCAGTTTTTAGGGAAATAGGAATAGGTCACACCCGCTGCAAGATCGTAATGGCCAATCCGGGAGTCTTGCAGCACGCCAATCACGTTCAGCATTGATTCCACTATCGGCAAACTGTGGTGTCATTGTCGCCAGTGCCTTGCGAAGTGCTGGCCGTGGAAAAGGATGAGCGGCCCGGACTCGCGTCAACAATAACAGAAACACGGGCCGGGCCGCCATTGGGATCGCCGCCGGCCAGCGAATGCAGACGGGCGCGAAAGGGATTTTTCAGGACATTTTTCCACCATCGCATTGACCAGCGCCGGGGCGGCGGCGGCTGTTCGGCGGGTTCATCCGCCCAAAGGTTCACTTGCCCGCGCAAGGCACGGTCAAAAATCGAAAACAGCATGGAAATCAGGGTTGGCGTAGCAGGCTTCCAGGTGGGAAAATCGCGGACAAAGTATTCAACAACGAACTGTGCCTGGCATTTGACGGTTGCCGGTGGAACCTCAACGCCTTGCACCGCAAGCGGTGTCAGTGCGGCCTTTGTCAGCTTGGCTATTTCCTCGCTCCAATGAAAATAAATTGAGATAAGAACCGGGTCAGCATCGGCCAGCGTGGCGGGCTTCTGACTCTCAATTCTGGCCTTGGTTTCCAGGATTTCCCGGCGCAGTTCGTCGGGGACTGGGATGCGTGGCTGGCTGAAAATCAGTAAACGACCAGCCAACGCATCCGGCGCAGCGCTGCCCGCGCGAGTCTGTAGGGATTTCACCGTCACAGTCCGAAAAGTTCAGGATTACTGCGGCGCAGTTGCTCGCGTGCCTGCGCGTAAGTCAAAGATTTGTTTTTGCGGCGCAGTTCCTCGATGGATGTTTCAATTTTGTTCGCCTGGCCCGCATCGAGGGCGCGGTTGCGGGTTGAAGCGGCTGCACTTTCCCTGGCGGCAGCTTCGCTACGCGACGGAAGGCCGAAATATTCTGGATGCTGTTGACGGACCTGATTGCGGATTTGGGCATAAGACCAATGAGGATGGGCGCTACGCATATCAGTGATTGCGCGAGTGCGGTTCAAGATCAATTCGGATTCATTCTCAGGTGTTGCTGGCATTGTCATAGGAGGATGTTTTTGACTGTTATTTGTTTTTGGGAGGATGGCGGTTGAGATTATTTTCTAGGAGGCCAGCGAAACTTTTCGCCCGGATGGGTTTCGGGATGTTCGCGCCAGCCATCTTGAAGTTGCTGGCCGATGGTGCGCGGGGATTGCGCAAGCAGGCGTTCTGTTTGCAGTTGCGCCACCGACTTGGCCGGGGGCGGCTGGCCATTGACGCCTGTTGCGGCGCCTGCGTCGCAGGCAACACGCGGGCCGGATGGGGGCGTTGCGACCGGCGAGCGATAGTTCGCGGCCAGATTGGCCGCGCCCGCGCCTGCATCGGCTGGTCCGGTATTGGCTGGGCCATCGTTTACGGGGCCGCCGCTAGTGCGGCCATCGGTTGCGCCCGGCACGCCGGGGTAATTTCCTCGTTTTTGGGTAGTATTCATATTTTGGGTTTGGACGGGCGACTTTCAGTTTTTGACTGAGCTTTGCGAAGCGCGGCGCGTTGGTCCGGGGTCAATTCCTTCCGTATCCTACGCATGAGCCTTTTTGATGAGAACAGGCCGTGGATTACATTCGACAGATACACACGATGGATGCCAAGCAGTCCGGCGCATTCTGTCACCGTGATACGTTTTCCCTTGACCTGCGATTCGTTATGCCTTACAGTCACGGGGTCAGTATGAATCATCTTATGATTCACGTCAACAGATAATTTGAATTATTTTTGGAGAGCAAAATATGCAGAACAAGCAATTCGCAGCCCGGCTCGCCGAGTCCATGAAAAAGTCCGGGTTTACGCAGCGTTCATTGGCAAAGGCGGTGGGTATATCGCAGCCAACTGTCTCCAGGCTGCTCAAGGGGACACTGCCCGCCCTGGCCGTGGGGATTCATCTTTCCACGGTTTTGAACGTGGATCACGGCTGGCTGATTGAGGGCGTGGCACGCTGGCCAGAGATCAAATTCGATGATGGGATGCGTCGGCGGCTGCTTAAGGCCAGGCACTTGGAGGGCATGGAGGTTGCTGACATCGCACGTCTCGCAGCCATTCCAGAGCAGACTTTTGCGGCCGTAGAGAACGGCAATCAAGTTCCAACACCTGCCATGCTGGAAAAGTGGATCGCCTGTCTGAATGTGGAAGAGCGTTTCATTTTGGAAGGGCGCGGGCGGATGTTCAAAGCTGAGTCCAGATTTATACTCATTCCGCCAGATGAAATCGAACAGCGCAAACAAGAGTTGCAACGGCTTCGAGATCATGCTGATTTTCTCGCGCGCCGCGTTGAACGATTGGACTGGGAGCTCGCAGAATCAATAAAGGTCAATCGGGCGGGCCCATATCATCCGCGCATTGTGAACGGCGTCCGCAAACGGGCGACATGGGAAGATTAAATAAGGGAGTCCGGGAGAGTTTCTCCTACCTCCATTTGGGCTGGCCTCATTAGAGCGAAAAATAATCCCTTGACGGTTTTGTAAGTTGCGCTTACGGTTGACTCCATGAGTTCAGCGGATAAGCCTCTTTGGAACATTCTTCGCGTCCGATTGGCCAAGGCAACGAAAGGGCGCGGCGCTAAAATGGCGCTGGCGCGTCTGCTTGGCGTATCGCACGCGGCAATTTCCCAGTGGATCAATGGCGCTACAAAGCCATCCGCCGAAATGACTCTTCGGGCGCTGGAATGGGTCACAGCGTTTGAAGCCAAACAACAAAAATCCCCTGGCAGTGCTCTTAACACCGCCAGAGGCAAGACCCGTCCAACACGATCAAAGTATGAAACAAAGACACGCATCAAAACAGGCCGGACAAAACAGTAACAGAACCAACGGAATAAGACAACAACAAAAAGGAGCGGCGGACGGGGCTGCGGTAAAGTCAACCGAGACGGAAGAGGAAAAAACTCGCTCAATGTTCATCCGGCTTGTGGAAAGCAACGAAAGGCTCTTCATTCCTGCCACGCGGAAAGAGGCAGCCGGGCGGAAGGGTTGGCCGCGCAAAGCATCGCTTGCCAGGCTGGCGCACTTTGAGGAGGAGACGGCAGACTTCAGGCGTATCGTTGCGTCCAAAAATTTTCTCCAGGATGCTCAATTGCTCACTGAATTAGCGGGCCTTCAGAATCGGATTACAAGCTTATTCAATGATTGTGATGAGGTTGAAAAATCGCGGCTTAAAGGGCGGTCCATCGAGTTTGTTTTCAAGTATTTGACTCACCGCCAACAGGTAATGAGGCAATGGCTTCGCAGCGGCGGGGCTGGCAGGGCATCGGGTGTTTGATCGGGGTGGGGCAGGGGATTATTGACAAGTGCGGCGGTTCGCAAACCCGGCCGGGATTTTTCTCGGCCTTTTTGCTGCCTGGATCGGGCCGGGCTGGGCGGGTGTCACGCTTTGGCATATAGTAAGTATATGGTGGGGCAAATCGGGGCTGCCAGATCGGGCCAGATCGGGCGCGGCAGGCAGGGCGCTTGCAGTGCCGTTTCAGGGTCGTTGAAATGCCGTTGCAACAGGCCAAAACCGCCAAGCGAATCAGGTCAAAAAACGCGGTAGGCAACTTCTGCTGGGTCTTGATTTTGGGCCGAAAACCGCCTCCTACCCCCGACCTTTCGTTTTTGCGCATGATTTGCGACTGCGGCGGTGTCCAAGTTTTATAAGCCATTGATTTATTGAGTGTTCGGTTTGGACATGCCAGCCGTATCAGATTATCGGGGGCGTTATGGACTGTCGCATTTAACCACCTGTCTAATCTTCCGTAAGTGCTTGAATTACGGGTTATTCCGGCTTCTTACGGCTTCTTACGGATAATTGCAATTTGTGCGGCAAGACTCAAAGATCAAGACCACTCGACTTCGCCCGACATTCACTGAATATAACAAACATTGTGCGAAGATACGGGCAGGCTTTCGCAAAAGGCGGTGAGACGGGTTCCGGCTGCTCTGCGAGAATCCGAAATCAGAAACCAGCTCTTTTTGGATGAACGGCGGCAAGCGGCCTTTCTCGCGTGGCGTCAAGACGTGTCGCAATGGCTTTTCGAGAAACGCGGGCGGGCTTCCCGGCTTGCGGAGCATCTCGGCGTGTCCCGCCAGCGTGTTTCGCAGTGGTTCTTCGTGCTGCATCGCAACGTGCCCGGTTGGACTGTTCAGCCGACCTTAGAATTTCTCCGCAAGGAGTCCGATCTTGCCGGACTTGAAACACCCGGTAAGCCAAAAACAGCAGAAAGCCCCGGCCTAGACGGAAGCGCAGACCTGTCCACAAATGGTATAGACCCTGATTTCCGTTTGGGCCGGGCGATTGCTTTTTGCCGTTTCCTCGAATGCAACACTCGTAATTAGGCTATGATTATACATATCAAGCTCACGGCTTCGGCTGAACGCGAAAAAACCACTATAAAAAAACTTATCCGATGCTATGCGGCGTTCCTTAAAGCGGGAAGCGTCAAGTTCAAAAAGACCGTCCTTAGCGATTCAATCTCTCTGACGGCTGACACGCTCAAGTGAACCTCGCCTTTGTCAAACATGCCCCCCCGGCCTGTCCGCTTTGCGGTGAGACGTTCAAATGCGACTGCACAAACCGGCGCGGCCCGTTTCATTTGACGTTTGTCAGGGACGGCACAAGCGGCGGGAATTTCGTCACCGTCGATCTTGCGTTGCGTTGCCTGAAGTTTCTGGAAACGGCGGAAAGGCAACTGGGCAAGGTGACTCTCTTTGACCGTCACGGTCTGCCCGTGAAACCTGCTGGATTGGAAAATCGTTTCCCGGCGTAAGCCGGAATCCCCGCATGAATGCCTTTCTTGATTGGCTTATTGATCACCAGACCCGATGGACTGAAACGGACGCCATGAACGTCTTGCAAGACGCGGGGATTATATCTGACAACTGTATAGATGCTTCCGATGTTCCTGACTGCGATTGCAAGGCGGCTGTAGCGTATCTCGGCGGCAAAATGTCTGTGGCGCTTAGAAGGAGAATTGGCGAGTTGCGTTCTAGCGTGTTCAATCCGCCGCGTGTAGCTTCTCCCCCTTCCTTGTCTAAGAGTCACAATTCAGACGGCCTGTGAATAACCTCATCTCGACATCCGGCCAAAGGTTTGTGAGGGAGTATGTTTTGACGGTACCGGTACTTCCCCCGGACATAGTGGAGTGCGATGCAATCCGGGCGGCGCACACCCCGGAACAAAAAGAGTTTGTTGAAAAGATGCTGAACGGCTCGCAGGCCAAGACGGCCTACGCCATCCGGTTCAACTCGGAACGCATGATTGCGGAAGCCGATCTTGACAGCACAGTGTTTCTCACGCTCACCGTCGGCGATACAGACCGGGACGGGCAGTTCCAGAAAGTTTTCGATTCTGACGAAGCCAACAGGCGTTTTAACAATCTCAATCGGCGCGTTCTCCCTGACATATTCGAGCGGGCAATAGTCGTAACCGAAAGGCACAAAGATAGGGGTGTCCACTTTCATGTTTTGGGCATCCTGAAAGGCCGTCCAGACATACGGACGGGCTTTGACTTTGGCCAGGTTGACAGAAGGGATTATCGAAGCGTTTCCAAGCGATTACGCGCCGTTTGGGAACTTTTGCGGGGCATCCTGCCCGAATATGGCTTTGGGCGGGCGGAAACGTTGCCAATACGCAAGAGCGGCCCAGCCGTGGCGGCTTACGTGGCGAAATACATCGAAAAAAACGTCTGCAATCGCCTGAAGGATGACAAGGGCAAGCGGCTGGTGCGTTATCTCGGCTGGAACGGCTCGCAACTCAAGCCGAATGGCTTTGGCTGGGCGAGCACCCGATCTACGGCTTGGCGGCTCAAGACCAAGCAACTCTTTCATCTGGTGGGCATCGAAAGCCCGGAGCAAGCCGCGGAAGCAATCGGTTGCCGCTGGGCCTTCCATTCCACCAATATTTGGGGCCGGGCACTGGGCCTGAACGACATATATCCGGGATTGTGCTGCTCATGGGTGGAAAAAAGGGCCATGCAGAAGGAATTGTGGCGATTAAATGAGCGGTATTTCATTCGACAGGAGGAAACCGCCAATCCATCGACGGGATTTATCGAAGATTTGGAGGATGAATGCCCCGAAATGGCCGAGTGGTTGGCACGTGACACAATTCAGACGGGCATTTGTAACCCGTTGGAAGTCAACATTTTTGAATATAATTGAATATGCACCATTTAATTGCAATTTGGATTTTCGTGTTAATCGTTTGGGCGGCGATTCTATCCCCCAAAAATTCGGCAGACTGATGTTATTCATATGACTGAAAATACTCCACAAAATGCACCCTCCGAATCCGTCCAAGCGATTAACCCGGAATTACCCTCAGTTACAAGGGCACGCCAGTAGGCTCGTTACCCATCTGCGCAGGCACGAATCTCCCATCGCCCGGCCCTTCAGCCGTCACGGTGCTAGTTGGCGGAGGCACGGATTACACCGATGCCATCATGGTCAATTTCCCAAGTTTTGCCAATTTTGGCGGCGTGGCGTATGGGACACAAGTTTTGCAGCCGATACGAATTAGCGCACAAATCGACTCAATCTCAATCAACCTGCCGAATCAGAATGGCGCGGGAAACTTTCGGGCATTCTTGGGATGCCTCAGTCAAAGCGAATGATGATCAACGGCACAAACGTAACGCCAGCGGGCGCGGGATACGGTATCCTGCCATTCCAAGTCATTGACCCCATCCATAGCGATGATTGGTGCATGGAGTTTCTTGACAATGGGACGGCGGGCAGTCCCTCGTTATCATGCATATTTGGAGACCCTAACGGCCTCACCCTTCGCCAATTCCAAGTCAACACGGCTGCAACGGTTGGCTGGATATTCGACGCGACCAATGGGCTTTGCCTCTCAACCGACGGCGGCGAAACGCTCACAACTATCGTCGACAATTATGGAAACGTGGCTGGCGGACCTGGGCTGCAACCAATGGGCGACAGGACTGAGCCGGGCCCGCCGGACGTAAGCTCGTTAACGACCATTGGCGAATGGTTAAATGCCTTTTATACGTCAATGGTGGATATCGGCTGGATAAACGACAATCTCAACACATGAACATCTCGGGACAATTGACAACAGTGGTGGACGTGACGGGCACGGCAAGCGTTGCGCGTGTGCAATACGACATGGCAGCCGGCACGATCATCGTGATTCTCACGATTCAGCCGGAAGCGGGCAAAGCCAGGCAAATCCAGCAAACGATTTCGGGCGCGGACGTGACGGCCCTCGGCGCGAACTGGAGCGATACCGATTTGCTGAATTGGTTTGTGACGAAATTTGGTTTGACGAACGTGGACACGCAGACCACGCCAGCGGCTATCGTCCAGGAGCAAACGCTCGAGCAACAGGCGGCGTCGGCGATTGCGGCGGCAGGGGGCGTTGCCACTGCGGCTGCGGCTCCGGCACCGGCTCCGGCTCCGGCTGTATAAATCTGCTGGATTGGAAAATCGTTTCCCGGTTTGCGCGGCAGGGAGCGCAAAGCGGAACAAGGGAACAACAGTTAACGACAAATGAAAATGAAAAAAGTTTTGACAATATTGGCGGCGTCGGCCGTTCTCACCGGTTGCGCAACATCATCCGGCACACCCCCGCTCCTGCATGCGAACATCACCACAAATGCCCCGGCTCCGATTGTGCAGACCGTAGCCGTCTCAACGCCGATGGTGGAAGATACTACCAATGTGGCGACTGGAGTCGTTACCGTTGCAACTAATTGGCAGACAAATCTGGTCATCCAGACAAATCTGGTAACGACCATGACCACGCAATACGTGGTTGCCCCGGCGTTGCAGACGGCCCTTTCGGCGGCTAACACCGTTGCCACAATCACCGGGCCAGTCAATCCCTTTTCAGGATGGGTGACGCTGGGCCTTACGGCCCTCTCGGGCGCACTTGGTTGGTATGCGACGGCAAAGACTAAGCAGGCCGCAACAAACGCAGGCGTAGCGTCAACAGTCATCTCGGCGGTGGAAGGGCTTGCGCCAGCCGTTGCCCCGGCCATAAAAGCGGCAGTCACAACCGAGGCGAATAAACAAGGCACGGCGGCTGCGGTCTATGCAGCCGTGCAAGCCGTCACTGCGAATGCCGGAAGCTGAATGGAGACACTTGCCATCATCAGCGGCATGATAGCTTTCGCGGCCTTCTGGGCGCGAATCGAACACCGTCTGACGGTGATTGAGACAAACTGTAAACTCTGCAATCGAAAAAACATATGAAGTTTAAAAAATATTGGTGGGCATACCTCATCGGCGGTTTCGTGATCTACTACTATTGGCCTGCGATCCCGTTCACGAACACCGCATGGCCGTGGACATCGAACAACAACGGCAACGGATAGCGATGAACTGGATTAAGAAAAACCCCATCCTGTTCGCCTTTGTGATTATGCCAGGCGTCGTGGCAGTCGCCTGGTCGCTCTATACCTATAAACAGGGAGCTAATTCCGCGCAGTGAAATTCGTTAAAGAGCATTGGCTGGCACTGACATTCTTGGCGTTGGCACTGTATGTCCTATACGTGCTTTATGGGATTGTGCAATCCATTGAGAACGAATTTCAGGGCGTGGAATCAGTGATGCAAGCGATAAAGCAATTCCTCTCAAATCCCGTGGGAGCCTTGTTTGGAGGTTCAAGCGGGAATAGTAGTGCCCCGGCTGAGGACGGCTCCGGGCCTATTGGAAATGGTTATTGAGATGAGAACCTTTTTCCTTTGGGCGCTGGCGGGCCTTGCAATCGGCCTTATCATGGTTAAATTGATTCTGCCAAGGATAAAGCCGAAATGAAGAAGAAGGATATAATCGAAGTGCTCGGCGTTGCCCTTGGCGTTTTTCTGGCCTGCCTGCTCATTCCGTAGGAGTCAAATAGCCGCGCAAGATGATTTCACCACTGCCCCGAACGGTGTGCGAAATCGTGACGCCACTTTGAATCGGAATTGGAGTCGCAAAAGTCGTGTTTACTGCCATTCCATAACCGACGCTGAAGAAGGTCGCAACGACCATGTTCGTATCGAACTCCGGTGCAATGTTCAAATAGGCGGGGCATGTAAGGGCGTTCGTTAAGCCGTTGGTTCCATAATCAAAGAGGGCACTTATCTCAGTGAGCATGAAAGTCTTTCCCCTGGGAACAAGCCAGTTCCCATCTTGCGGGATTGAATTGGTAGCCTTGCGCGTGTCCTTGAAGTAAAAAAGCTGCCCGCTATTTGGAACGTCTGAATACAGGGACACGATCTGGCTTGGACGCAAGGTTTGCGCATTTGCCGTGCAAGATAGCGCGACGAACGCCGTAAGGATGAATGAAGTCATAGAACGCATGAGACGATTACAAACGCAGCCGAAAAATAAATCAACAAAAAGATTGACTTATTTTCCGTGGAAGTCCAAAAATCGCACGAAATGAACGCCAAAGGGACATTCAAACGAGCGGAGCGCGGACAACGAGTTCGCACAATGTTTGAAGTGTCCCGTGTTGACAAACAACACATTGTGCGAAACGTCAAAAGCTTTTTACCTCGTAAGTCCTCCGTTTGTCAACAGACCACACAGCAAACATTGTGCGAATAAATGCATGTTGGTCCCGCATTGGGGAAGACTCAGGGTTCGTATTCGCCCCTATGGCGCCGGGGCGCGCCAGCCCAAGGGATTGCCATCGGGTCCGGTGACTATTTCGTTTTTTGGGGCATTACCGGGGGGCCTCCACTTTTGGTCGAGGTGAACCCGGGTGGTCCGGCCTGGCTCAATCCTGACTGGCACATTTACCCAGAAATAATCCTTAGCCTGGGCTTTAACCATGTAGCTGCCTGGAGGTAACGCAACCACTTCTGCGCGGTCACTGTAATGTCCGACTGAGTTAATTACCGTTTTCACCAGCTTGCCGTCTGGCTGATAGATTCTGTATTCGGTGTATTGGTGCCAGATCGGGATTCCGTCGCCAGCCATGTTCTGGTCATCGTCCCGCGCGGCCATTCTGGAGAAAACCTGCAAGCTGCCTGTCGAAGCCTGGCTTTGAATGCCATTGGGATTCGGGCCTACGGGCGCAACGACGACAGGCCTTGAAGCACAGCCGGTGCCCAACGCCAGCAATCCGGCGGCTATGGATGAAAGCAACCTCTTCATATGAATCCTTTCTTTTATAACCCTAAGCCCCGGCCAATAATTTGCAAACGATGTCCCTGCCCTCCCCTGCTTTCCAAATTTCTGATGTCGCCTCCTTGCATGCCCTCCGCCAACTCGGTCACGTCGCCGGCCTCCAGGCAAAGCTCGCGGCGGACGAGCCATTCCTGGAAACCGCCCTGACGCCACTGGCTGAGGTTCTGTTCACTGATGGCGACGCCTTCGAATTCCTCTTTGATGATGTCCTGGACCTCTTCGAGGCCGTTGAGCCAGGGGAGGATTTGGGAGGCGGGTTGGGAGCAGTTCGAGGCGCTTGTTCAAGAGGTCGCGGATGAAGCGTGGGAGATGGGCGATTTTACCGTTGCGAGGGTTCATAGTTTTGGGGTGGTTCAGGGTTTTAGATTTTCATTATGGCCATATTCAGACAATACTCTGAATACAACCGTATCCTAGCAATTACTTCAAGCAACAATTATTTTAAACTAATTTTGTAATGGGGTGGATCGGACTGGTGGGACCTGTCGGACATATCGGAGGAAGGAGCGACGGAACGGACATCGTGGACGAGGAGGACGACGGGTAATGGCTGCACATCGGATGTTGTGCGGCAAGGAGATATAATCACAGAGGGACGCAAAAGAGCAAGCGAAGTGCCGAATCTGAATTGAAAATCTGTCATTGAAAATTTCTCATTTGAAGAAGGCTCCGCCGGAGCGTAGCCCTACGAAAACCAGGCCAGTTGGATCCGCAAAAAAGGCGAGGTGCGCGTGGTGCTATCCGGGAGAAGCTGGGAAGAATAGGACGGTTAAGTCCCATGGGGAAAGACAACTCCAGAAAGGCGGGGATCGAGTAATCGGACAGCCACAATAAGGCCGGCGTGGCAAAATGTTGGCACCGACCCGACCCCTTTCATTCCTGAAGAAAAATCAAAAACTTGGGCTGGCTCTTCACAGCCTTGTTGTCACGGCGAGACCTTGAGTTCGGTACGTTTAAGATACACTTGGATCGAACACAACACCAATAAACAAAATTAGCTTCGTCTGCTCATCCACAATCAGGAACAGAAACGGCCGGTCCACAACCATCTCAAATGGCTTTGGAGGATTCAAATCCATCCCAGAATTAATGGTTAGCATCGTTGCCGCGGCAGCCTCAGTCCCCTCCTCGTTGACCTCTATAAATGTCCCCTGTCGCACGGCGGACACAAAAAGCGATCGTTCCGAAATTCCTGAAAAATCAGCCTTGTCGAACGCTGATTTCATCCCCAATGCCTGCAAAGGCTGTTTCAGTTCTACTCCGTACTCCAGCCTGAACTTGGGAAGCACGACCGTTCCGTCTCTGTCACTGAAGCCCGGCTCAGTGACGCGCTGCCATTTGTCGCCGTTCATGATGCCCAAAAGTTTTTCGGGGCTGGAACCAGCATCAGGCAGGAAAACATACATTCCAAGAGACCACCCTTCGTACCGGAGCCGCACTGCTTGGTAACCGCTACCCCGGCGGTAATCAAACCTGCGGGTCTGCTCCATCATCGGCACCATTCTCTGGCGGCTTCCGCGCAGATGAAATGGCCGCTCCTTCGTGCTCTTGACCTCGAACGGTCTTTCCCACTTCCCTTTAAAATAAACGGCATTGGCCAGAACCATTTCGGTTACCTTGTTGACGAGTCCATCCGCAATGCGGGTGATTTTCCCGTGCGTCTTTTCGCTCACCCACGCGTTCATGATGCCGACAGATCGAGGATCGTCAAAGTCGAGGCCGTCAACCGTCGCGCTGAAGAACTGCTGGTTACACGAAATAAAACCGGGATTAACCGCAGTTCCCCGACGATACCAAATGGCATTCGCTGCATTAAGGATTATGTTTGTGCCCCTGCCGTTCAAAGAGTTATCAAAATCCCGGCTGGTTCCGTTCACGACTTCCGGCAGCAAACTGGCTGTTCCCAACACCCGTTGTATTTCCTGCTTCGTCTCCCCACCTGCGCCATTGCAGGCCATCTGCAACACGGTGAAAGCGCCAAACGGTGAAATGAATACGTTGGCGCCAGGCTGCTCCTTGGAAATCTCCGCCAGCAACTTAAAAGCGAAGCCAGCATTCGCCGATGCCAGCTTTTGGTGGTCGGCGTCCATTGCGGCAAGCGCGCCAAATCCCAAGACACATAACATGCCAGTGATTACACATTGGCGAACACCAGTCGATTGGATGCCCCGTCTCTTCATGGTTGTCTAGTCACAGCTTGAGCCGAGGTTTACCCCGGCACCAGAATTTGTAAAGCGTCGAAAGAAATGCCCGTCTCGAGCCCGGCGCGTGCAGCGGACGGCGGGTCCCATGCCAATCAATTCCGCATTTGCTCAGCCGGATGCTGCGGACGGGCAGGATTCTCTCAAAACCCTGGCGGATGCGTCGCAAATGATTGGGTGCCAAGTGTATGCCAGCAGCCAGGCAGTGGGGAATCGAGAAAAGGACCTCCTCTCCCCTGCCCTCTCTTCCAGGAGAGGGTGAAACATCGGCAGCGGGACGCGAAGAACTGGGCCTTTAGCCGCACTGGGGTTTGGCCGCGTTAAGAACAGTGCCAGGATGCGCCCGCGCGGCGTTACCGCATGAAGATGCGATAGATTTTGTGGCTGGAAAGGTGGATACTGCATGATTGCCCAGGCTCGAAGTGGCGGTGGAGGCACCCTGTGGGGCGCTGGCATCGCAACGGACTGGCAAGCGGTTATACATGAAAACTCGATTCTGCCAAGGGCTTGCCGTCATTATTGCGGTTGCCTGGCTGCTTCCCGCGCCGAGGCGCGCTTGCATAACCCTGTTCAATATCCTCAATAGGAAGTTCTGCCACCGCTTGATTCGGGTCTGTCTTTTTGCACTTTTTTTGCCATTGGGCGTCCAGGCAGACAGCAACACGGGAGTTCACACGACCTGGCTCTGGCATTTGCACCAGCCGATCTACTGGCCCAACCGGCGCATTGTTACGGCTTGGGACATTGATAATAACTGGGACACGAGCACGGTTTCTCATTACGAAAATGCCTGGGACACGATTCAGCAGCAGAATGCCGGGCGGGCAGATCCGAACCCGGAGGTGTTGACGACGATTTTCGACGATGCCGACCGTGTGGCGGCTTACCAGGGCGAACCGGGATCGGTCGTCGGCGGACTGCTCGGGTATCCGAACGCCGGGGCGCAGATGAATATGTCCGGCGCGCTGATGGAAAATGTGCAGAGCCTGGCCAGCGCCGGGCAGCTCGGTTACGCCAGCGGCTGGAACAGTGAAAATTCCACCGCGCGCACCTGGACGACCAGCAGCGGCAAACCGCGTCTGGATATCGTCAACTTCACTTATCACCACGCGATCGCGCCGCTGATCAGCGATGCGACACTGGCCATGGAACTGCAAATTCAACAACGGCAGATGCAGGTTTTTTGGGGCACCAGCGTCCCGTTGTCGAGCGGCTACTGGCCGGCGGAGACCTGTTTCTCCGAACACATGATTCCGATTCTCAACCAGTATGGCATTACATGGACGCCGGTTTCCAACGAGCATCTGGCGCGGTCGTGCGCGGATTTTCCGCTTGTGCTTGGCAGCGGGGGGGTCAATTGTGATATCCCGAATCCGGCCGACCAGATTGATCCCGCGCAAGGGGCCGGGGCTTATCAGCGCACCAGCATTTCGGTTGGTTGCGGGCCAACCCAGGTGATGCCGTTTGGCTACCAACTGCACCACGCCCGGTACGTGAACCCGAGCAATGGCGTGGCCAGTGAAATCATTATGGTGCCGAGCGACCAAGCGTTTAGTTGGATGGACAGTTACGGCACGTGGAATTTGGGGCTTATCGCGCCCATGGCTGCGCTCAACAATCCGGCCCAACCCACGCTTATTTTGTGCGCGCACGACGGCGACAATGCCTGGGGCGGCGGCTATTCCTACTACAACGAATGGGTGCCACAATTCGCCAGCGAGGCGGTTTCGGACGGCTACGAGCCCACGACCATCCAGCAATTCATCTCCGATTGGCCGCCACCGACCAATGTGGTTCACATTGAGGACGGCGGCTGGGTCAATCCCGCGGGCGATTTCGGCTCGCCGAATTTCATCAACTGGAACTGGCCGCCGAGTTACGCCAAAGCCAGCGGGGCCAACGTGGTTGACCCCAGCATCGGCGTCACGAGCAAGGGTGACAACTGGCGCGTGATCATCGCCACGGAAAACAGGGTGAGGTCCGCGCAACAGATTTCCGGCGTCGCGCCGGTCATTGATCAGGTGCAAAACCCCGGCAGTTCTTCCGGCACGCCCAGCGCGGTGGATTTGGGCTGGCATTATTATCTGGGTTCCCTGGACAGCGGCTTCATGTATTACGGCTGCAACGGCGATGAATGTCTCCGCTCCATTGTTGCCCAGTCGAACGCCTGCGAAAGCGCGGATCCCCTCATCGCCGCAAATCCGACTGCCGACACCACGCCGCCGACGGTGTTCCTGCCGCAACGGCATCCGTGGAATCCGGGCGCAACAAACTTCGGCGTGCAATATGGGTACAAGACAACCATCGCGACCAACACCGATTTCTGGGTTTGGACTTACGCCTACGACGTTTCGGGGATTTCGACCGTCAACCTGATGTACCGGGTCAACGGCACGAATCCGCCGACGAGCGACCAGTTCAAGACATATGCGGGCGGGCCGCTTGCGGGCGCGTGGCAGACTTTGGGCATGACGCGGCGCGTCGCCACCAACTCCAGCGGCTACACGCCGGAATACCAAGCGGATTATTATTACACTCAAGTCACATCTGTCACCAATGCTTACGTGGATTACTACGTCACCGCGGCCGACACATATGGCAACACCTACAACTCACCCATCCAGCATGTCTGGGTTGGCGCGGGTTCGGGCGGCGGCGGCAGCAGCGGCAATGGCAACGGATGCGAGGGCGTCGTCTGCGTCACGCCGGCGGCACCGGTGGCCGGCTCGCAGGTCACGATCCAATATGACCCTGTCGGCGGCCCCATCGCCTCGGCCACGAGCGTTGATATTCATCTGGGTTGGAACGGATGGAATCCTGTGGTCTCGCCAGACGCGGCCATGACTTTTCTGAGCGCGTCCAACCTCTGGCTCTACACCGCCACCAATCCGACCAACGCGACGCAATTGAATTGCTGTTTCAACAACGGCAGCGGCACCTGGGACAACAACAGCGGGGCGAACTGGAATTTTACTGTCTCGGTGAACACCAATCCCGTGGTTCCGTCGCAACCGCTGAACCTCACCGTCACCTCAGTGCAGACGAATCAAGTCAGTCTGGCTTGGTCGGCTGCAACGGGCGCGACAAGTTACCTCATCAATCGCGGCGGCTCGCCGATTGGCCAAACCAGCGCCATAAGTTATTTGGACACGACTGTGACGGCGAACACCGCCTATTGCTACTCGATTACGGCCTCCAATAGTGTGGGCTTCTCGACCCCGAGCGCTACAGTTTGCACCAACACGCCTGCCGTCACCACTCCGGTGGTGCCATCCCAACCGCAGAACCTTGCCGTCATTCCGGCGGCGACCAATCAAATCAATCTGACTTGGTCGGCTTCGACGGGTGCGACCGGCTATGTCGTCAAACGCGGTGGATCGACCGTCGTTATGACCTCCAGCACCAATTATTCGGACACGGGCCTGGCATCTGACACTTCTTACTGCTATTCCATCACCGCCTCCAACAATGCGGGCCTTTCAAGCCCCAGCGCGACCGTTTGCACAAACACATTGGCTGTAACTGTCCCGGCTTTTGTGCTGGATGGCGCTTTCGATTACCCCGGTTATTTGCTGGGATCAAACTCGACGATGGTGCTTTACGCGGCCTTGCGCGGCACGGTTCTTTACGTTGCCACGGAGTCGCCCGGAGAGAGCGGGCCAAATGACATCTTCATTTTCGTGACCGACCAACTGTCGGGCAGCGCGACCAATGCCGCTCCTTGGGCCAAGGCCGGCTTGGTAGCCGTTTCCACCAACAAGCCGTATCTGGCCGCGGAGAGCCAGGATAGTTACATAAGTTGGTATCAGAACGGCATTCAAACCAACTATGGTTGCGCCAAGTCCACCACCACCAATGGCGCAATGGAAGGCACCATCAATCTGATGGCAGCTTTCGGCTACATGCCCACCAACATTTATTTATGCGCGGCGGCCTATGTGACAACCAACGGCGGCGCGCTGGTGGGCCGCTGTCCCGCTGGTACCGGCCCCAATATTAACCCCGGCGGCTTTCTGGAAATTCCCACAGTGGCGCTGAATGACTCTAATGGCAGCGGCGTATTCAACCTGCTTGATCCAGCCCGCGGTTTTGTTGTGCTGGGCGCTTCACTGACCAATGCTGCGGGGTTCACCCTCGACTGGGCATCTATGCCGGGGCAAGGCTATCAAGTGATCTATCGAAACGCCCTGACCAATCCGTGGGCCGATTTAGCCGGCGCGTCCAACACTGCTGGGCCGTTGCAACTGATCATGTCCTACACCGATCCGCTGCCCACCAATGCAGCGCGTTTCTACGGGATAAAACTGGCGCCTTAGAGCACGAACCCGAAGAAACGCAACCGCAACATTATGTCCAATCAGAAAACCGTAGTCGTCTTCTTCTGCGCCGCGCTGTGTATGGCAACCACAGCCGCCGCCCAATCCAGCCAGCCGGGCTGGGGTTCCACGCCGTACAGCAACTCCTATGGAGTCGGCGTCACTTTCCGGGTCTGGGCGCCGAACGCCACCAGTGTTTTTGTGCCCGGACAGTTCAACAGCTGGTCCACCACCGCGACCCCGTTGAGCAAGGAGATGAGCAACGGTGTTTGGACCGGCATCTGGTCCGCCGACGCGCCCAGCGCGTCCGCAGGTCAACAATATAAATACTACATCGATTATTTGGGCACCAATTACTGGAAGCACGACCCCAGGACGCGCTACGTGGTCCAGGCCGGCTCCGGCTCCGGCGACAATGACATCATCTATGACCCCTCGGCTTTTAATTGGACAGGCAACGTCACGACACGGGCGACCCTGGAGGACACGGTCGTCTATGAACTTCACATTGGCGACTTCTATGATCCGCGTTCCCCGAATTCCCCTTCGTCCTTGCCGGGCCGTTTCATCGACGCCACCAACAAGCTCGGCTACCTGCAAAGCCTGGGGGTTAATGCTATTGAAGTCATGCCCATCATGGAGTTTCCCGGCTATAGCAACTGGGGTTATGATCCGTCCGATCCGTTCGCGGCCGATAATTATGCCTACGGTGGACCGGACGGGTTCAAGACCCTGGTCCTGGCTTGTCACGAGCGCGGCATAGCCGTGTTCCTTGACGTGGTCCATAATCACTATGGGCCGACGGATCTGGATATGTGGAACTTCGATGGCTGGGCGGGCACCAACTCGGTCGGAGGCGGCGGCATTTACTTTTATCAGGGCAACACCAACCTTCAAATTACGCCCTGGGGAGACACTCGGCCGAATTTCAACAGTCAGCAAGTGGATAGTTTCGTTCAGGACAACTTCGCCCTGTGGCTGAACGAATGCCACGTGGACGGATTTCGCTGGGACACGCCCAACGCCATGATGTATGCGAACGACGGCACTTACATCGCAGCCGCGGGCAATCTCATCACCGCCATCAACACGATGATTCACACCAATACCGGCGCCATCAGCATCGCTGAGGATGTGGAAGGCTACGGCTTCGACAGTACTTGGGACACGAGTTTTTACCAATGGCTCACCCCGCAACTGGCCGACAGCCTGGATTCCGAGCGCGATATGGCGGACATTGCCTATCCCATCACCACCGATACCAGATTCAACAACCAGGCAGGTTTCAACCGGGTGGTTTTTCTGGAATCGCATGATGTGGTCGGCGATTTGAATGGGACCAACAATGTCCGGTTGGTCACCGCGATTGATGCCAGCGCACCCAGTAGCTGGCGGGCAAGAAAGCTTTCCACGCTTGGTGCCATTTTCACCTTCACCGCTCCGGGCGTGCCGATGATATTCGAAGGCCAGGAAATGCTGGAAAACCAGCAATTCGATTCCAGCCGGCCCGTGGGTTGGACCAAGACCAACACCTACAGTTACATCGTCCAGCTTTACCGCGACCTGATTAACGTGCGTCGCGATGCGCAAGGCTACACGCCTGGTTTGGAAGGCAACGAGTGCAGGGTATATGAGGAGGATAACGTGAACAAGTTGCTGTCCTACCGGCGGTGGTCCAGCGCCAACACCAGCCAGGACGTGTTCGTGATCGCCAATTGCTCCAGCAACATCCAAAGCAACTACTCGCAGTCCTTCCCCGAAGCGGGCGTCTGGTACGTTCAGTTTAACAGCGACTCGACCAACTACGGGCCGGATTATGGCAACGTCGGTCCAGCCACAGTGACGGCCCAAGGCTCGCCGGCCACGGCCAGCATCACCATCGGGCCTTACAGTGCGTTGATTCTTTCGCAAACACCCCCTGCCCCGCCCCAACTCACTTCCTGGCAGAGCAACGGCCTCGTGACTATTTCCTGGCCGAACACCTATGGTTGGTGGGTGCTGGATTCCACAACGGCGGTGACGGGCAGCTCCACGTCGTGGTCCCAGGTGCCGTCCACTCAATACCAAAACAACGCGACGACGGTTTTCATCAATCCGGTCGCCTCGGCCGGGGCCGTGTTTTATCGCCTGCGCAACACCAAGCCGTAGAGCTTTGCCCCATTCCCGCATAAACATGCTGTTGCCCCAACCCAAACCGCCATGTATAGTGTGACAATGCCGCGTCGCGTCCAATACTGGGTGTTTTTTGCGTTTGCGTTTCTGAGTGTTCAGAGCGCCCATGCCGAAGCCATGCTCTCACTTTTTCAGCAAACTTGGAGCGAGGTAACCCAAAGGATGCCTGAAATGGCCGAAGCGGGTTACGACAGTCTGTGGCTGCCGCCGCCGACCAAGGGCAATAGTGGCACTTATTCCGTCGGCTACGATGTGTTTGATCCCTTTGACTTGGGCAGCACCAACCAATGCGGCACGATTGCCACCGCTTACGGCACAGAATCGGATTTGCTTAACATGGTGCAAACCGCCCACCGCTTCGGCATCCGCGTTTATTTCGACAACGTGATGAACCACCGGGCAAGTGTTGTGCCAGGGTATCCGGGCGGCGAGCCGACCAATTATTTCCCCGGTTTGCTGCCGGCGGATTTTCACCTGCAAGTCGTCTCCGGCGGGTATTCAAACTGGCCGAACATCAGCGATTGGTGCTATACCGAACAGGTCCAAAACAATCCCCTCGAAGGCTTGTGCGATCTCGCCAATGAACCGGGCACGGTCAATTGGAACTTTGGCGCCGCTTGGGGCGATACGACCAATAAGCCGGTGTATATCCGGTTTCCGGGCCGGGCGGATTTATACATGGACACCAATGGCGCCTTCCTGGGCACTGGCTGGGGCGGCGCGGGTTGGCGGCCCTTCGACGGCAATGGCCAGCCGGTGGCTGAAGATGTGACCGAGTATGAATGCCGCGCCGTGGCGTGGGAGGTTTACATGACCAAATGCGACGGGTTCCGGCTCGACGCGGTGAAGCAGATACCGGTGGACTTTTTTGGCGCGGAAACCGGTCAGACGGACGATCCGTCCTTTTCAGGGTACACCGGCGCAATCCAGGCCATGTACGATTACGTCCACGGCTACGGCAGCAACGTCACCGGCAATGGTTATGTCGAGACCGATGGCAATCGCAACAGCCTGTTCAACACCGAGGCAACGCGCAACGACGCCATGCTTTTCGGCGAATACGAAGAGCAATCACTGGCTGCAGGCAGTGACTTCAATGACTATCTCAATTCAGGCATGCGACTGGAGAACTTTCCGCTTTTTAACTATTTCGAGAACGTCTTGGAGGACAGCGATTCCATGTCCGGCATGGACGGTCGCGATTTCAGTGCGCCAACGTGGTCTCAGGGCAATTGCGACAGCAACGGCAATTTCAGCGGAGCGCAGGCCGTCAACTTTCCGATGGTGCAAGATCCCGGCTTCCAATTCTTCCCCAACCAGGAGTTTGGCGACTCTTATTTCTTCATGCACGAGGGGTTGCCAATGGTTTATGCCGATGGCTTCAATCATAACACCGTCGCCAACTCGACACCCACTGAATCCCTGGCCAATTACCTGGGTGAATTCAGCGATAACACCCTGCCGGACATCATGTATGCGCATAACCAGCTTGCGCGCGGCGGCACGTGGTCGCGTTGGAGCGACCAGAATATCGTCATGTTCGAGCGCTACGACTACCGCGAAGGCAACAGCAACGCCCCATCCACGCAGGACGTGGTGCTCTTCGGCCTGAATGACATGACCGGCGACCCTGCCGACATTTCATTCGATGACGGCGTGACCAGAACCAGTGACGGATACTATAGGAACCCATCCAACACGACTTCCACGGCAGTCTCGAATTCGCGCGGTCTGGGAATCGTGGTCGGTTTTCCGCCCGGCACAGTGCTGACGCAACTGGCCAGTTCTTCACCGACTGGCGGCCGCGCTTATACAAACCTCCTGGTGCATGGCGCGACAGGCAGTTTGACGCAAACAACCAATACGGCGAATGACCCCGTTCCGGCGAACCGGCTGATTTATGTTGGCAGCCAGACCCTGGCCTCGGGAGGCGGCGCGATTGAACTCACGATTCCCACCATGTCGTGGGTCATGTATGGCATTCAGTGGCCGCAGGCCAGCCAGGCGAACGCTTTGACCAACGCCATTGTCCTCCGCCAGGGCGGCGCGGCCGCACCGCAAATCACCGTTTATCGCAGCGACGGCACGAATGGCCCGACGAATTACAGCCCGATTTTCCCCTTCAAAATGCGCGGCAGCGTAAATCCGTATACCGGAATCGAAAGCATGGCCCCCGGCGAAGGTAATGTCTCCAATCTGACCTACGCCATTAACATCCCCATCGTAACCAACGCGAACTTCGACATCCTTGTCAACAGCGACGCCTCCACTTCCAACACGCTGGTCAAGCTGGACGGCGGCATCGATTTGAACAGCCAGATGGGACTCGGCCCGACGAATTTCCAGGCTGGCATCGCACCGACCAACTTTCTGGACTTGCGCGACAATCCGCCTGGTTACGCGGATGACGTCTTCCTTGGCTACGAACAGGCCGCGTATCAATACCGCAACGGCCCGGAAAAATTCGCCGCCCGCAGCGTTTTGAGCAACACCATCGTCGCGCTTGGCGCGGAAACGTATTATTACACTATCGGCGGCTCCAGCAACGTGGTTTCCGGTTCCGGGTTCGGGCAATCTATCACGAACGAGACCGCCAACTGGATCTGGCATGATCCCACGAACGCTGTCACGTCGCTAAGTTCAAATCCGCCTTCACAAATGTATCCGTTAAATCCAACGTCCGGCCAGTCCGTGGAAATTTGGGTCAAGATCGGCTACCAATTTCAGATCAACACCTGCTTCATTTATTACACCACGGATGGTTCGAATCCCGAAGGCGCCTTCGGCGTCGGTGAAGGCACGACCCAGGTGGCGCAGGGCAATTGGGTCAACCATGACAACGTGCAAAGCAATATCGACTGGTGGATGGGAACGATTCCCGGTCAGGCCTCTGGCGAACAGGTGCGTTACAAAATCGGGGTGTCCTACGGCGGCAGCGCCAATCCCGGCCAGAGCATCCAGCCCATTTCCTACGCCGAGCCGTCCGGCTCAAAGCTTTTCGGGCTGACGCAATTTGCCATCACGAATTTCAATCCCGCGACCGCAGTGGTCTGGTTGCACAATGACCTCAACCCGGCCAACACGACCACCGGTTTGCGGTCCGGTTTCCACATCCTGCGCGCCCGCACCTTCCTGCCACGCGCTGGCCAGTCCAGCGTCTATAATACATTTTTGCAGACATTTTACTACGACGGGCCGCTCCCTGGAGGCGTCATTGTCTACCCCTCCGGCGGCACGACCATTACCAGCAGCAATTATACCGTGGTGGTGCGCGCCGACAGCACTGTCACCGGGGTCAACTTTAACATTCAAGCCTCGGACCACGTTAATGACGATATATACACCGGGCAAACCAACGGCATTGGCAACAGCATTAATGGCGCGCCTTTTTTCCTCCCGGCCACGCCAGTCAATCCTAACTCCTCAATCAGCCTTCAATATCCGAATTATTTGCAGGAGTACCACTTTGTGTTCAACAAGGTCCCCCCGAGCGGCACGGCCACGATTTACGTGCAGCTTAATGAATACGGCACAGCTGTCTACACCAACCATTACACGATGCTCACCGCGGCGGTCAACACGCTCGGGCCGGAGGAAATCGTGCAATTCTCCAGTCCGCCGGGCAATGGCAGCATCATTACCATGACCAGCAATACGATTTATCAGATCCGGGCGTGCTACACCCCGAACCTGGATACAAACGTGCCCGGTCTTTTCAACCTGGCCATTAACGGTGTGATACAGCCACTGTCCTCCTACTTCCTCCGCTTGGAGGGCTTCGATCCCCCCGCCTGCTCAGGGATGAATTCGTTCTACTACTTCTGGTCGCTCAGTTCGCCGGGCACAGTGATGGGCGCCAATAATCTCCAGCTTGTCTATTCCAACAACAGCACCGGCATCGTTTTGAGCAACGCCGTGTCGGTGCTGGTAGCGCCGCCGTTGGCGATGTCCAGTTCCCTGGGCAACAACAACCAAATTGTCTCCTGGAGCAGCGCGCCCGGCGTAACTTATGAGATCCTCGCCACGACCAATCTCACCCAGCCCTTTCTACCCATCGGCACCAACCTCGCGGGACAGGGTTCCACAACCTCCTTTACCGACACGAATGCTTTGCCGGAGAAATTCTACTTGATCGAGGCGGTCCAGCAATGATGCCATTCGGCCAACCAAACCGGATGACGCTCAATTTATGAGGTTGCCAGCGCTTCAGGTTCATGCGACTTAGTTGGCATAATTGAAATCGCGCCTTAAAGCACAGCAAGCCGCCGCCCCGCCCCCGGCTCCCTGCCACAAATGGCTGTTTCGAATTTTGGCGCTCCTCCTCATCCCATTGCTGGCTTTGGCTCTGTTGGAAGCGGCGCTGCGCCTGGCAGGTTACGGCTACTCCACCAGCCTGTTGGAAAAAGTTCGCTTGGAAGGCCGCGATTATCTGCTGAACAACGAGAATTTCAGCCTTCGCTTCTTTCCGCCGGAATTGTCGCGCCGTCCTGGCCCAACGATGATCGAGCCGGTGAAACCCGCTGGCACATGCCGCATTTTTGTTTTTGGCGAATCGGCCGCACAAGGGGATCCGGAGCCGGCCTTTGCGGCGAGCCGGTATTTGGAGGTGTTATTGCGGGAACGATATCCGGGCGTCAATTTCGAGATGGTTAACATGGGTATCACCGCGATCAGTTCCCATGTCATCCTGCCGATCGCTCGCGAATGTGCCCGCTACCAGGGGGACTTGTGGATCGTCTATATGGGGAACAATGAAATGATCGGGCCATTTGGAGCGGCCACGGTTTTCGGCGCCAAGGCCCTGCCCTGGCCGGTGGTGCGCCTGGGGCTGGCTCTGCAAAACGCCCGCGTCGGCCAATTACTCGTTGACCTTGAACGGAAACTCAGAGGCATGGCGGCCAAGCCGGGCGCTTGGGCAGGGCTGCAAATGTTCACCGGCAATCAACTGGCCACGGACGACCCACGCAAGGAGGTTGTCTATAAGAATTTTCAGAGGAACCTGCAGGACATTCTGCGGGCGGGCCGCGAGGCCGGCGTGCCCATCATCCTCAATACAGTGGCAGTGAACTTGAAGGATTGTCCGCCCTTTGCCTCGCTCAATTCCAGCCGTCTCACGCCAGCCGACCGGGAGACATTCGAGCGGTGGTGCGTGGAGGGGCGCGGCGCGGAGCTCAGCAATGATTGGAAGGTGGCGGCATCAGATTTTGCCAAGGCGGTGGCGCTGGACCCGCAGATGGCCGAAGCCCAGTTCCGGGAAGGGGAATGCCATTTGCAGTTGAACGAAACGGCAGCCGCGGCGCGGTGTTTCCAGAAGGCGTGCGACTGCGACGCGCTCGTTTTCCGGGCCGATTCGCGCATCAACGGGATCATACGGGAATCAGGACGCCAACTGGCTTGGCCAGGCTTGGTTTTATGCGACGCAGCGGCCTCCCTGCCTGAGCCGGGCAAAATTCCCGGGCAGGACATCTTTTATGAGCACGTGCATTTCAATTTCGATGGCAATTACCGGCTGGGCAGGTTGTGGGCGGCGCAGGCCGAAGGGCTGCTGCCGGAGGATGTCCAGACCAAGGCAAAAGGCGGCTGGGCCTCTCAGGAAGTTTGCGAAGCGCGCCTGGGGCTGACGGATCGGAACCGGGGGAACGTGCTGCACGCAGTACAGCGGCGCCTGGAGGGATCGCCGTTCAACAGCCAGTTTAACAACGACCGGCGCGTCTCCGAATTGTCGGCCCGGCTCGATAACCTGCTCCGGCATAGGGACGCAACCGAGGCAGCCAAGGCGCGCGTGATCTACCTCGACGCCATCGCCCGTGCGCCGCACGATTATCTGCTGCACGAGAATTACGCGGAATTCCTCGAATTGACCGGGGACATCAAGCAAGCCGCGCTGGAATGGAAGCAATCGCGGCAGTTGATGCCGCGCAACCCGTTCGCGTTTCTCACAGAAGGCCAGTTGTTGGAGAAGCAAGGGCAGTTGTCCTCCGCGCGGGAATCTTTTCGCCAGGCGGTGAATCTTCATCCGCGCTACGCCGAGGCTTGGTTGGAGTTGGGCAAACTCGCCGCCGTGGAAGGCAAACTGGAGGAAGCCCTGGAGGACTACCGCCGGTCAGCGGCGTTGCAGCCCGATGATCCGCAAACCTGGCTTTCCATGGGCAAAGCCTTGTCGCTCTTGAAGCGTTCGGACGAATCGCTGCAAAACTTCCGGCGCGCGCTCGAATTGGACCGAGCGAATTGGGAAGCTCATTACGCGCTGGGCGGAGAGCTGGGCATGCATGGACGGTTTGCAGAAGCGAAAGACCACTTCCAGGAAGTGGTCCGTTTGCAGCCACAATACGCCATGGGCCACCTCAACCTGGGCGTCGCCTTGTTCAAACTCAACGACCCGGAAGGCGCGCGCCGGGAATTCACCGAAACCTTGCGCCTGGACCCCTCAAACCAGACCGCCCGAGCCGGCCTGGCTGCCGCCGCCAAATGACGCTTCCGTTGCATTTTCGGCCGCTGGCCTGCATCCTGGACAGAAGCCCGTGGCCGGCCTGTTTACGGGGCGGTTTTACAGCACAAGCGTGAGGCAGCGGCGCGCGGGAAGGTCTGTCAATACTCACTTCGGAGGCGCTTCCGTCTCTGGCTGCCGGGGAGTGTACGCACACAGGTAATTCACAATCCTCTGCATGAGCCGGGTATCATCATCTATCCAATAAATGTTGCGCATGCCTGCCGGGAAATTGTTCTCCAGCAGGTGCTTGAGGGGATATTCCGCAAAGATTCTGTTTAACTCGTCCAGGTCCCCGCGCAACGCGGCGTCAGCCGCCAGGTCGAAATAGATGGCCGCCAAGTCTTTCGGGCCAGGCATTTTTCCGGATCGCAAGAACTCCCGCGCATAGAGGGCCCGGTAGCTCCGCCCACGGGGCTTGTCAGCAACCAGAACTTGGACCAAGCCCGCTCCCGTCCCGATTACGCCGGCCAGGTGGAACCCCGGAATCGGTTCGCCATCGGCGTCCTTTCGTCCCAGGCAAACCAACAGGTAGTCGGCATTGTCCAGGGCCGTGTCCGCTTCCAACGTACGGAAGTAATTGTGACAAAGGCAGCGTCGATTGTAGAGGTTGAACGCTGCAAAGTAGAACAGATCTTCAAAACGGTTATAGGCAACGTCCGTGAACCGCCGGCGATCCTCCTTGAGCAGATCCAAATCGAACACAATCATCGGCTGGAAACGCCAGGCCAGTAACAGCGCCATGTTGGGGTCGAAACCCCGCAACACCATGTTCTTTGTGCGTTTCCAGGCGTACTCGTGGGCGTAATCCTCGGAATGGGCGCCCCCTTTGTATTGTTTCCACCCCGGATCGGCATTTTCTATCATTTCCAATATCTCGTTCGATCGGGATGCCCCGTCCAGATAGTAAGGCGCGTCCACCACATGATTCGTCACCAGCAGATACTGGATGAGGCTGGCCGCCAGAACGACCACGCTCATGGCCTGTCTTGCCCCCGGGGGGCGGATGGCGGAAAGACCTCGAAAGAGAAGCAATACGGCGGGCACGACACAGGGCGCGATGTGCCGCGGCTCCTTAACCTCAATCAGCGTCAGGAGCAGCATTGGTCCCGCCAGCCAGCCCCACAAAAGCGCCGCCTTACCATCGGTGAGCACCGCTCGAGACCGCCCCCACAGGAGCGCCACCAGCAGCAAGGGTGTGAGCAGGAAAAGCATCGTCTTCCAGATATTGGACACGTAGTAAAACAACGATGGCGCTGAAAACACCGTCCCCGGCCCGATGAGTTTCATAATGGGAATCGTCGTGTTTCCAACGGAGAAATAATAAGCAAATGCTCGCCTGGAAACCAGATACGTCAGCGCCATGATGATGACCACGGGAACACAAAAGGCAGCCAGTTCCCGGAACAGCCGTGCATACTGCCTTGCCTT
The DNA here is from genome assembly GCA_050014435.1 of Verrucomicrobiota bacterium. Lineage (GTDB taxonomy): Bacteria > Verrucomicrobiota > Verrucomicrobiia > Limisphaerales > Palsa-1400 > DASRLE01. Next base: position 18,427 of record JBEKDI010000029.1, on the reverse strand, counting down.
CACCAGGGAAAGTGCCGCCACGAGAAACGGGCCGGCAAAGAAAATCGGAAAGGTCATTTTCATCATGAAGCCAAAGCCGAACGCCGCGGCGAACAGCGCTGTGCGCCAGCGGCTTGCCTGTCGTTGGCTGTCGAACCAAAGGCCGAAAACCCATGCGCAGATTGCGGTCAGGGCAAACTCGATGTAAAGCTCCCGCGAAAGTCCGATGAGGAGCGGGGACGACAAAACCGCCGCAGTGACCAGCGTTGAAGAAACAGTGATTTCGAACTGCTGGCACAACCGGCGCATCCCCAGGCACAGAACGATGAAAAAGAAAACGTTCACCCAAAGCGCCGCGGCAATGGAACCACCTCCAAACAGGAGAAATGGCACAATGCAGTATGGGAAAAGGGTCGGAATGGTGAAACGATCAATTCCGTGATACGTGCCAGCGAGGAAGGCGGCGTGTCTATGATACAAGTAGGGGTCCATCCAGGAGACGGCATCCCGCCGGCGAACATCGAAATAGAAGCCAATCATGTAAACTACGACAAGAAGACCAAGCAAGAGCCAGGACCAATAAGACTGGGGTTTGGCTTCTTCCTGGCCAGGCGCGACTTTCCCGGTGGCCGGCTTCTTATTCATTGAGCCCAAGGCTACTATCTGGACAGCCCATCGCAGTCAAATTTTAAAATCCAAAATTGGATGCTCCTTTTGGTGTCCGTAATGCATTTTCCAAAAGAGGGGATGCCGGGGTGAAAGATTCGTCTCCTTCACAGTTGGCCCCTGACGCCTTCTGCTTAACTGTTTACAGTTCAGCAGCTTACAACAGGTGACAGCAGGTGGAATTCGTCTTTGACCCGGCTGCCTCGGAAGCCGTGTGAGAGGCAAAAATCACAGCACAAACATGCGGTAGCGGTGCATGGGAGCTTGTGCTACGTTATTCGTCAGCGACCCAACAACGTCAACATAACGAAAAAGACAATATGAAACAACTATCATCCACCAAAGCAATCCAGCGCGGCCTCTGGATGGGAGCTTTGCTCCTCAGCGCCGCCGCAGCATCGGCCCAATCCACGCTCAACTTCCAAGTGAATATGAGCAACTTTGCCATCCCCGCGGGCGACACGGTCTCCGTGAACGGCTCGTTTGATGGCTGGACCGGTAACCACACCTTGAGCACGACCGGTAACGGAATCTACACCGGCAGCGCGCAAAACACCAGCGCCACCCCTGGCAACGGGATCGCTTATCAATACAGAGTCATTGAATCGAATGGCACCTACGTTGATGACTACAGCGCCCAGGACATAGGCGACAACTATTGCATTACCGCTCCTGCCAATGGCGGAACGGCGAACGTTCCACTTCAGTACTGGGATGATGACGGCACTGCCGTGGAGAACAGCATCACTTTCCAGGTGGATATGGCCGAGCAGCTCCATATAGGGAACTTCGCCATCGGTGACCCCGTTTATTGCGAGGGTTCGTTCGAAGGCAGCGGCTGGGACCAAACCTTTGCATTGACTGAAGGAACTCCCGTTCTTCAAAATGGCAACATAATTTCCCTGCCTTATACGGGCACTTACTCCACTTGGTCCGCCTCTCCTGGCGCCGCTGGGGAGTTTAAATATACTTACGTCAACGGCAGCGGAACTCAATGGGACAACCCGACCACAGGCGATCCTGACACGGGTAACCGCTTCGTCCTTAACGTGGCTGGCGCGCTGCCGCTTGTGAATTTCAGCGATGTGCCTTTTAGTAATACCGTCACGAACAACATCACCTTCGAAGTGGACATGTCGGTCCAGGTTTTGAACGGCAATTTTACCAACGGCACCAGCGTGGTTAGTCTCGAGGGAGACTTCAATAATTATGCCAACAGCACGCCCATGATTGAGGAGGCAGCGCCCAACACCAATATTTACTACTACACTCAACAGATCATCGACGCCGCCAATGCGATTCATCAGTTCAAATATCAGATTCAGGCGTGGCCAGCGAATTCCGTAGGCATTTGGGAAAGTCCTGCGGCGGCCAATGAATTCCCGGGAACGGCAAATCGTTATCTGCATCTTACGCAAACGTCGCCAGCAAGTTACACCAACGGCCCGGTCTTTTTCAGCGACCTGGCTCTGGGTGACGTCACTCCGACGGCTTGCCTGGTGACATTCACCGTCGATATGACCCCGGCGGCTCCGGGCGGCTCTCTGGACACAGTGAATAGCGGCGGAGCGTTCTTGGGCGGCGCTCAGAACGGTTATTTCGACACCGTATATATTAACGGCGTTTACCAAGGCTATGACGGCAGTTATTGGACATGGCCCGCCGGTGAGGGCAACGCTTCCTATGCCATGACTCAAGTTGGCAGCAGCGGCAATATTTACACAATCACCCTGCCGATCAATGCAGGCCAGGCCGTTAATTTGGCATATAAGTACGGCATCGACGGGCAGGACGACGAGGCCGGCAGCGGCGACAACCACTATCGTTACATCCGCACCATTAGCAATACCGGCTCCGGCTACGTCATGCCGACCGATTTGTTCGGCGCGAATCAAGACGGCAGCACTGGGGAATCGTCATTCGGCAATTTGCAGATCAGCAAGGTTGGCAATCAAGCGAAGCTGGCATGGCTGGGACGCTCCACCGTGTATTTGCAGAGCACCACGAGCCTGGCTCCGCCGATTACGTGGACGCCATTGCCCGCGACTGATGGAGCCAATCTGATCGTTACGCCTGGCAATGAGTTGCAGGGCATCCCCTCGGGTGGCGTGCTGGGCACTAATGTCAGCACCAGCTTCACGATCGGAAACACCCCGACGTTCTACGAGTTGGTTGGTCCTCAATGAGTGGTTGGTTGGTTGTGCGCCCCGGCCAGTAACGAGCTGGCCGGGGCGCTAGTAAACGGTACGATATGAAACATCAAAAGGGATTCACATTGATTGAGTTGTTGGTGGTCATCGCCATTATTGCGATACTGGCGGCCATGTTGCTCCCGGCCCTGGCCCGTGCCAAACAGTCGGGCATTTCGATTCAATGCATGAGCAACAAGAAGCAAATACAGTTGGCTTGGCTGATGTATGCCCAGGATAACGGGGAGACGCTTGCCGATAATCACGACTATCACGATTATGGAGATTACAGCCCGCCGACACCGCCGGGAACGCCGGCTTGGTGCGAAGGCTGGCTGACTTGGGAAGTCAGCACGCCTCCTTCTGACAATACCAACTTAGCCCTCTTATCCGGAGTACCACAGAATGGAAGAGTTTATGCATTGCTGGGGGCGTACGTCGCCAATCAACTGAGCGTCTTTCGGTGCCCCGCCGATTCTTTCGCCAGCCCAGCCCAGCACGCGGCCGGGTGGGCGAATCGCGATCGCAGTATTGCCATGAACGGGAATATTGGCGGCGGACGGAAGTGGGGATTTGGTTGGGAATTGACGAATGCGATCACCAAAACAGGCAATTTTACCGTGCCAGGAGCAGCAATGAGCTGGGTGTTCACGGATGAACATCCTGATTGGATTGACGACTCCATACTTTATGTGAATCCCGCCGATACGAATGGGGTGGGTGAATTCACCGAGATACCGGGGACCCTTCACAATAATGCATGTGGGCTGAGTTTTGCAGATGGCCATGCTGAAATCCATAAGTGGACAGACCCTCGAATGAACAACATACCGGTTACGTATGTATATCAAACTGGCGGAGCCACTGGCACCCTGAATTTTTCGGCCAGCAATCCTTGCAAAGACCTGGCTTGGATGGCCGCGCGCACTCCTTACCAATAAGCGCGGTGACGGCGACGGCCCAGCCTAACCAACGGGCTTCACCTTCCGACATAGTGAGCGCCCCTGCCCCGCCGTCACCCGCGCAGGTATTTCACTACCGCGTCCGTCCGTGAATGGACGTGCAATTTCTCATACACCGTGCGCACATAACTCCGCACCGTGTCGATGCTGATCTTCATCCGATCGGCGATTTCCTTGTAGGCGTAGCCTTTGGACAGTTGGTCGAGGAATTCCTTCTCCCCCGGAGCCAGACGCGCCAGCGGAGAATCGTCTCCCGGTGGCTTGGTAAAGAACTGCACCACCCGCCGCGCCAGTTGCGGTGTCATGGGAGACCCGCCGCCGTGAACGTCGTGAATCGCTTCCAGCAGCCGCGCCGAAGCGGTCCTCTTCAACAGATAGCCGCTTGCCCCGGCCTTCAGGGAATTGAACAGCGAGTCGCTATCCTCATAGACCGTCAACATGAGAATTTGCACCTGAGGCAGGAGAATCTTCAATTGCCGGACGCATTCCACGCCCTTCATCCGCGGCAGGTTGATGTCCATCAACACCACATCCGGCGGATGGTTGGGAACTTCCTTCAGCGCCGTCTCCGCATCGGGATAATCGCCCGTCAAGCGCAGGGCCGGCGCGCGGCGGATCAATGTGGCCAGACTGGCGCGAATGCCTTCGTCATCATCCACGATCGCCACTTTGATCTGGGTTTTGTCCGTCATAATATATGTATATATGCTTTTATATAACAACTCTCGCGCTCCCCGCCGCCCCGCAACTGAAAGTTAAAGAAGTTCAAACGGCGGCCTTTCCATTACCATGAACCGGCGCGAAACGCAGGCTCAATTTAACGGTGGTCCCATGGCCGGGGCGGCTTTCAATGGTCACATTCTCGCCGATGGCCTGAGCGCGGCGGCGCATGTTGCCCAAGCCGTTGCCCCGACTTTGCCCCCGGATGTCAAACCCCTTGCCATCGTCCTGCACCACAATTTCCAGCGCCTGGTCCGTCGCCTCGGCGCTGATGTGGACCTCCCGGGCAGCGGCGTGTTTGAGCGCATTGGCCAGCGCTTCCTTGACCACCAAAAAGACGTTGTGCCTGACTTCCGGCGGCAGCGGCAGCGCCGGCAAATCGTGCGGCAGATCCAGCCGACAGCGAATGCCGCCGTCAGCGAACAGTTCGTTGGCAAAGTGGGCGATGTACTCCACCAGGCTTTGCAACGAATCGCTTCCCGGCCGGACCGCCCAGACGATTTCCTCCAACGCGCGCACGGTTTGATCGGCGGACTGGGAAATCTTGACCGCATGGCTTTCGACCTGGCCGGGGTTGTTCCGGTCCGCCTTGAGGAGGCCACTCAAAAGTGAAATGCGGGCCAGGGATGAACCCAAATCATCGTGCAAGTCGCGCGCGATGCGCTCTCGCTCCTTCGCCAGGGCGCGCTCTCGCTCCAATTGTTCCAGCCGGCGATGAAGTTTGCGCTTTTCCAACACCCGCGCCGTCGCAGCGATCATGGCCAGCAAAGCCAGCGAGGCCGGAACTCGAAACCACCAGGTTTGCCATAAGTAAGGCTGCACGGTGACAGCGACGCTCGCGCCTGTCGTGCTCCAGCTCCCTTCCCCATTCCCGGCAATGACTTCAAACCGGTATTTGCCGTACGGCACATAGGGAAACGAAGCGGAACGGCTGGAGCCGGCTTCCACCCAATCAGAGTCCAGTCCTTCCAGCCGGTAGCGAAAACGCACGCGTTCAGGAGCATCGAAATCAATCCCCGTGTAACGAAACTCCAGCCGGTGCTTGCCGGGTCCAAGGCGCAATGGCTCCGCGGCATCCGCGCCGTCCACCTGTGTCTCTTCCAGCACTACCGCCGGCGCGGGAGGCCCCGCCATTTGGCGATGGGGATCGGCCACCACGATGCCCTCCTGCGTTGGGAACCAGAGCATGCCGGATTTTGTTCTGAGGCCAAGCGGAAAGAATCCGCTGATGCACTCCTCTGACAACATGCCCTCAGTGCGCCCATAGACTTGCGGATAAACAGCCGGTATCTTCTGCGCCACCACCATCTCCAACTCATGCTTGTTCACGCAAACAATGCCCCGATCTCCTCCCAGCCAGAGATTGCCGGCGTCATCTTCCAGTATCTGCGAGATCGTGTTTTCGGGAAGTCCTGTCAGCGTCGAGAAAGTCGCCACCCTGCCCTCCTTCAACCGGCTCAACCCGCCGCCGCCGGTGCCGATCCAAAGAATCCCTTCCGCATCCGGATAAAGTGTGCGAATCCAATCGCTCAACAATCCGTTCTGTTTGCTCCAAAGACCGTCGGCCTTGCCTTCGACGCTGAACAAGCCATCGCCAGCGGTCCCCACCCACATGGAGCCATTCCGCTGCGGCACAAGAGCTGTGATCGCATGGACGTATTGGCCGTTCTTTTGCGCCTGCCACTGCCCGTTTTCCCGCCACCAAACTTCGCCCTGCCGCGTCCCCGCCCAGAGTCTGCCCTGCGCATCCTGTCCCAACGCGCTGATGTCCAGACTGGTCAACGCCGGCACTCCCGGTTCGCTCTCTGCACGGCGCACGTCCTTGATTTGCAGCAAACCGCGCGCGCCACCCATCCAGCAACTGCCATCCCTAGCCACCAGCAACGCTCCCGTCTGGCCGTCCCCCGGCGACAAGCCTGCGACAGCCAGCGGCCTGAAATAACGGCCATCCCAGGTATAAAGTCCCTCGCTGGCTTTGCTGGCCCAGATCACACCGGGCGTCACTTCCGTCAAGCCCTGCACCGCGCCACTGCCCAGCCCCTCGTTGTAGCTGATGACGGACAGGTTTCTAGGCCGCAACCGATTCAAGCCGCCGTGAGTTCCCAACCACAATTTTCCCTCCCGATCCACCAGCAGGGCCTCCACCAAATTGTCCGACAACCCGCTGCTTGCATTCACCGCCACCAGCTTCCCATGCTTGAACTGGAACAAACCCTCGCTGACTGAGCCTGCCCAAACCGTGCCGTCGGGGTCCTCCACCAAGGCGCTCACGTAGTGCCTTGCCAGGTGGCGGGGAAAACGGTAGCGCCGCCATTGTTCCCCTTCGCGATACAGCACCGAGTCATCGCCCGCTCCGACCCAGATGCGCTTCTCATGATCCACCAGCAGGCAATGCGGATCCTGCAGCAAATCGTCGAAGACGGGGTCGGTCATCTGCATGAGGTGCCCGCCCCGCAGACTGAACACGCCTGCGCCTTTGACGCCAATCCACATGGCCCCCTTGCGCCTGCTGAATAATGCCGTGATCTGCTTGCCAGCCAGTTCAGCCACGGCGCTGGGTGTTTCCAGATGCCCATTCTGCCAAACCGCCAGTCCGGAATCCGTGCCCACCCAAAGCTTCCCTTCGCTGTCCTCCGCCAGCGCATTCACAGTGTCCGAGGGCAGTCCGTCTCCGCTGACAAAGGCCGTGAACCGCCCGTTCTGCCAGCGCCCCAAACCCCGCCCCACGCTCCCGATCCACAGCGCCCCCTGGTCGTCCCCCATCAGCGTCTGGACTGGTCCGGTTTGAAATCCCTCCGGCAATCCAAAGGACACAAATCTCACCCCGTCGAATCGGCTCACACCGGCGTCGCTCCCCACCCAAAGGTACCCATCCCTGGTCTGCGCCAGCGCGCGCACGAAATTCTGCGGCAACCCTTGCTCGCGTTGCCAGACCCGAAAGGTAAATGGCAATTGCCCGCGCCCGATGCTCAGTCCCACGCTGCCAGATTTTATCCCATTCTCGTCAACTACAAAATCACTGAACGAGGTGGCGATGGCCATCTCGCTGAACGTCCATCCCCCGCCGCCCCCGCCGTGGCGCAGGCGGATTTGGTTGAACGAGCCGTTGGCGGCGAACTTTGTGGTCAGGTTTGTCAACTGGCCCGCCTCGGTCGCGCCCGCCCCAAGATCCGGATCCAGCCACACCGTCACCAAGTCCCTTCCCCCCGCCACATATTGCACTTTGAAAACAATGGTCCTCTCAATCCCGGTGCGCGGCAGCTCATACGACTGCGAGGGCACCGGCTTGGATGAGTTCAAGTCAATGCCGTAGTCGGTGGTGGTATTGTTTGTATTGCCGGTTTCAAAAATATTGAAATTGGTCTTGCCCACGTCGAGGACATTAAAGGCGCCGTAAGCCCAGGCATTGAGCGCGTTGCCCACCGCCAGCCGTCCCGAGTCCCCTTCGTAGAGTTCGAACGCGGCAAAATAAGGCTCGGTGCCCGCATCGGAGATAGGATTGACATGAAACTTGAAGTAGAGCGTATCCGTCGCCGCGTCATCCCGCTTCACCGCCCCCCCCACAATATCCACGCCCAGCCCGGTCTCGTGCGCGAGCGTCGCTCCCAAATCGCTCCAAATGATGTCCGCAGGGCAGGAAACCGCCAAAGACACCAACCCAGCCGTCAACCACCTCCATTCAAACCGTCGGCGCGAAAACACGGCAGGCATGATCATGTGAAAAAGATGCTTCATTCGTCCGCGCATGACAAGGCATTAGCTCGATTATCGGAGCGACAAATTGGCCCACCAGCATGTTTATGTGGTTGTGCGACCCCTGCCTTTCCAGTAACATGCCGCTTAAATTAACGGGCAACAACGCAAACAGTCATCCATCATTTGAAAAGCAAATATTCCCCAAAAATCTTCCTAGGCTCCCTGGCTTTGCTGGCGCTTTTGTGGCAGCCGGCAGTGCGGGCTGAGAATCTTTCCCGGGTGCCGGCGCGAACCCCCTCGCCCTGGCTGCGCGACGGCGTGATTTATGAGATTTTTCCTCGTGATTTTTCCCCGGCAGGAAATCTCGACGGAGTCATCGCCAGCCTGGATGCATTGAAAGATTTGGGCGTGACCATTCTTTGGACCATGCCGATTCATCCGATCGGTGAAAAGTGCCGCAAAGGCGAGTTCGGCAGTCCTTATTCCATCAAGGACTATTATGCCGTCGATCCGCATTATGGAACCTTGGGAGACTTCAAACGCCTCGTCGCCGAGGCGCACAAACGCAATATGAAGGTCATCATGGACTTGGTGGCCAACCATACGGCGTGGGACAGCGCCATGATGCAGCACCCGGAGTATTACATGCAAAACCCGCAGGGCAAAATCATCCCGCCCGAGCCGGATTGGTCGGACGTGGCGGGGTTGAATTACGGGAATCCGGAACTGCGCCATTATATGATCACGATGATGAAGTATTGGGTGCAAACGTGCGATGTGGACGGGTTCCGTTGCGATGTAGCCTGGAATGTGCCGACGGATTTCTGGGAAACGGCCCGCACCCAGCTCGAGGGCATCAAGCCGGACATCATGCTGCTGGCCGAGGCGAGCAAACCGGAATTCTTGGTGAAAGCTTTTGATATTGACTATGCATTCCCCATGTTGAGCACTCTCAATGATGTGCTGCTCAATGGCGCGCCAGCCTCCAATCTCCGGGCCTCGTGGGAGGAGAGCGTGCGGCAGTTCCCGCGCGATTCACTTCACATGCGTGTCACCGACGACCACGACGAACCGCGCGCGATTTCGCGCTTTGGCCTGCGTGGCGCGCTAGCCGGCTCGGCCCTCATGTTCACGCTCGACGGCGTGCCGCTCCTTTACAACGGCATGGAAGTGGGGGACGCGACGGAATCCGGCGACCCGGCCCTGTTCGACAAGCTGCCAATTTTCTGGACGCCCAAGGACCGCCCTCCTTTGCGCAAGATTTATCACGACTTGATCCAGTTGCGCAAAGACAATGTCTCATTCCGCAACGGACGCGTGAATTGGCTGCACAATTCCAATGAAGGCAATGTCGTCTCGTTCAAACGCACGGATGAGAACAACGAATTCGTGGTGGTGATTAATTTCTCCAACCGCCCCATCCGCGCGCAGGTGGAAGTCGGCAACGGCGAGGACTTCAAGCCCGTGCGCATTGCGGGGATACCCCCTCCGCCCAACCAGGATTTTCCGCTGGTCCATTTGGGGGGGTTTGACTGGCGGATTTATCAGCGCAATTTGCCGATCGCCCAGCACACGGCCGCGGGCGAAACGCCGATACAGATTGGCGCGACGCACTGAAAGCATTCCACTCCGATTAATGACGCCATGAACGCTGTGCGAGAGAAACCCACCGCCCCGCCGAAGACTACCGTGCCCAAACCGCGGTTGAGCTTCTGGCAAATTTGGAACATGAGCTTCGGCTTCCTCGGCATCCAATTCGGGTGGGGATTGCAAATGGCCAACATGAGCGCCATTTACGGCTACCTCGGGGCGGATCCGGATTCCCTGGCCATGCTGTGGCTAGCCGCGCCCGTCACCGGTGTGATCATCCAACCGCTGATCGGGCAATCCAGCGACCGCATTTGGACCCGGCTGGGGCGACGGCGCCCGTTTATCCTGGCTGGCGCGATCCTCGCATCGCTCGCCCTCGTCCTGATGCCCAACTGCCCGGCGGTGTGGATGGCGGCGGGCCTGCTCTGGGTGCTGGACGGAACCATCAATGCCAGCATGCAGCCTTTCCGCGCCTTGGTGGCGGACAATCTTCCCGAAGAGCAGAACGCCCAAGGCTTTGCCATTCAATCCCTGTTCATCGGCTTGGGCGGAACCATTGCTTCGGCGTTGCCCTGGATGATGACCAACTGGTTCGGAGTGGCCTCGGAAGGCGCTGGAAAGGGGCACATCCCCTCCTCCGTCAGGCTTTCCTTTTACATCGGCGCAGTCGCGTTCATGGGCGCGGTGCTGTGGACCGTTTTAAGAACCAAGGAGTATCCGCCGTCTGACTCCGAGCTTGAGGCCATTCGCGCGCGGAAGTTTGATTGGACGCTCGGTTTGGGCGACATCCTCGCGCTGGTCCTTCAACTGCCCCGGCGGATGTGGGAGCTTGGCCTCGTCCAATTCTTCACTTGGATTGGAATGTTTGCCATCTGGGTATATTTCCCTCCGGCGATTGCGAAAAATGTGTTTCATGCCGCGCCCGGTTCGGTCGAAATGGAGGCTTCAGGGTCATGGTCGGGCTTTTGCTTTGCCACCTACAATGCCGTCTGCTTCTTTTTTTCGTTCGTGCTGCTTTCGGTCACGAAATACACCGGCCCCAAGGTCATGCATATCTTCTGCCTGGCGGTGGGGGCGCTGGGAGTCGCATCCGTGCCATTGGTTTCCGACAAATACCAACTGCTGTTCTGCATGACGGCTGTCGGCATAGCCTGGGCCAGCATCCTCTCCATGCCTTACGCCATGCTTGCCCCCTCGTTGCCCAGGGAAAAAATCGGCGTCATGATGGGCATGTTTAATCTCTTCATCGTGTTGCCGCAGATTGTCGCTTCCAGCCTGCTCGGCTATATCCTGAAGAATTTTCTCCATAATGAAGCCATGAACGTTCTCTTCCTAGGCGGCGCAAGCATGGGGCTGGCCGCGCTGCTGACGCTATGGGTGGTGACCTTCCGGCGGCCCGAGCGTTGACGCGCCCGCGCGCCTGCGGCACTTTGGCTTCTGAAATGACTGCACCCACCCGATGTCCTCCAATGAAAATCACCATTCGACTCCGTTATCACACCCGTTTTGGCCAGTCGCTGTTTCTTTGTAGCGATGACAAATGCCTGGGCGGCGGCCGGCAGGACCAGGCGCTGCCTTTGCATTATGTCAACGACGAACTCTGGGAGGCAGTCCTTGAACTGCCGGACAAGCGCCGGCCCAAGGAGCCGGTGAGTTACTACTTTTTCTTGCGCGATCAGGATGGGTCCGTCATTGAAGACTTCGGCGGCGACCGGCAAGTTGATTTTTCCCGGCTCGCCCGCGGCCACACAGTCATTCTGGATTCATGGAACGATTTGGGTGCGGCTGAGAACGCCTTCTTTACCGAGCCGTTCAGAAAAGTCCTGCTCCGGATGGAAAAGGAACCCGCCGCCCCAAAGCAGTCGGATGGCGCGACGCATTCATTCTCGGTCAAGGCCCCGCTGTTGCCCATGGGGCAGACGATCTGCCTGTTGGGTGGCGCCGGCGCCATGGGCGGCTGGAACCAGGCCGCGCTGGTATTGCTGCGGCGTTGCGCGGAGAAGGGATGTTTCACTGTGCAGCTTGATCTCGCCAGGGAGCGGTTTCCAGTCACTTATAAATACGGCGTCTATGATTTTGGGACAAAGGCATTCGTCCGCTACGAGGACGGAGCGGACCGCCTGCTCGCGCAAACGGCCCCCCCCGATGGGCATGTGATCGTGAACGACGGATTCGCGCGCGTGCCATGCCAGCCGTGGCGGGGCGCGGGCGTCGCTGTGCCAGTCTTCAGCCTGCGCAGCGCAAAAAGTTTCGGCGTGGGTGAGTTTTTGGACCTGGCCCTCCTGGCTGATTGGGCGAGTCGCGCCGGTCTTAAGCTTATCCAAATCCTGCCAGTCAATGATACCAGCGCCACTCACACCTGGACGGATTCTTATCCGTATGCCGGAATCTCCGCCTTCGCCTTGCATCCGCTCTATCTGAATCTGGATCGCCTGGCTGGAGCCGACGCTTCGCGCTTGCTTGAAAAACTGGCCAGCCAACGCAAGCAACTCAACGCGCTGCCAACGGTGGATTACGAGGCGGTCATGAAGGCCAAACTGGGGTTCGCGCGGCAGATCTTTGCGGCGCGGCGCGAAAAAACGTTTGCCGGCGCGGAATATCGGAAGTTCTTTTCGGAAAACGAAAAATGGCTCGCCCCGTATGCGGCCTTCTGCTTCTTGCGCGATAAATTTGGCACGGCGGATTTCACCCAATGGCCGGAACATCGCGTCTATGATGCGGACAAGATCCGCGCCCTGGCCGCGGCTGATGGGTCCGCCGCTGATGAAATGGCGTTGCATTGCTTCGTCCAATTTCATTTGCACCTGCAACTGCGCGAGGCGGCCGAATATGTGCATGGCCGGGGCTTGATTCTGAAGGGGGACCTTGCCATCGGCGTCCATCCCCACAGCGCCGAGGTCTGGCAGCAGCCGGACTTGTTTCACACCGACATGCAGGCGGGGGCGCCACCCGACGCCTTTGCCGCCAAAGGCCAGAATTGGGGCTTCCCCACTTACAATTGGCCGCGGATGAAGCAGGACGGTTTTGATTGGTGGAAGCGCCGCTTCGCCCAGATGAGTTGCTATTTTGACGCGTTCCGCATTGACCACATTCTCGGCTTTTTCCGCATCTGGAGCATTCCACGTCATGCCGTGCAGGGCATCCTCGGTTATTTCGTGCCTGCCCTGCCGGTGCAGGCCGGCGAATTTTCCGCGCGCGGCATTGCGTTTGACCACGAACGCTTCACCCGCCCCTTCATCAACGACGCCGTCTTGCAGGAGCTTTTCGCCGAGCGCGCCGGGAGGGTGAAGCGCGAATTCCTGCACCCCGATCCGCGTGGAACGTATTCGCTGAAACCGGAATTCGCAACGCAACGAGACGTGGAACGGCATTTTGGCTCGCTCCCCAAAGACCGGCTTGACGACAAACTCAAGGAGGGGCTGTTTGACTTGATCAGCAATGTGCTGCTGATCGAAGTCCCGGACAGCGCGGGGCTGGAATTTCATTTCCGGCTGGGCATGGAGCAAACGGCCTCCTTCCGGCAACTGGGGCAAGTCACCCAGACGCGGCTGAAGGATTTGTACGTGGATTATTTTTACCGGCGGCAGGACCGCCGCTGGATGCAAGAGGCCCTCCAGAAATTGCCCGCGCTGAAACGTGTCACCAACATGCTGATATGCGGCGAGGACCTGGGCATGGTCCCGGCCTGTGTGCCGTTAGCAATGAAACAACTGGGCCTCTTGAGCCTTGAAATCCAGCGCATGCCCAAGGCCTTGCATCAGGATTATTCGCGTCCAGCGGACGCTCCTTATCTGAGCGTGGTCACCCCCTCGACGCATGACATGAGCACCATTCGCGGGTGGTGGGTCGAGGACAAGAAGCTGACGCAAAAGTTCTTCAACCAAGAGTTGGGCCGCGACGGCGTGGCGCCGTCCGAATGCGAGCCGTGGATCAATCAGGAAATCATCCGCCAGCATCTGGGGTCGCCGGCCATGTGGAGTATTTTTCAATTGCAGGACCTGCTGGGCATGGATGCCGCGCTCCGCCACCCCGGCGTCGACGCCGAACGCATCAATGTGCCGGCCATCGTCAATTATTACTGGCGCTACCGCATGCATCTCACGTTGGAGGCGCTGGGCCGGGCGGACACTTTCACACGACAGGTGGAGAATCTTGTCCGGGCGCGCATGGAATTCCGTGATGATTCAAAAAGCAAGGTTCAGGGTCCCTGAACGTCCTGGGTGCTGCCTATTAGCTTGACGAAGCTGCTGGCGCCTGCGGGAGCGAGGCTGTCGCGGATGCCAGCTCCCTGCACGTCGTTGAACACCAGCACCGGTTCGCTGCCGGCAGACCCAACATGAAAGCCGTTCAGCGCTATGTTCCGCACGTCATCGCACACCAGGGCCGGGCGATAGTCTTTGTCTTGCACACGAAGTGTGACGTTGTCGAACTTGATTCCCGCGGCGTGGCGGCAGTAGAACCCCCAGGCAGGCAGGATGCCGAACATGCGACTTTCAGGATAATTTGTGGCGCATTCCGGTACCCTGGCCAGATTGCCCCAGCGCAGGTGGTTGGTCAGCGGGGCACTGCCGATGCCGCCATAGAGGATGGTAATGTTTTTCAGGGTCACGCCCCTCACAGGATGTCCGGGCAGGCCGGTGATTGAGGCAGTGATGAGTGTGGGGCTGTGGTACGGATTCCCGCTGGGGAACTTGTTCATGAGCTCAGGCGGCCGGTTGGGTATTTCGGCGGTGATGTCATCGAGGATCACGTCGTGCAACGATCCAATCTCCCCGTGGACATTGCGGTGACCGAGGCGGACGAAGATGGCGTTGCTGCTGTCGGTGATCTTGATGTGGGAGATATGGACGTTCTCCATCTCACCGCCGTCAACGATCTCCAGGGCTATACCGCTGATGTAGGTATCGTAGATTTCCAGGTTGCGACAAATGATGTTCTTGAATCCGACGGAAGAGGCGGTGCCGAATTTCAGGGCGTTGCAACTGGATCGCACACGGCAGTTCTCCACCAGGACATCATCGCAGGCTTTGTCCCCGGATTTCAGGCAGATGCCGTCGTCCTCCGAATCGATGTCGCAACCTCGCACCACAACATTGGCACAGCCGTCAATGTCAATGCCATCGTTGTTCAACGCGGCGATGCTTCGGACCGTGAGGTTTTCGAGGGTCAGGTGTTCGCAATCGCGATAGTCCTCGACCCAGCACGCGCTGTCCTTGAGGGTGATGTCCCGCACGGTGACATTCGTGCAGTCGCGGAAGTTGATGAGCACCGGACGCTGGCCTTCCTTGGCGTCGGGCAGCCTCCCTTCCTTCCAAAGACGTTCGGTGTCAGCGGCCAGCGGCGTTCCCTGACCGTCAATCATGCCTTTCCCGCAAATGGCGATATCGTGCTGCCGATCGGCCAGCAACAGGCCGTGGAAATTGACCTTGCGATAGTCCCGCCGGCGCACGCTGCCCAGCAACGTCGCGCCTTCGTCCAATTGCAATGTGACGTGGCTTTTGAGATCCAGCGACCCGCTCAGGTATCTGCCCGGCGGAAAGATGACGATACCACCGCCCGAATCCGCCGCGGCGTCAATGGTCTTCCGCAGCGCGGCGGTGTCCATGTTCGTGCCGTCCCCGGCTGCACCGTATTGCCTGACATTGAAGGAGGCCTTGCCCGCCCAAGCCGCCCCTGGCAACACCACAATTGTCAAGAGTATTATCCACCGGGAATGCAGCGGCTTCGGAAAGGCAAATTTCATATAACTGAACTTTGGTATTCGCATCATTCTACCACCGCGAATACGCTATAAGAGTGCGGCAGCAACCGAACGTTGAACGATATGCGCGGTTCTTCGCCGCCCGGACGTCTCGGCCCGTAACCGCCCAACATTTGCGCCTGCCCGGTCAAAACCTCACCCGTCACGATGTTCCGCAACTTGTCCTTGTTTCCCGTCAAGCTGACTTTGACGCTGGCTTCCGTCGGCAAAAATGACTCCACGATGAACGTGTTGTTGTCATAGGCGAACAACGCCACCTTGGCAGGCCCGTCCAGCCGAACCGGGAAACCGCGCATGACGTAATTTTTGATGGCGCTTACCACTCCCGTCGGCAAGTGGTAAAGGTCGTTGAAATTATCAGGGATCACCCACACATAAAGCGCGCCCTTGCCATAGCGGTCCATGAGCAAAATCGGGTAGCCTCTGCCGCTGGACATCGCGCGAACCAGGGCCCAGGCGTCATTGGTCAGGAAATCCACTTCTGGAAAAAGAATATCCGGATTGGCTTCGTCGCTCATGGGGGTTCCGGTGCCCGACCCGAACCCGGTCCAATACTGATGCGCCGTGATCTTCCGACCGGGGTATCGCGCCTCGACGATATCTTCGATCCCCTTTACCTCCAGGGCGTGGAAGAGGCCTGAGGTGATGACCACCGATTTGCCGGCGAGCAATTGGTTTTTGATTTTCGCCACGATGGCGGGATCAAACTTGGCCGATTCCGTCAACAGGACAAGGTCGGCATTGGTTGGAAAATCCGGGTGCAGATCAATCGGTATGCCGATGTTCCCAAAGTAATTGTGCAGATAATCCTCGCCGCTGGATTGGAATGGTTTGTAGCTCTGGATGCCGATCGGCTTGCCCAACTTGTCGAGAAACCGGTCCACCTGCTCGAGGGCGTAACCCGCCACACGGGCCATGGAAGGCTCCTCTTGTCCGGCTGGCGCGTTGGATTTGTAAGCCTGGAGCATTTGGTCATAGTCGAAACTGGTGTGCAGGTTCTGCCAGTTCGTGCGGCTGCCGGGCACAATAGGCCGCGTCAGCAGCCCCCAATGGAAGAGCATGATTTCCGGGGCTTTGGCAAACATGGTGTCCCACAGTTGCTCGGCATAGCGGTCGACATCGCGCACGCCGAAGGTGTCCACCCAGCCGCCGCCGTTGCCGCCCGGTTTGATGTTCTCGAAGTAGCGAAAAACTTCGTAACTTTCGTACTGCTGGAGGTTCTGATCGGTGGTTTCCGGATCGCGGGTTTCGGTGCCGGTGTAAATGCCGTCGAACAACTTCGGCTCCTTGTCCAGATCATAGCCAAGGCCTTGAAAATGCTCGTACCAGTTGGGAAATTTGATCACCAGTTTCATCTTTGGATTAATGGCCCGCGCCGGCTTGATGATCAGGTTCTCCGCCACATCATCCATTAATTTGAGGCGGAAGTCCGTCCAGCTTTGGCCGCCTTTGGCCGCAATGTCCGAATCATACTTCGTCGTGACGAAGAAGAAATCGTCCTGGATCAGCTCGTCGAAATGGCGCGCCGCCAGTTCAGCCGCGCCCTTGACAAATTCGCGGTCTTTGGGGTTGGTGTAGCAGAAGGACTTGAACTGCCCGCCAATGTTGCCATCGCTGGCTGCCATGCCGGCAGCCACGCGGACACCGTGGTCGAGGAAGAATTTCTTCACGCGCTCCAGGGTCTCGTCATCCGCCAATTCCCGGTTCCGCTGCACTTCGATATAGACTTTATCGACCTTCAACTGGCTGCTGATCCGGTTCCAGTCATTGCTCAGGGTTTGCGGGTCTCCCAGATCCTCCACCACGCTCACAGGGATGTAAACGGCCGTGCTGAAGTTGGTGTACTGGCCGCCAGGGCATGCGGCACACGACAGCGCCAAAGCTGCAAGTAAACTCCAGCCTTTTAGCTTGTCCTGCACCCCGCGAGAATGCGTGCTCACCCCCATTCTGTCAAGAATCCACGCAAGAATGCCCATCATTAGTGTCGGGTTGGGGTAAGTGATTTCCTTTAATGGTTTGGCTCAGAAAATCGCTTTGAGTCGCTTTGAGTTCGTCAGAGTGGGGGAGGATGGATCCGGCCTGTGGCGGAGGCTGCATCTTTTTGTGCGCCAATGGTTTAGGCTTGGCTTCCGTGGATTTTTTGGCCCTCTTAACCGCTTTGAGTGGCTTCGGCTTGCGGGGAGGGTCTTCGTCGAAGGTGTCGGCGGGCGACACGTCCAATTTTGCATCCGTATCGCCCCGCTGCACGGCCAGGACATAGGCGGCGATTTTCCTGCCCAACTTGCCGCCACCGTAGGCGTAGGCCATCGACGGCACCAGCGCCCCGTCCATCAGGGGCTGGACCATTTTCTGCCTCATCTCTTTCATTTCGGCTTTATGCTGTTCCTCGCACTGGCGCGCGTATTCAAAAGCCTCACGCCGGGCGCGGTGCATGCCGTGCTGCAACTGGACCACGCTGCGGCAGATCCGGTTCAGGGCGCGGGATTTCGCCTCGAATTTGGCGTCCACCTCGCCGTCCCATTTGGCGAGGAGAGTGCCAAAGCGGGCAGACAGGATGACGGCCACGTCATCGGCCAGGACACCTTGCCCAGTCTCCTCCTGCATGCCTTCTGCCAATTCCGTCACGTCGCCGGCCTCCAGGCAAAGCTCGCGGCGGACGAGCCATTCCTGGAAACCGCCCTGACGCCACTGGCTGAGGTTCTGCTCACTGATGGGGACGCCGTCAAATTCCTCTTTGATGAATTCCTGGACCTCTTCGAGGCCGTTGAGCCAGGGGAGGATTTGAGAGGCGGGTTGGGAGCGGTCGAGGCGCTCGTTCAAGAGGTCGCGGATGGAGCGGGGCAGATGGGCGATTTTGCCGTTGC
>JBEKDI010000028.1:0-53083 GCA_050014435.1 Verrucomicrobiota bacterium | reverse complement strand
CACCGACCCGGGCCGCTTTTGCCCCACTTACATGATTTTTTGCGAAAGTTTCACCCCGCACAATTGCCAGCCGGTGCAGGACCAGCACTTTGATCGCCGCGACGTTTATATCATCACCCAAACCTTCATGTCTGATAACACCTATTTGGATGAGATCCGGGCGCAGTTTAATCGTGGCGCGCAGATTGATCCGCCCTTCTTCCAGAACTTTCTGCCTTTCGCGCTGCCCAGGATTTTTCAAAGTCCAACGCGTTCATTGGCCTGGCTGGACAAAATGTTTGCATCGATCGGCGCGGACATTGAGTTTCGCCGCCGCACCGGCACTTCATGGTTCAAGCCGGGGCAATTCAGCAACGCGCAAGATTCGGCGGCCAAGTTGCGCCAGGGCGATCATCAGGACAGTTTGTCCAAATACCTTTACGGCAAACTGAGCAAGGAAACCCAGGCGCTGGTGGACGGCCAGGGGGAGGAGAAGGCATTGCGGCAAGCCTTGGCGGAGGATTTCAATATAATTCTCAAAGACGGTTCCATTTATGATGCGGAGCGGTTCAAAGGGATCACGCTGCCGCCGCTGATTATGGAAGCTGTTGAGCAGAACAATACTTCCGCGACGAATATACGCCTCAATCGGCGGCTGCTGGAGGAGGCCTATCCCGGCGACATTGTCAGGAGTTTGGGCGGAGTTTATCCGGACACTGCAATCGCCACGCCAAGCCGGGACGATTGGCAGAAATGCATTAATGGGTATTTCCGGGATGTCGCAAGAAGAATGGCGCACGACACCCGATTTCCCGACGAACCCCGCCAGATGAAGCCGGGCGAGGACGCGCATGTCGTCAACGGCCAGATCCAGGTTTCAGGGCAGGCTTCCGTCATGGGCATCAACGGATTACTGGCAAAGGTGATATTTGACAAGAACCCGGGACACGAATTCTACGAGGAGGAGAGTTTCCCGCTGGACTGGATGTATCCGCATTTGACGCCGTTCGGAGTGATCATGAAGATCAACCGGGAGCCGGTGCCCGAGATCACTCAGGATATGATTGACAAAGACCACGCCTTCTGGAGCCGGTTTTCAGAGCGGACCATCGGCAACTGGATCACCTATGACACGAGCGTGAAGGACGTCTGCGCCTGGGCGGAGAACGTCTATTTGCGCCATTACTTTGGCGGGTTCACGGGCGACCGGAAGTTCGTGCGCGATGACGACGCCCAGAAGGCGTTCTCCAAATCGCGGTGTTCGGTTGCCGGCAGCGTTTATCAATGGCGTTCCGACAACTCCCACAGTCCTGCCGAGAAGGAGCGAATGACCAAGGAGGCCGAGTTCGCCCTGAAACAGGCGTTTGCCTATTGTCCCTACAGCCCGGAAGCGGTTTTTCAATTCACGGACTGGCTCATCAACGCCAAACGCGTTGACGATGCCTTGCTGATTCTCAAGACGTGCCGTAAGCTCGATCCGTACAACCGCCAGGTCAATGGTTGGATCGGCCAATTGGAACACCATCAAGGCTGACCCAATCGGCTATTCCCGTGTCCGCGCCCCGGAACAACCTTGCGGGAAAGGCCCGACAATTTAATCTTCGCAGAAGGGTCACGATCTCTCGAGGCTTTTCCAGGGCCGTTCAGACTTTGGCTTGTCATTTTTGCCGGGCTGCGGCAGCCTGCCACACCTTGATTTCGATGTTGCCCAATTCCGGCGGCAATTTTATACAAATTGGCCGCTGCCGGCGTTTGTCCGGTGGAACGCAGGGAATTAAATGATGAATCCTAAACCGAAACCGGCCCAGGCGCCGCTGGCTAAAACGCCCGCCGCCAAAGCGCCCGCCAAAACGCCTCCGCCTCCGCCCGCCCCAATCAAGGTCCCGCCGCTCTTTCGGCGCATCGATTGGTGGACGCTGGCGGTCACCTTCGCCATCGTTTGGGTCGTTTATTTCATCTCGCTCGCGCCCCAGGTGACGCTGGAGGATTCCGGTGAACTGACGACGGCGTCGTATTGGGCCGGCATTCCGCATCCGCCGGGCTACCCGTTCTGGACGATTTACACCTGGCTGTGGACGGTGCTGGTGCCGTTCGGCAATATTGCGTGGCGGGTGCAACTGGCCGAGGCTTCCACCGCCGCCATGGCCTGCGGGGTGCTGGCGCTCATGGTGTCGCGCGGTGGCAGCATGCTCGTGGAGGGCATCGAGGAACTCAAAGGCATGACCGGCAAGTGGGAAGGGGCCATTTGCATGGTGTGCGGGGTCACGGCGGGCTTGTTGATGGGCTTCGGCAGTTCCATGTGGAAGGAATCGGTGGTGGTGAACCGCATTTCCGTCTTTGGCGTGCCCTGGTTGATGCTGGTGCTGGTCTGTCTGTTGCGCTGGATTTACGCGCCTCATCAACGGCGCTATCTCTACGCCGCCATGTTTTTCTTCGGGATTTGCGCCACCATTCACCAGACCCTGATGCTGGCGGCGATGGGAATCGAGATTGGAGTCGCAATGTGCCAGGTGCGCGTGGGACGGGATTTGTTCCTGGCCAACAGTCTGGTTTACATTGCCGCGCTTATCGCCAAGAGCCAGGGTCTTTTGCCCGGCTTGGATGCGGCGAATACGATGGTTTTCGGGATATTCAACGCCGTGGGCATTGCATCGGTTGTCACCTGCGGCTGGCTGACCATCCAGACGGCGGGCCTCGGCACGGAATGGAAGGCGGTGCTGCTCATGGGAGCGCTGTGGCTGGCGGGGGCCGCTTTTTACTTTTATGAACCTTTGGCCGGCATGACCAATCCACCCATGGAATGGGGCTATCCGCGCACGGTGGAGGGTTTCTGGCACGCCTTGAGCCGCGGGCAGTATGACAAGGTCAATCCAACGGATATTTTTCGCGATCCCCGGCATTTCCTCATTGAGTTGGGCATGCTCGTCGGGGGCGTGGCCGACGCGTTTAGCTGGGTCTATATGTTTTTCGCGTTTCTGCCGCTGCTGTTCTTATTCAAGATGCAGAAGCGGGAGCGCGCCTGGATCGTGCTGGTCGCCGGCTTGTACCCGTTTCTGGGTGTCCTGCTGACCATCACGCTCAGCCCCACCCCCGACCGGCAAATGGCCGACTTGGTGAAGGTTTTCTTTGTCGCTTCCCACACGTTGGTGGCCATCATGATCGGGTATGGGCTGGTCCTGACCGCCGCCTACATGGCCACGCACTACCAGCAATTTCGGCGCTGGGGGTTGATGGCAACCGTCGCGGTCGCGCTGCCCCTGGCGCTCTATAATCTCAAGGATGCGACTGTAAAACATTTCCTGGGCCTGGATGGCGACATGGGCTGGGGCGACTTGCCG
Organism: Verrucomicrobiota bacterium; assembly: GCA_050014435.1. Classification (GTDB taxonomy): domain Bacteria; phylum Verrucomicrobiota; class Verrucomicrobiia; order Limisphaerales; family Palsa-1400; genus DASRLE01. The sequence continues at coordinate 49,766 of JBEKDI010000028.1, read as the reverse complement.
CACTGGATCGGCCAGGCATTTATCAAAGATCAATATGGCCTGCCTATCTTTGCCAATTTGATTTTGGTCGCGGGGACCATTGCGTTCCTCGTGGGGCTGGCGGTTTATCGGCAGCGGGCCCCGTTGCTGATCACTCTGGCATTGTTTGCCACCATGCCGCTGTATTCGGGGCTATCCCATTGGTTCCACAGCGAACAGCACAATCACTGGTTCGGCTATTGGTTTGGGCACGATATGTTCACCCCGCCATTTGTCGGGGCCGAGGGCCGGCTGACTTACGATGCCACGCAACGCGGCCAGGCGGCCAAGGGCTCCAATGGCCTGATGGTTTATCCCGAGATGGCGCGCGATGCGGTGCTGTTTGGCGGCACCGATCCGGGCCGCTTTTGCCCCACCTACATGATTTTTTCCGAGAGTTTCATTCCGCACAGTTGCCAGCCGGTGCAGGACCAGCACTTTGACCGCCGCGACGTTTATATCATCACTCAAAACGCGCTCGCCGATAACACTTATCTGGATTACATCCGGGCGCAGTTCAATCGTAGCGCGCAGATTGATCCACCCTTCTTCCAAAATTTCCTCTCCGGTTCAGTACCTGGTCTTTTCCACGGTTCGACGCGGTGGCTGGCCTGGTTGGACAGTATTTTTGAATCCCTCGGCGGGGACATTGAGTTTCACCGCCGCACCGGCACCTCCTGGTTCAAGGCGGACCAGTTCACCAATGTGCGGGAACTGGCGGCCCGATTGCGCCAGGGCGATCACCAGGATGCCTTGTCCAAATATCTTTATGGCAAACTGAAAAAGGAAACCCAGATGCTGGTGGACGGCCAAGGGGAGGAGAGGGCGTTGCGCCGCGGCCTGGCGGAGGATTTCAATGTCATTCTGAAGGACGGTTCCCTTTATGACGCGGAGCGGTTCAAAGGGGTCAAGCTTCCGCCGCTGATTGTGGAGGCGATGGGCTGGAACAACATTCCGGCGACGACGATCCGGCTCAACCGGCGGCTGCTGGAGGAGGCCTATCCCGGCGACATTGTCAGGAGTTTGGGCGGTGTTTATCCGGACACTGAAATCGCCACCCCCAGCCCGGAGGATTCGCAGCAATGTTTCAACGAATACCTGGAAGACGCGCAGAAAAGGCTGCAACACGACAACGAATTCCCCAGCGAACCCCGCCAGGTCAAGCCGGGAGAGGATGTGCATATCGAGAACGGCCGAGTCTCGGTCTCAGGCCAGGTTGCAGTCATGAGCATCAACGGCCTGCTGACGAAAGTGATATTTGACAAGAACCCGGGGCACGAGTTTTACGAGGAGGAAAGCTTTCCGCTGGACTGGATGTATCCGCATTTGACGCCGTTCGGGGTGATCATGAAGATCAACCGCCAGCCGGTGGCGGAGATCACACAGGATATAATTGATAAAGACCACGCCTTCTGGAGCCGGTTTTCGGAGCGCACCATCGGCAACTGGATCACCTACGACACCAGCGTGAAGGACATCTGCGCCTGGGCGGAGAACGTCTATCTGCGCCATTATTTTGGCGGTTTTACGGGAGATCGGAACTTCGTGCGCGATGACGACGCCCAGAAGGCATTTTCCAAATTGCGCAGTTCCATTGCCGCCAGCATTTATCAATGGCGCTCGCACAACTCGCGCAATGCCGCGGAGCGGGAGCGTGTCACCCGGGAGGCGGAATTCGCCCTGAAACAGGCCTTTGCCTACTGTCCCTACAGCCCGGAAGCGGTTTTTCATTTGATGGACTTGCTCCTCAGCGCCAATCGCATCGATGATGCCCTGTCGATTCTCAAGACCTGCCACAAGCTCGACCCCTACAATGACCAGATCAACAATTGGATCGACCAGTTGGAGCGCAATAAGGGCCCGGCGGCATCGGGAGGGGACCAAGTCAAACAAATTTTCGCCCAGTTGCAACGCGCCATCGATGCCGGGCAAACCAACGTCGCCGCGCAGGTATTGGACCAGCTTCTGCATCATCCCTCGGTCGATCCGAACACGATGATGAGCGTGGCCGACATGTATCTGCGCATCGGTGAGTTCGCCAAGAGCGAGGAAGCCATCAAAAGGCTGACGCAAATGGCTCCCGGCTTGTCCGAGCCATGGTACAACCTGGCCGCCGTGCAGGCCCATCGAGGCGAAAACGCCGAGGCGGTGGCTTCGCTCAAGAAGGCCCTTGAGTTGAATCCGGCGGAGCTCAAGCAGAGTCCGCAGGCGATCAACCTGCGCGAACATTTCCGCCAGGACCCGAATTTTGCCGTGTTGCGCCAGACGCCGGAATTCAAGGCTGCCTTTTCCGGCAAACCCTGAGGCCCGCGCTCCGCTAATCAGGATAGCCGTCCGGGTGCGCGCGATGCCAGCGCCAGGCGTCCGCCACAATTTGCTCGAGGCCGGGGTATTTGGGCTTCCATCCCAATTCGCGGATGGCTTTTGCAGCGGAGGCGACGAGTTTGGGCGGGTCTCCCGGGCGGCGCGGTTTTTCCAGCGTTGCAATGGCGTGGCCGGTCACTTTTTCGCACGTTTTGATCACTTGCTTCACGGAATAGCCGTCGCCGTTTCCCAGGTTGTAGAAGCCTTGGCGGCCCGGTGCCAGCGCCAGCATGTGGGCCTGGGCCAGATCGACGATGTGGATATAATCGCGGATGCATGTGCCATCAGGCGTCGGGTAATCCGTGCCGTAAATTTCGCAGTGCGCCGCGCGGCCCAACGCCACCTGCAATATGTTGGGGATCAAGTGCGTCTCGACGCGATGATGCTCCCCAAATTTTTGGCCGGCGCCGGCGGCATTGAAATAGCGGAAGGCGACAAATTCCAAGCCGTGGATTTGATGGTGCCAATGCAGCATTTTCTCGAACATCAGCTTTGATTCGCCATAGGGATTGATCGGGCGCTGCGGCAAATCTTCCGTCATGGGGAGCCGGTCAGGCGGGCCGTAAGTCGCGCACGTTGAGCTGAAAACGAATTTCTTGACACCGGCGGCAACGGCGGCGTCCAGCAACTCAAGCCCGCGGCAAACATTGTTGCGGAAATATTTTGAGGGGTTGGTCATGGATTCGCCGACCAGCGCATTGGCCGCAAAATGAAGCACCGCGTCAGGCGCCGCCTGGCGAAGGGAGGAAGCGAGGTTCTCGCCCTCGCCGGCGCGGGCCAGAATGAAGGCGGCCCGGTTGTCCACCGCCGAACGATGGCCTTCCGTCAAGTTGTCATAAACCGTCACCTCATGGCCGGCGTTGAGCAATTCCTCGACGCAAACCGACCCGATATAACCCGCTCCGCCCGTGACAAAGATTTTCACGCCGCCCAGCCTAATGCTTTGTCCGCCGCGGCTCAACGGGAAAAACTCATGAATGATTCACAAGGAAGATAATGAAGAGAGGAGACAAGGCTCAACACTTCGTTTCCATTGAATTAATCCTCTTCGTTTTTGAACAAAAATCCCGCTACATCCCGGCTCTTGATAATGAGGAAAACCCCGATGGCTGCCAGAACGGCTCCCGACAAGAAGTTAAACGACAGGATGGGCGTTCTGGTATTGGTAAAAATATTCCATATTCCAATTAAAAAGTGCATGACACTCTGCGCGCACAGGGAGAGTCCGAGCAATTTGATTAAGACGTTCGCCAGTTGTTTTGATTTCATGGTTGATAAAATGTGTTTTTAATTCCTTGCGCCCAAGCGTGGTCCCAACCGGATGAAAATCAAGGCAGGAAGCCTGGCTATTCAAACCAGCAATCCGCCGTGCCAGAGCAACGGATAATAATCCATACCAGCCCTCGGTGGCGATCCGTCAGGATTTTCAATCCCTTCGCGAATGCCAGCCCGTTGTTCAAGTGATAAGTCGTTGAACCGGCTTCGGGTTGCGCCTTTCTGCCGCCGCCTTGTTCGAATGCGCAGGTGGCGGTCAGGCCCCGGGCATCAATCTCCAATCCAGTCAATTTATCCCTGCTGTCGGTGGCGACTTTTAGAGCGCGCGCAAATGCAATCGCGTCGCGCAAATCCAGTTGCTTGGAATAGATAAGCCTGTCTATTTTCCGGTCGCTTTCACTCGAGACGGCATTCATGCCCAAGCCTTTTATCACATGCGCCCTTCATCTGCCAACAAGAAAAAGCGGGCGCATGGCGGCCGCGTTCAGCTCCCGCCATGTCGCATCAAAGGTAGGAAAGCCATGCGGAACGGCGCGTCTGCTTTAGGCGCGCAAACCACCGGCAAAGTGGATACAGCGCCAGCACGATGCCGATCCACATCAGATAGACGACTGCCAGGTCAAAACCGGCGTTCGGAGGCACTGGAATAGGCGCGCGTCCGGGGCCGGGTTGGGGGCCGTAGAGCCAATCCGCCCGCCCGAAACGGAGCCAATTCACCACCACCGCCACCATCGACCACCCGATGGCCCACATCACGATGCCGGGAAACCAATGGAGCGAAATGTTGAAAGTCCACGCGCACCAGTTCAGGTAAGTCAATTCGAGAAACTCAAGCCACAATCCGCGGGTGAGCAGATACCACGACACTTCGCTGATTGTTCTGCCGCGCTCCCTTGTAGAGAAAGGCGCCCGTCCCCGCCAGAAAAAAGAAAACGGGCGCGCAGAAGTGGGTGATCCAACGCGTCAATGCCAGCGCCGGGAATGTCCGGCTCAAATCCAGGGGGTAATAGGGGGCGTTGCTGAACATCCCCCGCGTATGATCGAGCGCCATCAGCACCATGACAAACCCGCGCAGTAAATCCACCGACTCCAGCCGCTGCCGGGTATCAGCGATGTCAGGTGGCCTGCTGGCGGATTTCACTTATTTTCGGATTTTTTCAGCTTTTCGAGCATAAGCGCAAATGAATTAAGGGCAACACCGAAACCGAAACCCCTGGGAAAAAGCGGTTACATCGTCAAATGGTCGGAATTACGTTTGATTGAAAACTCAGTGCAGGGGCGTTGGCTTTGCGGGAGGCGCTTTGGCGCCAATGTCTTCCGGCACTGCCTCGTGCAGAAGGAAAAGGATCCCCGATAGCGATATTTCCGGCCTCTCTCCTCCGTCTCTCAAAGCGTCCGCCAATTCACAGAGTGCCCTGTCCAGCAGAAAGGCGCGCAGCATGACGCGCAGGGCCTCTTCATTCTCCGGCAGAACCCCGGCGCCGGCCACGGCCTGAAAATAAGCCTTCAAATAGGCTACGCTGACCCACAGATTCCAATAGCGCAGCCAGGATTGGAAGCGAAGCATGTTTTCGGGGAGGATGCTGCCTCGCTCGACGTGCTGCTCGAGACCGACGGCGGCCGCAAAGTGGAAGGAGCGCAGCATGGTGGCCACATCGCGCAAGGGCGAGTGTTTGAGGCGCCGTTGGCTGATGGCCACGGAAGAGTCACCTTCGAAGTCGATGAACACAAAATCCTTGCCTGTCCAAAGAACCTGGCTCAGACGGCAATCACCGTGCAGGCGAAAGCGGCTGGCAGGGAGGCGCTGGTCGCACAGGGCGCGGAAATCCTGAATGATGGCCGGTTCCAACTCAACCACCCGTTGCGCCAAGCGTTGGGTCTCAGGCGGCAGTGCGTTCCATTGCCGGCGCAGCAGGCGCAAGGCTTGCGCCGCGTGGTTGCGCATGGATTGAAACACCCCGCGCCGGTGATGTGGGGTTGAGGGTTCCGGGGCGAAATCCTTGTCAGCCGGGTCCGAGGCCAGGACCCGGTGCAATTCGGCGGTGCGCACGCCCAGGAGCCGGGCCGATTCAAGAAAGGTGCCGATGGTTTCAGCGACTTCCCCCGGGAAATCCGGTTGGAGAAGTTGCACCGGCTCAGTCAGCGGCACCGCGGCCGATTGTCCTTGTGCGACCCACGTGATGACACGGTCGTAGTAGCGGCCGAGGGCATCGAGCGTAAAATCCCAAGCCGTGGTGGCGGAAGGAACAAAGGCGTGGGCGATTCCCAGAGTGTAAACCGTACCGGCGGCGCTTATGTATTCCAAGCCGCCTGCCACCGTCTGGCTGTGCGGAAAAGAATGGTTATTGAGAAACCGGCCCACTTCCAGTTCGGGATTGAGGCCCGGCTCGAGGCGGCGAAAGAATTTGAGGATCAGTTTGTCTTCGAAAACAACGGAGGAGTTGCTTTGTTCGATTCGCGCCGCGGAAGGTTTGGGCGGAGGGGACTGTCCCATGATGGCGCGCCATCCGGCCAGTCGCACGGGTTCGATCCCGCCTTGAGCCGTTCTGACCCGGCGCGCGCGCCAGATCATTTCAAGGAGTCCGGCGCAAAAATACGCGCTGCCAAAGGCGTCATATAGAATTCCGCTCTTCGCCGGGGCGGTTAGATTCAGTTCCGCGATGACTTGCCGGGGGGAATGCTGACGCAATTCGTCCGCCTCGGGTCCGCTGGCAAAGGCCAGAGGCAGGACATAGACCTCCGTATCCTCGTCCACGTAATCCACCTGAAGAAAGGCCAGTCTTACACCTGAGCCGCCGGGCCAATTCAGCGGGAATGATTCCCTGATGGCGACGTATTTGACTGTCTTGGATTTGCCCTTGAACCATGGTTGAGCTCTCATGTAGTTGGGCAGGATCTCCTTCACTTCAAACGCATATTTTCCGGTCAACAACTCCTCCCGGCTATGGGTCAGGGTTACGGCAGGCAGGCGGACCGGCGTGTCCGGGGAGGCTTGCGCTTCGGCTCGGGCAAACTTAGGTTCGAGCGAAAACCAATAAAAGACATGCGGACCCAGCGACAAAAAATAAGGCCGCTCGGTGATGACGGGGAATTCCGACCGGCCGAATAGTTCGATCGGCGCCATTTGCTGAAAGGCGGACAAATCCAAGCTGACCGGCTGCGTGAAACGTGACAGGTTGGCCACGACCAGGAGGGTCTCGTTCTGGTAACGAAGAATATAGCTGAGTATCTTGCGATTATCCGACTGGAGAAACTCGCATTTGCCCTCGCCCAAGGCGCGCCAACGTTTGCGCAAGGCCAGCAACCGACGCATCCACCACAGCAGCGAGTGCGGATTGGCCAACTGCACCTCCACATTGACCGCTTCGTAGTGGTAGCCGGGATCGAGGATGATCGGCAGGTAGAGACTTTGCGGATTGGCGCGGGAGAAGCCGGCGTTTTTGTCGGAACTCCATTGCATGGGTGTGCGCACGCCGTTGCGGTCGCCCAGGAAGATGTTTTCACCCAAGCCGATTTCATCGGCGTAATAAAGCACCGGAGTGCCGGGCAGTGAAAAAAGAAGGGCGTTGAGCAGTTCAATGCTCTTGCGATCGTTATTCAGCAAAGGAGCCAAACGCCGGCGGATGCCGAGATTGAGCCGGGCCTGCTCGACGTGGGCGTACATGCGGTACATGTAGTCGCGCTCCTCATCTGTGACCATTTCCAGGGTCAGCTCGTCGTGATTACGCAGGAAAAGCGCCCATTGGCAGGTTTCGGGAATCGGGGGCGTCTGCTCCAGGATTTCCACGATGGGCTGGCGGTCCTCCATGCGCACCGCCATGAAAAGCCGCGGCATAAGCGGAAAATGGAAGGCCATGTTGCATTCGTCGCCGCGGCCCTGGCCAAAGTAGGCGGCGGCATCTTCAGGCCATTGATTGGCCTCGCCCAGCAACATGCGGTCTGCGTATTTTTCATCCACATGCTGGCGGAGCTTCTTCAAAAAGGCATGCGTCTCGGGCAGGTTTTCGCAACTTGTGTCCTCGCGTTCGTAAAGGTAAGGCACGGCGTCCAATCTCAGGCCATCCACCCCCAGGTCGAGCCAGAAGTCCACCACTTTGATCAAGGCTTCATGCACGTCGGGGGAGTCGAAGTTCAGGTCGGGTTGATGGGAGAAGAACCGATGCCAGTAATAGGCATCCGCCAGATCGTCCCAATGCCAATTGGAATGCTCAACGTCCTTGAAGATAATGCGGGCGTCGCGGTACCCTGAGTCGGTGTTGCTCCAGACGTAGAAATTGCGCCAGCGGCTGCCGGGCTTGGCCCGCCGGGCGCGCTGAAACCACGGGTGCTGGTCGGAAGTGTGGTTGAGCACCAGTTCGGTGATGACCCGCAGCCCCCGCCGATGCGCTTCGCGCAAGAACGTTTTAAAGTCCGCCAGCGTGCCGTACTTGGGATGCACTGCGCAATAATCGGAGATGTCGTAACCGTCGTCCTTGAGCGGCGACGGGTAAAACGGCAACAGCCAGATCGCTGTCACGCCGAGGTCCTTTATGTAATCCAGTTTCTCCGTCAGGCCGCGAAAATCCCCCGTGCCATCGGCGTTGCCGTCATAGAAGGCGCGGACGTGGACTTCGTAAATGACTCCGCTTTTGTACCAAACTGGATCAGGGTCCAGTCCCTGGCGGTTGGGATCAGGCTGGGACATGGGTTAGTTGTGGTTGCGGCCGGCCATCTTTGATTGACACCGTGAACGGCAACCGGGCTGAAGCAACGACCAAACGCATAATTTATTCTGTAACACAAAAGCAGCCAATTTCAATTTATCGCTGGCGTGAAGAATGAAATGCTGCCACATTCCATAAACCGCCACCGCGGCGAGGTGTAGAGCGACCGAAATTTATGGATACAAATATTCAAACTGAAGACGTGGTCTTCCAAAAAACGCGGGAATTGTGCGAGGCCATCGTCCAAGCGCCCCAATTTCAAAGCATACGCCGGCAAATGGATTCGTTCATGGCCGATGCCGAAGCGCAGCAGCAGTACGAAGCCCTGAGTGAAAAGGGCCGCCAGTTGCACCAGAAACAGCACCAGGGATTGGAATTGGCGCCGGCGGAAATCTCGGCTTTCGATGCGGAGCGCGAGAAGTTTTTCCGCAATCCGACGGCCAAGGGCTTTATGGAAGCGCAGGAGGCCATGCATCATATCCAGGAAGCGGTCAGCCAATTCGTGAGCAAGACGTTCGAGTTGGGACGAGTGCCGTCCGCGGAAGACCTTGAAGGGGGCTCGTGCGGTCCGGGTTGCGGCTGCGGGCATTGATTCCGGATCCAGACACGCTGTTGGCCACTTCACCACAAACCCATTCCGACCGCTGGCCCGCCCAGATCAAGTACATTGTCGGCAACGAGGCTTGCGAACGGTTCAGTTATTACGGGATGCGGAGCATACTGGCCGGCTACATCACGGGCGAAGTGATGAAGGGCGGTTTGGGACAGGAAGTGGACACCTCCACAATCATCATCCACGCGTTCGTTTCCGCGAATTATTTCATGCCCCTGTTCGGCGCGTGGCTGTCGGACAAGCTCATCGGGCGCTATCACACGATTCTGTGGGTGTCGCTATTTTATTGCGTCGGACACGGCGTGCTGGCGTGCAGCGATTTCGCGGGCGGTGTTCACGGCAAACTCATCTGCCTATTCATCGGCCTGGCGTTGATCGCGTTCGGTTCCGGGGGAATCAAGCCGTGCGTCTCGGCCTTCATGGGCGATCAATTCCGAGCAGACCAATCGCACTTGATCCAGAAAGCCTACGGGGCGTTTTACTGGGCAATCAACCTCGGCTCGTTTTTCTCATTCCTGGTCATTCCGTGGGTCAAAAACCGCCACGGTTACAGCATGGCGTTTGCGGTGCCGGGAATATTAATGGGAATTGCGACCTTCGTATTCTGGCTTGGGACAAAGAAATACGTCCGCGTCCCGCCGTCGCGTGAAACCAAATCGGGCGGTTTCATCCCGATTTTTTTCAACGCCTTTGCCAATCGCACCAGTTCCAGTCCCAGCCCCTTGCTCATTATTTTAACCACGCTGGGCGCGCCGCTGTTCATCATCGTGACGCTGACGATTGTTGCGTTTGCGCCGATGGGTCCGGCAACGCGCGCCATCGGTTGGGCGGCCGTGATCTGCACGGTGCTGTGGTATGCGTCCGTTTTGGTGGCGGGCCTGCTGGGCAAGTTCGATCCCGGCGACACTTTCTGGGCGGGCGCGCAAAAGCGTTACTCCGAAAAAGAAATCTCCGCCGCGCGCTCGGTCAGCCCGCTGCTGTTCGTCATGGCTTTGATCCCCGTCTTCTGGTCGCTGTTTGATCAATCGAATTCAACGTGGGTTTTGCAGGGTGGAAAAATGGCGCCGTTTAATTTGCCCGCGATTTGGTTTCCGACATTTGACGCCGTCGGCAATTGGTTCCACGGCTTGGCGAAATGGCCGTTTGAGCTCGTGCGTTTGAGCATCGGTGCCGAGGAGATGCAATCCATGAATCCATTGATCGTCATGGTTCTGGTGCCGTTGTTCACGCTGGGAATTTATCCGCGCATCGGAAAATTTGCCTCGCCGTTGCGACGCATGTCGTGTGGCATGTTCCTGGAGGCGGCTTCGTTTCTCATCGTCGCCGCTCTGCAAAAAAAGATCGAAGCGGGCGTTCAATTGAGCGTCATGTGGCAAACCGTTCCATACATCGTTTTGACCGTGGCGGAGGTGCTGGTTTCGACGACCGGGCTTGAATTTGCCTTTCGTGAAGCCGCGCCGGAACTCAAGAGCACGGTCATGAGTTTCTGGCTGCTCACCGTGACCGTCGGGGATTTGTTTGTGGTGGGCATCACCAAGCTGTTTTCCGGGGAAGGCGCGGGCAACCACGCGGCGTCCGTCAGCACCAATCGATTTCTGCTTTACGCGGGGTTAACTTTTATCGTGGCGATCCTTTTCAGCATCATCGCCGGCACCTACAAGTACCGTGACGGGGCGGCGGCGGAAGGAAAGTGATTTGATTCGCGAAGATGAATGAGCCATTCACAGCCGACGAGTTGCGCGATTTGCGCCGCGCCAAATTGCTTCTGGAGAACCGGTCCTTTGCCTTAAAACTCTCCGACCTCTTTGGTTTGCCCATCAATGCCGGTTTCGCCCTGCTGCCGAAAAGGTGGTCCCGGAAAATCAATCGCGCTGCCCAGGCCGCCCTCTTCAAGGCCTTGGAAGTGGCCGTGGCCACGACGGGCAAAAAGGTCGGAAAATCCCCTTCCAATCGTTGGCACAAAGTGCTGGCGGGCGCCTCCGGCGGCGTGGGCGGCGCATTCGGTCTGGCCGGCCTGGCGGTCGAGTTGCCCATTTCCACGACCCTCATGCTCCGTTCCATTGTTCAGATAGCCCGAAGCGAAGGCCACGATATGCGCGACTGGGCGACCAAAACCGCCTGTCTGGAAGTCTTTGCCCTCGGCGGAGCAAAAAAGTCGGTGGACCCGCCCGAAACACCGTATTGGGCCACACGACTGGCTTTGACGCAAAGTATGAAGGAAGCCGCGGCGCATCTGGCCCGGAAAGGCGCAGTGGAACGGACGGCGCCGGCCCTGGCGCGATTTGTCAGCGCCCTTGCTTCGCGCTTTGGGGCTGTTATTTCCGAGGAAGTGGCGGCCAAGGCGCTGCCAATCGTCGGAGCCGTCGGCGGCGGCGTCATCAACGTCATTTTCATGAACCACTTCCAACAGGTGGCACGCGGCCATTTCATCGTCCTGCGACTGGAAAAAGCTTGCGGCCAGGCGGCTGTCAAGAATCAGTATGAGGCGCTGCTCGCCTGATTCCTGCCGGTCGCACCGAGGCGGCCAGCCAGTCCAAATAACGCTCGTTGCCCCCGGCCAGTGGCAGGACGACAAATTCCGGCGTCTCGTAAGGATGATTGACAAGCACCAGCTCTTCGAGTTGGCGAAGATGGCGACGAATCGTCTTGAAAATGATCAACACTTCGGCGGCCGATTCCATCCGGCCCCGCCACCAATAGTGGGATTCGACGCCGGGCACCAGATTGGCGCAGGCGGCCAGATGCGCTTGCAGGGCGCTTTTGGCCAGGCGACGCGCCACCTTCCGGTTGGGCGCCGTGACCAGCACGATGCGGAATTGCGCCGCGCTTTTCATTCCACGGTGAAATCAAGCCTTTCGTTCGGGACGGGTGCCGTAACTTTTGACCACCCAATCGCTCAACACCTTGTCGGGCGCATCGACGGCATCGGAATCAAGTATAAACTCCTGCAGGCCGGTGTTCTGGGAAACCAGTTTCAGCCCGAATTGGAAATCCTTGAAACGGGCCGCGCACAGGTCCCGCACCGGAACGGCCTGTTCCAGGGCCAGGACTACGAGGCGATGGGCCGCGGCATCGGTAAAGCGGATGACCAGCTTGTGGTTTTCGGCAAAGCGCGCGGCGAAATCATCCACCAACTGCCGCGCCAGGACCCGTTCCTCATTTTGGTGCTCGGCCAGAAGCTTTTGCAACTCCGCCGCCGGATGGTCCACCAGTGCCCGGGTCACGACAAAGCGGCGCACGTTGGTCGAGGGCAGCTCGAATTTGAAATCGCGGAAGATGCGTTCGCAAATGGTCATCAACCCGCGGGCGCCAATGCTTTCGTCCCCGGCCAGATCGGCGATGCGGCGCAGGCCGTCGTCCTGGAAAAGGACTTCGATGCCATAGGCGGCGAAGGTTTGTTCGTATTGACGTATGATGCTGCCTTCGGAGCTTTTCAGGATGGTGTACAAATCGTCCACGCTGAGCGGATGGCACACGACGCGCACCGGCAAACGGCCGATGAACTCGGGTTCAAAACCATATTCTATAAAGTCGCGCGTTTGAATTTGATCGAGTGCCCCGGCCGGGCTGTCCGCCTTGGTGGAAGGCGGGGCGCTGAAACCAATCGTGGCCTCGCGCAGGCGTTTCTGGACAATTTTCTCCAGGCCGTCGAAGGCGCCGCTGACGATGAATAAAATATGCTTAGTATTGATGGTGCCTGGCGACTTTTTGCCGCGCTGGCTCAAGTCCATCATGGCCTGGATCTGGCCGCTGATGTCATTGGGCGAGCGCGCCGGCACTTCAGTTTCCTCCATCAACTTGAGCAGGTTGGTCTGGACGCCCCGGCCGCTGACATCCCGGCCGTTGATGTTGGAGACGGAGGCGATTTTATCGATCTCATCGATGTAAATGATGCCGTATTGGGCGCGCTCGGCATCGCCATCCGCCCGGCGCAACAACTCCCGGACCAGGTCTTCAACGTCCCCGCCCACGTAGCCCGTCTCGGAAAACTTGGTCGCGTCACCCTTGACGAACGGTACGCCGATCAGGTCGGCGGCGTTGCGGATCAGGTAAGTTTTGCCCACGCCCGTTGGCCCCGCCAAAATGATGTTTTGTTTGGCGTAATTGGGCTGGTCCTTGCCATCCCTGGCCAGGCGCACATGATGATAGTGGTCGCACAACGCCACGCTGAGAACCTTCTTGGCCTCCTCCTGTTTGATCACGAAGCGATCCAGGTAAGCTTTGACATCGCGCGGTTTGCGGTTGAAGGAGAATTCGCTTTGCGGCGGTTCCGGCTCAGGCGCGTCGGCCGTCCCGGACGCATCGCTTTTCGGCGGCGGTCCGCTGGAGAGGTGCTGCCGCATAAACTCCTGCAATTGGCGCTGAAATTCCTCCGGCGAAGGCGGCCCGTTGAAAATGCCTTTTCCCATACTCACTCCAATTTAATTCAGTTCCGGCAGAGTGCCACGATTATTGGAAAAGACACGAGAAAATTCCCGGCGCCTGCGTTCTTCCGTGCGGTGAGCCTGTCTTGGCGCGCCTTAGCCGCGGCAACGGTGGTCGTCGAATCCTGACTTCTTTCATGTTTTTTGATCATTAGGAGTTTATTTTTTGCTCGTAACAGGTCGTAATTAATCGCAAACAACTGCGCCTCATTTACGTTGGAACACATTGTCAGTCAGCCTGTTCCGACTTAAATCGTGGTAAAAACTGCCCAAAACGCAACTTTCGTGTTTCATGGAGTTGTCACTCCCTTCCGGGAATGCGAGAATAAGTGGGAACATCCGGTCATAAGCGGCAGGTATCAAAGCGAAATCCTTTATTAAATCACTGCGACTTGGTGCGACCCGGTTTGATTCGCCTTGAGTGGGGTTTGATCCGCCTTCGTCCCAAAGGGCTTCGGGGCTTCCACCCTCGCCAGACTTTGGCGGGCAAGCTCGTGGACAGGCAAGTGGACTTTCAAATCCGTGTATCTTCCTCATAACTTTCGTCAGTCCGCCATAGCCTCTTCGGCGAGGGCGGAAGTATTCAACATTTTGCCCATCCGACATGGCCATAAATTGGGCATTCATTAGACAAATATTAAAGTTAAACAATTGTTTAGTCAATAGATTTTTAAAAGAATTTTTCGGTTTGAGGCCTTGCGCGGCAAATGGTCACTGATCGCCAGGGCGGTGAGCCGAATCCAGGCAATTTCGGCCCTTCCTGCCTTTCTGAGCGCAAGAAAAGGCGCATGAAGTCCAGAATAAGGTGCGGCCAAGTCTGGCCAGATGCCGTTAGCACTGTAGTGCATGATGGTGCGCATGAATAGCGGAAATCAAGTCAAATGAGATTTAAAAACACTAAATTCACCCTGACTCTGGTCAGCGCGACATTGCTGGCTTTCGCCGCCAGCCAGACATTTCAGCAGGCTCTCAGCAGCAGGGCCTTGCAGCATCTCGGCAGCGACAACGCGGGGGCCTTGCAGCAGCGCGAACGGGCCCACGCCGAAAACATCTTCCAAACCGCCGATCCCACCGTCCAGCAATTCATTGCGCAGGGGGAAATGGACAAGCTCGATGCCTTGGTCAAAAATTTTACCAACATCGACGGCATTCTTGAATACTCGATTTATGACCACACCGGCGTAGTGGGCTTTTCCAGCAGTCACGAAGTGTTGAAATCGAGAAAAACGCTGTCCAGCGACATAAAAGACCAAGTACTGGGAAGTCCGGCAAAACAGTCCCGCCAAACGAGCGACGCTTTTGAGATCTACCGGCCGCTGATAGTTGTGCCAAAGTGTCTTGAGTGCCATGAGGATTTCAAGGCGGGCGCCATCGGAGGCGTTGCCGTGTTGCGCCTCTCCACCTCATCGCTGGTCAAGTCCGAGCGAAGCTGGTCCAGCTCCACTTCCCAAATGCACACTACGAACATCGAGATCGCCTGCCTGGCCACCGTGGCCATCGGCATCTTGTTCATCGCATTGGCAAATTTTACCGTCGAACGTTTCATCAAGGCGCCGATTCGCAGCGTGATCAACGACTTGAAACAAGGGGTGGATTTGCTCCACGAAAGTTCCGCCGAGCTGGCCTCCAACAGCCAGGTCCTGGCCGAGGGCGCGAGCGAGCAGGCGGCTTCCCTCGAGGAGGCCAGCGCTTCTCTCGAAGAATTGTCCAGCATGACCAAACGCAACGGCCAGAGCGCCCAGAGCGCAACCGACCTGGCCCGGCAGACCAGCGCCGCCGGGGACCGCGGTGCGGCGGATGTTCAGTCCATGTCCGTCTCCATGCAAGCTATCAAAGCTTCCAGCGATGACATCTCCAAGATCATCAAAAGCATCGATGAAGTTGCCTTCCAAACCAACATTCTCGCTTTGAACGCCGCCGTCGAAGCCGCCCGCGCCGGGGAGGCTGGATTGGGTTTCGCCGTGGTCGCCGATGAAGTCCGCAATCTGGCGCAGCGCAGCGCCCAGGCCGCCAAGGACACCGAGGCCAAGATCGAGGGCGCCATCAGCAAAACCGGGCAGGGAGTGGAAATCAGCCGGAAAGTCGCCATTACCTTGAATGAAATTGTGACCAAGGCGCACCAAGTTGATGAGTTCGCCGCGGAAGTCGCCAGCGCCACCCGCGAACAAATCGAAGGCATCACCCAAATCAATGCCGCCGTAGGGCAATTGGACAAGGTGACGCAAACCAACGCGGCGAGCGCGGAAGAGAGCGCGGCGGGAGCCCAGGAACTCAAGGCCCAGGCCGATGCCATGAAACAATCCATCACGGAGCTAGTGATACTGGTCGGGGGCAGCAGAGGCGTGAATTTGTCCCGAGCGCCGCATCCCGATGGCGGGCGCCAAACCCGCGAGGCAATTGTCAAGGCGGCTTCAAAGCCCAGACATAACGGGCATGCCGCCGTGCCGCCGCCCGGCAGAAGCGCCCCGTTGGCGATGCCGCGCACAAACAGGCGGGGTGTGGTATCGTGGGATCCCCGGTTCGACAAGTGCTGAAGAAGATCACCTTTGGCGGCCCAAGCGTTCTCCCCGGGACAAAACGCCATCACACTCAAGGGCGCAAATCGGCGTTTTCAACGCATTTTCAAACCGGCGCTGGCAACCATCCGCCTGCCGCGATTGGAGGATTTGACTTTTGTGTGCTGAAAGTTCAGCGCTGCCGTTGACCCACCAGATCCAAATGTGGGTGTCCAAGACGATCATTTCGCTGATTCCCAATCTTCCCCGGCAACAGGTGCAAGCGGTTGCTCAAATTTCAACACGGAACCCTTCAGCGGATGCCTGGTCACAGTCGTGACGGACGAAACGAAAACATGCACTGACTCTCCTTCTTCAAATGGCACATCCTCCAAATGAAGCTTGCCGTCCTTTTCAACAACAGTTTCTGCATGGAACGTCTGCATGATGGGAAAATGTAATCCGGGTTCTTAGGTTCGACAGGTGCGGAAAAAGATCATATTTGGCGGCTTAAGGCTTCTCTCCGGGACAAAAGGCCATCACGCTCAAGGGGGGCAGGGTGAATGAAGCGGAGAAAGGCTGCTGATGAGACGGGTGTTGCTCCGCGGTGACGCCGCCGAAGTTGCCCTGGTTGCTTCCACCGTAGAAGCCGGAGTCGGAATTGATGGCTTCGCGCCAGAATCCACCCACAGGCAGGCCGAGGCGATAGTTCGGGCGCGCGACGGGCGTCAGGTTGAGGACGACGGCCACCCGCCGGGCGCCATCGCGGCACTGGCGCACGAAGGACAGCACGCTGTTGTCGGTGTCGCTGCAGTCGATCCAGAAAAAACCTGAAATATCGTAATCGGCCTCCCAAAGCGCCGGTTCCCCGAGATAAAAGCGGTTCAAGTCGCGCACGAAGCGCTGTACGCCGCGATGGTAAGGGCCGGCCTCCAGCAGCCACCAATCCAGGCCGGCGTTGGCGTTCCACTCGGAGGACTGGCCGAATTCGCAGCCCATCATGAGCAGTTGTTTGCCAGGGAAAAAGCATTGATAACCCAGCAGCGCGCGCAGGTTGGCGAATTTCTGCCATTCGTCGCCCGCCATTTTGCCGAGGAGCGAGCCTTTGCCGTGGACCACTTCGTCATGCGAGAGAGGGAGGATGAAGTTTTCGTGATGGTGATAGAGCATGGCGAAGGTCAGGTCGTTTTGATGATATTTGCGGTGGACGCCTTCGCGGGAGAAGTAGGACAGCGTGTCGTGCATCCAGCCCATGTTCCATTTAAATGTGAAACCCAGGCCGCCCAAGTAAGGGGGTCGAGTTACCAGGGGCCAGGCGGTGGATTCTTCCGCGACAGTGACGACGCCGGGATATTCGGTCTGCACCAAATGGTTGAACTGTTTCAAGAAGTCCACGGCTTCCAGGTTTTCCCGGCCGCCGTATTTGTTGGGCAGCCATTGGCCGGGCTGGCGCGAGTAATCCAGATAGAGCATGGACGCGACGGCATCGACGCGCAATCCGTCAATATGAAATCTGTCGCACCAGAAAAGGGCGTTGGCCAGGAGGAAATTGCGCACTTCATGCCGCCCGTAATTGAAAATCAGCGTGCCCCAGTCCTGATGCGCGCCTTTGCGGGGGTCTTCGTGCTCATAGAGGGCGGTGCCGTCGAAGCGCGCCAGCGCCCAGTCGTCCCGCGGGAAATGGGCCGGCACCCAGTCCAGCAGCACGCCGATGCCCGCCTGGTGAAGTTGGTTGACCAGATATTGGAAGTCTTCCGGCGACCCAAAACGGCTGGTCGGGGCGTAAAATCCCGTCACCTGATAGCCCCACGAAGGATAAAAAGCGTGCTCGGCCAGAGGCAGGAACTCGATGTGCGTAAAACCCATGTTCTGGGCATAAGCCGTCAACGGTTCGGCGATCTCGCGGTAGCTCAACGATTCCATCTTGTTCTTTTTCATCCAGGAACCCAGATGCACTTCGTAAATGCTGAGCGGGGTGCGGAACGGATCGTGTTGCCGCCGTTTTTGAAGCCAGGCTTCGTCGTCCCAGGCAAATTTTTTACCCGCCCAAACAATCGCGGCATTTTTGGGCGCGACCTCAAAAAAGATTCCATACGGATCCGTTTTCAAGGCCAACGCGCCCGCGCGCGTTTTCATTTCATATTTGTAATGGGCGCCTTCGCCCACACCGGGAATGAAAAGCTCCCACACTCCCGACGCGCCGAGCGAGCGCATGGGATGGAATCGTCCATCCCAACGGTTAAAATCGCCCACCACGCTGACCCGTTGCGCATCCGGCGCCCACACGGCGAAACTGGTCCCTTTCACCCCGTCGATGGTGCGGAGGTGGGAGCCAAGTTTGTCGTAAATGCGGTGTTCATTGCCCTGGCCGAAAAGATACAGATCGGTTTCTCCGACGGTGGGAAGAAACGAATAAGGATCGCGCGATTGGACTTTTGCGCCGTCCTGTTCGGTGATGAGCAGGTCATAGGCGTAAACCGCCTTGGCCTGGGCGGTGGTCCCTTCAAAAAGCCCGGGGCGGATTTGTTGCAAATGGAAGCGCGGCTTGCTTTTTTCATGGGTCGGGATGATCTCGACCTCAACGGCGCGCGGCCAAAAAACCCGCGCCACCAACCCGGCGCCGTTGCCCAGCAGGTGCATGCCCAGAAACTCATGGGGGGAACGATGCCGAACCTCCACCAAACTATCCGCCTCTTCCTTCGTTAAAATCATGCGGGGGGCAAGCTAACATAAAATCGGCGAAAGACACGGAAAATGAAACCGGCGTTTTGAGAAGCTGTTTCGTGGGCGCATGAGCCGCAGATGATTGTGTCGCGGATGATTGTTGTGAAGCGGCGCATCCGCGTCTACAGTTGGATGATACGTGAACCGGAATTTGCCGTTTTGGTGTCGCGTCCTTTTTAACCCTTGAACGAAATCATTCGAAAGCAGTGCAAAAGCCTTGTTATGGACATTCGCTTGTTCGCGCACCCTGGCCGGAGGAAGGCTTGGTTTGCGCGCCAACTCAAGATCCTCGCCTGCGGGACTGGCTTTCTGGTCCTGCTCGCATGGCAGGTTGCCGCGCAGACAAACCCGCTGGTGGTCAGCACGGTGGCCGGGCTGGCAAATTTTGGCAGCGCGGATGGCATCGGTTCGGCCGCGAAATTCCTTTTGCCGACCAGCGTGGCGGTGGATGGCGCGGGCAACGTCTATGTGGCGGACTCTGATAACTTCACCATCCGGGAGATCACAAGCAACGGTGTGGTAAGGACGATAGCGGGACAGCCCGGCATTTACGGTTCCAGCGGAGGATTCGCGACGAGCGGAGCACAATTTCGATATCCGTGCGGAGTGGCCGTTGATGGTTGGAGCAATATTTATGTGGCCGACACTGGCAACAGCCTGATTCGCGAGATCACCAATGGCAACGTGATCACGATCGGGGGCAGTGCCAACCCGGGATTCGAATCCCCCTACGGCGTGGCAACCGACAGCGCGGGAAATGTTTATGTGGCGGACACTTACAATTTCCTCATTCGCTGCATTACGCCTGCGGGTGTTGTGAGCACGATAGGTGGCGGCGCCAGCCCCGGATTCTCCTACCCAACTGGTGTCGCGGTGGACAGTGCCACGAATGTCTATGTGGCCGACTACGACAATCAGATCATCCGCGTCATCACTCCCGGCGGAGTCGTGTACACGCTGGCCGGGGAACTGGATTTGTATGGCGACGGCGATGGTATTTCTCCCCAAGCGACGTTTGACAATCCGTGGGGGGTGGCGGTGGACAGCGCGTCCAATGTGTATGTGGGCGATTCCGGCAATGGCAACATTCGAAAAATCATAAACTCGAAAGTCCTCTCGACGCTGGCCGGCCCCGACGAAAGCCACGGGGTCAACACGGACGGCCCCGAGGGCCAACCGCGGTTCAACCAGCCCAACGGTGTGGCGGTGGATGACGCCAGCAATCTGTATGTGGCGGACTCGCTGAACAACTGCATCCGGATAATAACCCCGGCAGGAACAGTCACCACTTTGGCCGGATCAGTCAATGGATACAGCGGCAGCGCGGATGGCACGAACACCAGAGCAGAATTCAATAATCCGACCGGCCTGTGCCTCGATGCCGCGACCAACATCTACGTGGCCGACTATGATAATTCGACGGTGCGAAAAATCACGCCGATCAATAATGGCGACTGGGTCACTACCACCATCGCCGGACAGGCGGGGTGTACACCTTTGTCAATTCCACCACCGGCACCGACGCGACATTTGACGGACCCTACGCCATGGCGGTGGACAGCGCGACGAACCTGTATGTGACAGATGCCGGCAACAAGGCCGTGCGGATGCTGAGTCCGAGCGGCACGAACTGGGCGGTCAGCACTTACGCCAGCGGCACTTTTAACCTTCCCTGTGGCATCGCGGTGGACAGTTCCACCAACGTGTATGTGGCTGATTCCATCAATAATCTCATTTACATCATTCCCCCAGGCGGCGCGGTCACGCCCTGCGCCACCAGCGGCGACGGGCTTTACAATTCCCCCAAGGGAGTCGCGGTGGACAGTGCCGGCAATGTTTACGTGGCCAGCCCGGGCGCCAATACAATTCTGGGGATTCCGCTCGGAGGCGAACTGACGACCAACATCGCCGGGGCGGACGGGTCGACGGGCAGCGCCGATGGACTTGGTTCCGCGGCGCAATTTGATGCGCCGGCGGGTTTGGCGGTGGATGCTTCGGGGGACGTTTATGTGGCCGACTCGCTTAACAACACGATACGCAAGGGAACTCCTTATACCGCTCAAACGGTTGTGCTGACGCTGACCACCTCGCCCGATGGGTTGCCGCTTGAGGTGAACGGCGCCAACTACGCCTACACTCCGCAGGTTTTTGCCTTTGCGGCGAACAGCACAAACACGGCGACGGCCACGGGCACCGACGGCTACCTGTTTGCCGACTGGACGCAGGGCGGTGCAGTAGTCAGCATGTCATCAGGCTACTCCTTCACGATCAGCAGCAACGAGGCGCTGGTGGCGAACTTCGTGGCGGCGGCCCTGCCGTTGCTGTCCATCAGCCAGTCCAACGGCGCGACGTTCCTGTTTTGGACGAACAGCGGCGCCAGCTTTGCCCTGGAATTCACCACCAATCTCAACCCGGCGGTTTGGGAGGTGGTGACCAACGCCACCAACCTTTCCGGCGGCATCTTCACCGTGAGCAACGCCTGGCCGGATCAAGAGCGGTTCTTCCAACTGATTTCACAGTGAGGTGCGGCAGTCGAAACGGGTCGGATAAAGATTCCATTGCGCCCTAAAGGGGGAGGTGCGCCGCGGCCGGGCCGCAAATGATTCTTGTCAAGCGGTGTGTCTGCGCCTATAGTTTGCCCACACCCAGCACCGGATGCAGGTCTTGGTGTCGCCATCTTTTTAACCATTGAATAAAATCATTCGAAAGCAGCGCAAAAACCTCGGTATGAATATTCGCCCAATGGGACCAACAGTGGGGGCTTCTTCCTGGGCAAGACCAGCGCCGGAGCGATTATTCTGCAGCCGTGATGCGGCATCATGGGTCCAAACGCTTCAGGCGTGCCGGAAGGTGATCCGCGCCTTGCCCAAATCGTAGGGGGACATCTCCACATTGACCCTGTCGCCGACGCTGATGCGGATGAAGTTTTTGCGCATCTTGCCGGAAATATGGGCGAGGACCTCATGCCCGTTCGGCAGAGCGACACGGAACATCGTGCCGGGCAGAACCTGGCTGACCGTTCCCTGCAATTCAATTGGCTCTTCTTTGGCCACGCGATGGACTCTGTGGTTGCGCTGGTTAATTACAATTACAAGCGCCTGAGCCGGATGACTTGTTCATCATATAGAGCGCGTGGAAACTGCCTCTTTTTCGGCCCGGAATCAAGGCAAACTTTTGCAGGCCAAACACTTTCCCGCCCGGCCCTGATTTCGCCGAGGGTGCCCGGGCGCGTTTCAGGCTGGTTGGAGTCCAATGGAAATGTGCTTGGTTTCAAGATAGGAATCCAGTCCTTCACTGCCCAGTTCCCGCCCCCAACCGCTTTGTTTCACCCCTCCGAAGGGCGCATTGCTGGTTGTGGGCAGGCCGTCATTGATGCCCACCATGCCGGCCTCGATTTGCTCCATGAGCCGGAAGGCGCGGCTGAGTTCGCTTGTGAAGACATAGGCGGCCAGGCCGAACGGGGCGGAATTTGCCGCGGCAACGGCTTCCGCCTCCGTGGCAAACGGCGCAATGGCGACGACAGGCCCAAAAGTCTCCTCCCTCATGCAAAGGCAATCCATCGGCACATCCGCCAGGACGGCCGGCTCCAAAAAGAACCCGGGCCGATCCAGACGTTTGCCGCCGCAGAGCAGGCGGGCGCCGCGTTGCACGGCGTCGGCCACGTGTTCCAGCGCCTTTTTGACCGCGTTTTCATCAATCATCGCGCCGATGTCAACCCCCGGTTCGAGGCCATCGCCCACTTTCAATGCCTTCGTTCTTTCGACGATGAGCCTGACGAAGCGGTCATAAACACCGCGCTGAACGTAGATGCGGTTCGCCGCAATGCACGTCTGGCCGCTGTTGCGAAACTTGGCCAGCATCGCTCCCGCCACTGCTGTTTCCAGATCGGCGTCATCGAACACCAGCACCGGATTGAGCCCGCCCAACTCCAGCGACAGCGGCTTGATCTGCTCCGCCGCCCCCGCGATCAGGCGCCGGCCAATTTCCGTCGAGCCGGTGAAACTGATCTTTCGCACCAGTGGATTCCGCAAGAACTCGTCACCGATCTCGGAAGCGGAACCCGCCACCAGTTGAAAAACGCCTTTGGGCAACTTGGCCGCGTCGCAAGCTTCGGCAAAAGCGACGTTGCAAAGCGGCGTGGAACTGGCCGGCTTCAGAATCACGGTGCAACCGGCGGCCAGGGCAGGCGCGACCTTCCGCACGGAAAGCACGAGCGGAAAGTTCCACGGGCTGATCGCGGCTGCCACGCCGATGGGTGTTTTGATGACCAGGTTCCGTTTGCCATCCGTTTGATGCGGGATGATCCGGCCATAACCGCGCCGGGCTTCCTCGGCAAACCACTGCAGATGATCCACCGCCATGGCCATTTCGGCCATGCTCTGCGCCAGCGGCTTGCCGTTTTCCAGGGTCATGGTGCGGGCGATTTCATCCCCGCGGCGTTTCAATTCATCAGCAATTATACGCAAAAATAAGCCACGCGCCTGGCCCGTCAACGCCCGCCAGTCGTGGAAAGCCGCGTGAGCGTCCTGAATCGCCCGGGCGAGGTGGGGCCGGTCAATAGCTGACATTTTGGCGAATACTTGGCCCGTGGCCGGATTCCTGACCGGGAAAAATGTGTTCGCGGTCACGAACTCGCCGTTGAGATAGAGAGGATGTGTTTTCACAATGATCGGGACCCGCTTGGGTTTGACGTTCTCCTCTTATATAGCATTGTCATTGTGCCCGTTCAAGAAAGCGTCCGGACAGTTTGGACCCGGGTGATCAGCCACCTGCCGTCAGTTTTTTGCAGGGTGAATTTCATGGCCTGCACCAACACGTCTTGTTCGCCCGGCACCTTGGCCTCGACGGTGACGTCCGCCTGGGCGGTGGCCTGATCGGACGCAACCGTCACGTTGATGTCCGGAAACTTGACCTTCAAGCCGCCCGCCGAATGCGCCGCCAGCACGGCTTGCACGATTTCTTCGCGGCTCATCGCGGCGTGCTGTTGGCGGTTCGGCAAGTCAATATCAATTTGGACGTTAGTCGAGAAAAATCTCCCCACCTTTTCCGCACCGGCCAGGCGCGCCAGGGAGCCTTCCCCGGGCTGAACGGAGGCGGCCCGGGCCAGCTTCTCAAATTGTCCAATAATGATCTTTTCCGGCGAAGGAAAAAGGACCAACCAAAGCCACACCGCCAGCGCCGACACGGACAGCGCCAGGATCAGGCGAAAAACAGTTTTCAATACAGCACCTTTCCCACAATTTGTTGCTTTTCCGCCTTGCCCTGAACATGCAGCTCCTGCGGCATCGACCGGTTGTCGCCGACGACAAAATACTCATTGGAGCCGACCGTGACAGGAGCGCTATTCCAATCACACGGTCCATTTACATACGGTTCGTCAAGCGGGACCCCGTTGATGAGCAGTTGGCCGTCGGCAAAAGCCACCGTCTCGCCCGGCAACCCCACCACGCGTTTCATGTACATCACCCGGGGCGTGCGGTAGGGATTATTGGTCCCGCCGACCATGATTCCCACCACGTCGCCGCGCCGCGGTTCGTGCCTGCGATAGGCGAGGCGATTGATGAAATTGACCGACCGATCCTTGTAGGCGGGTTGCATGCTGATGCCATCGACCCGGATGGGCAGCAGGACGAATTTGAAGACGACCACACAGGTCACGACGAGGATGACGATCCGCGCCAAGGTGCGTTTGGGATTGCGGCCGAAGACAGCGATGCGCAGCCAGCGGCCCATGCCCGCCTGGCCTGGGCGGGGTGCTGATGGATCCTGGTTGATCATCGCCATTCCCAAATCTTACCAGCAAAAATCCGGGGTGGACAAGCCCAAGGGGGCGCGCTGATTCGCGTTCTATCTCCGATGTTTCACGACGTAAAAGAGCAGGATTAGGGAGAATAAAAGGAACAACAGGGAAATCGCAGTGCCAATAATTGTCAGGACCCTTCCCCGGCGCATGAAGGTTTCCCGCCTGATCCTGGCGGCTTCTCTGATCAGCTCGATTTCCTTGTCCAGGTTTGCCGGAGCGGCTGCTTCGTCCCTGAGCTGCAGCGTCAGCCACGCGGGATGGCGCAGACCATAGGCCTCCGGCAATTTTTGCAGCATCTCGTCCGACGGCGGGGAGAATCCGGCGTCCATTTTCCACCAGGGCGCGGTTTCCTCCGTCCAGAGGCGGAACAGGCCATGGTTTTGCGCGACGGCTTGCAATCGTTGCCACAGCAATGGCCGCAAGGAATCGGCCAGGGCAAAATCGGCGTAAGCTTCTGAATGGACCCGACCCTGGCCGCTTTCAATGTGCAACCCGATTGCGGCGGCCAGATTGCACTGCTCGTCTTCCGCCACCTGGAAGTCGGTGAATCGTTTCCCCAGTTCCGCCGCCGGCAAATGTGCCGCCTGCCACAATCCGGCCAGTCGCGCCAAATCCTCCACCGTTGCCCGCCGTGTCCGATATGCATTCATCTAGCTGCGCGCCCCGGCCTGCCCGGCGCTCAATCGCTGTTGGGATAGGATCCTAGAACTTTGACGAAATTGCAAACTTCCGAGAGGTTGGCGATGGCCAGGGACACTTTTCGATCCGTCATGTGTCCGTCGCAGTCAACAAAAAAGAAATATTCCCACGCCTTGCGTTTGCTGGGGCGCGATTCAATCTTGGTCATGTTCAGCTTGTAGCGGCGGAAGGGGGCGAGGGCACGATAGAGGGCGCCGACTTGATCGGCGATGCTGAACATGACGCTGGTGCGGTCGCGCCCGGTGGGAGGGCCGCATTGCCCGCCCAGGACGAGGAAGCGGGTGGCATTGGCGTTGAAATCCTGGATGTCCGGCTCAATGACTTTCAGGTTGTATTTCTCCGCCGCCAAAAAGCCGGTGATGGCGGCGACTTTGCCGCGCAATTTGGAGCGGCGCCCGCCGGCCGCGGCACTGGCGACCAGTTCGGCCGAGCGCGCGTTGGAGGACGTTTCGAGAACCTCCGCCTTGGGCAAATGCCGTTGCACCCAGATGCGGCACTGGCCAAGCGCCTGGGGATGCGCGTAGAGCCGCTGTACGTCCTTCACGTTCGCCTCGCCCGCCAGGCAATATTGAATGGGCAAAACGATCTGCGCGACAATCTGCAGATTGCTGTCCACAAACATATCCAGAGTGTGCGTCACGACGCCTTCGGTCGAATTTTCCACCGGCACCACGCCGTAATCGGCGCGCCTTTTGCTGACTTCTGTGAAGATGTCGGCAATGGTTTTTTGTGGGGAATAGAGCAGGCTGGAGCCGAATTTCTGAAGGGCGGCCTGATGGGTGAAAGTGGCCTCCGGCCCGAGATACGCAATGGTCATCGTTTTCTCGAGCGAGAGCGCGCTGGACATGATCTCGCGGTAAATGGCGCGCAGGGAATCGGGGGTGATGGGTCCCTGGTTCAACTTGCAAACGCGCTGCAAGACCGTGCGTTCACGATGGGGGACATAAATCGCTTCGCCCGCCTTGACTTTGACGGCGCCGATTTCCAGGACATGCCGGGTGCGCTCGTTGAGCAACTTGACGATCTGGGCGTCGAGCTTGTCAATGGCTTTGCGATGTTCCGGAATAATCATGCTGCCGCCAGCATACACTAACCCGCCCGCCAAGGAAACATTCCATTTATAGCCGGAACGAAGAGGAGCTTTCGGGTTTGACAAGCGTGGCGCTTTGTCTTGTCATCGGGCGCGTGCATCGCGATTGTGGATTTAAATTTCTCCGTGGCCTCGGCTTCATTGGCCTGCTGTCTGCATTGACCGCGTTGGGCGGTCCGCCGTTGCTGACGGATGACCCGGATACGCCGGGGCCGAATCATTGGGAAATCAACATCGCCATGACCGCTGAAGACGTGGCGCACATCTGGGAATTGCAAACGCCGTTGTTCGACATCAATTACGGCGTGGGCGACCACATCCAATTGAAGTACCAGGTGCCCGTGGAAGTGGTCGTGCCGCAGCCGGGCGGCGCCCTGGCTGGCACGGGCAATTCGCTGGCCGGCGTGAAATGGCGGTTTCTCGATCAGACCAACGGCTGCTGGTTTGAAGTTTCCACATATCCGCAGGTCGAATTCCTTTATACCGATTCCTCGGTGCGGCGCCTGCTCGCCGATAACGGGGACAATCTTTTGCTGCCGATCGAAGTGGAGCATAAGTTCGAGAAGCTGACGGTTTACGCGGAGGGGGGTTATATATTCAACTCGTCCCGGTCGCCGGAGGGGCTTTATGGCCTGGCGGCGGAATATGAGTTCAGCGAAAAGTTTTCCTTGATGGGCGAATTGTACGGCGGCTATGGCCTGGATTTTCAGGAAGGCGGTCTGACCTTCAATGTCGGTTTCCGGCAAGCGTTGACGGAGCACGTTGCGCTGATCGGATCGGCGGGACGGTCCATCAACGGGCCGCTGTCGAGCACGCCGACGTTTCAGGGCTATCTGGGTGTGCAGTTGACGTATTGACGCCGACAGGATTCTTGTTTGACTTCACCCCCGCAGGTGCTATTTTGCCGCGCCAGTTAGACACAAGGAAGACAGGAAATTGATCTATGAAACTATATTCATTATCGGTTCAAATCTCAGCGGGGGCGGCCCTCACACTTTTAGCGTGCGGTGTCAGCAGCGGCCATGCGGCCGCAGTGCCCCTGCAAAACACGGATGCAAGCGCCGTCCAATGCGTCCCATTCCAGCAAATCAAATGGGAACAAGCCAGAATTGACAAGCTGGAGCACGCCTACCACTTGCTGGAGGGGGCGAAGGCCGATTATCACGGACATCGCGTCGAAGCCATGCATGCGATCAAAAAGGCGGGCGAAGTCCTGGGGGTCGAGTTTCACGGGAAAGACCACGTCGAAGAGGCGCAATGGAAGTCGGATCGCCGCCTGCAGGAAGCCAAGCGACTGCTGCAAGACCTGGTTGTTGAGAGCAAGGCAGTGGAGCAGCCGCACATCCACCGCGCGGTCAACGAAATCGACAAGGCGCTCGCGGTTAAATAGGTTCGGCGCCTGACAAAACAGACGCGCGGCTTTCCGCCGCCGCGGCCTAATCCTTTTTTGGCGGAGGCGCCGGGGCAGGGGGAGGACTGGCCGTTGCGGTTGAGCCGGTGGCAGCAGGGGTTTTGGCGTCCTTTTTTGCGCCTTCGGACGAGGAGCCAGAGGCGGAGCCGGCATCCTTTTTGGCGGCGGCTTTGTACTTTTCGCTCCGATAATCCGTTTCGTAGAATCCGCTTCCCTTGAAAATCAAACCGCCGCCCGTGCTGATGGCTCGTTTGACCTTCCCTTTTCCCCAGGGCTTTTTCGGGCAGACATCTTTGGGGCAAATGGTCAACGGCTTGGCCGTGATGCGCTGCATTTTTTCAAACTTATGTTCGCACTTGGCGCAGATGTATTCGTAGGTGGGCATATGCGTGAAACAAAAGGGGAAATCCTAACCGCCGATGCAGCTCATGGTGCGCTCCGGCTGGACAAATTCCGGCTCGCCAATGTGATGGCGGGGTTCTTTTTGCCAGACGACGGAACGGAGAAAACTCTGCACACTGGCTTCATCCGCGCCGGACCGCATCAGAGCCCGCAGGTCATGTTCCACCACGCTGAACAGGCAGGTGCGAATCTTGCCGTCGGCTGTGAGGCGGAGCCGGTTGCAGTGTCCGCAGAAGGGTTCGCTGACGGGAGCGATAATGCCGATTTCGCCCTGGCCGTCGGGCAAAGCCCACCGCACGGCCGTCTCCGCCGGGTTCAGGGAAACCATGGGCTTGAGCGCAAAGCGCTGTTGCAATCGCTGGAGGACTTCGCGTCCCGGAACCATCATGTCCCTGTGCCAGGTCCGGCCTGAGTCCAACGGCATGAACTCGATGAAACGCAGGTTGAGGCGTCGCGCGGCGGCAAATTCGGCCAGCGCTTCGATTTCGTGATCATTGACGCCGCGCATGACGACGGCATTGATCTTGACAGGGTGCAACTCCAGTTCCTGCGCCAGTTCAATGGCCTCCAGCACCGATGCCAGGCCGTCGCGTCCGGTGATTTTCTTGAAGTTTTCGCGGTCCAGCGAATCCAGGCTGAAGCTGATGCGCCGCAAGCCGGCGTCGCGCAAGGCCCGACCTTTCTGGACAAAGAAGAAGCCGTTGCTGGTCATGGCCAGATCGCGCACTGCCGGGATGGAGGCGATCATGCCGACCAGTTTTTCGATTTGCGGGCGCAGGAGAGGTTCTCCGCCGGTCAGGCGCACCTTTTCAATGCCCAACCCAACGGCGACCCGCACGGCGCGTTCGATCTCCTCGAAGGTAAGCATCAGGGCGTGGGGCTGCCACGGGCGGGTCAGGCGGGTGGCGCCTTCCGGCGCGGCGGGGAAACGGTTCTGTTGGAACAGGGCGGCCGCTTCCGTTTCCGGCAAACAGTAAAGGCACCGGAAATTGCACCGGTCGGTGACACTGACGCGCAGGTCGCGCAGGACGCGCCCATGCGAATCAATCAGATGCGACGCGGCAGTGTTCAAGGGGGCGGTTGCCGTTAATGGGAACTGTTGGTGGGGGCCGGCGCCAGGATCCTGACGCCGCCGCTTTGCCGGAGTTCCACTTGGAGAGGGGCATTCGTTTGCGTTGGCGGAGGAGGCGTCGGATGCATGAGCCGCTGACCGCCCCTTTCGTCCAATGCTTCGTAAATGCCCCGGCGAATCCAATCCAGCCGCCGTGCGATGGACAATTGCTCCTTGAGCATGTGAACCTGCTCTTTGAGTGCGGCCAGGTCGTTGAATTTCTTTTCCAACTCATCCTTCTTCGCCTGCAACTCCTTCAATTCCTTGATCAGCGCGGTCCGGTCTCCTTCCGAGGCATCGAGCTTCTTTTTGGTCAGGGTGATCTGGGTTTCGAGATTGGAGATGGACCCGCGCAAATCGGCTGACTCCTTGTCGAGAGCCTGGTTTTGATTTTCCAGGTCGGCGATCTTCTTGTCCTTCTGGGCGATTTCGGCGGTGGCGGCGTCTGCCTGGGCCTTGGCTTGGGCCTTGGCTTTGGCGAGATCCTCTTCGGTGCCGGCCAGTTGTGTTTCCCGGGCGGCAAGCTTGTTGGAGTACTCCACCTTGGTGGCTGCCAGATTGCTCTCCAGAGCGCGGTTGACAGATTGCTGTTCATCCAAGCTGGCGCGCGCGCTGGTCCAACTATTGGAGAGCGTTTTAATGCTGCTATCCGCCTGAACCTTGTCTTCCTTCGCCTTGTTGCTGATGACGATGAGCGCCACACCCAGCCCAATGGCGACGATAATCAGAATAATGATTGGAGCCTTGTCTTTCATGCAAAGAGAATGCGCCAATTGCCCGCGGTTTGGCAAGTCCCCATGTCAATCTTGATTAATAGACGCCAGAGCATACATTAATGTTCATGGATATTCCGAACGAGGTCGCGGTCATGACGCTGCCCAGTGAGACACTGCTGCCCACAGCCCTCCTTCCTCTCTATATATTCGAACGGCGTTACCGCCGGATGCTGGCGGAAAGCCTTCATTCCCACCGCATGTTCGTCATCTCCATGCAGAAGCGCGGGTTTGACCGTGAATGCCCTTCCACTGTGGCCGGCCTGGGGCTTATTCGTGTTTGCGTGGACAACCCGGATGGCACTTCCCATCTCATTGTGCAAGGCATCAGCCGGGTGGAACTGACCAAAACGGTTAGCCAGAAGCCCTTTCGCATCAGTGCAATACGGATGCTGGCAACGCCTTCGCGCGACAGCGTTGCCATCGACGCCCTCATGGCCAAAGTGCGCGACCTGGTTTCCGAGAGAATCCGCCAAGGCATGCAGGCACGGCCCAACGCGCCCAAGGTGCGCTCCGTCAAAGAGATCATCACCTGTCTGGACAAACTGAGTGATCCGGACCATGTGGCCGACCTAATTTCAGGCACCCTGCTTCCAGGATCGGACGAGCGCCAAACCATTCTGGAAACGATTGAAATTGAGCCGCGTTTGAAGCATTTAATTCATTTCCTGATGGAACAAATCAAGCAGCATCGAAAATCAAAATCCAAATGAATGAATCCACTTTGACACCGGACCCCGGCGCGCCCACCAGTCGCGAACAAATGATCTCGGCCATGTTCGCCCACCTGGTCATGCAGCACACCAACATGGCCTTGATTTTTCTGGGGCAGATGCCTCATCCGCAAACAGGCCAGGTCTCCCAGGACCTCGAACACGCCCGCTACTTCATCGATCAACTGGAAATGCTTGAGGCCAAAACCAAAGGCAACCTGAGTAAACAGGAGGAAGCCATTTTAAAACAAAGCCTGACCAGCCTGCGCATGGCTTTTGTCGAAGCAGTCAATCATCCCCAAGCCGCCCCGGCCCCCGCCCCGGCGGACCAGGCGCCGTCCGCGCCCGTCACGGACGAGCAGGAAACGCCCGTCGCCGAACCGGAATTGCCCGGTGAAAAGCCGCCACCGGCCGCTGAAACACAATCGTCCAAAAAATTCTCCAAGAAATATTCATAACCCGCGGGTCCCATGCGAAACCCAATTATTGCCGCGCTGGATGTTCCGTCCGCGGAAGCGGCCTTGGCTTTGGCCCGCGAGCTGGCCCCGGCCGTCGGCGGTTTGAAGATCGGCAGCGAATTGTTCACGGCGGCAGGACCCGGGATTGTAAATAAAATCCGCGAAACAGGGGCTGCTGTCTTCCTTGATTTGAAATTTCATGACATCCCCAACACGGTTTCCCGGGCAGTCGCCGCCGCCACGCGGCTTGACGTGCAAATGCTGACCGTCCACGCCGGCGGTGGAATGGCTATGCTGAAAGCGGCTGAAAGGTCCGCGCGTGATACGGCCCAATCCCTGGGACGGGCCGCGCCGCTGGTGCTGGGCGTCACCGTCCTCACGAGCATGGACGGCCCCGCCTTGGGGGAAGTTGGTCTGCAAGCGGACGCGGGTAGTCAAGTCGAACGTTTGGCGACCCTGGCTGTTCAGGGCGGGTTGCGTGGGCTGGTCTGTTCGCCCCGGGAAATTGCCGGTTTACGGAAGCTCATTCCCCGCGAAATGCAATTGGTGGTCCCGGGAATCCGCGATGGAACCAGCCCGCCCGACGATCAGAAACGGACCATGGCCGCGGCCGAAGCGATGGCCGCGGGGGCGGATTGGCTGGTTATTGGGCGGCCTATTTGCGCGGCCAAAAGCCCCCGCGCCGCCGCTGAACAGATCCTGGCCGCGCTTGCGGCGGACGCCCGTTGAGATTGGGAGAAAGCCGTTGAAATCTACTTGTCGAACAACACGGTGACACTGCGGAGATATAAATCCCGGGACGACGTGGTCAGCCGGAAATCCGCGCCGCCTCTTTCACCATTGCGGAAGACCGCGTTGTTTAGCTTAAAAGTGGCGGTTTGCCAGCCGGCCCCGCCTTCGAAGTTGGTTCTCCCGCCCCCTGTGTATTGAGGCATTTCCCGGGCAGACCCGTCGAACTGGATTTGCATCATACCCGGCGCCACGGCGTAGAATTCGACCTGGAGCCTGGCGTTCATCAGTCCCGAATGTTTAAAAGCTGGCAGAATTTGGAAATAGCAGCGCGCGCGCGGACGGCCTTGCAGACGGCGGCATTCCTTGCCGCCAATGTTAGCGGGCAGGGTGGGCAGGTCCTCCACTCCAGTCACTTCCCGCAATCCTTTTTCACGATTGACCGCGGCCAATTCAATACTGGCCGGCGCTTTGCTGAAAGCTGGTGTCGGGGCCACGCTCGGGGTTGAGGTGGCGTCGGCGGTGTCGGCGATCACACCAGGCGAACTGGCCGCGTTGGTCTTGTGAGCAGAAGAGGTAGCGGGAAATTCCGGCATTTTTGGGATGAAATGGTTCCAAGCCAGCCATGCCAGCAATCCCAATGCCGCGGAGCAGGCGAGCATCACCAGACGACGGCGCACTGGATTCTGCGCGGCCGCCGGTGCTGCATCGACCTCAGTTGCAGGCGCCGGCGCAAGGACTTCGGGGGCAGGCGCGGCGATTGCAGGAGCCGGCAGCGGCATGAAGGTGGTTTTCCTTGCTGGTGGGGTTGCCGCAGGCGTGGTGAAAACTGCGGGGTCAAAGTTGGTGACGGGCGCCGTCGAATCCGTCAAGCCGATCCAGTCCGCAATCGCGCGGGCGCTTTGCGGGCGTTTTTCGGGATTTTTCGAGAGGCAGGACATGATCATGGCGGCAACCGCCGGCGGCACCTTGTTCTCCACTTCTAAATCGGCCAGCCGTTCTGAGAGCGGCGAGGCCAGGACGCTGCGGACCTGATAGGCAATGTCGTTCTGATAAAACGGCGGATGGCTGCTCAGCATTTCGTAGAGCGTCGCCCCCAGCGCGTAGATATCGTCCGTCACGCTCGCCGGTTGTCCATCAAGCTGTTGCGGGCTCATGTAGGCGGGGGTTCCGCTGGTGCGATGGCGTTCGGTGTCGTGGACGGGAGAGGCGAAGGCCCAGGAGGCCACGCCGAAATCGGCCAGCCGCAAACGTTGCCGTTCATCAAGCAGCATGTTGGCGGGTTTGAGGTCGCGGTGAATGACGCCTTCGCTGTGGGCATAGTCCAAGGCTTCGCACAATTGTTTGACGATCGGTCTGAGATAATCCCAGTAAAAGAAGCCCTTGGGCTGTTGGGCGAGCAAGGTCCACAAGCTGGGGCCATCGACGTATTCCATGGAAATAAAGGCCGGTTCGCCCGGGGCTTCGTAGAGATCGTAAATGCGGAGAATGTTGGGGTGGCTGAGGATGCGGCTCTTTTGGGTCTCCTGGCGCAGATCACTCAGGGCGACAGAATTGGCGCGCACCGAACCAGGCAGGAATTTCAGGGCCACCGGCGCCATGAGGCGTTCGTCACGCGCGAGCCAAACCAACCCCATGCCGCCCCGGCCCAACTCCCGCAATAGGCTGAACCGTCCGCCTCCCACCAGAAAACCGGTGGCCAGATAGGCCGACGCTTCGCTTTCGGGCAGGCCGGGATTTGCAGTGGGCTGTTTATCGGCCATCAAAGGATTATTTATCCCGCAAAAACACCTTCCGGTCAAGGAGAAGGCTGCCCGAGAAAACCCAGTGGTCGCATAAACGTGCGGTAGCGACGCAAAGGAGATTCTGCTATGTTTAATCGAGGTCCAACAAGACAACAGATCGACAGCCATATGAATCCAATCTATCCGCCAAAGCCATCCATCGCGGCTTGCGGACTCGAATTCCGTAAAAGGCAAAAACATCAAAAGGCTGCGGCTTTGTTTTTGCTGGTGGCCATGGGGGGACTGGCTGGATCTGTCTGTGCCCAAGAAACGCCGCCGGTTTTGACCGTTAATGGTGTCAACGCTGATTACGCCACGGCCCATGTTTTCGTCAATGAAGTGTCGAATGAGGCTGTGCCACTGACGATCTTATTTACGCCGAATGCATCCAATGTGGTGGAGGCTGACGCTTTTTCCAATCTGAACCGGCGCGACCATGCGAACTTGGATGCCAACGGAGACGGCGTCCCAGACGGTATCCTGCCGCCTGACCCCAACACGATTGCCACCGGCGACACCAACAACTATTATGAGGCGTATCAGATGTCGCCGACCGGCACACCGGGGCAGTATTCAGCGACTCTCTACGCGCAAAAGACCGGCGCCTATCGCCTGACGGCGCGTTGGATGGTGGCGGGCAGCACGAACTGGAATTGGTATAGCACCAACGCTCCCTACACCACCGGAAACCGGCGCGACTTCTCGATAGTAGTTTCGCCCCAACGGGCGATGGGCATGGTGCTTTATGAATTGGCGGTCAATAACATCGGGGCTCAAGGCGACAACGGCAACGGCTCGCAGCGCAGCACGTTCACTGACCTCTATAACGGGCCAGGTTCGCGGCCATACAATTCAGTTGCTAATCGTTTTAACCTGAATTATGTGACCAATCTTGGAGTGAACTGGCTCTGGATCGAGCCAATGCACCCCATTGGAGCCTCGGACAGCATCAACAGTCCCTATTGCGTGAAAGACTATTTTCAAATATCGCCATGGATGGGCAAGCCAAACACGGAGGCTGCCGGCATGACGGAATTTCAAGGCTTTGTTGCGGCGGCGAATGCCGCCGGAGTGGGTGTGATGATCGACGAACCGTTTGATCATACGGCTCATGATGCCCTATTGGAAAATGAAGGAGTCGCTGATTTTGGCGGGGCGGGGAATCCCGGCAACTGGCAGCCCACCGATTTGCTCTCGACCCGTGTCCCGGAATGGTATTCGCCCAGCAATTCCTACTGCGCCCGCGCGACTACCAGCCTCAATCTCGCACTGGCGCCAGACGAAGGGACAATTGGGAAATGGAGCGACGTGATTGATGTTTTCCATGGTGTTTATGCCGCGCGGGTCTGCGAGAATCCCACGGAGAATAATAACTACTTGAGCACAGCCGACTGGTTTGATTACAGCACCAACACGGGAAGCTTCGATTACATAACTCAAAACGTTTGGAAATACTTTGCCGATGAACTCTTGTATTGGCTCACCCAAAGCGGTTGCACCAACGGCACGCCTTCCAGTCAGACCTCCTCCCTGGGCATAGGCGGGCTGCGCGCGGACTTCGCAGAGGGTTTGCCGCCGCAATGCTGGGAGTACATCATCAATACGGTGCGCTGCCAGAAGTGGGATTTTGTTTTTCTTGCTGAGTCCCTCAGCGACAGCCAGCCAACCTATCGCTCCAGTCGTGATTTTGACGTTGTGAACGATAGCGTTCTTTACAGTTTTCGGACTGACAAAGGGGCCACCAGCTTCCAGAACACCTTCAATTCGGAAGAGAGCAGTTATGGCCAATGTTTGATGTTGTGGAACACGACCTCACACGACGTGGGCTTTTATTACACGGATCCATACCAAGCCTTGCTCCGTTACATGATAGGTGGAACCATTTGCGGTGTTCCCCATATGTTATATGGTCAGGAAGTGGGCACCACGTCAGGATTTGGCTTCAGTCTTTACACGACGAGCGGCACCGAACAGGTTCCGGATTTGTACACGTTTAATTCTTTGCAGCCCGCCTATACGGCAACAGTCGGCAATCTCAGGGTCGATCAACTTTATCCACTTTACGCGGCCGTGGGTAAGGCCCGCCAATCCAGCCCGGCGCTGCAAAGTCCCAACCGCGATTACCTCAGTCCGACCGTGTCCCAGACCAATGTTTTTGCGGTCGGAAAGTATGAAACGGCAGCCGGCTCCCCGAATTTTTATGACGTGGTATTGGCCTTTGTGAACCTCAGCGTCAGCAACAACGAGCAGGGTTATTTTGGCGTTAACCTCACGCAGAATGGCTCAAACCTTTTCGGCATCATCCCCAACCGCATCTACAACGTGAAGAATATTGCCGCCTACCTGGGGGTTGATCCGAACCGCGCCACTTACTGGTTATGGGGCACAAACGGACTCGCTGGAAGCAATCTGCTCGCCAACGGAGTGTTTGTGTCGCTCAATTCCGTGCCGACCAACAGCGCCGGTTGGAGCAATGCCCCTTACGAAGCCCAATATTTGAAGCTTTACGACGTTACACCGCCGGCAACGCTCGCCGCGCCAACGACGCCCTCCACTATTGTCATTGGCAACAGTGTGACGTTCAGTTGGCTCCCGCTGAGCGACCCCTTTGGCGGTGTGTCCGGCTATCAGGTTATGGTCGGAAGTTTACCGGGCACATCCAATGTCTTTAGCGGCATTGTGCAAGGCACGACATTAACGGTGACGAACGGGTATGGCGCGACGCTCTACGCCGAAGTGAGCGCGATCAACAACGCTGGCATACAAGGGTCTGCCAGTGCCAGCAGTGCGGGCGTGCTTTTGGTGGATCCGGACTGGATCCCTGTTTTAAGCATGCAAGGGAGCACCGTGCTGAATTGGACCAGTGTATCCAACTTGACCTACCAAATCTGGTCCACCACCAACCTCGGCACCCCGTTCACCAACTTTGGCGGTGTCATTACCGCTGTCGGACCCACCACCCAAAGCACCAACATCTTGTCCGATTCAGTAAGATTCTTCCGCGTCCAACTTTTTCCATAGTGAAAGCATTGGCCTAAAGATTGAATTCCGGCCCCAAATAAATTTCGCGCGCTTTTGGATCGTTGACCATTTCCTCGCCCAGTCCTTTGTAAATGACTTCGCCATGATGGATCAGATACGCCCGATCCACCAATTTCAAGGTTTCGCGCACGTTGTGGTCGGTGATCAGTATGCCCAGGCCCCGTTCCTTGAGGCGCCGCACGATTTTTTGCACTTCATAGACGGCAATGGGATCAATGCCGCTGAACGGTTCGTCCAGCAGGAGCAATTTCGGGCTGGTGACCAGCGCGCGCGTGACTTCCAAACGCCGCTTTTCCCCACCGCTGAGCAGGTATGCCTTGCTCGTCGCCAGCCGTGCCAAGTCCAACTCGTCGAGCAGGGACTTGAGCCGCAAAGCGCGTTCCTCCGCGCTCATGGGGCAGGTCTCCAAAATGGCCAGAATATTCTCCTCCACCGTCAGCTTGCGGAAGACCGACGGCTCTTGTGTCAAGTAACCGATGCCGAGGCGCGCCCGTTGGTGCATGGGCACGCGGGTGATGTCCCGCTCCAGAAACCGCACACTGCCCTCATCTGGTTTGACAATGCCGACGACAATGTTGAAGGTGGTCGTCTTGCCCGCGCCGTTCGGGCCGAGCAAACCCACTATTTCGCCCGCATTGACCTCGATGGATACGCCGTTCACCACGCGGCGCTGACGGTAGGTCTTGGCCAGGTTGTCCGTGGAAAGCAAACTGCCTGAAGCGGGCAGGGCGGGGGACTCGATTGTCGTCTGGCTCATAGCCTGTGATTATTTTCTGCCGGCGGCCACTGCAATGGGATCCATTTTATACAGGCCAAAGGCCTGGAAGCAGTTCGACTTGGGCAGCCAGATCAAAGGGTCGGAACCGGTAATCAGGTAGTTGTCTCTCCGGGCCACGGGAGCGCCGGTCAGTGTGACCCGGTCGTTGACGCCGGCCGTATAGACCGCGCGGCGGCCGGTGGCATGGATTTTGTGGCCGCCCTTCCTCTGGTCAAGAACAACGTTCGGCCAGGCGTCGGCTTGTTCGATTTGATTTGTCACTGACGAAAATTGTGTCGTCACCTTGTCGGCTGTCAACTTGTTAAACGGCGCGCCGGGGCCAGTTCCCCTGTCTTCGATGACCACTTCGGTGTGAGCATCGATGCTTCTCATCAAACCGGTCTGGACCGAGCGCAGGGCATTGAGTTGCTCGCACGTGATGGTTTTGAAGAGGCCGGAAGCGTCGGGGGCCGTTTCGCCATAGACGTTTTCGCGCGCGGACGCGCTTTCCACCTGGTTATTGGTCAGGCCGAGGGTCAGCAGACTGCAGTTCAATGTGTACCGCCACCGACCGTCTTCCACGAACCGTGTTTGGACGTTCCCGGAAAAACGGGCCTGATTGGTCCGGTATTCCATGTCATCCGAGGCAATAAAAAGCCATTGATTGGCGGAACGTCCGGGACCGGTGACGAGCTGGTTCCCGGCGCTTCCGCCGGTGCGCATTTTGAAGCGGGCTTTCGTGCGCGCGTGGTAAATCTTGCCGCCCAACTCCGCCGAAAGCGTTTGCGCTTTGACTTCCATGTCGTTATTCCACCAGACGGGATTGCCGGTCAATTCAACGCGGTCAGTCGCTTTTTCATACACAGCTTGATCGGCCATGGCGCTGCTTTGATCGGCTTGATTGACGATGATGACACTGCCGCGGGCCAACATGCTTTCTACCGGGCCGTTGGTGGGCGGGAATTGCAGCGTCGCGAAATCGGCGAAGAGTTTGCGAAAGCCGTTGGTGCCCGCCAGCAACCCGGCCGAATTGGTGGCGCTGGTCTGCGCATTCGGTTCCACATTTGGCCATTGCACCCTGACGTGACCAATGCCGGTCAAAAGATGCCGCGTGCTATCGTAGGTAAAATCATTGGCCCTGGCTTCTTCGTCCCCATTGCGCCAGATGGCATCGGTGGTCAGTTGCATCATCTCATTGCCGTTGGTCACATAATAAAGGCCGGTTGCGCCGGCGGCCCGGCCATCATTGGTCGTGATCAGGATCACGTTCTGCCGGGCCAGAATGCTTTCCACCGCGCCGTTGGTGGTAAAACGAATGGTCAGCAAATCGGAAGTCATGTCTAATTGCGGATCGATCATGTGGACGTTCCCGGCGTAATCAACCACATTGGAGTCCAGATCGAACCAGCCGTGTTGGGCAAAGATTTTCAGCATCTGGCCCTCCTCGGCCCCAGCATTGGTTCGCGGGACGGCCAGCATCGACGATCTCAAGAGCGACTTGAACACCCGCGTTTCCACCTGATTGGAGATAATCAGAAGATGGTTGGTTTGGGTGAAAAGGAAGCCGACGCCCTGCACGAAGAGATTGGTCGTTGGCGTGAAAATTTGCAATGGGCCTGGGTCCGACGCCGCGACGTTCTGAGACACGTCCACCTTGCATTGCGGAGCTTGCGCGATGAGTTGCACCCGTTTGGGATCGCCATTGTGGAAGCTCCTCAACTCGAATTGATTGACCAGCACGTGGTAGGCATCGATATCGGAGGCGCTGGCGCCTGTGATGATAGAATCCAGCTTTTTGCCGGCAGCCGTTTCGCGATAAGAGCTCCAGGAAGGATGCTGGCGCAACTGGGCGCCCTGCGGCACCTGCGCCTGCGCGGCAAACAAAAGGCCGCCGGCCAGAGACAAACCAAGCAGGCAGGAGGCTCTCATGGTGTCGACGGTAAAGTCCGCATCGCGGCGTGAAGTTTGACCAATCCGGCCAGCAGCGGGGCCATTTGACGCAGCGGAATCATATTCGGACCGTCGCTCAAGGCGCGAGCCGGATCCGGATGCGTCTCGATGAACACACCGTCCGCGCCCGCCGCCACCGCGCAACGCGCCAGCACGGAGGCGAATTGCCGCTGGCCGCCCGAATGGTCCCCGCCCGCCCCTGGCAATTGCACGGAATGTGTCGCGTCAAAAATGACCGGGTACCCAAACCCTTTCAGGATCGGAATGGAACGCATGTCCGCCACCAAGTTGTTGTAACCAAAGGTTGTGCCGCGCTCAGTCACCAGGAGTTTGCGGCCCCCCGCGCCGACAGCTTTCCGCACGACCTGCCCCATTTCCTCCGGCGAAAGGAATTGGCCCTTTTTCAGGTTGACGACTTTGCCCGTGCGAACCGCGGCG
This sequence comes from Verrucomicrobiota bacterium, assembly GCA_050014435.1. GTDB lineage: Bacteria > Verrucomicrobiota > Verrucomicrobiia > Limisphaerales > Palsa-1400 > DASRLE01. The sequence goes on along the minus strand of JBEKDI010000028.1, from coordinate 9,990 downwards.
GTGATCAAATCCGTTTGCCGGCAGAGAAAAGCCGGGATTTGCAGGATGTCCACAACTTCGGCGGCGCGTTGCACCTGCTCTTCGGTATGCACATCCGTCAGAACAGGCAACCCGAACCGGCGCTTCACTCCGGCGAGAATCTCCAAACCCTCTTTCAAACCCGGCCCCCGAAAGGATTGGCCCGAGGATCGATTGGCTTTGTCGAAACTGGCCTTGAAAACATAATTGATGCGCAAGGCCCGGCAGGTCTTTTGCAAGGAGGCGGCGACTTGCAGGCACAGGCGCTCGTTTTCGATGACGCACGGCCCGGCAATCAAAGTCAGGCGGGACGCCTTCCGGAGCGAATTCCAGAGGGGTGAATCATTCATGGTGACAATGACGCCGGCCCCTAAATCACAGTGCCATGGGGAATGGCGGCGTTCTTGGGAATGATGACAATGCCGTCCCGGATATAATAATTCTCATGGTCCACCTTTTCCGGCTTGCCCTGCGGTGAGATGCGGCAGTTGTCACCGATGCGCGCGTTCTTATCGACGATGGCATTGTCGATGTGGGTGTTGCGGCCAACGCCAATGCGTGGCACGCCGCGCCCCTCATGCTGCCGGATGGAAATGTCCGATTCGTAATAATCGCAGCCCAGCAGGATGGTGCGGTTGATGTCGCAGCCTTCGTTGATCGTGTTGCGCACCCCGATGATGGAGTCGTTAATCTTGCAGCGGTTGATGATGCAGCCGTCCGAAATGACGGCGTGATTAATCTCCGCCCCGTTGACCTTGGATGCCGGCAAAAAACGCGGGCGCGTGAAAATGGGCGCGCTCATGTCGAAGAAATTGAAGCGCGGCAATTCCGCCACCAAATCCAGATTCGCCTCGAAATACGAGCGGATGGTGCCCACGTCCTGCCAATACCCCTGAAAGACCTGGGCATAAACGGATTGCGTCTCAATCGCGGCCGGGATGATGTGCTTGCCGAAATCCGTCAGCGCGTTGTCGAGCAACTTCAAGAGGACGTCGCGCTTGAAAAGGTAAATGCCCATGGAGGCCAGGAAATACTCGCCGCCTTTCTCAATGCCGACCTGTCCGGCCACCCCCGGGTCCAAGCGCAAGGAATCGAGCAGCGCCGTCTCCTTGGGCTTCTCGACAAACCGTTTGATGCGCAAAGACTCGTCAATCTGCATGATGCCCACGCTCTGCGCCTGATCGCGGGAGACTGGAATGGTGGAGATGGTGATGTCCGCCCCGCTCTCCGCGTGCTGGGCAATGATCTGCCGGAAGTCCATCCGGTAAAGCTGATCGCCGCTCAGAATCAAAAGATAATCAAAATCATGATTGAGGAAATGGAGCAGATTCTTCCGCACCGCATCAGCCGTGCCTTGGTACCAGGACATGTCCGATAAAGTCGGCGCCGCGGCGAGAATCTCGACGAACCCGCCGGAAAAATGGTCGAACTTGTAAGACTGCGAAATATGGCGGTGCAGCGAGGCGGAATTGAACTGAGTCAACAAATAGATGCGCTTCAGCCCGGAATTGATGCAATTGGAAATGGGGATATCCACCAGCCGGTATTTGCCGGCGAGAGGCACGGCCGGTTTGCTGCGGTCCCGGGTGAGAGGGAACAGCCGCGTGCCCTGTCCCCCGCCCATGATGACGGAGAGGACATTGCTTGAATTGACTGACATCCGTGCTTTTTGCGGCATGGTATTACCTCAAGTTAACCCCCGATCTGGAGGCAATGTAAACAAAACTCCGGGCGACGCAAGAAAACTTATTGGCTGCGCGGCGGCTTTTTTTGGCGCAAATCTTTGCATTTTGGGCTTTAAACCGGAAAGATTCCCCTGTATGAAATTGCATCAGCATACTCTTCGTGTATGGTGGAGTGTATTTGGCGGCCAAGGTTTATGGCATGGTTAGAAGAAAAGATGGGCAAAATTGACGGGAAGTTTACGTTGACACGCAGGCCATCGGCGTTGCATTCTGTGGGCCATGTTTTGTTGTCAATGGCCCCTTGTGTCTTAATCGCGAAATCCCGACCCCTTCCGCATAGAACTAAACTATGAGCGCACATCCCCTGCAATTCAAAGTCGCCACCGAGGAGTGGGAATTTGAACAAGTTCACGCACTTAATTACAGGACGTTTGTAGAGGAGATTCCCCAGCATCAAGCGTCCGGCACGGCCCGCCTGGTCGATAAATTTCATGCCGAAAACACCTATCTGGTTTGCCTGTGCGGCGATCAGGTCGTCGGCATGGTGGCCGCCCGCGGCCGCCGCCCCTTTTCGCTGGACCAAAAGCTGCCCAACCTGGACGCTTATCTTCCGCCCGGACGGCGCGCCTGTGAAATCCGCCTGCTCTCGGTGGAAAAAGAATTCCGCAACGGGCAGGTCTTCCGCGGTTTGACAGCCTTGATGTGGCAGTTCGGCATTGAGCATGGTTATGACCTCGGGGTCATTTCCGGGACGACACGGCAGCAACGGTTGTACCGGCACCTGGGTTTTGTGCCTTTTGGCCCCCAGGTCGGCAAGGGCGAGGCGATGTTCCAGCCCATGTATCTGACCTTGGAAAAATTTGAGAAGCAGGCCGAGATTTTTCTGCGCCAGCCGTTGCGGCCGCATCGCCCGGTCAGTTTTCTGCCCGGGCCGGTCACCATCCCGCTCCAGGTGCGCAAGGCCTTCGAGCGCGCGCCCGAGTCGCACCGCTCCGATTTCTTCATCGCGGATTTTCAGAAGACGCGGGGCCGGCTCTGCCAGTTGGTTCGCGCCTGCAATGTGCAGATATTGCTCGGTTCGGGGACGCTGGCCAACGACGCGGTGGCCGCGCAGTTGACTCTGGAGAAGAAACCCGGCGTGATCCTGAGCAACGGCGAATTTGGGGAACGCTTGGCGGACCACGCCAAACGCTTCGGCCTGACGTTCGACACCCTGAAATTCCCGTGGGGCCAGGCTTTCGATCTTGATGCGGTGCAGCAGTTTCTCTCGCGCTCCCCGGCGGTGGGCTGGCTGTGGTGCGTCCATTCGGAAACTTCCACCGGCATGTTAAATCCGCTTCCGGTCCTGCAATCCCTGTGCGCCAAGAGAGGCATCAAGGTCTGCGCGGATTGCATCAGCTCCATTGGGCTGGTGTCGGTCAACCTGGAACGGATTTATCTGGCCTCGGGCGCCAGCGGCAAGGGGTTGGCGGGCTATCCCGGATTGTGCATGGTCTATTACAATCACGCCATTGTCTCCAACACTGCGCTGCCGCGTTATCTGGATCTGGGCTGGTATGCGGAGCATCAGGGCATCGCTTTCACCCACTCCTCCAATTTGGTGCAAGCCCTGGACACCGCTGTCAGGCAGCCGGATTGGGACCGGAAATTCGTCGAAGTGGCAGAAGTCTCGATCCGGTTGCGCGCGCGGCTGCGCGAACTGGGTTTCCGCCTGCTCGCCACCGACACCGAGGCCATGCCGGGGGTGGTGACTATCGTGTTGCCAACGGGACAGAACTCATCGGATTTCGGCCAAAAACTGCAGAAGGCGGGGTTCATGCTCAGTTACAACAGCGATTATTTGCGCCGGCGCAACTGGATTCAAATCTGCCTGATGGGCGAATATTCCAAGGAGAAGATCGAGGGGTTATTGATTTGGTTAAGCCGGAACCCGCCCACCGCCACAAAACAACTGCCCGTACGCAGCGCTGTTTCTGAGGCATGACAGTTCGGGTCTATTTCTTAGCTTCAGAGCGAAGCTTGGCGAAGATCGTGTTGGCTTCCTCCAGGCTTTCTTTGGCCCCGATGTCAAACCAAATGCCCGGCACGCGCCACGTGTACACCGGCGCGCGCTGGTAAAGCCATTGCACCAAACGCCCCGGCTGATCGGGATTGTTCCCCTCGGCCACGTACTGGCGGATGAATGGCAGGCTCGATTTGGGATAATAGTAAAGGGCAATGCCCGTCAGGGTGCTGGTGGGATTCCTGGGTTTCTCCTCGAAGAAGGTGATTTTGCCCGCAGCGTCAATGGAGATGGAATTGTACTTGGTGATTTCCTGCAAATTGCCCACGTCATAAACGGCCAGGACCGGCGCCTTTTTCTCGCGGCAATACCGGCCGAAATCCTGCAGGCTTTCGCTGAAAAGATTGTCCCCCGCCACCACCATGAGATCGTCATCCACTTTTTCCCGGGTAATGACCAGATTCATGTCCCCGATGGCGCCCAGTTTGTTGCTGTCATCGGTCGAGCCGTCGTTGACGATGGTAAAGTCGAGCTTCGCCTTGGTGGCGCGATAGTTTTTGGACCAATCCTCAAAGGCCCCGGCAAACTTGGCATTGGTCACGACATAGACGCGGTCGATGCCGCCAATGGGAGCCAGGTTGTCCAACACATAGTCGATCATGGGCTGTCCCGCGACCGTCAGGAGCGGTTTGGGTTGGGTGAGCGTCAGAGGATACAGCCGGGTCGCATAACCGGCGGCCAATATAAGCACTTTCATGGATTCAGTTCTGGTTCTCGAACAGGCTCGGCGCGACCTTCCTGGCCAGCGCCTCAGAGTGTTCCATTATCTCCTTGCCCGACTCGCAATGCAAGGCGAACTCCGCCAGTTCCCTGGCCTCCGCCATTTTCAGCCGCCGCACGAGGAATTTGATGCGGGGCAAACACGCCGGGGCAACGCTCAATTCATTGACGCCCAATCCAAGGAGCAGCGGCGTCATGAAGGGGTCGCCAGCCATTTCGCCGCACACGCCGCACCAGATTCGGTGATTATGGGCCGCATCGACGGTCATTTTGATCAGGCGCATCACCGCCGGATGGGTCGGTTCATAGAGATGCGCAATCCGTTCGTTCAACCGGTCCACCGCCAGGGAGTATTGGATCAAATCATTGGTGCCGAGGCTGAAAAATTTGACGCGGCTGGCCAGGGTGTCGGCCGCAACGGCGGCGGACGGGATTTCGATCATGGCGCCGATTTCGATATTTTCATCGAAGGGCACTTTCTCGGCGCGCAATTCGCCCTTGTATTCCTCGACCAGCGCATTGGCCTTTTCCAATTCGGCGTAGCCGGAAATCATCGGATACATGATCTTGACGTTGCCCTCGGCGCTGGCCCGCAAAATGGCGCGGAGTTGCGCGCGGAAAACTTCCTTCTCCTCCAGGCAGAATCGAATGGCCCGCCATCCCAGGAAAGGGTTCATCTCCGGCGGAATCTGCAAGTGCGATAGAAATTTGTCCCCGCCCAGGTCGAGCGTGCGAATGATGACCGGGGCCGGCTTCAACTCCGCGGCGACGCAACGGTAGGACTTGTATTGTTCCTCCTCCGTCGGCAGTGAGTCGCGGTTGATAAAGAGATATTCCGTGCGGAACAAGCCCACCCCCTCCGCGCCAAACAACTTGACGGCATCGCTGTCGCCGGCCTTTTCGATGTTGCCCGAAAGAACGACGCTTTGCCCGTCAAGCGTGGTGGCGGGCAGGTCCCTGATTTCGCGCAGTTTGTCCTCGAGCGAGGCCTGCCGCCGCACCATCTGTCCGTATTCGAACCGGGTCTGGTCGGTGGGATTGACGATGATGGAGCCGGTGTAGCCATCGAGCAGCGCGGTGGCGCCCGTCTTGATTCTCTGGCTGACGTCCTTCAACGCGACCACAGCCGGCACCTGCAACGACCGGGCCATGATGGCCGCATGGGAGGTCTTGCTGCCCACGTCGGTGGCAAAGCCCAGAATGATTTTTTTATCCAGCAGGGCGACTTCCGACGGGGTTAAATCCTCACTGATCACGATGCACGGCTCGCGCAAATCCTGCAGGACATGTTCGTGAGGGTGGCCCAGCAAATTGGCCATGATGCGCGAAGTGACATCGCGCATGTCGGCGGCCCGTTCGCGCAAATACGTGTCCTCAATGGCACTGAGGGTCGCGGCATATTTGTCGGCAAAATCCTGAAAGGCGGCCTCGACGTTCAATTTCTGCGAATAGACGAGGGAAGTGACCGAATCCACCAGGGTCGGGTCTTCCAGCACGAGGAGATGCGCGTCGAAAATGCTGGCGTCCGTGGCGTTTAACGCTTTGCTCACCTTCGCCTGCACCTCGACGATTTGCTGGCGGGTCAGGACCAGGGCCTGATGCAGGCGCTCGATTTGCTGCGGCAATTGCGCCTCCGGCACGTCATATCTGGGAACGGCGGCTTTGGCTTTGCTGAGGACAAAGATCCTGCCCTGGGCGATTCCGGCGGAAACAGGAATGCCCTTATACACGCGCTCTGCGCTGGGACCCGGATCTGTCATAAAAAACATTTACCGCCATTGCATCCTGTTGGAAAGCAATTCTTGGCATTTTTCTCCCGTATGCGGCCCTTCAGTCTGGGGCCTTCTGTCGGGATTCTTTACAATCTGAGTGGCCAGTCCAAATGGGAGTAAAATCACTTTGATTCGCTTTGAGTAGCATGACATGTACAAGCGTTGGTTGTTGGGTAAAACATTCCTGTATGAATGTTTGCGTACAATTTGGCCGCCTGCAGGAATGCTGAAGGCCAAAGGCTTCCGCCGTCGTTAAAACTATGGCAGACTGGCGAAAGTTCTGAGTAAACACCAAGGAAACGAAGCAAACGAAGGAGGGCCATGGGATCGGGCTTAAGATGGGACCCTCCGCTCCATTTGGAGCGCACGGATTTTGGCGTTTTTGGCATTTTTAAATTATTTCCTCTATTCGGTTGACAAACGAAATGCTGAAGTCTGAAGGCTAAAGGCTGAAGTTCCGAAAAACCATGATGTTTTAGGTTTTGGGTGCGGCTGAGTGCGACGCGGTGAAAAGATCGCTGTGACTGGGTGCGACTGGCTGTGACGGGTTTTGAGTAAAATCATATGTTTGGCCGGAAATCAAAGCGATTGTCGGCGACTTGCCGGGCAGCCTTGATGAGGGATTAAGATTAGGATCTTTTGACCCTCCCCCCGGTATACGACCCCCCGAGAAATTCTCGGGAAATCCGAGAAATCCATTGGTCTGTTTCAGTTGGAATCGATTGCAAGGCAGCAGGTTCGAACAAAAAAGTGGCCAAAAGCCCAGCATCCGAGAAAAGTGAGAATTCTCATGTTTTCGTAGCTGCTTATCTCCAATATTCAAGATGATAACGGCCTTTCCCTTGCCATCACCAGGCACACTCCACTTGGCTCCTGGCATATGCTTTTTCATAATGCCAAATTATTCATTGTCAATTATCCATTATCAATTATTAAATGTTCATTAAACGAAGCATACAGTTAGCATATCATATCGTCAACAGATTTTTGAAAGAATTTTCAAGAAAAGTGTGATTGTTCCGCAAAAACAGGCTTAAGGACTTGCGCGGCAAGGGCTTGAGAAAAAACACGAGACGATAGCCAAGAGAACATCACTTATAAGCGATAAAATCCGGTGGTTTTCCTTGAATTTCTCTTGACACAAGATGGATCAGATTCTAATCTCCTTCCACTAAGCAGAATAATGATTAATGAATCCCACGGAAGGCCTTGACTTGTTGGATTTTAGGCCGCCCCGGGGTTGAAAGGAGATGCAGAATGAGAATCGCCCTGACAACATTGGCTTTGAGCGCGGCCATCCTGACAGCGCTTCTTGCCGGATCGTGTGATGTTTGCCACGCCCAGGATCAATCGGGAATCAACACTGCATCGATCTCCACGGACCATCTGACGCCAGTTTCGCCCGCTGAGGTGCCGCAATTCGGCACGTTTTATTCCATCAATGGGTTTCCCCCCATGCCTACGGACTGGCTTGTAGGTTACGCAGTCTATGCCCTGGGCAATGGCTGCTTCGTGGTAGATGACAGTTCATTGAATTACGGGGAATGGACCACGGCCATGAAGCAAGTCAATCAACGGGCGCAATCCTTGGACGATAGCGGGCCGCCTCCTCTCCTTGGCGGTGGCGGTGGGAGCGGTTCTTCTGGCGGAGGGCCTCTTCCAGAGGGCGGTTTCAATCCTCCGCCCAGCGGCTATTATCCTTGCGAAACTTGGACCAACTTCTGGCTCAAAATATCCGCCAGTTCCGGCGTCATTGACATAACCATCACCAACACACTTCCGGGGCTGTCCTACATCCTGCTGAAATCGACGAGCCTGAACCATCCATTTTGGGTCCCCTTTCAAACAAATACCGCGTCCGGCACATCCATCGCCGCAACGCCCATCAGCGCTGGAACAAACGCCACTTTATTCTTTCAAGCGATGCTGACCGCCAGCGATCAGCCTCCCGTGATCACTGCTGCGCCAGCCAATCAGGTTGTCTATGGGGGCAGCAGCGCTGTTTTCAGCGTAGCGGCGACGGGGCTTGGGCCGTTAAGCTACCAATGGATGCACGACGGAACCAATCTCCCAGGCCAAACCTCCAGCGCACTGACAATTGGCAACGTCCAAAGCAACAAAGTCGGTGTCTATACGGTCATCGTCTCCAACGTCATCTGCACGGCCAGTGCGGAAGCCGGCCTTGGATTGGCTTGGTCCAAATCTTTGGGCGCACCTATCGACGCTTCTCCGGCAATTGGACCCGATGGAATTATTTACATCCTCAACTCGGCGAATCAGTTTTTCGCCCTCGACCCAGTAATTGGAGGCATCAAATGGTCCGTCAACCTCGGAAACGGCTATGACTATGGCCTCACGCCGTCGGCGGCCGTGGCCGCGGAGGGGTCCGCCGTTTATGTTGCTGCCTTGAATGATACGCTTTATGCGTTTACAACCAACGGCACTCTTCTATGGAGCGACAATCTCGGCACGCTTATGTCAGGTTCCCCGGCCGTTGGTGCCAGCGATGGCACGATCTATGCGGCGACTTTCGATCCTTACAGGACGCCGAACGCACTGTTCGCCATCAATCCCAGTACGGGCGCGACAAATTGGGTTTTTCAAACAGACGATTCGATCAATGGGGGAGACGGCACCCCCATCGACTCTTCTCCGGCTGTTGGGCCGGACTGCACAATCTACTTTCTGTCTTCAAGCGGTGATTTGTTCGCTGTTTCTCCCAGTGGAACCTTGCAGTGGTTTTTCCCGCTTCCCGCCGCGCTTTACCCATCCTCCTCGCCGGCGATTGGCGAGGATGGCACGATCTATGTCGGATCAGGTGGCGGGTATCTTTACGCAATCAGCCCTGATGGAACATTGGAATGGATCTTTGACTCCGCTGATGGCGCGGCGATAAATTCGTCGCCCGCCATTGGCGAGGATGGCACGGTCTATATTGCTTCAACGGACGGTAACCTCTATGCCGTCACCAACGGCATTCTAAAATGGCAGTTCGCAGACCCAAACGGCTACCCGTTCATTTCCTCGCCTGCCGTTGCCGCTGACGGGACGGTCTATATCGGTTCTGAAGATGACAATGTTTATATCGTCAACAATGGCATTGAGATAACGAATTATTCAACTCAAGGCCAAGTGCTTTCGTCCCCAACCATAGCCGCCGATGGCGGGGTTTATATCGGTTCCGAGGATGGCCATCTCTATTCGCTCCCAGGCTCGGCTGAACTGGCCAGTTCGGCATGGTCGATGTTTCACGAGAATCCAGCCCACACCGGCGCGACACCGAATCCGAGTTGTACGGGTGGGGCCTCTCTCGTGGCCTTTCCCAATAACCCCTCGTTCCCGAACCCCGGCCAATTCACTTTCCATATCAGCGGCACTCCTGGAAGCACTTGGGCAGTACTTGCCTCAAGTGACTTGGTATCCTGGGTCACCATCGACTACGTCTCGTTGGATGCAATATCCGGTAATGGCTCTTACCAGGATCCAGATATCGACGGCATCGCCAACCGGTTCTATGAGCTTGAGTCTGGCAGTTCCTGCTCGCAAATCATCGGTTTCATGAATGCGACCATTCCAACTGGAACAAGTCTAATTGCAAACCAGTTGTACCAGGCTGGACAGTGGAACGTTCATGCAGCCTTTTCCAGTTCAAGGATTTCAGCGTAGCCGCAGCGGGCGGGGCTGATTTTGGTTGCGAGGAATTTCTTGAGGGTAACGCTTTCGGGTGAACGAG
>JBEKDI010000027.1:0-54189 GCA_050014435.1 Verrucomicrobiota bacterium | reverse complement strand
TGGAGTTTCATTTGGACAGCACACCGGCGTCGCCATGACCAACCTGTTTTCCAAAAATGCCATTTCGAGGAACATCTCCGAGGGAAACCCCTCTTAAAACCGGCTAATTTGGACAGCAGTGGCGCGAATGGGCGAAGGGGTCAAACCGTACATCTGCACTATTTTGTTCATTCATTCGCGCCTTTCCTCTCTTGAAGGTTTGTCCTCAAAGTGTTCCGGGTTCCCGTGTGCAGCCTCTGCCTTCCCGACGTCTGTCACCAGCTCTATCATCCTCGGCGGCTATTTGGCTGTTCTCCTATCAGCCTGTCGGACTTAGGGCGAAGATTTTTCTCCGACTTTCACGTAATCCGCTATCGGGGCTAATAGCACGGGACTGTCGAAACCGAAAATTACCACTGTGTTCTGTGCCATAGACTCCGGGAGGTGTGTCAATCGAAGTTCCGATCAAATTTGTGTTCCGCCCGGCCTTTCTCCTCGGATTTTCACTCGGAGCAGACCCGTTTCAGCCCTGCTCCCATGATGTGTAGTCGTTTGAGGTTGTAGGCGACGCAGACCAACTGCCATTCCAACCCAACTTTTTCCAGTCCGCGCAGCAGAAATTGCCGGAATCCCATCACGCTCTTGATGATACCAAAGACCGGTTCCACCGTCTGCTGCCGTAATTTGTAATTGGCTTTGCCCACCTCCGTTTTCAGCCGGTGCTTCATCACCTCGCTCATCTCGGCTCCCGCGACGGGTTCCGCCGGTTCCTCCTTCTTCTCCAAATCGCTGACGGTGCGATGGTGCTCTTTCTTTGCCAGCGCCGCATAGACCGTCGTCCCGCCGGGCTGACCTGAGGGCGTTTGTTCCACCGCCCGCACCGCCGCTTCGCTGTAAAATCCGCTGTCGGCCAAGACGGCCGCGACCGATGCCACCGGCGCGGCCACCGCCGCCACGGTGGGGACCAGTTCCTGTTTGTCATTGCACGCCTGGCTCACCCGCTCTCCCACGATCAGGCGGCTGTCCACTTCGACGGCCGCTTGCGCATTGTAGCTCTGCTCAAAATGTTGGCCGCTGCCCGCTTTCATGATCCGGCTTTGCGGATCGGTAAAGTTATATTGGTCGCTGGGACTTGGTTCCGGAGTCGGCGCTTTGGGTGGCTGGCCGCGCATGCCTTCACCCCGTTCTTTTTTGGCAACCCGCTCGGCCAGCTTCTTTTCGTGTTCGGCCAACTCGATGGCATGGCGCGCTCGGGCGCGGGCTTCAATCTCAGCCCGCGCCTTGGCCAGCGCGGCTTTGCGGTCTTGGCGACGGGTGATCTCAGTCCTAGGATATTGGCATTCATTCATGTTTTCAATTTTCATTGGCGTCCATAAGGTCCAGTTTGCGTCTGATTTTCTGGAGTTTCCGAAAGCCCGTAGGGTTGATTCTTCGGGGGCTGCAGCTGGCATTGGTGTAATGGCCCATGCCCAGGCGCTCACTGACCCAACGCAATGAGACGGTCGTGCGCTGGCGCAGCCAGCCCGCCAACGCCGCCTTCTCCATCGCGAGCTTGGACAACTGGGCCAAATCCGCCTTCGTCAGCCCAAGTAACGCCAATCCCTTCCGCAGCAATTGCTCAGCGGCCTCTTCCCCGTGTTCGCGTTTGGCCCCACCGCTGTGCGATTCGCGCCGGCAGCCCCTCACCAGTCGCTCGATTTTATCCCGCAATTTCGCTGCGAACCCATCTCCACCGACATACCAACCGCGCCGCAGCGCCTTCCATTGCTCCTCCAGTTCAGCGCGGCCCTCTTCCAATCCAATTTCCAACGTGCGTCCTTCCAAGTAAACCTCGTAACCCCGGCGATCTTCCGGCTTCAGACGCAATCCCTCCATGACCCGGCGTCGTTCCAGCCAGGCCGGGCCGCGCCCGGGCAAGCTTAAGTACCACGGATAACTGCTCCAACGGTAAGCTTTGAGCTTCTCCTTCCCGATCTTAATCACACCGGCCCGGGCAGGGTTCAAATGAATATACGTGCTGACCGTCTCCAAGTAACCAGCGCCGGCCCCATCCACCGGCACGGCTTTGTAGCGGCCCTGGAACAAATGCCCAAAGACCTCGTGCCGGCCGTTGTAACGTTGCGTATAGGTTCCCTGCAACCATTTCATGCCGGCCACGAGGTTTGCTTCCGGCGTCTCGACCAGCAGGTGATAGTGATTTCCCATCAGCACGTAGGCGTGAATGCGCCAGCCGGTTTTGTCGCAGGCCTCGGCCAGCGTCTCCAGAAAGCATTGTCTGTCCCGGTCATCGTCGAAGATGGCTCGGCCCTGATTGCCGCGGGCCATGACGTGGTACGTTGCCCCCGCGAACTCGATGCGCAATGGTCTGGCCATGACGGTCCCATTCCACCCCAAAGCCCTGCCCAAGTCAAGCCACAAATGCAAATATCCTAGGACTGACCCTTTGACTGACCCTTTGAGGTCGAGCGCTGGCCGCCGTATTCCCTCCCCTCTCCGCTCCCATCAGATGGGAGGGGAGAGGGCCAGGGTGAGGTGAGGGTCCTTCCCCCTCTCCTTCGTTACCGGATTTCTTTCCTTGCGCCTTTGGGTCATAGCGCCTTTGCGTTGAGTCTGGATCCCCACCCGGATAATCCCGCATCTCCACCACTCAAAGTCTCCCATCCGCGCCCCCATTCATTCGCAGTTATGCTTGGCGTTTTGAGTTCAAATTCTGCCCGTTTTTATCGCCATTTGGTAAACCGGAAGGATCAGACTCGCTCCTTCGATTGATTCGCTTATGAAAGCGTGATGAAATCCAACTACTCCCTAAAACGGCAGCAAAATAAGCAGGGTCTCGCACCCACCACGGATGTAAGTATTGCGCTATGGCGAAGAGAATCAACACGGTAGCCGCCAGCGTGACGACGAACATAATCAGGTCAAGGTGTTTCAACATTGCCAAAATTATGGATTTGCAATTGACGTGCCATGACCGGAATCGTGCCGAGATTTGATTGCACCCGCAAGCCCAAAAGTAGTCAAAGCTCTGGCCTGAGCCTTTTGATGGTTTCCCGTCTTGGGCTACTTTTGTTGTTTTGCCGAAGCGGGAGGCGAAGTGACACCAGTGGGTGCTGTTTGCGAAGGCTGGTTTTGTTCTGTTCCTGAATTAGCGGATTGTGCCGGCATTTGTGACGAGTTCACATATGTTTGACAGGCAACACGTGTGACGGCGTGAAAAGCCTCTTAACGCATTGCCGCGCAAAAGCTTACAGACTATTCTCTTCAAAAATCATTTTTAAAAAAAATCTTTATCAGTCTTTCGCGACCCTCGTTGTCCATTATCAATTGTCAATTCGCTCGCGTATATCATTGAATCTGGCCGCGTTAACGGATAAAACGCACGCCGAAGTTGCATGGATAAACTGATCATGACTCCTGCGCCCGGCGAACGCTTGTTGCGGTTCGTTGGGGATCGTATTCGCTTTTGTATTAACACGCCGAAGGGTTTTGCCCGGGGCTGGCGCGCCCTCCTCCGCACCAACTTGGGCAAGGCGGACCGTTTGCGCCAGGAAACCATCGCAACGCATGCCGGAAAAAATCCCCTCTCCATCGCCTTCTGGCGCGACGTGCCGTTGCAAGAACAGGCTTCCGGCGAATGGGTCATCGAGTTGCCCTTGACGGATGTCGGATTTTACACGGCCAAACCTTATGTCCTGGACCCGCAAGGACGGCAATACTGGCCGGAAGGACCCGACGCGGGTGTGTCCGTCCATCCCAGCGTCTATCGCACGGCCAACACCATTTACTGCGCTTTCCCGCGCCTGTTCGGAGCAACGAGAACGGCAACTGCGACCCGCTCCGCCAAAACGGAACAGGAACTTGCGAAACTGGATGATCGTGGCTATGTGGTCATACCGCCGTCGGGCACGCTGCGCGATCTGGCGCGGCAGTTGCCGCATATCATGGACACGATCGGATGCCGCATTCTCCACTTGCTGCCCATCGGCCCGACCCCCGCGACCTTGGCGCGGTTTGGCCGTTTCGGCAGCCCTTACGCCTGCCTTGATTTGACGGCAGTCGATCCGGCACTGGTCGAGTTCGATCGACGCACCAACGGCATCGAGCAATTCTGTGAATTGGCGTGCGCGGTGCATCGGCGCGGCGGACGCCTGCTGCTCGACATGGTCATTAATCACACCGGCTGGGGATCGGCCTTTTTCGAGAATCATCCGGAATGGTTCCTGCGCAAGTCCGACGGCGCGTTCGCCAGCCCGGGCGCTTGGGGAGTGACGTGGGAAGACTTGGTCGAATTAAATCCTGTCAACCTTGATTTGTGGGAAGAGCTTGCGCGGGCGTTTTTGACCTGGTGCCGGCGGGGGGTGGATGGCTTTCGTTGTGACGCAGGCTACAAAGTGCCGCTGCAGGTCTGGCAATACATTGAAGCGCGGGTGCGCCAGGAGTTTCCCGAAGCATTGTTCCTGCTCGAAGGCTTGGGAGGGCCATTGGAAGCCACGAACTCCTTGCTGACGGATGGCGGCATGCAGTGGGCTTATTCTGAACTGTTCCAGAACTACAGCGGACCGGACGTGGCCCGCTATCTGGACTACAGCATCAGCCAAAGCGAGCGCGTGGGCATTTACGTTCATTACAGCGAAACACACGACAATGATCGCCTGGCCAAAAAAGGCCGGACTTGGGCGCTCATGCGCAATCAACTTTCGGCCCTGGCCAGCGTGGCGGGCGGATACGGATTTACCTGCGGCGTCGAATGGCTGGCCAGGGAAAAAATCGAAGTCCATTCCTGTGGCGGCCTGTCGTGGGGCAGCCAGGATAATTTGCTGGCTGAATTGGCCGGACTGAATCGTTTGTTGGCCGATCATCCCTGTTTCTTTGACGGTGCCAAACTAGAGCGGCTTAGCCCGGAGACATCGGACGTTTGCGCGCTGCGCCGCGTGTCGGCGGAAGGTTTGGACGCCGTCCTGGTCCTCGTCAACACTGACGCCGCTGCCGCCCATGATTTCTCTCTCAAGCCGGACGAATACGAAAAGTTGGGACGCCCGCAAATCGATTTGCTCGCCCAAAAACCTCCGGCGGCGGTGTCAAGCCAGGAACAGATCGTCTTCAAAATGTCGCCAGGTGCGGTTTATTGCTTGGCAACCACTGCAAAACCCCGCGGGCTGGCTGGCGACCAGTACCGTCAGGCCCGCGCCCAATCCTCCTGGGCCATCAGCGCCTTGAGCAAAGTGCTGCTGCCCGAGGAGGTGGGCCCTTGTTCGTGGAGCGAGCTGGCCGGGCGAATTCATTCCGACGCGCGCGGATTCCTCGGCTCATTGTCCGGCCTGGACCGGGGCCGATCTCAGGTCGATTTGTTGGGAGCGCTCGACGCCGCCAGGAGAAGTTATCCGCAAGTTGTAACATGGACGCTGCTGGATCGGCGCCGCATTATACCTATCCCGCCGGGGCACTGGCTCCTGCTGCGAGATGACAGGCCGTTTCGAGTCTGCCTGAGCCGCCAGGACAGCGAACTGAGGGAATATACCGGCGCCATCGCAGTCCAGGATGGTTACGTCGCCTGTTTTGCGCCAAAGAACTTGGAAAGTCCGGTTGACGCAGAATTGGAAATTGAGCGATATGCCCTGGCCAACGAGAAGGTCAACGCCTCCGTTCGATTCCTCGCCGCCGGACCCGTCGTGTCCGGGACGCTGACCAGGCCGCCGGCGGATTCCCTTGTTTTGCTCACCAACGGCCGCGGCGGCATGGCGCGCCTGTGCGCGGACTTGGGCCGGATAAATTCCAAATACGATTGCGCTTTCGGCGCAAACTTGCATCCGGATTTTCCCGTGGACCGCCACATTTTTGCCAAACGCATCCGCGTCTGGATCACGGCGGATGGATTTACCACCCCGCTGGATTTGCAGAATCTGGTTTCACTCAAGATCGGGCCGCCTGCCGTTTGGACTTTCCTGGCCGAAGCCGGGGATGGCAGGACGGTGGAAGCGCAGTTGATGGCCGACATGCTGGAAGGCTCCAACACCGTTGTCTTCACTTTCGCCCGGCTGCCAGGCACCCGGCCCGCCGATTTGCCTCTGCAATTTCATGTCCACCTCACGGTGCGCGTCGATATCGAGGATCGCAATTTCCACACCGAAACCCATCGCAACGGGGGGGCCGATTTTCATTTCAACGGAAATTGCCATCCGTTCACCGATCAGATCGGGTTCGCCTTCACGCCCGCGCCGGACCGGCAATTGCGCGTCTTCAGCAACATTGGCATCTATCACCCCCAGCCGGAATGGTGCGAAAACGTTCCCCACCCCGTCGAACAAAGCCGTGGACAGGTGGGCAGCGGAGACACCTACAGCCCGGGTTGGTTCGAACTGCCCTTGGCCCGGCAGCAAACCGTCACGCTGGTGATTTCGGCGGAAGAACCGGCCCCGGCCTTGCCGCAGATCGAACAGGATTTTGCCCATCGCAAGTTGGATGAACAGACGGCGTTCGAGGAGACGAAACTGCCCGAAAAGGATGCCTTTGGGCGGCGTCTGGCCATTGCGGCGCGCGCTTTCGTCGCCCGGCGCGGCGCTGGCCGGACGGTCATCGCCGGCTACCCATGGTTTCTGGATTGGGGACGCGATACGCTCATCACCGCGCGCGGGCTATTGGCGGCGGGCATGGTTTCGGACGTTGCCGGCGGGCTGGTTACTTTTGGGCGGTTCGTCGAAAACGGCACCATGCCCAATACCATCCACGGTGACAATGCGTCCAATCGCGACACTTCGGACGCGCCGCTCTGGTATGGGATCGTTTGCCAGGAAACGGCGGACCACATGGGTGGAGCAATCTACCAGACACCCGTCGATCAGTCCGGGCGCAACATCTCTGATGTTTTGCGGGAAATCGCTTCTGGCTATGCGCGAGGCACGCCCAACGGCATTCGCATGGATGCGGCTTCGGCCTTAATCTGGAGTCCGGCGCATTTCACCTGGATGGATACAAATTTCCCGGCCTGCACCCCGCGTCAGGGCTATCCGGTGGAAATCCAAGTGTTGTGGATCCAACTCTTGCGCCAAGTCCACAAGCTTGGATTGAAACCCGCGGGCGAACCGTGGGAGTCTCTGGCAAATCGCGCGGAGGAATCGCTCCGAAAACTTTTCTGGCTCGAAGACAAGGGCTATATCGCCGATTTGCTCATCGCCAATCCCGGCCAGGCGGCAAAAGATGCCGTGGTGGACCAGGCGTTGCGCTGCAATTATCTTTTCGCCATTGCCTTTGGCCTGTTTGGCGGCACACAGGCGCGGCGGGGAGTGGACGCGGCGCGGAGGTACTTGTTCGTCCCCGGGGCGGTGCGGACACTCGCTCCCTTGCCCGTCCAGCCGCCACTGCCGGTTTACAGCGGCGACGGTCGTTTGCTGAACAATCCGCAGGAACCGTATTGGGGCCGCTACGAAGGAGACGAGGACACCTCGCGCAAGCCGGCTTACCATAACGGCACCGCCTGGCCCTGGATTCTGCCAACGGCCTGCGAGGCGCTGGCCAAAGCGTGGGACAAATCGCCGTCTGCGGTGGCCGCGGCCAGGGCCTATTTGGGGAGCATGGACAAATTGCTTTCGACCAATTGCCTGGGCCAACTGCCGGAAATCCTGGACGGCGACGCGCCCCATACGGCGCGCGGATGCGACGCCCAGGCCTGGAGCGTTCTGGAAACATTGCGCGTCTGGAAATGGCTGTCCGCCTTCTAAAGGATCCAACTCATGCGCGCCGTCATCCAGCGTGTGACTCAAGCCAGTGTCGTCATCTCCGCGTCCACGAAGGCGACAATCCAACGCGGGCTTCTCGTCCTCGTTGCGGTCGAGGATTCCGATACGCCGGAGGATGTCGAATGGCTCAGCGGGAAAATCGCGCGCCTCCGCATTTTTGCCGACGAAAACGGCGTGATGAACCGGTCCGTGCAGGAAACTGCCAGCGGCGTTTTGCTGGTCAGCCAGTTCACCTTGTTCGCCAGCACGAAGAAAGGCAATAGGCCGTCCTACTCGCGCTCGGCCCGGCCCGAAATCGCCATCCCGGTGTATGAACGTTTGATCGCCAGGCTCACGGAAGATTTGGGACGACCGGTCCAAACGGGCGAATTCGGCGCCGACATGCAAGTGACGCTGACCAACGACGGCCCGGTCACCATTATCATTGACACAAAAAATCGGGAATAATCCTCAAGAAAACGCCTCCAGCAGCGCCGATTCAAAATAACCGCTCAACTCCATGGCCGTGAGAAGCCGGGCTTGCGCGACGGTCGGCTTTAGCTTGCGCACCGTCTCCAACTCGGGACTCCCCAGCCGCACCCAACTGCCCACGCGAATCTCGTTCAAGACCCGCAACAGCCATTCCATTTGCTCGCCGGTCAGGGTCAGGAGAAGATCCTCTTCGGCCTCATTGAAAAAGCGCCGGTCGTTGCTGAAGAATTGGGCGAGCCTTTTTTTATGCTCCTGCCGCTGCTGTTCCATGGCTTCCTTGAGCCATTCTTGTTGTGCTGGCTTGCTGGATTTTGGGTCCCGGCTCAATTGATGATAACCGAGGTCGAGCTGCGGATACAGCTTCAGCGTCGCCAGCAACACGACCTTTTCCCGTGGGCTGAGGCGAAAGACCAAGGGGGGCTTGCCGGCGCTGTCCGGCTTTTGTGAGCGGATCAACCTCATTCGTCGCGCTCCAGGGTGGCATTCAGGCCGTAACCTTGCAGTTGATGGACGTAATGCTCGGCCTTTTCAAAAGTTTCCCGCACGAGCAAACTTTTGCCGTTCTCGTGGACCTGCAGCATGTGGCGGCGTGCCTTGGCCTTGGGCCAGCCAAACACCGATTGAAACACATGCGTGACGTAATCCATCAAGTTCACCGGATCATTCCAACAAATGACCAGATAACCCCGATCGCGCAGTTCCTTCGGATCGGTTTTCTCTTTCTTCTCCGTCTCGGGCGGAGCAACCGGTGTGGCACTCTCAGCCATGCCGCGATCATAGTGGTTCTCGAATCCTTTCGCCAGTCCCGAGATGCGGGGTAATCTGGACGGCGTGAAGCGTCTTGGGATTGGTTGCGTGGCCGCTCCGGGAAAAACGGAAGGAGGCAACCCAGGTGAAAACAATTGTCTGGACAAATAATAGAGGTGAAAACAATTGTCTTGCGAGTCTGCCGCATTTGTCTTACAGTCATCCCGTGAAAACTTTGACTGTTCGATTGCCGGATGTTCTGGCCACGCGGATTGAACAAGAGTCCATCACCCGCCGGGTGTCGAAATCCGTCATTGTGAGAGACCTTTTGGACCGGCCCGCGCTGCCGCTGCTTAAGGGAAACGGCATCGGCGACATCCTGGAGGAATGCTGGGCGGCAAAGGTTCCCAAACAACCGCCGCGGTTTCGTTCGCCCAAAAAGCAAAAACTAGCGGAGATCATCCGTGCCAAAAAGCTGCATCGCTGACAGCGGGGCGCTGGTGGCGCTGCTTGACCCGCGCGAAGAACACCATCGCTGGGCGCGGGAAACTTTCTCACACCAGCCAGACCCGTGGTTCACCTGCGAAGCCGTGATTTCCGAGGCGTTCTTTCTACTGCACGAAGCCCATGCCCGCATCTTGGATAAACTTTTGCGCCAGAAACATCTCCGGCTGGGCCTGAATTTAGCCGAAGAGCTGTGCCAGGTCCTTGACCTGCGCGCCAAATACGCCGACGTCCCCATGAGCCTTGCCGATGCCTGTCTAGTGCGCATGTGCGAGATACTGCCCGACCCGGTTGTTGTGACCACCGACGCCGATTTCAAAATTTACCGCCGCCACAGCCGGCAAGTCGTCCCCTTTTTGTTGCCATGAGGGCTGATTACGGTTTTAGTTCCACGACTTGGACGGTTTTCGGAACAGTTGCGGGCACACGATCATGGATTGGAGCCCATTTTTCTCGCGTTTATTGGTGACTTTGATCTCGAATGATGATAAGGTTCCGTAGTCATGAGATGTATTTTAGCGAGGCTGTGGAGGTGTCTAGTGATGCTTTTGGCCGGTTCAGTATTGCAGGCCGCCGCAGCCCCCGGACTTCCAACCAACCTCTCCATCGTCACGGTTCAGGCAACCATGCCCCTGGCGTCGGAGCCGGGCAATAATCCAGCCGTTTTCACCTTTTCCCGCAACGGTAATACCAATTCCGCGCTGACGATTTCCTTCGGAATTGGCGGCACCGCCAGCAACGGCGTCGATTACGCCCTCATATCGAATTCCGTCAGCTTGGAGGCGGGAGAGATTTCGACCAACGTTGTCATTACGCCGATTACCGAGCCGTCGGCCACCGGGTATAAAACCGTGGTCCTGACCCTGCCGCAGCGCCTTGGCGAGGAACATTTTGGCATCGCAACCTTTGGCGTTGGATCACTCAACAGGGCGGTGGCGTATATCGCGTATAATTACACTAACGTTCCTCCGTCGGTCAACATTGTCACTCCGACCAACGGCAGTTCTTTTCTTTCCCTGCCCAACATCGAAATTGCGGCCCACGCGTATGATTCGAACGGCTGGGTGACGGCGGTGGAGTTTCTGGCCAATGGCGACAGTTTGGGGGTGGTGAGCAATAATTCTTTCGAAAGTCAGAGAGCGGAGCACCTGATCATTCGGGAATCGCATGGGTCAATCCTGCCGGTATTGCTGGGGAGCCATGTGAACCGATACCAGTTTGTCTGGACCAATGTGCCGCCCGGCAATTATGCCCTGACGGCGGTCGCGACCGACAATGCGGGGCTGCAAATGACCTCCGCGGTCGTGAATATCGCCGTCAGCACCAATCTGCCCGAGCCGATGGTGCGCATTGTCAGTCCGGCTCCCGGGGCGGAATTTCCAGAGCTGACCACCATCAATATTTACGCAGCCGCGGCCGAGGTGGGGGGCGTGGTTAAAACGGTGGAGTTTCTGGCCAACGGCCGAAATTTGGGCACGGCGACAAACTACCTGGCAGCGGAACCTTCCAGTCAGTTTCATTTGAGGACGCAATGGCTGCCATATTTCTTCCGTTGGACCAACGCGCCCGCCGGAAGCAATGTGTTGACAGCGGTTGCGACGGACAACAACGGCATCCAGGCCGTATCCGCGCCAGTGGGCATCACCGTTTCGACCAACGCCCCGTATTTTCGGCCGAGGCGTTAGGCCCGCCCGGGCCAGCCCCGGCCTGATACACACAATGAATTGCGGCAGAGGCTTTGCCCGCATAAACTCCCCACCATGAAAGGCAAAGGGATGGTGTATCTGGTGGGCGCAGGGCCTGGCGACGCGGGCCTAATGACGATGCGCGGGGCGGAGTTGTTGGCGCGGGCCGACGTGGTCGTTTATGACGCGCTGGTCAACAGCGATCTGCTCCGGCTGGCGCCGGCGGGCACGCAGTTGATTTTCGCCGGCAAACGTTCCGGCTTGCACGTCATGCCGCAGGAAGAGTTGAACCGGCTGCTCATCGAAAATGCCCGCGCCGGCAAATGCGTTGTCCGCCTCAAAGGGGGCGATCCTTATGTGTTTGGCCGCGGCGGCGAGGAGGCGGAAGAACTGGCTGCGGCCGGAATGCCCTTTGAAGTGGTGCCAGGGATCTCCTCCAGCATTGCCGGTCCGAATTATGCCGGGATTCCGTTGACGCACCGTGACCATTGTTCGAGCTTCAGCGTCATCACCGGCCACGAAGACCCGTCGAAGGAAGATGTTGATGTCAATTGGGCGCAGGTGGCTGCGGCGCCCGGAACGAAAGTCGTGCTCATGGGAGTGACACGCGTGGGCAAAATTGCGGACGCCCTCATGGCCAACGGCATGGCGGCGAGCACGCCGGTGGCGGTGATTCGCTGGGCGACAACCGGACGGCAGCAATCGGTTTTCGGCACGTTGAAGACCATCGCGGAGGCGGTCGAATCGGCCCGCTTCACACCGCCAGGGATTATTGTCATTGGCGAAGTCGTGAAGTTGCGGGAGAAGCTGAATTGGTTCGAGAAGCGTTCGCTGTTTGGGCAGCGCATCGTGGTCACCCGAACCCGCGCGCAAGCCAGCCAGCTTTCGCGGCCATTGCTGGAACGCGGCGCGGATGTGCTGGAAATACCGGTCATTCGGACGGTGCCCCCGACCGACAGAAAATCCATCGCAGATGTCTTGCTGGAGCTGAACTCGTATAACTGGCTCGTATTCACCAGTCCGAACGGTGTGGCTGCGTTCTTCGAATTTTTCTTCAAGGTTTTCGACGACATGCGCGACATTGGCGGGGTGCGCATCGCGGCGGTCGGCGCGGCAACGGCCGCCAAGCTCCGAGAACTGCACCTCAAAGTCGATGTGACGCCGGACGAATACGTGGCCTCCAAAATCGCCGATGCCCTGGTCAAATACGAGAGCATCGAGAACCTGAAAATGCTGTTGCTCAGGGCGGAAGTTGCCAACAAGGACCTGCCCAAACAACTCGAGGAGATGGGGGCCATCGTGGATGACGTGGCCGTTTACAAGACAGTTTCGGAGACCGACGACCACAACGGAGCCGCGGCGCGGTTGATGGAAGGCGGCGCGGATTGGATAACCTTCACGAGCAGTTCGACGGTGGAACATTTCAACGCGCGTTTCGATGTGAAACAGTTGGCCGGGCGTCAGCCGCAACTCAAGCTGGCCTCCATCGGGCCGGAAACCAGCAAGGCCATTGCCGCCCTCGGTTTGGAACCAGCGGTGGAAGCAAAGGAGCACACCATCGAGGGTTTGGTCAAGGCGATTGAGTCAAACATTAAACGCGTTTCGTGATGCGGACGCCGTCGGCGATGAGGTTGCGGGCGGCGGCATCTGAGCTGGCCTCGGCGTAGATGCGCAGGACGGGTTCGGTGCCGGAACCGCGCAGCATCAGCCAGGCGCCACTCCTGGCGACGAATTTGACGCCGTCAAAAGACTTGACAGCGGCCAAGGGAGATCCGCTGAGATTGGCCGGCGGGTTGGACTTGCAGAATTCCATCAGGGCCGCGCGCTTCTCCAAGGGGAAATGCGTGTCGAGCCGGGCATAATGATGCGGGCCAAATTGTTTGGTCAGACGCTTTAGCAGTTCGTTGACAGAGACGCGCGCGGTGGCGAGCAGTTCGAGCAACATCATGCCGGCGGCGATGCCGTCGCGCTCGGGCATGAGATCGGGGAAACCGATGCCGCCGCTTTCTTCAAAGCCGAGAAGAACATTGCCCTTCAACATCTCGGCGCAGATGTACTTGAATCCAACGCCCGTTTCCACCAACTCCAGTCCGTAATGCGCGCAGATTTTATCGACCATCGAAGTGGTGGTCAGGGCTTTAATGACGCGGCCTTTGGCCTGGCGGTTGACGATGAAATGATGGAGTAGAAGGCAAATGACTTGATGCGTGGTCAGCGGGCGGCCGTGGCCATCCATGCCGCCGACCCGGTCGGCATCGCCATCGGTCACGAGACAAATGTCGTGCGGATGCTTTTTGAGCCAGGCGGAACTGGCGGCGTAATTGAGGGCGATGGGTTCGGGATTGATGCCGCCAAAATTGGGATCGTGGTTGCCGTTCAAGGTCGTGACACGGCAGGTCGTGCCCCGGAGCAAATCATCAAAACAACCCGCGCCCACGCCGAACAAGGCCTCATGGGCGAAACGAAGTTTGGAGCGGGCGATGAGTTTGAAATCGACCAGTTTCTTGATCGCCTTGTAATGGGCGGGACGAAAATCACACAGTTCGACTCCGTCGCAGTCGAGGCGAAGCCTCGACACCACATTTGTCGTGGGGGCGTGGACTGGGTTTTGGTCGAGGAGCTTTTCGACGGACTGGCAGAGAGAAGGCTCAGCAGAACCGCCGTAGTGGGCCTTGAGCTTGTAGCCGTTGAAGATGGCCGGGTTGTGGCTGGCGGTAATCATGACGCCGCCAGTGGCCTTGCGCATTTTGACCGCGAACGAGATGGACGGAGTCGGCGCGGCGCAATCGGAGAGGAGCACTTGAAAACCATTCCCGGCAAGTACCGTCGCCACGCGCCGGCCAAACAGATCGGAGAGGAAACGGCGATCGTAGCCGACGATGATGGATTTGTGCGCGCCCTCCACCGGGTTGTTTTTCCAAAAATCGGCGGTGGCTTGGGCGACGCGGTCCAGGTTGCGGAAAGTGAAATCTTCGGCAATGACAGCCCGCCAACCGTCGGTGCCGAAGTGGATCGGAGTGTTGATTGAATTCATTGCAGGGCGAAGGCTTGCGGGGCGCCATGGGATTGCACGGCTTTTCGCATCTTGGCCACCGCCGCCTTGAGTTGTTTGTGCTCGAAGAGGGTGGTGCCGCTGATAAAAGTGTCCGCGCCCGCGGACGCGCAGTTTGCGGCTGTTTTGAAATCGACGCCGCCGTCCACCGCGATGCGAAACTTAAGGCCGAATTTGCGACGCCAGGCGGCGGCTTGCTGGATTTTGGGCAGGCACTCCGTGATGAAGCCCTGCCCACCAAAACCGGGATTAACTGTCATGATGAGAAGCGAATCGATTTGGTTCAAGAAAGGTTTGACGCTGGCCATGGCGGTGGGCGGGTTGATGGCCAAACCCACCTGCCTGCCCAGGGAGCGAATTTTCCAAATCAGCGGCGTCACTTGCCCGTCCAATTCGATATGGATGGTCATACGGTCAGCGCCCGCCCTGGTGAAAGGCTCCAGCAGAATTTCGGGACGCTCACACATGAGGTGGATGTCGAATGTCATTCTGGTCAGGGGGCGGATGGCGGCGACCACGGCGGGACCGAAAGAAATATTCGGGACGAAATGGCCGTCCATGATGTCGAGGTGCAGCCAATCCGCGCCGGAGCGGTCCACGCGGGCCACTTCGGTGGAGAGGCGGGCGAAATTTGAGGCCAACAATGAAGGGGCAATGATCATTTGACGGCGGTTTCGAATTCCTCGCTCAAAATTGCGTAAGCTGCGGTGTTGGCCCATTGATCTTTGACCTTGTGATCGCGCACGAATTCAGCCTCGCGTCTCATGCCAACTTTTTCGAACAGCCGGCAGGCCGCGGCGTTTGAGCTGTCGCAATAACCTTGGACGCGGTGCAATCCGATGCCCTTGAAACAGAAGCCCAGCGCGCCTATCATCGCCTCCGCGCCCAAGCCGTGGCGCTGGGAATCGCCATGGAGCACGAGATCAAGAATGGCTTGGAGACGGTCCGCGTCGGAAAATCTCAGGGTAAGAAAACCGATGACCTTCGCGCCCTCGAGCGCTTGCACGGCCAGGATAAATGGGACGCCGGGCGAGGTCAGTTTGACGACCGCATCGGCCTCGAGCCAGCGGGCAACGCGTTCCTCGCCGTCCAGTTTGACAGGGGCGGCGTCGAAGAATTCGTCGTCGGAGAACAATTGCATCAAATCCTTCCAATCCGCGCCGCGAAACTTGCGCAAAGTCAGGTGGGCGGTGGTAATGGGGAGAGGAACGCGACCGCCCTGGTCGCCGCTCGCCGGCACGATGACCGGCTCGTTGCAATTGAAGCACTCCTGGGCGCGGCCGATGCAGGTTTTGGGAAATGAAACTTGCTCGCCGCAACAGGGGCATTTGAAGTCGATAAACTGTTCTTCCGCGGTTGTATCGTCGCTCATAATAAATGCGCCCAGTCCGGCGCGCTTCCCGTAGAGTTGCGCAACGCCCCACGGGATGCAATCCAGAATACCTCCCCAAAAGGGAAATGACGAATGTCCAAGCTCACGAATGACCAATCAATGACAAAGCTCGAATGACGAGATTTCGTTGTTGGAGCTTTTGGGGGGAAGTTCATTCGTCGTAACTTGGTTAAAAAATCACTTTGATTCGGTGTGATTCGCTTTGAGTCACTGTGAGTCGGATCAGGCGAATGGAACGCCGGTTGTTTTGTAAGAGATTCATGTAAAGGTGCTTGCGTACCATTTGCCGGCAGCGGGGATGCCGGCTGGCGAAACAAACCCGCTTTGATTGGAGTCCTACTGTCTGAACCAGAACGTCCCCGAATGATGGTGTGGAAACGGGAGCCAGCTTTATAAAGTGCATTTTTGGAATGGCCGATTTCTAAACACGAATCTGGGATGGACGCCAGGAAACAAAAAGGCGCGGCGCGGCAGAGCCGCAACAGAATTCCACCACAAAGGACACGAAGATCACGAAGATGAAAAGGAGGAAAGGATTGGGAATGAACCTCCTGCTCATCGCGGTAAAAATATTCTTCAGAACGATTTGGCGATGCTCCACCGAAGATCGGGGTTTCCACGGCGGCGCCCTTTTGCGCTTTGTGGCGGCTTGATTCCGTGGCGGCCGGCAAGCCCTGAACACCGTTCATGTTTGTGCCTTTCTCACTTTCGACATGGCCTTAATTGGCAGTTCATTAGACGAACCATACATTTAATATATTCCTTCGTCAACAGATTCTTTAAACATAGATCGCGCAGAGGCGCAGAGTTCGCTGAGCCAGACAACTGCAACGAGTCCCGCACCACGGCCAGCCCATTGACCGCAGAACCGGCGGGTTGATTGGCTCGTTTTCCGGTTTTGCTCGTTTCACTTTGCTGCTTATGTTCGTTCTACGCATTATTTTCCTGGGTTCGGATCGAACCGCATACTTTTGCGCTTGGCATATCCTCGGCTCCACAATGGATGAGAGGGGTGATCCCGCTTTTGATTGCCGGCGTAATTTATATATTGCGGCGGCGAACTCCGGATTGTCCTCAAGAAAACGGTGGATGGACAGAGGCGCAATGACAGGTGCTACGCAACTTTGGGTAATGAGAAACATAGGACGCATGGGACGTGTTCGACGCTGAAGTCCGATGGTTTGCGCATCTGCCAGGTTGATGCGACGCGGTTCTTTCCTGAGATTAAGATTAAGAGTAGGATTAAGATTAGGAGCGGACCAGGAAGAGGCGGATCAGGGCAACAGGCGTTTGGCGCGCCAGATCCAGATGCGGTCGCGTTTGTGTTGGTAACTTGGCGCGTGGCGGTCGTCGCTGATCGCTTCGCGGAATTGGGCGGCGGCCAGATCGGGCTGTTTTGTTGCCAGATAGAGTTCGCCGAGTTGCACACGGGCGCGGGCGTAGGTATGTTCCTCCAGGACTTGCTTCCACACGGCGATGGCGTTGTCGGTTTCGCCCAGCAACGCCAGGGTCTCGGCAAAGGCCATGAGGGAATGACCGTAATCGTGCTTGGGATTCTCGGCGCAGACTTGCTGCAATATGGGACGCGCCTCCCCTGCCCTTTTCTGCCGCAAGAGGCATTGCCCCAAATGGGCGCGGGCGTCGAAGTCCTGCGGGTCGCGCTGGAGGGAGGCGCGATAACATTCCTCAGCCTTGCTCAAATTCCCCTTTTGAAAGTAGATGTCGCCCAGTTCCAGGTAATGGTGGGGTTTGTCAAGATCATGAATGAGGGTTTCCAATTCCTTGATGCGGTGCCGCCGGGAGGCGCCCGGCAGTTCGAAGCCCTGCGTGGCCGAGGCGGTGGCGCGATAGACCATGAAGAAGTAAAGGAGCGTCGTAAGCCCTGCAAAGAAGAACATGAAGACCGCCCAGAGCCATTCGCCGCGGCGGATGGCGTCGATGAACATCCACAGCCAAAAGATGAACAGCAGAATCCCGATCACTGGATTGCTGTAGATATAATGATATATGCCGGACATGGTTCGTGCCCGGGGAAATTATGGCCAAATCAGGAGTTAGGCAACGCGGAAACTGGCGGCTGCGCGCATCCGGGGTGCGTCTCACCGGGATGGCCGGCGCAAGAAACCGTTGGAAACGGTTTTTTCTCTGGCTCTCGCCCACCACCACCCCGTTGACACGGGGTGTCAATGAAACTCGCCCCTTGCGAATACCCAAGACGCGGTGCAGGTTCCCCTCTCCCTATCCCTCCCCCTGACGCGGGGCGAGGGGATCAGAAGCACATTTCGTCAAAGTGAGGCGGCGCCTTCGTCCGGTTGGTTCGTTAGTAAATCAGAAGAACCCTGCTCCGGGACCGGAATGACGTCGACGGCCACGTCCATGGAATGTTCGCCGCTGCCCACGATGATGCCGCGAATCGGGCTGACGTCGCTGTAGTCGCGGCCCCAGGCGACGGTGACATGGCGGTTGGAGACGAGCAGATTGTTGGTGGGGTCCACATCCACCCATCCCGTGCCGGGACAATGGAAAGACACCCAGGCGTGAGAAGCGTCCGCGCCCGCCAGGCGGGGTTTTCCGGGCGGCGGCTTCGTTTCCAGATAGCCGCTGACGTAACGGGCGGAGATGCCCATGGCGCGCAAGCAGGCGATTTCCAGTTGGGCAAAGTCCTGGCAGACGCCGCGACGCGTTTTGAGAACTTCGAGCAGCGGCGTGGCCACGCTGGTCGCGTCGGGATCGAATTTGAAGTCCTCATGCATCCGCCGGGTCAAATCGAGCACGGCCTCCAGCAACGGACGCCCCGGGGAAAAGGATGGAGCCGCGTAAGCAGCGAACTCGGGCAGCTTTTTGATCAAGGGCGATGCGAAAATGAATTCGCGGGTTTGGAGGAAGGCTGCATGGTCTCCGTTCGGCGCCATGTCCCGCGCCTTTTCCCAAGCCGGGGTTTGCGGCGCCGCCGGTGGCGACGGGGCGGTTATATCCACCTGGCTGCGTGAAGTGACAACCAGTTTTCTGTGCGACCCTCCGATGGTGACAAAGGTCATGGGGTTGCCGAAATAGTCGCGATGAGCGCACAGGACGTCCGGGCGCGGATCGATTTGCAATTCGTTGCGCAGGCAACGTTGCAGGGGCAATTCGCGCGGCTGAATTCGCAACATGTGATGCGAAAGTGAAACCGTGCCGCCGTATTCGTAAGTGGTCGTATGAGAAAGGCGGTAGTTCATGGCGTCAACTCACAGTGGCCACGGTGTGGCTGAAATAACGGTTGGTGAACTCTTGCGCCAAGGCATTCAACTCCACCAGGCAATGGAACAGCAAATCGTCGAGCGCGCCTTCCGCCCCGGCGGCCGGCGGCTGCCCGAGGATCATCCCGGCGCCGGCGTGCAACGCGGCCGAAAGGGACGCCACGCGCTTTTCCTCGTGCTCGTTGAAAAGATCCGCCTCGCGCGGAAAATGGCGGGCGTGTTCGCGCAGGGCGGCCAATTGGAAGGCGAGCGAGCGGGGATTGCCTTCATCCAAAAGCAACAATTCCAGCACAGAGGAAACCTGCACCCCGGCGAAATAGCGCCGCCGGTAGGTCATCAAACTATCGGAAATCTCGAGGAGCGGTTCGAGCAGGGCGCTGCTGCGGACCTCCGGGCAGAGGCCGGCCCTGAACCACTGCACAATGCGGGAGGCCCGTTCCAGCCTGCGCCCAAACTCAAGGAAGCGCCAGCCCAGGCCCCGGGTCATGTTCTCCATTTCCATGCCGCCGAACGCAGATAGGTCAATTATAATGATATTCAACTGGTTCAGCGCGTCCGCCAACAAGCGGCGCCGCTGCCGGCCACGTCCATCGATGTTCAACTTGCTGAGAATCGACCAGGTGTCGGCGGAGAAGCGGTCGCGGGTGACGGAGACAATGCCGCGCACACGATTAAGGATTTGCCGGGCGCTGCCGGCGCGGTCTTCCTTGTCGAAGAGCGCCAGGATTTCCTGTTCCAGGTCCTTGGCGGGAAAGCGCTCGCGGAACCGTTTGGGCAACAAGTCCAGGCGGACCAACATGCGGGCCAGGGCCGCCAGTTCGGGGGAGCCGTTGGCGCTGGCTTCGTCGAGGAGGCGGACCAAAATGCAGCGCAACAGGCGCAACGTGCCTTCCAGCCGCTCAGTGTAGCGACCGAGCCAGAACAAGTTGTCCGCCGCTCGGCTGGGCAACTCCGCTGACGAAGCCCCGGAACGGACCGGATGCCCGGAAGCGGTCAGCAAAGAAACCATATTGACAGGACCGTCCGAAAGCACCCAAGTGTCCTTGCTGCCGCCGCCCTTCTGCATTGAGACGACGATGTCGGCCGCGTCCATGGAAATGCGGCTCAGGCCGCCCGGCATGACGGCAAAGGAATCGCCGGCGGCGGAGATGTAGGCGCGGAGCACGAGCGGGCGAGGCTCCGGCGCGCCCTTGGACCAGACCGGAGCGGTGGACAGGGCCGCCTGCTCCTGGCCGACAAACCAATGCGGATTTTCGCGGATGGACGCCACGAGTTGCTCCCGTTCCTCTTTTCCCATGCGCGAGCCGAAAAACGGCTGGCGCAATCGCGAGCCAAAAGCCGGTTTGACGACGATCTCGTCGAGATGCTCGATGACGTAGTTTTTCTCCTTCTCGTGGCCGCACCACCAGGTGGCGAGGGACGGAAGTTTCAATTCCTCTCCCAGCAAATGGCGGCAAAGTCCCGGCAAAAAAGCCATGAAAGCGGCGCTTTCGAGCAAGCCGGCGCCCAGCGCATTGGCCATCGTGACATTGCCGGCGCGAACCGCCTCGACCAAGCCGGGCACACCGAGGACCGAATCGGCGCGCAGTTCGAGCGGATCGCAGAAGTTATCGTCCATGCGGCGCAAAATGACGTCAATGGGCCGCAAGCCTTCCAGGGTCTTGAGAAAGACTTTGCGGTCGCGCACGGTCAAGTCTCCCCCCTCGACCAGCGTGAAGCCGAGGTAGCGGGCCAGAAAGTCATGCTCGAAGAAAGTCTCGTTGTGCGGGCCGGGCGTAAGCAGGACGACGCTGGGATTGTCGCAATTGCGGGAGGCCAGTCCGCGCAGCATGTCGCGGTGCATGGAGAAGAACGAGGCCAGGCGCTGAGTTTGGCAGTTGCGATATTCCTCGGGGAAAGTTCGCGACAGGACGATGCGGTTCTCCAGCGCGTAACCCGCGCCGGAGGGGGTCTGGGTCCGGTCCGAAATCACCCACCATTGGCCGTCGGAGGAGCGGGTCAAATCCGCCGCGTGCAGGTGAAGATAGATTTGACCGGAGACGGGCAGACCGTGACAGGGGCGGAGGAAATTGGGATTGCCGAAGACCAAGGCGGGAGGCAACCGCCCCTCCAGCAACAACCGTTGCGGGCCGTAAAGATCCGCAAGGATCAGGTTGAACAACCTGGAACGCTGCATCAGCCCCGTTTCGATTTTGCGCCAATCATCCGAGGGGATGAGAAGCGGCATCATGTCCAGTTCCCAAGGGCGGTCCATGCCCTGCGGGTCGCCATAGACATTATACGTGACACCGTGTTCGCGGATGATGCGCCGGGCGTTCTCCCAACGCAGGGCCAGCTCGTCCCGGCCCAGCCGTTCCAGGGACGAAATGAATTGTATCCAATGCGGACGCAATTCGCCGGAGGCCGGCTTCATCTCGTCGTAGATCCCCGGCAGGCCGGAGTAGCCTGCAAACAAGCCCGGGGAAGTCTCAAGATTTGCGTTCAATCGTGCAATTTAGGCTGAGTGGCCAGGTAGCGCAAATCGAGCGTGAAGGGAAATTCCCTGCTTCGTGGCGCGGGAGGGACTTGCATTGGGCCTGGGGTATGGCCGATTTTGAAAAAGCGCGACAAGCGGCGGCT
This sequence comes from Verrucomicrobiota bacterium, assembly GCA_050014435.1. Classification (GTDB taxonomy): domain Bacteria; phylum Verrucomicrobiota; class Verrucomicrobiia; order Limisphaerales; family Palsa-1400; genus DASRLE01. The sequence continues at coordinate 32,767 of JBEKDI010000027.1, read as the reverse complement.
CTCGGCTTCATAGGCGTTGACCGGCAGGGTGTCGTAATTGCGCCCGCCCGGATGGCTGACGTGGTAGGTGCAGCCGCCGATGGAGCGCCCATTCCAATCATCCACGATGTCGAAAGTCAGCGGCGCATGGACGGGAATGTTGGGATGAAGACATTGGGGAGGCTGCCAGGCGCGAAAACGGACGCCGGCAACGTATTCGCCCGCGGTGCCGGTGGGATGCAAGGGCAATTCATGGCCGTTGCAGGCAATGCGATGGCGCGTGTCAATCATACCCCGCACTTTGACCTGAAGCCGTTCCAGGGACGAATCCACATATCGGACCGCGCCGCCGGCGGTTGTTTCCTCGCCCAGCACATGCCAGGGTTCCAGCGCCTGCCGCACCTCGAGGTCGACTCCTTGATAAGTGACGTTGCCGCAGACCGGGAAGCGAAATTCCAAGTGGGGCGCGAACCATTCGGGATTAAACGCGTATCCGGCGGCGTCGAGGTCGGCAATGACATCACGAAAATCCTGTTCGACAAAGTGCGGCAGCATGAAACGGTCGTGCAAAGCGGTGCCCCAACGCACGAGTTTTTCCCGGCGCGGATTCTTCCAAAAACGGGCCACAAGCGAGCGGAGGAGGAGCTGCTGGGCCAGGCTCATGCGGGCGTGCGGCGGCATTTCAAAAGCGCGCAATTCCACCAAGCCGAGACGCCCGCTGCTGGTGTCGGGGGAATAGAGTTTGTCGATGCAGAACTCGGAGCGATGGGTGTTGCCGCTGGAGTCAATCAGAAGATTCCGAAAGGTCCGGTCCACCAGCCAGGGCGGGACTTCCCCGGCGGGGATCTGATTAAAGGCCAGCTCCAATTCGTAGAGGGAATCATTGCGCGCTTCGTCCAGGCGCGGATGCTGGCTGGTCGGCCCGACAAATAATCCGCTGAAAAGAAAGGAGAGAGCCGGGTGATTCTGCCAGTAACAGAGCAGGCTGCGCAATAAATCCGGCCGGCGCAGAATCGGGCTGTCGGCCGGGGTGGGGCCGCCGATGACGATGTGGTTGCCGCCGCCTGTGCCGACGTGCCGTCCATCCATCATGAATTTTTCGGTGCCCAGCCGGGAAGAGCGCGCCTCCTCGTAAAGCACCGTGGTATTGGCCACCAATTCATCCCACGAGTTGGCCGGATGCAGGTTGACCTCCACCACGCCGGGGTCGGGGGTGATCTTCAGGACATTGAGGCGAGGATCCTTCGGCGGCGGGCTGCCTTCGATGACAACAGGCAGGTGGAGCGCCGCGGCCGTTTGTTCCACCGCACTGACGAGATTCAGATAGGTTTCCGTCGAAGCTACCGGCGGCATGAAAACGTAAAGCCGCCCCTCGCGCGGCTCGACGCACAGCGCCGTGCGCACAATCCAATCGGCTGATTCGGCAACTTCAGGCCGCCGATTCGTTCCCAGGGACGCAGACGGTCCGGTCTCGGCGAATTGCCGGCGGACTTCAGCGCGTTGGCGGGCGGGTGGGAGCGGTCCCAGCGGCATCATCGGATCAGGCGGATAAATCCTCGGATAATCCGACGGCAAGACCCACGGCAAGGCGTCCAACGGCAGGCGCAGCCCGATGGGGGAATCGCCCGGCAGCAGAAAGAGATGTTGGGAACGCAGGAACCAGGAGCCGCTCATCCACCCTGGAACATCGCCCGGCGAGGGCGCGAGCGGCAGCACGTAACCGGCGATTTTGTTGAGGCCTTGATTGAAAATCTTGGCCAGGCGCGCCCGTTCCTCCTCGTTTTCCAGACGCGACTTCAGCGGGTCCACGTTGACCGGAAGATGCCGTTCCCGCCACATGTAGTACCAGGCGTCCTCGTAAGCGGGGATGATGAATTTGGATTTCACGCCGAGGTTCCGGGTCAGTTCGACCATGAAATCCTTGGCTTCCCTTTCGCTGTGGCCGTAGGGATGATTTTCGCGGGCGAACAACGAGTCATCGTGCCAGATGGACTGGCCGTCGTTGCGCCAGTAACAGGCCAGCGCCCAGCGCGGCAGCGATTCGCCGGGATACCATTTGCCCTGGCCGAAATGGAGCAGGCCGCCTTTTGCAAATTTATCCTTTAACCGGCGAATCAAGGTTTCGGACAAGCGGCGCTTCTCCGGCCCCACCGCCGTGAAATTCCATTCCGCCCCATCCATGTTGTCGATGGAAACCAATGTTGGCTCGCCGCCCAAAGTGAGACGCGCGTCATTTTCCACCAGCTCAACGTCGATGCGCTGTCCCAAGGAATTGATTTGCGCCCACTGCTCGTCGGTATAGGGCCGGCTGGCGCGGGGCGATTCATAAATCCGCGTCACCTTCATTTCGTGGGTGAGCTTTGTCTCGCACTCCTCCACGGCACCGGTCACGGGGGCGGCGCCGGTCGGGTCGGGTGAGCAAGCCAGTGGAATATGCCCTTCCCCGGCCAGCAGCCCAGACGTGGCATCCAGACCAATCCAACCCGCGCCGGGAAGATAGACTTCCGCCCAGGCGTGAAGATCGGTGAAATCGTGCTCTGTTCCGGACGGTCCATCCAACGATTTGACGTCCGCCGTCAATTGAATGAGGTAACCGGAAACGAATCGCGCCGCGATCCCGATGTGACGAAACAGGTTGACCAGCAGCCACGCTGAATCGCGGCACGAGCCGGAGCGCAATTGCAGGGTCTTTTCCGGCGATTGCACGCCGGACTCAAGCCGGATGAGGTACTTCACGTCCTGACAGACCCGGCGGTTGAGATTCACCAGGAAATCATTGGTGGGAATACTGGAACGGTCCATTGCTCCCAGGTATTCCTGAAGCAGCGGGCCCGGGGGCGCAGCTTCCAGAAACGGGGCGAGTTCCTTCTTCAAGGCCGGCTCGTAGGTGAACGGGAATTTCTCAGCGGTTGGCTCAAGAAAAAAATCGAACGGGTTGTAGACCGCCATTTCGGCCACCAAGTCCACTTCGATCAACAGCTCTTCCGTTTTTTCGGGGAAGACGAGGCGGGCCAGGTAATTGCTGAAGGGGTCCTGCTGCCAGTTGAGGAAATGCTTTTTGGGCAGGACCCGCTGCGAATAACTCAAGATGGGCGTGCGGCAATGAGGCGCGGGCCGCAGACGGACCGTGTGCGGCAGATGGGCCACCGGCCGATCATAAGTATAGTGCGTCTTGTGATAGAGGGCGACGTGGATGGCCATGGTTTATTGCGCCTTTTCTTTTGCCGGCCGGCCGGATTCCGGCACGCGCGTGGCAAAGAATCGTTCGTAAATGCCCGTGCTGGCCCGGTTCAGGTTTGTCTGCAACGTGTCCAGGTATTCATGCAAGCCGGCCTTGACTATTTCCTCGACGCTGGCATGGGCCAGGTCGGAACAAATCTGCCCGAGAAGTTTCTCGGCGGGCTTGCGATCACTTCCCTCGGGCGTTCCGGAAATGGCGTGCAATGAATCCCGCGCCGAATTCAGGCAATAGCGGACCGCGCGCGGAAATTCCGCGTCGAGCAAAAGGAATTCGACAATGCCCGTGGGCGAGATGCGGCCGTGGCGCTTGCGATACATTTCAAAGGCGCTGGCCGAGCGCAGCACCGCGACCCATTGCACGTCGTCGTAGATCGTCCCCACCTCCGCCACCGAGCGCAGCAGAATAAAGTACTTGACGTCAAGAATGCGCGAGGTTTTGTCCGCCCTCTCCAGCATCAGGCCCAGGCGTCCGAAATGCCACGCTTCGCCGTGCGTCATGGTGGCGTTAGTCAGGCCGGTAAAGAGATGACTGGCCATCTTCACATCATTAAAGAAGTTGTGCGGTGATTCAAAACCTTTGCCGCTGCTGGCGGCGGAGTTGACCATCAGATAGAAGGTGTTGAGCTGAAGCCACATTTCCGAGGATATGATCTCTCGCACGGACCGGGCATTTTCACGCGCGGCGCGCAGGCAGGAAATAATGGAATTCGGATTCTCGCGATCAAAGGTCAGGAACTGAATGACATTTTCCGAGGAGGCCACGCCGCCGTGGCGTTTGGCAAAATCTGCATGGTCTCCCGTGATGTTGACCAGCGGCTGCCATTGTTGGTCGGCGGTGGGAGTATCCAGCATCAGGTTCAGATTGACATCGACAAAACGAGCCACGTTCTCCGCCCGCTCGACGTAGCGGCTCATCCAGTAGATGGATTCGGCGACACGGCTGAGCATCAGGTCCGCCCTCCGCTCGCGGTCATGGGGCCTTGCGTCTGGCTCTGCTCCGCGGTGCCAACGTCACTGGCCAGCACCCAAGTGTCCTTGGTCCCGCCGCCCTGGGAGGAATTGACCACCAGCGAGCCTTTTTTCAAGGCCACTCGCGTCAATCCACCGGGCAGGACAAAAATATCCTTGCCGTATAAAATATAGGGCCGGAGATCAACATGCCGGCCTTCCAAAGCGCCGTTGACCAGGGTCGGCACGCGGGAAAGCGAGAGCGTGGGCTGGGCGATGTAGTTGCGGGGGTCGGCTTTGATTCTTCTGGCGAATTCCGCGCATTCCGCCGCGGTGGCATGGGGGCCGATGAGCATGCCGTAACCGCCGGATTCGTTGGCTGCCTTGACCACCAGTTCGGGCAAGTGTTCCAGCACGTAGGCAAGCCCGTCCGCCTCTGCGCAAATATACGTCGGCACGTTGGGCAGAATGATATCTTCGCCCAGGTAATATTTTATAATGCGCGGGACGTAGGCATACACCACCTTGTCATCCGCCACGCCCGTGCCGGGCGCGTTGGCCAAAGCCACATGGCCGGCTTTATAGACTTCCATCAGGCCGGGCACACCCAGCATGGAATCCGCGCGAAAGGCTTCCGGGTCCAGAAAATCATCGTCCACCCGCCGGTAAATGACATCCACATGTTCGAAACCCTTGGTGGTGCGCATCCAGACGAAACCGTCAAACACCACGAGATCGCTTCCTTGCACCAATTCGACTCCCATCTGCTGCGCCAGAAATGAATGCTCGAAATAGGCGGAGTTATAAACCCCGGGTGTAAGCAGCACGACGCGCGGAGTGCCGCCGCCGTCGGGGGCCAGATATTCAAGCATGTCGCGCAAGTGAATGGGGTAGTTGGAAACAGGCCGGATCTTTGAAGCGTCAAAGACTTCGGGAAAAAGGCTCTTCATCAGCCGCCGGTTTTCGAGCACGTAAGAAACGCCCGACGGACAACGCAAATTGTCCTCCAGGACATAAATTTGCCCGTCGCTATGCCGAACCAAATCCGTGCCGGTGATGTGGCACCAGAGTCCGCGAGGAGGATGCAGCCCGACACATTGGGTGCGAAAACCCTTGGATGACGTGATGATCTCCGGCGGGACAGCGCGGTCCTTGATGATCCTGCGGTCGTTATAGATATCGTCAATAAATAAATTAAGAGCGTGGATGCGCTGCTTGAGGCCCTTCTCGATGGTTTCCCATTCCGTCGCCGTGACCATGCGCGGCACCAGATCGAAAGGCAGGACCTTCTCCAACCCGGCGCTTTCCCCGTACACATTGAACGTGATGCCCGCCTGGACCAGCGCACGATCCGCCGCCTGCTGGCGGTTGGCCAGTTCGCCGGGGGAAAGCGACTCAATCTTCTTAACCAAAGGACGCACGGGAGCGCGAGGACGCCCGTCGTCCTCGAACATCTCGTCGTAGAACTTTCCGATCTCGTATCCAGCCAGATTCATCGCGATTTTGGCGGCCGCTTCTCTCAGCAATTCAAGTGCCGTGGAGACATCGAGGCGGAAATCTCCGCAGGCGCTGCCGTTCTTTGGTCATTAATGGGCTTTCTGCGCAAAATTGGTCATTATTCAGCCCTTGGGCAGGAAGATAAAGCAGGCCGCACCGATCATGCAAGCAAAGGCCGCGATATGGTTCCATTTAATGGCATTACCCAAATAAAGAACGGCAAACACGCTAAAGACCGTCAGCGTGATGATTTCCTGCGCCACCTTGAGCTGGGCCGGGGAATAGACATTGCTGCCCCAGCGGTTGGCCGGCACTTGCAGCATGTATTCAAAAAAGGCGATGCCCCAACTGGCCACTATGACCAGCCAGATCGGCCTGTCCTTGAATTTCAAATGACCGTACCAGGCAAACGTCATGAAGACATTCGAGAACGTCAATAATACGAATGGCAGCCAGCGGGATTCAGTAATTGGACTCATGATATCATAACCGGACCGTTATGCCTTTGGCGGCAAGGAATCGCTTGACGTCGCCCACGGTGTACTCGGCGAAATGAAAAATGCTCGCGGCCAGGACGGCGTCGGCCCGGCCTTCCAGCAGGACGGCGGCCATGTGCTCAAGATTGCCCGCGCCGCCGCTGGCCACCACCGGCACGCCAACCGCTTCGCTGATGCGGCGCGTAATGACCAGATCGAAACCGGCTTTTGTTCCATCGGCATCGATACTGTTTAAAACGATCTCCCCGGCCCCAAGCGCCACCACCTTCCCAGCCCATGCGACGGCCTCCCGCCCAGTCGCTTTGCGTCCGCCGTGCGAGAACACCTCCCAGCGGTCCGGCGCGACTTTTTTGGCGTCGATGGAGACCACGATGCACTGGCTGCCGAATTTCTCTGCGCCGAGACGGATGAGATCGGGATTGGCCAGTGCCGAGGAATTGATGCTGATCTTGTCCGCGCCAGCCCTGAGCATGGTGTGCATATCCGCGACCGAGCGAATGCCGCCGCCAACGGTCAACGGCATGAAACATTGATCGGCGGCCCTTTCGATGACCGCCACCATGCTGTCCCGGCCCTGGGCGCTGGCGGTGATGTCAAAAAAGACCATTTCATCCGCGCCCTGCTCATTGTAGCGGATGGCCAGATCAACCGGGTCGCCGACGTTGCGGAGTTCGCCGGCTTCAGCCTTGCCGAACTGCACGCCGCGCGTGACTTTGCCGTCATGCACGTCCAGGCATGGAATTACGCGTTTTGCCAGCATACCAAAAAGTACAAGGAAAGTAGCATTGAACTCGAAAAGGAAAAGTTTATTAAGGCATTGGGCGTCATTTGAAACGGTTTCACATTTGAACTGGCCAGAAGAAGAAGGTAGCATGTCGACCGCATGACGAGGCAGAAAAAGCGCCCAGCCAGCGAGGAGGCAGAACAGCCTGCCTTGCCTGTCAAGAATCCGGGAGCGGGTGGTGGCGAGAAAGCAAAGGAGAGCAGTGGCATTGCGGCTTTTCTTCCCTCCTCGTGGCGTCAGGATTGGCTGCTTGGATTGTTCCTGGTGGCCGTCACCGTAATGGCCTATCAGCCGGTGTGGCACGCCGGATTCATCTGGGACGACGATTTATTTCTGACGAACAATCCCGTCATTAAAAGCGCGAATGGTTTGTATCGAATTTGGTTCACTACTTCCACGCCGGATTACTTCCCTGTGACTTCCAGCATGTTGTGGTTGGAATGGCGAGTCTGGGCCAATCACCCGCTGGGCTACCACCTGGTCAATGTCCTCCTGCATGGTTTCAGCGCCGTGCTTCTGTGGCGCGTGCTCCTGCGCCTGGACCTTCCTGGGGCGCTGCTGGCTGCCGCCTTCTTCGCTTTGCACCCGGTCAATGTCGAATCGGTGGCTTGGATCACGGAGCGCAAGAATACGCTTTGCATGTTTTTTTATCTCGGCACGCTTTTGGCCTGGTTAAAGTTCGAGGACAGCGGCCTGCGACGATGGTATGGGGTGGCTTTGGCCGGCTTTGCGCTGGCGCTCTTGAGCAAAACGGCTGTGGCGCCGTTGCCGATTGTTTTGTTGGGCATGGCCTGGTGGCGGCGCGGGCGGGTGGGATGGAAGGACGTCCGGCAGGTTGTTCCTTTCTTCGTGATTGCGGCAGCCTTGGGTCTTGTAACGGTGTGGTTCCAGAGTCAGCGGGCGATTGGCCATATCGTTGTCCGGACGGATGGATTCTGGTCGCGTTTGGCCGGAGCGGGCTGGGCGGTTTGGTTTTATCTTTACAAAGCGGTGCTGCCGTTGAACCTGACTTTTGTTTATCCGCGCTGGCAAATCGATGTCCAGAATGTGTTAACCTACATCCCGCTGGTCATGTTAGCGATAGCGTTCGTCTGGTGCTGGCGCTGTTGGCGGGGTTGGGGAAGGGTGCCGTTCTACAGCCTGGCCTATTTTGTCGTGATGCTTCTACCTGTCCTCGGATTTCTAAACATATACTTCATGCGCTATTCACTGGTGGCCGATCACTGGCAGTATTTTGCCATCATTGGTCCAATCGCGCTGGTGGCGGCCATGATCCGGCAGCCGGTGGTGGCTGCTGCGTTGCTGCTGGCGCTGGGCGCGTTGACGTGGAAGCAATGCGGGATGTACAGCAACGTCGAAACGCTCTGGCAGCAAACCATTCGCCTGAATCCCGAGTGCTTGATCGCCCAAGGCAACCTCGGCACCACTCTGCTGGAAGAGGGAAGGGCGGCCGAGGCGATATCCCATTACCAGAAGGCACTGGAGATCGACCCCACAAATGCGGAAGCCCATGTCAACCTTGGCAACGCCCTCCGCAAGAAGGGAAGCGTGGACGAAGCGATAGCCCAATATCAAATGGCGTTGCAAATCAACCCCAGCCTCGCATTAGCCCACAATAACCTTGGCATTGCCCTTGCCCTGCATGGGCGGCTGGATGAAGCAATCATGCATTATGAAAAGGCGTTGCAAATCCAGCCGGACTCCGCAGAATGCCACTACAGCCTTGGCAACGTCTTCGCCCAACAGAGACGGCTGGATGAAGCCATCTCGCATTATCAAAAAGCGCTGCAAATCAACCCCAATAATGCGAAAGCACAAAACAACCTTGGCGAAGTTCTTCTGAAAAAGGGAAATGTCAGCGAAGCGATCCCCCATTTTGAGCAGGCGCTGCAATTCGATCCCGCCGATCCATCGATCCAAGTTAATATGGCATGGGTTCTGGCCACTTCTTCAGAGGCATCGCTGCGCAACGGCAAGACAGCGGTGGAGCTGGCCCGGCAGGCCGATGGCCTCACAGGCGGAACAAATCCTATGGTTCTTCATACCCTTGCCGCCGCTCTCGCCGAAGCCGGGCAGTTCCACGAAGCGGTGGATACAGCGCAACGCGCTTTGTCCCTGGCCACAGGACAATCCGACGCCAGGCTGGCCCAAGAGCTTCAAATTGAATTAGGACTCTACCAGGCAGGCAGCCCATACCATCTCCCGGCACAAACACATTAATTTCAAAGTTTGCAAACCACGATTCACCAAAAATCTCCGCCAAAAATCCCCATCCTCGCGATCGCATGGGAGAAGCTTCTGCCCTCCTGGTGGCGTCAGGATTGGCTGCTTGGATTAGTCCTGGTGGCCGTCACCCTCATGGCCTATCAGCCGGTGTGGCACGCCGGATTTATCTGGGACGACGATTCATTTCTGACGAACAATCCCGTCATTAAAAGCGCGGATGGCTTGTACCGAATGTGGTTCACCGCCTCCACGCCGGATTACTACCCGGTGACTTCCAGCATGTTGTGGTTGGAATGGCGAGTCTGGGCCAATCACCCGCTGGGCTACCACCTGGTCAATGTCCTCCTGCATGGTTTCAGCTCGGTGCTTCTGTGGCGCGTGCTCCTGCGCCTGAACCTTCCTGGGGCGCTGCTGGCTGCCGCCTTCTTCGCTTTGCACCCGGTCAATGTCGAATCGGTGGCTTGGATCACGGAGCGCAAGAATACGCTGTGCATGTTCTTTTATCTCGGCACGCTTTTGGCCTGGTTGAGGTTCGAGGACAGCGGCAAGTGGCGGTGGCATGCACTGGCTTTGGCCGGCTTTGCACTGGCGCTGTTGAGCAAAACGGCTGTGGCGCCGTTGCCGGTTGTTTTGTTGGGCATGGCCTGGTGGCGGCGCGGGCGGGTCGGATGGAAGGACATCCGGCAGGTTGTTCCCTTTTTCGTTATGGCGGCAGGCTTGGGGCTGGTGACGGTATGGTTCCAACAAAATGCAAGCGGCCATGACCCTTTTCGGACGGACGGTTTTTGGTCGCGTTTGGCCGTGGCAGGCTGGGCGGTTTGGTTTTATCTTTACAAGGCGGTGCTGCCGCTAAAGCTGGCCTTTGTTTATCCGCGCTGGCAGATCGATGTTGGGAATGTGTTGACTTACATCCCGCTGGTCATGTTGGCGGCGGCATTTGTTTTGTGCTGGCGCTGTAGGAAGGGTTGGGGAAGGGCGTTGTTCTTCGGCCTGGCCTATTTTGTCTTGATGCTCCTACCCGTCCTCGGATTTCTAAACATATACTTCATGCGCTTCTCGCTGGTGGCCGATCACTGGCAGTATTTTGCCATCATCGGTCCGATCACGCTGGCGGGGGCCATGATCAGGCGGCCGTTGGTGGCAGCGGCGCTCGTGTTGGCGCTGGGCGCGTTGACGTGGAAACAATGCGGGATGTACGCCAACCCCGAAGTGCTCTGGCAAACAACATTTCGACTTAACCCTAATTGCTGGCTGGGCCAGGATGAGCTTGGCTACAAGTTTCTCCAACAGGGCCGGTTGGACGAAGCGATCGCCCATTACGCAAAGGCGGTGGAACTCAAGCCGGACTATGTGGAGGCCAATACGCATCTTGGCAACTGCCTTTTCCAAAAGGGACGATTGGACGAAGCGATCACGCATTATCAAAAGGCGCTGCAAATCAAGCCCGACTATGCACCAGCCCACAACAGCCTCGGCAACGCTCTCATGAGAGAGGGCAAAGTGGATGAAGCGATCACGCATTATCGAAAGGCGCTGCAACTCGATCCAGTTAATCCATCGTTCCAAAGTAATCTGGCATGGCTGCTGGCCACCAGTCCGCGCGCCTCGCTACGCAACGGCAACATAGCAGTGGAACTGGCCCGGCGGGCTAATGAGCTGACTGGCGGAACAAATCCGCTCATACTCCGCGCCCTTGCCGCCGCTTTTGCCGAAGCCGGGCGGTTTCCCGAAGCGGTGGAAACGGCGCAACGCGGCTGGCAACTGGCCCAGGCGCAATCCAATACCAAAGTGGCCGGGCAACTTCAATCGGACATAAAACTCTATGAGGCAGGCAGCCCATACCATCTCCCGGCACAACCACATTAGCATCAACGTTTGCAAACCACGATTCGCCAAAAATCCCCGGCAAGACTCTCCGTCCTCGCGGCCGGATGGGGGAGGCTTCTGCCTTCCTCGTGGCGTCAGGATTGGCTGATTGGATTCTTGCTGATTGCCCTCACATTTTTGGTCTATCAACCAGTGTGGCATGCCGGATTCATCTGGGACGATGACACTTTTCTGACGAAGAATCCCGTCTTCAAAAGCGTGGATTTCAAAAGCGCGGATTGCTTGTACCAGGTGTGGTTCACCACTTCCACGATGGATTATTACCCGATGACCTTCAGCCTGTGGTGCTTGGAATGGCGATTTTGGGGCAACAACCCGCTGGGCTACCACTTGGTCAATGTCCTCTTGCATGGTCTCAGTGCCGTGCTGCTTTGGCGCGTATTCCTGCGCCTGCGCAACCCAGGAGCACTGGTGGCTGGCGCCCTCTTCGCCTTGCATCCGGTCAATGTTGAATCGGTCGCTTGGATCTCGGAGGGCAAAAATGCGCTGTGCATGTTTTTTTACGTCGCCACGCTTTTGGCTTGGTTGGAATTCGAGGAAAGCGGCCGGCGACGATGGTACGGGCTGGCTTTGGCCGGCTTTGCGCTGTCCCTGCTCAGTAAATCCGCTGCGGCGCCGTTGCCGGTTGTCTTGTTGGGCCTGGCCTGGTGGCGGCGCAAGCGCGTGGAATGGAAGGACGTCCGCCAAGTCGTTCCTTTTTTCGTGATCGCGGCAGCCGTGTGTTGGGTGACGGTGTGGTTCCATTATCATCGGGCCATTGGCCACGATATGGTCCGGACGGATGGCTTCTGGGCGCGCCTGGCCGGAGCGGGTTGGGTGGTCTGGTTTTATCTTTACAAGGCTGTGCTGCCGCTGAACCTGGCTTTTGCCTATCCACGCTGGCAGATTGACGCTCGGAATGTGTCAAGTTACGTCCCGCTGGTTTTGTTGGCGGCGGCGTTTGTCTTGTGCTGGCGCTTTTGGAGGGGTTGGGGCAAGCCGTTATTCTTTGGCCTGGCCTATTTTGTCGTGATGCTCCTGCCCGTCCTTGGATTTCTAAATATATACTACATGCGCTTTTCACTGGTGGCAGATCACTGGCAGTATTTTGCCATCATCGGTCCGATCGCGCTGGTGGCCGCCATGATCAAGCGGCCGGTTGCAGCCGCGGCGCTCATGCTAGCCCTGGGCGCCTTGACGTGGAAACAGTGCGGAATGTACACAGATCTTGAATCACTCTGGCGGACTTCCCTTCGCCACAATCCCAATTCCTGTATGGCCCATCTCAATCTCGGCGTCATTTGCGAGCAAAAAGGAAAAATCGATGAAGCCATGTCTCAATACCAGCAGGCGCTGCAGATCAACCCTGACTCTGTGGAGGCCCGCCTCGATCTGGGCGTCGATTTTCTGCAACAGGGAAAACTGGACGAGGCGGTCTCCCAGTTCCAAAACGTGCTGAAAATCTCGCCTGACAACGCGCAAGCCGATAACAGCCTCGGGGACGCCCTTTTGCAAAAGGGCAAGCCCGACGAAGCAATCGCCCATTTCCGGCATGCGCTGCAACTCGACCCTCGCTATGCCAAAGCCCATAACAACCTCGGCGATGCTCTTCTGCGCAAGGGTCAAATCAATGAGGCGATCGCCCAGTTTCAAGAGGCCGTCGAGTTCAACCCAGACTTGGCGGAAGCCCATGACAATCTGGGCAATAGCTTTGCCCAACTCGGCCGGATGGAAGACGCGATTGCGCAGTTTCGAAAGGCCGTGCAAATCAAGCCCGACTATGAACAAGCCCATCTCAACCTCGGCAACGCGCTTCTGCAAGAGGGCAAATTGGAGGAAGCAATCACGCATTATGAAAGGGCGCTGCAAATCAACCCCGGCTACGGGAAAGCCCGCAGTAATCTCGGCAGCGCTCTTCTGAAAAAGGGAAATGCAGCCGAAGCGATTGCCCAATTCCAACAGGCACTGCAAATCGATCCGGCCGATCCATTGCTTCAAAACAAACTGGCCTGGCTCCTGGCGACTTGTGCGGAGGCGTCGTTACGGGACGGCAAGAAGGCGGTGGAGCTGGCCCGGCAGGCCAGTGCCCTGACCGGCGGAAACAATCTGCTGGTTCTCCACACACTGGCCGCGGCACTGGCAGAAGCCGGCCAGTTCCCCGAAGCAGTGGAAACAGCGCAACGCGCTTTGTCCCTGGCTGCGGCGCAACCCGATGCCGGGCTGGCCCAGACGCTTCAATTTGAATTAAGCCTCTACCAGACAGGCAACCCATTACATGCCCCCGCACAAACACATTAATTGCAAGATTTGCGAACCATGAGCCGCCAAGAATCCGCAGTAAGAATCCCCGTCAGCGCGCCCGGGCGAGGCCAACACTGGCGCGTCGCGGCTGTTTGTCTGGTGCTGGCCACGATCACCTTCGCCGTTTTCACCCAAACTCTGACCCATGGGTTCATTCCCTACGATGATGAGCTCTATGTTTATGAGAATACACACGTCGAAGGCGGCCTGAGCCTGAAAGGACTCGTCTGGGTCTTCACCCATGCGGACTGCTATTTATACCATCCGCTGACCATGCTTTCGCTCATGGCGGATTATCAACTGCACGGACTCCGCGCCAGCGGGTATCATTTGACCAACGTCCTGTTGCACACCGCATCGGTCATCCTGCTGTTCCTCGGACTGCGCCAGATGACAGGCGCACTTTGGCGCAGCGCGTTCGTGGCGGCGGTGTTTGCCATTCATCCACTACGGGTGGAATCGGTGGCCTGGGTGGCGGAGCGCAAGGACGTGCTCAGCGCTTTCTTCTTCATGCTCACCCTCGGGGCGTATGCGCGTTATGTCCGCAAACCAGAATCTCCGGGGCGGTATTTAATGGTGGTGCTCGCGTTTGTGCCTGCCTTGCTCTCCAAGCCAACGGTGGTGACGTTGCCATGCGTGCTCCTGCTCCTGGACTATTGGCCTTTACGCCGCTTGGAACGCCGCTATTTTTCGAGGTTGGTTCTGGAAAAGATTCCATTGCTGGCGCTGGCCGCAACAGTTTCCGTGGTCACGAAAATGGTTGTTCTGGCGCTGACAAGGTCAGTGCCCACGGGTCCTCATGATTCCAAGGCCGCGCGCGCTGGCAATGCGTTGGTTTCCTATGTTGTGTATCTGCGGCAGATGGTTTGGCCGGAAGGACTCGCGGTGCCTTATCCCCATCCGCGGGACGGCCTGCCAACCTGGCAAGTGGCATCGGCCGGGATCCTGCTGGCCGGCCTCTGCGCCATTGCATGGCGGGAACGGCGGACGCGGCCGTGGTTGCTGGTTGGCTGGCTTTGGTATTTGGGGATGTTGACGCCGATGATCGGCATTGTGCAGCAGAATGTCTTCGCCCATGCAGATCGATGCACCTACCTCCCGCAAATAGGGATTTACCTTGGTCTGACGTGGCTGGCGGCGGAATGGGCCGGGAAGTGGCAGGCGAGCCGTGCGGCCATCGGAGCGGCAATGACTGCTGTCATCGCCTTGCTCATGCTTTGCGCCTGGACACAGGCGGGATATTGGAAGGACGACGAGTCCTTTTGGAGCCGCACACTCGCCTACACCTCAGACAACGATGTCGCCCACGTCAATCTCGGAGCCGAACTTGTCAAAAAAGGAAATGTGGACGAAGCGATCTTCCATTACCGGAAGGCGCTGGAGATTAACCCAAAAAATGCCCAGGCTTGCTTCAACCTCGGCAACTCCCTTCGCAAGAAAGGAAACATGGACGAAGCCATCACCCAATATCGAACAGCGCTGGAAATCAACCCCCACTATGCGCAAGCCTGCAACAACCTTGGCACCCTCTTTTTTCAAGAGGAACGACTGCAGGACGCCATCAATCAATTCCAGAAGGCGCTCGAGATCCAGCCCGACTACGCGGAAGCCCATTATAATCTGGGGCTGGCTCTGCATACGGAGGGACGCCTGGATGAGGCCATCGCGCATTATGAAAAGGCGCTGCAAGTCCAACCGAACTACGCGGAATGCCGATACAATCTTGGCAATGTATTCGATCAGCAGGGGCGGTTGGATGAAGCCAGGGCCCAATTTCAGGAGGCGTTGCGAATCAAGCCCGGCTACGCGGAGGCGGAGGAGAACCTAGGTAATGCTTTTCTGCACATGGGCAACGCAAGCGAAGCGACCACCCATTTCCAGAAAGCTCTGGAACTCGAACCATTCGATCCGTCACTGCAAAGCAATCTGGCCTGGCTGCTGGCGGCTTCTCCTGATGCAACTCAGAGGAACGGCAGCAAGGCGGTGGAATTGGCCCAGCAGGCCAATCACTTGACCAGCGGAACAAATCCGATCGTTTTGCACGCCCTCGCCGCCGCTCTCGCCGAAAACGGGCGATTTTCCGAAGCGCTGGACACAGCGCAACGCGCTTCGAATTTGGCCACGGCGCAATCCAACACCGATCTAGCCGGGCAACTTCACTTGGAGATAAAACTCTACGAGGCGGGCAGCCCCTACCATTTCCAGGTCCAACCGATGCAGCGCTGAGCCATGGCACGCGCCCTTGGCAACCTTGCGTTTTTATTTGGACGCTTCCGCCAGGCGCAGGCATGTTAGAAGGGTTGTAGTTTGTTGCATGGCCCAAAATGATAATGACCTCCAGGTGACACTCCCAGAGGAGTTGCGCCGCCAGTTCGCCGATGTGCAACGCCGTCTCTGGCGCGTCGAGACCACCGTCGCGCTGTGCTCGATCCTGGCCGGCTTGGTCGCTTCGCTCCTCGCCCTTTTTATTTCTGATCGCCTTTGGGACACACCGCCGGGTTTGCGGCTTGTTTTCTCGCTGCTGGGTCTGGCCGTCGTCGTTGCTTCGTTCTGCCATTGGGCGCGACGCTGGCTCTGGCATCGCCGCAGCCTGAAGGACCTGGCCAATCTCGTCCAAAAAGAATATCGCCGTCTGGGCGACCGTTTGCTCGGCATTGTCGAACTGGCGCAGGAACAGCGACACCTCGCCAATTTCTCCCCCGCCCTCTATTACGCCGCCATCCATCAGGTCGCGGACGAAGCGCGCCAATATGATTTTCTCCAAAGTGTCAGCGCCCGATCGGCGGAAAAATTCGCGCTGGGCGCGGGCGCCCTAACCGTTTGCTGGTTGGGCCTTTGGCTCACGCTGCCGCAGGTCGGTTGGAACGCCTTCCTGCGCTGGCTCAGTCCCACGGCCAACATTCCCCGCTATACTCTTGTCGTCCTGGAAGATGTGCCACGGGAATTGATCGTTCCCCATGGCGAGCCTTTTGACGTTTCCGGCCACGTCCGATACCGCTCCTTTTGGAAACCGGGCCGTGTTTCCGGCCAATTGCCGGCCCTGCTTAAAATCGAAGGCGCTGTGAACTCCGGCAACATCCGCCTGCAGATCCCCGGCCAGGTCGCCAACGGCCTGCTGCGCATCGAAGTGGGGGACGCGATGGAGGAAATCAAGCTCGTGCCGGTTCCCCGGCCGTCGCTGCGCGAATTGGCCGCGCGGATCCAATTGCCCGATTATCTGCATTACCCCGATCAAATCCAAGTGTTGCAAAGCGGCTCACTTTTGGCCGTCGAAGGCAGCCGCATCGCCTTTCATGGCACAGTGACCCGCGCCCTCTCTGCCGCCCTGATGCAGCCCGAAGGCGGCGCGCCGGCGCCACTGAAAATCGACGGGGCGAATTTCGACAGTCCTCCGGCCGATCCCGAAGGAATCGCGCAATATACCTTCAATTGGCGGGACGATCTCGGCCTGTCCAACGCCTCCCCATTGCGCCTTGCCGTGGCCATGCAGAAGGACGCTCCGCCCGTGGCCGCCCTGCCCGGGTTGCCCCAGGAATCGGCCATGCTCGCTTCTGATGTTCTGCACATCCGGGCTGAGGCCAGCGATGACTTCGGCGTGCGTGACTTTGGATTGACTTGGGATGTGGTGTCCGACACGCCTCTGCAAGAAAGCATTGCCACTGAAGAGAAAGTCATGACACCCACTCCCAGCGTCAAGAAAACCGCCAGGGTTTTCCTGTGGAGTCCGCAGGCTTTTCGGATTCCGGCCGATTCCACCGTCGAACTGCAAGGCTACGCGCGCGATTTCTTTCCCGAACGCGAGCGGTCGCGCACGGCGCCTTATCGCATTCGCGTTCTCAGCCCCGAAGAGCACGCCGAGTTGGTGCGCCAACAGTTGGAAGGGGTGCTGGCCAGCATCGAGGACGTGACCCGGCTCCAGGAAAAAATCGCGGCCAACCTCGGCGACCTCCAGGATCATACAAACCTTCCCGAATCACAAAAGTCAGCGCGCGTTGGCGAAAGCAAAAACGAACAGTTGGAAAACTCTTCGAGCCTGGACGAATTGAGCCAGCAAGCCGCGCAGGCGTTGCAGGAAGCCATGAAGAACCCAATCTTCCCTGCGGACACTATCCGCCAATGGAGCCAGTCCGCCCAGCAATGGCAGCAATTGGCGCGGAAGAATATGAAGGACGCCGCCGCCGCCATGCAATCCGCCCAAAAAGAATCGGCTTCGCGGCCGCAACAAGTGGCCGAGGCTGCCCAAAAGGCCGAAGACATTCTCGATGCCCTGGCAAAAATGCAGGACAAAGCTGGTCGGCGTATGGACGATTTGCAGGCCCTGACCCTTTCGCAGCGCCTGCGCAAAGTCGGGACACAGGAGAAGGAGATCAGCGTTCAGCTGCTTAAAAGCGCTCCCGACATCATCGGCCTGCCGCCGGAGGACCTTCCCGGAAAGCTCAAACGCCTCGAACATGGGTTGACCACCGACCAAAGCGGGGCGCAAAAGGAATCAGACACGCTAGGGAACGAAATAAGCCGTTTTTTCGAACGCACCCAAAAGACAAATTACGGCGCGGTCAGCCGGGAAATGAAAGATTCGCGCGCCGGTGATGAATTGGAACATTTGGGAGGATTGATCGGCGACAACATCGCCATGGAGGCTTCGCGCGGTTTGAGCCAATGGTCCGGACGTTTTCAGAAATGGGGCGATCAGCTGGAACCCAAAACCGGGGATTCCGGCAGCGGTCAGGGATCCGACGGCAAGTCGCAGAAGAAAGATCTGACCGATCAACTCGTCGCCTTGTTGCGTCTGCGCCAAAACGAATGGAATCTGCGCGATCAAACCTCTGCTCTCGACCAGCAAAAAGGCGATCCGGCCGCCTTCAAAGACAAGGCCAACGCCCTTGCCGGCACCCAGAACAAATTGGGCCGCGACCTGGATACGATTCATCAGCAAATCGCGCTGCCCCAACTCGAGGCGGACTTTGCTGAAACAGGCGGTGCGATGGCGGAGGTCGAAGCCATTTTGCAAAAGCCCCAGACGGACCAGGCGGCCGATCAGGCCGAAGGAAAAACCATCGACAGCCTTTCTGACCTCGTCAATTTAATCAACGAACAAGCCCAGCGGGGCAGCCCGCAACCCTCCCCCGGTGACGTCAGCAGCGCCGCGGAGATGGCGTTCCTGCTGCGCATGATGCAGAATCCCGGCAACGACAAAACCATGGCGGTCCAGCCCGCCTCCGGCCTCCACCACGCCGGCGGCAAGACGGACCGCGCCGGCAATCCCGTGTCCGGCAATGCGGACGGCAAAGGCGCCGCAGCACGAAAGGTGGACAAAGCGGCCGGCGTCATCGAAAATTCACCCGCGGAGTTTCGAGATGCATTGGACAACTATTTTCATGGCATTGAGCAATCCAAGGAATAAGGCGCTTCGGGCGTTTTGGATATTGTTGACAGTCTTATTGTTCCCGGCCCCGTTGCGCGCCCAACAGTTGTACACCGGGTCCGCCAGCCTCGTGGCGGAAGAGGTGGATCGCGTGTATGTCAGAGGCTTGCAATTCCTGGTCCGAACCCAATCGCCCCAAGGCACGTGGCCGGATGAGCCACGCGGGAACGAACCGGCGCTGAACGGCTTGGCGGTTATCAGCCTGCTGGCCCACGGCGACGACCCGAATTTTGGACCGTACAGCGCGACCATTCATCGCGCGCTGGATGCCATTTTAAAAAGCATGGATGCCCAGACGGGTTACATCGGCAATTCCATGTACAATCATGGTTTCGCCACTCTGGCCCTGGCCGAGTCTTATGGCGCAGTGGATGATCCCCGGCTTGGTCCGGCTTTGCAAAAGGCAGTGCGTCTCATCGTCAACGCCCAGAAGCTCAACCCTCTTCATGCCTGGCGATATTCGCCTGAATCCCAGGATGCCGACATCACCGTCAGCGGCGCGCAAATGGTCGCCTTGCTCGCCGCCCGCAACGCCGGCATGGTGGTGCCCGAAGAAGCCATCCAGAATGGACTTAAATTCTTTTTGTCGTGTCAGACTCCTGAGGGAGGCTTTGGCTATATCTCACCCAAAGCGCCCAATGCCACCCGCAGCGCCATTGCCTGCGTCGTTCTGGCCCTGGCCCGTGAAAAAAACTCGGCCGCCTTCAAAAGCGCCTTCGCCTTCCTCAGAAATACGCAGCCCGACCAGGCCTACCCGCAATATTTTCTCTATTACGCCTCCCAGGCCTGGTTTCATGGCTCGCCCGAATCATGGCAGCGTTGGAACCGCGCGAACATTGCGGCGTTGCGCGCCACCCAGACGCCGGACGGCAATTGGGAGGGGCAACTGGGGCCCACTTTCGCCACCGCAGGCTCTTTGTTGTCCCTGGCGTTGAACTATCGCTACCTGCCGATTTATGAGAGATAAGGCCGCATTGGCGCCAGTTTTGGTTTGCCTGCTTTCAGCCGGCCCCGCCATCGCGACCGCCCAAATCTACGTGAGCAGCGCGCTCGCCCGGCTCTTCGATCAGCAGGGTGGCCAGCCCCCCGCCCGCGCGGCGGCACAGGGCGATCTTTTGCAATTCGTGGACGGCTCTTTCATGCACGGCGAATTCAAGCAAATGGACACCGTATCCGGCCTCCATTGGGAAGCCCCGGCGGCAACCAATTCCATCGATTTCCGGCCGGATCATATTGATTCGATCCACTTTGCCCATGCCACGTCGGTCACCATGGCCCCGACCTGCCACCTGTATTTTGTCAATGGCGACGACTTGCTCGGGTCGGTCACTTCGCTCCACGACGATCAGCTTGGCTTCAGCACCTGGTTTGGCAAGTCGCCGGCCATTCCGCGCGCGTCTGTGCGGGCCATCACGTTTCTTTCCAGCAATTACACGATTCTCTACGAAGGGCCTTCCGACGCCTTTGGGTGGGTCGTCGCCAGCCAAAATCCCGAAGGCTGGACCTTTCAGGACGGTGCTTTCATAGGCAATTCTCCTGGGCTCCTGGGACGCGACTTCGGTTTGTCCGGCTCCTCTACCATCGAATTTGATCTGGCCTGGAACGAGGTGTTCGAGTTGTTGGTGACCATTTACAGTGAGGCCGTCGACCATATGGATGCCGGCAATGCCTACGTGCTGGAGTTCACGCGGGATCATGTCAGTTTTCGTCACTTCGAATCCAACCACCAGCAAGCACCGAAAACGTTGGGCAGCGCGCCGTGGCCAAACCCTGGCGATAAAAACGAAGTCCGCGTCCGCATCCAATCCAACTTGGAGGAAGGCACGGTGGCTGTCTTTATCGACAATGTTCTGGTCAAACGTTGGAAGGACCAAAACGGTTTCAGTCCCACGGGCGCGGGACTGCTCTTCCAGCAGGTAGGGGGTCCCAACACCCAGGTCAAATTGAGCAACATCAGAATCAGCCAGTGGCAGGGTCGCTACGAGCCGGACCCCCCAACCGGCGTCACCAACGCGGATGTCATCCGTTTCATCAACCACGACCAGGCCGCCGGCAAGATCATCGGCATCAACGGCGGCAAAGTCGCTTTTGCCCTCGATAAAGACAAACTGGAGGTTCCCCTCCAGCGCGTCACTCAGATCAACTTCGCCGCTCCGCCCGCATCGTCTCCCGCTGGCGGCCCGTGGCAGGTTCGCGCCCGTTTCCCGTGCGGCGGGAATCTCTCCTTTCAATTGTCGAAGTGGAGCGACCAGGAAGTCTCGGGGCAAAGCGCCGTCTTCGGTCCCGTTGCCTTTCAAAGGGGACAAATCCGCCAACTCGAATTTAACCTGGGTCATGCCCCGGCGGACGCCCTCGGCGCGAGCGAAGGAGAATCAGAAGGACTTGATGATGTGCCGCCGAAGTCTTCCCCGGCCTCCAACGCGGCCCAGGACATCTTGCTCTTCCGTAACGGCGATTTGTTATATGGCCGATTGGCGGCCATTGACGTGACTGGCGCCGTGCAGTGGCATCAACCCGACGCCGCGCAGCAGATCCAGTTCAAACCAGGCAGCATGGCGCAGATTGATTTTCCAGCGCCGAACAATGCCGCTGCTCCCTCCAATACATCGTGCCGCCTGCTCCTGGCCAATGGCAACGCTTTGGAAGGCAACCTCATTTCCTGTGACCGCGAAGCCGTTGCCCTGCAAACGTGGTATGCCGGCCGCTTGAGCGTTCCCCGCGCCTCGTTGCGATCGTTGGTTTTCACGAAGAATTGGCCGGTCGTTTTCGACGGCATCGCTGGATTGGGCGGTTGGACCCAGGCTGCGTCAGCCGCCGCCGCTCCCGGTGAATCCGGCCAATGGACGTATCGCAACGGCGCCTTTTACGCCGCCAAAACCGCTTCCATCGCGCGCGACCTCAAACTCCCCGACGTGGCGGAGATTCAATTCGACCTGGCCTGGCAAGGGCCGCTCAATCTTGCCATCGCGCTTTATACGGACTCGTTGCTGCCCGTCCTGCTCAGCGCCAAGAACCAGTCGCCGGACTTTGGCGGCTTTTACAGTTTGCGCCTGGACAATGCCTTTTACCGAAGCATCGATTTGTGGCCAATCAAAAAAAACGAGCTTGATCGCAGGTTGGGCCAATTGCCTTTCCCGTTCCTCGGCAACAAAGACCGGATGCACGTCGATTTGCGCGTCAGCAAGCCGCAACACAAAATCGCCCTTTCCCTCGATGACAAGCTGGTCAAGGAATGGGTCGATCCTCAGGGCTTCGCCGGCGAAGGCACCGGCATGCGTTTTGTGCAGAATCCCGGAGGCGTGACCAAGCTGAGCCGGTTGCGCGTCACTCATTGGGATGGGATCTTCGACGAACCTGCCGCCGATGTCACCCACGATGCCTTCTGGCCGGAAGACGGCGCGCAAGTCGCGGGCGCAATCGATTCGATCAGCAATGGGAAACTGGCCTTCCGCACCACGCACGGCCCAATGGAAATCCCGCTCGTGAGGCTCAAGGCTCTTGCTTTTGCCCGTCGGCAGGACAACTCCCCCGAAATCAAAGCTGGGAACGTTCGGGCCACATTCGCCCAGGGCGGCGTCCTGACCTTCATTTTGGAAAGCTGGCGGCCCGACGTGATGATCATACGCAGCGCGGATTTCGGCAGAGCCAGAATCAATCCCGCAGCCTTTACGCGGCTGCGATTCCTTTTCCCCGAAAAAAAGGCCGGCGAGGAGCCGAAAGAATAGCACCGCCCTTAGCGCAACGCCGAGGTGATGGCTGCCAGGTAGTGCAAACAGTCCATGTTGTCAGGGGATTGGTGTGTCGATGCGGTGGTGATATCTCCGGGGGCTCCACTCCACGTAGGGCAATAAGTACGGGGATCCACCCACTTGTGAATCGTTGAATGGCCGTCGGCAAACGCAATGCCCGCGGACTGATTATGATTGCCGGAGGGGAAGTCAATAAGATAGGTTTCGCCGAGGGCAGCTTTAGCTGATATTGCCAGGGAACCGTCGTTGATGGAGATTGGGTTCTCGTCCATGATCACAAACGTGTTGGCCGGACCTGGCTGCGTAAAGGAGGACAGCCGGGCATAGGTCAAGTAATTGTTGGCCTGATAGGAGGAGCCGTCCAGCCAATCGCCATTGACCGGCGCGCCGAACGGCGGCGATCCGTTGGTGGCATAGTAGGTGTACCACATCGTGCCAACGGCGGAGTTCATGGAATAGCTCCGTACATGCAGACCTTTCGATTGCGGATCCACGTAGGTGTCTGCAGGACAATGCCAAACGAAGGGATTGGGGAGGCATTCCGAAAGCGCCGTGCCGACTCCGTCACTAAGTTCGCTCAGGTTGGTTGAGTCAACCGCCTGTTCCATGGTCCCGCAAACCCAATTTTTGAATTCAAACCTGGCGTTGCGGTTTTGAGTCGCGTAGGGCGTCAACCACGGATAATCATTGGGGGCAAGCACATCCCGGTCGTCGTCCGCGTACATGTGCCAACAAATCATGATCTGGCGCGTGTTGCTCATGCACTTGGCCGACTGGGATTGCTGTTTGGCCAGGGCCAGCGCCGGCAGCAGAAGCCCCGCCAGAATGGCGATGATGGCGATGACAACCAGCAACTCGATGAGGGTGAAAGCACCGGCCTGATCATGCCGGCGCGGGTGTGGAGCCGAGCTTGACGTGATAAGCAAAGCTTGATTCTGATTCATGCCATATCATAGCTCCTTATGGCCCGACTTCAAGTGCAATCCTGCAAAAGCTACGGGAATTTTGGCCTAGCGTGCGCCCAGCCCAAAGTATGGCATGGGGATCTTGGAAATTCTTCTTTTCAGATCAAAGAATTCACGCCAGCGGCATGGGCCAAGGCCAAGCGAAGGAGAAGGTGATCGCTCAGGCAACCCAAATGGTTTGGGAGCCAGTCGAATTCTCCCCCGCAACGGCCGAATGCCCTATCTGGGCTTGCGGATGAAACTGAGGCGCGATGTCGTTCTTCAATCAGTCTGCAAAGGCCTGCAACTCCGCGCAGGACGAAAATGCCTGTTGGGGATTATCGCCGCAGGCGGGTTTTCCAATCACCCGCACGCCCGCCACTTTCTCCGGCTTCGCCAGCCACGCGGTGAAGGTTCGGCGACTGGGATTGCGGAGGGAAGCGCTGTCTCTTGCCGTTGTGGCCGGATAGTCCCCAATCTCCGCCAGCGGCTCCCAACCGCCCCCCGCCTCGCGCTGCACCTGGATGCGGGGCTTTCCGGCGCTGGCGTCGAACCAGCCGCCGTCATGAAAGATACTCCCGGCCACAAAGACAACGCGGCGGATGGTCACGGGCTTATCCAGCGTGACGGCATACCAATCCTCATCTTGCTTCTGGTTGTCAAAGGTCACCACAAACGAACTCGTGTCGCCGGCATTGATGGAACCTGCCAGATTCCCGTGACGCGAGCGGCTTTCCTGGCCTTGGATGAGCAGATCCGCGATCCCTGCTAACGGCACTTCGGGCGCCGCCAGCCAGATGCGGTAAACGGCGCCGTCCCGGCCCGCGTCGGCGAAGGGGACCAGCTTCGCCCGAACCAATTGCCCGGAAAAAGTTCGCAACGCGGTCGAGAACTTCAAATAGCTCCCCGGCTCGAAACTATCGGCAACCTGAACATTGGTGTCCTTGAATCCCATCGCGATGGCTTTCGGCGCCCCGGGGTTGCGCGCTTGGTCGTAGGCCAGCACGAATGGGCCGTAGGTCAGTGCCGCTTTCCCGGCATTGCCATGGGCACCCATCTCCAAGCGTGAAGCCAGGGTGTAGTTCAGTTCGAGCGAATCGCCATCGCTCCATTGTCGAGCGGGAACGACCGCCCAGCCGTCGTGAAGCACCAGATGAATTGGTTTGCCGTTCAACTTCGCCTGAAGCGGTGCGGCCCAGGGTGGCACCCGCACCTGCATGGCGAAACGCGCGGGCTGGATTGGCTTGACCGTCAGCAGCGACTTTCCCCGCAGCGGAAACCCGCCCCGCTGCATCACCTTGACCGATTGGCCGCCCAGTTCCGTGGTCACCGTGGAAGTCTCAAATGTGCTGACCAAGAGCGCGTCGGCGTCGCCAACCTGGGCCTTCAGATAGGCCGTCTGCGGCGCCAGAGCCATGCCGCGGGGCCCGCTGGAGTGACAACAGGCGATGCCGTCGTCGTAGGGCTTCACGCCTTGCAGCGGAGTATAGTAACACCAGTCGTCGCCCCGCGGGTTCTGCGCGGCAGTCAGGTGATTGTAGAGCGTCTTCTCTATCTGATCGGCATACCTGGCCTCGCCGGTCAGCCGTAGCAGTTGCAAGTTCAACTGCATCCAAGTCACGCTGACGCAGGTTTCGCAAGGGTGGGCCTCGTATTGGTTGGGCAGGTAGTCATCATCATGAAAGGCTTCCCATTGGCTGGCACTGCCCGTAATGTATAGCAGGTTTTTGACAATGTCCTGCCATGCAATCAGTACTGGCTCCAGCAACTCACGGTCGCCCGTGGCCCGGGCCATCTCACATAATCCGACCAGGTTGCACAGCATCTCGTAGGCCTTGGCGTCGGCGACCTTGTTGACCTGTTTTTCCTTGAGCAAGGTCTGGATGATCTTGGGTCCGTTCGGCTCGTCCCACGACTGGACGAGGTAGCGGGCAAAGTCCAGGTAACGCTCGTCGCCGGTGTAGCGATAGAGCAGCACCATCTGACCGAGCACTGCGGTGGCAGCCATGCCTACGTGGGTGCCGGCAGAAAGGATGTCTTTCTTGCCGGGGCCAAACGTGCGAATCAGCAAATCGCCGGTCTTGCGGCAGGCCGCCAGTGCCGCCTGGTCGCCGGTGTAGCGGTAGTAGGTAAGCAGCCCGACCATGCAATATTTCTGCGACCACACGTCCCAGTCTGCATCCTCATACAGCCCAAAGCGCTTCTCCGGCACGTAAGTTCCGAGATAGCCATCCGGTTCCTGGGCCCTGATCAGTTCAGACACGGCGTAATCCATCCGTTTACGCAACGCCGGGTCGCCGGTGTATGCCCAGGCCAGCGTGGCGGCGTGAAGCCATTTGCCAATGTGTTCGCCAATCCAGGGATGCGATCCTGGTTTGTGCCGGAAGCCAGCCAGTAGCGGCTCCAGATCCGCCGTCATAAGACGGTTGGTGGCGTTGACCAGGACACGCTCGCCCAGCCAGCCATCCAGTTGAATGTCGGCGGGCGAAAGAAGCTGCGCAGCGTCCGGTATTTTAGCCGGCACACGATAATCCAGCGGCTGGACCGGTGTGCCCAAGAGGAGGATCGGCGCGGTTAAGATTGTGATGAGGAGTAGTATTGCTTTCATCATGATTTCACAACCTCACCCTGCGGGCAGAGTGACCGATTCGCAACGAAAATCGAGCGTTTTCCATAAGCCTCCAAGCAGAGAATTAAAACGAGCCGGGGCCGAACCTCAAGCCTCAGCGAGATGCAGGAACCGGTCGAGGAGGGCTTCAGCCATGGGCACGTCATATCTTCTTAAATAATTCTCTCAAAAATCTGTTGACCAAAGATTGTATTAAATATATTATTTATTTAATGAATGACCAATTAAGGCCATGAGAATGGAAATGCAGCGTATTGAAGGATGAATGCAGAAGTGCAAAGTCATGAGAATGACCGCTGGACCAAAAAGTCAATTAGCCTATCCGCCAACTTGTCCGTCCGTAGCTCCTTGACGAAGGAGGACTTGTCGCGCCAAAGCCCTCGGCGACGACCGAAGCAGCTTCGGCGAAGACGGGTCGCAACGCATCGCACCCAGTCGCGGCGATCTTTTCGCCGCGCCACAGCCAATCGCACTCAAATCCGTGCCCATCCGTGTTTACCTGCCATTTTACGGCGAAGGCGGAGTCCAATCATGATTATCTTGGTTAAAGTTGAATCAAACCAGTGCAGTGGCGGCCAAATTGTATGCAAAGACCCATACAGGAATGTGTTACAAAACAACCAACGATCGGGCCGGTCATACTACTCAAAGTGACTTTGTTTGCATGCCCGGCCAGTTTGCGAGGTCCAAAATGTCCTTGCCTAATTCCGGAGGGGGAGTAAGGTATCGATTGCCTGAACGCCGCGTGTGCGGTCGTTCATTAAGGCTGAGAAAAGAAAGTTAACATTGAAACCTAACCTTTTACCTCTGTTGCCCGGCAACGCGGTCAGGTAAGGCAATGGAGTCTTCGAGGGCGCCAGCGCGCGCCCGCAAAGTCTCCCGCAGTTTGTGAATACATAATCATTATGCTTACGATGGAAGAAGCCCTCAAGCAAAGCCCAAGCCGCTTTGCCACAGGCCAAATTGTCAAAGGTACTGTCATTGAAGTCCGCCCCAAGGAAGTCCTCGTCGATATCGGTTACAAAAGTGAAGGCGTCATCTCCGCCAACGAGTTTGAGGACATCAAAGCCGTCAAGATCGGCGATGCAGTCGATGTCTTGATCGAAAAACTGGAGGACAAGGAAGGCATGGTCGTGCTTTCCAAGGAGAAGGCCGAATTTAAGAAGAATTGGGACAAAATCCTCACCATCTGCAACGAGGGAGGCACCATCGTCGGCAAGGTCAAGGCCGCGGTCAAGGGCGGCTTGCTGGTCAATATCGGCGTCGAGGCCTTCTTGCCCGCTTCGCAAATCGACATCATCCCGCCCCGCAACCTCGCGCAGTTCATCGGCAACAGCTACGAGTTCAAGGTCGTCAAGATCAACCAGGAACGCCAGAACATCGTGCTGTCGCGGCGCGAGTTGATCGAGCAGCAGCGCAATGAAAAGCGCAGCAAGCTGCTGACGGACATGACCCCGGGCGACATCCGCAAGGGAACCGTCAAAAATATCACGGATTTCGGCGCTTTCATCGACCTCAACGGCATCGATGGATTGCTTCATATCACCGACATGAGCTGGGGCCGCATCGGGCATCCCTCGGAATTGCTCAAGGTCGGTCAGGACATTGACGTGGTGGTGCTGGACATCAACCGCGAAAAGGAGCGGGTCAGCCTTGGATTGAAACAAAAGCTGAGCAATCCGTGGGAAAACATCGACGCGAAATATCAAGTGGGCGCGAAGGTCAAGGGCAAGGTGGTCAATTTGGTGCCGTACGGTGCGTTTGTGGAATTGGAGCCGGGCGTGGAAGGGCTGGTGCATGTCACCGAATTGTCCTGGACCAAGCGAATCGCCAAACCCTCCGATGTGTTGAAAGCCGAGCAGGAAATCGAGGCGGTGGTATTGGGGATCAACCGCGAGGAGCAAAAAATATCGCTGGGCATCCGGCAGCTCGAGGCCAACCCGTGGGACCGCGCCACGGAGAAGTATCCGGCGGGCACAAAGGTGAAAGGCAAAATTCGCAATTTGACCAGCTACGGCGCATTCATCGAGTTGGAAGAAGGCTTGGACGGCATGATCCATGTGTCAGACATCTCCTGGACGCGCAAAATCAATCATCCTTCCGAAATGTTCAAGAAGGGCGACGAGGTGGAGGCGGTGGTGCTGGAAGTGGACAAGGCCAATCAGCGCATTTCCGTCGGCGTCAAGCAATTGGCGGTCGATCCCTGGAGCAGCATCGACCAATACTACAAGGTGGGCGACTTGGTCACCGGCAACGTGACCAAGCTGGCCAGCTTTGGCGCCTTCGTGGGACTGCAACACGACATTGACGGCTTGGTGCATATCTCGCAGATCAGCGAGGAGCGGACGGACAAGATCAAAAACGTGCTCAAAGCCGGACAGGAAGTGACGGCGCGCGTCATCAAAATCGACAAGTCAGACCGCCGCATCGGGCTTTCCATCAAAGCGGCGGCTTACTCGAACGAACAGCTCAAGGCGGAGCAGGCCATTCTGGACTCGCTCAAGCCCGGGGAGGATTTGGTGGCGTTGCAGCATGCCTTCGACGCCGCCGACGAATCCGCCAAGCAGCAGTAATCAACCATGGCTGAGGGGCGAGGCGCCGGGCGGGAGCCGCCCGCGCCTCCTGGCAGATGAGAACGCTCCATTTATACTTGACTCGCCAAATGCTGGCGACGTTGGGCATGACCGTGTTCGTTTTCACCCTGGTGCTGCTATTGGGCAATGTCATCAAGGAGGTCCTGAAATTGGTGATCAACCGCCAGGCGACCCTCGGCCTGGCCCTGCACGCCATCGCCCTGCTCGTGCCGTGGGTGTTGGCCTTCTCCCTGCCCATTGGGATGTTGACGGCGGCCCTGCTGGTTTTTGGCCGCTTCAGCGCGGAACAGGAATTGACGGCGGCGCGGGCGGGCGGGATCAGTTTGATCAGTCTGATTACCCCCGTGCTGTTGCTGAGCGGGGCGGTGAGCGGAATGTGCGCCTGGCTGAACCTTGACATCGCCCCAGCCTGCCGCGTGGCTTACAATCAGTTGCTCTATCGCGCCGTGGTGACCAACCCGTCCGACTTGCTGCAAAGCGGAGAATCCACGCCGTTCGGCGATCATTCCATTTGGGTGGCCAGGCGGCATGCCGACGGGACCAATTTCGACAATGTCATTGTCTCGCAGTACGACACAAATGGGCAACTGGAGAAGATGATTCAGGGGACATCCGCAACCATTACTTCCGACCTCGCCCATCAACAGATCATTCTATATCTGCATGATGAGCGCAGCATGTACCATTTCAGCGACGGCTGGAAGCCCGGGGCTGAGACCGGCGAAGCCACCTACCCTATTAAAATTGAAGCACAAGCGCAAAGGGCGGTGCCTCTGCCGATCAGTGACATGACCTTCCGCCAACTGTTGGACAAGCGCGATCAAATCGAACGCGACATGGCTGCACCGCTGGCGAAGGGCTTGAACAACGAGCAACTTTTGGAAACAAGGCGGAAATTCAGGCAGATGACGAGCGACATGACCACGCCGGTGCTGGTGTATCTCAATCGCGCGGTGGCGTTCTCCTTCGCCTGCGTTGGGTTCACCCTGGTGGGGATTCCGCTGGGGATCCGCGGGCATCGGCGCGAAACCAGCGTTGGGGTGGCGACGGCCCTGGTGCTGATGTTGGTCTATTACAGTTTTGTCGTTCTGGGCCAGGCTTGGGCCGATCATGCGGAACGCGCCCCCTATTTGATTGTGTGGCTGCCTAATTTCATCTTCCAGGCCGTGGGCATCGTGCTGCTGTGGAGGGCCAATCGCGGAATCTAGAAAACGGGGCGCAGATATGCGCTCTTGACTCTGGCCGATTGTTTGAGCGAATTATAACGTATGCATTTGATATCTCGGAAAATCGCTTTGCTCGCGGCCGTGGCAATCCTTTGTGGATTCCAAAGCGCCAAGGGAGAAACCTCAACAGTATCCGCCGCCCAGAACGATTCGTTAAGCCTGCCCCGTTTCTTCTCGGACAACATGGTGTTGCAACAGGGTGCCTCCGTGCCCATTTGGGGTTGGGGCCAGGAAGGCGCCACCGTGACCGTCCGGTTTCAGAAGGAAACGGTTTCAACCCGCGTTAAAAACGGAAAATGGCTTGTCAAATTGGGAGGCTTGAAGCCGGGCGGACCGGATACGTTAACCATTACCAGCGGCAACACCATTGAACTGAAAAACGTGCTGGTCGGCGAAGTGTGGCTGGCCAGCGGGCAATCCAACATGGAATTCCCCCTGAGACAATCCCATGATGCGGCGGACGACATCGCCAGCAGCGCCAATCCGATGATTCATTGGTTAAGAGTCCCCAAGGCGAGGCTGGATTCGCCGGCGAACGACATAGGCGCGCATTGGACCGAATGCAATCCGCGCACGGCCCCAGGTTTTTCAGCGGTTGCCTACTATTTCGCGCGCGATCTGCAAAAGGCGCTGCACGTCCCTGTTGGCGTCATCGAATCCGACTGGGGCGGTACGCCCGCCGAAGTCTGGATGCAGCGCGAATTTCTCCAAGCCAACCCCAGGTACCGCACTGAAGTCTTTGGAGCGTGGGTTGTCGCGGAGGACAAATATGAACGGGGTCTTGCCTCCTATAACACGGCGAAGAGGGAGGCAAAGGAAAAGGGCCTGGAATCCACCAACACCGCGCCGCGCCGCCCTTGGAAACCGGGCGAATTGTATGATGGAATGATCGCGCCATTGGCGGGCTATGCCATCAAGGGCGCCCTCTGGTATCAAGGCGAGAGCAACGCCGGCAGCGCCGAGGACGCCTTGGAGTACCATACGCTTCTGCCCGATTTAATCCGCAATTGGCGGACGGTCTGGGGCGAAGGCCCATTCCCGTTCCTGGTGGTCCAACTGGCGCCTTTCCTCGAAATCAAACCAACGCCGACCGAAAGCAGTTGGGCTTCGCTGCGTGAAGCGCAACTCGAGGCGACCAAAATCCTCCCCAACGTGGGCATGGCCGTCATCACCGATGTCGGAGAGGAACATAATATTCACCCCACTCACAAGCAGCCCGTCGGCGCGCGATTGGCCCTGGCGGCGCGCGGCATCGCCTATCACCAGTCGGTTGAGTATTCCGGCCCCGTCCTGAAGAAAGTGAAGATTGAGGAGAACCAAATCGTGCTGACCTTCGACCACGTGGACGGCGGCCTTGAAGCGCGCGGCGGGGATCTGACAGGCTTCACCATTTGCGGTCCGGACAAAAAGTTTGTATGGGCCAATGCCGAGGTTAAAGGCTTGGATCAGGTGCTCGTTCACAGCGAACAAGTGACGCACCCCGTCGCGGTGCGCTATGGCTGGGCCAGTTATCCGGTGGTCAATCTTTGGAACAAGGCCGGCCTGCCGGCCTCTCCTTTCCGGACAGACCAATTCTTGCTACAATAGTTTTTTGCAGCGCCCTTAAAACTCGAACTGGACTTCCGCAAGACGGCCGGCAATTTCGCGCAAGACCCGCTCCTCATCCGCCGCGTCCCTGGCGGCAAAGGTGACGCTGAAGCGCAAATAAGCCCCGGCGTCGTCCCAAGGCACAGTCGAGATCAATTTTTCCGCGATAAGCCATTGTGAAACTTCCTCCGCGTTCTTAAATTCGCGGCGCTCTCCCTTGCCCAGCGCCGCAGCCTTGGGCGCTTTGACATACAGGTAAAAGGAGCCTGCGGGTTTGGCGGCCCTGAAGCCGCATTGCTGTAAGACTTCGACCAGCCCCGTCATACGGCGGGAGTATTTGGCGGCGATCTTTTCGGTGATTTCCGGATGGTCGAAGCAATAGGCCGCAGCGTGTTGGATGGCGAGGAATTGGCCCGAATCGGCGTTGTCCTTCACATCGCCGTAAGCCCGGACCAACAAATCATTGCCCGCGACAAAGCCGCAACGCCAGCCTGTCATGTTGAAGCTTTTGCTGGTGGAATGAAGCTCGACTCCGACGTCTTTCGCGCCGGGCGTCGCCAAAAAGCTGAGCGGTTTGCCCTCAAAAACCAGCGCGGCATAAGCGGCATCATGAACGATAGCCACACGGTGCTGCCTGGCGAACGCGACCACGCGGGCAAAAAACTCCGGCGTCGCGCTCGCCCCCGTCGGATTATTCGGGTAATTCAACACCAGGACCCTGGCCTTGCGCAGCACCTCCGACGGGATGTAATCTAGGTCCGGCAGGAAGCCATTGCCCTCCAGCAGGGGCAATTGATGCACCTGCCCTCCATAATATTTGGAGTGCGTCCCGAACACCGGGTAGCCGGGCGTGGTCATGAGCACGTAATCGCCCGGGTTGACCAACGCCGCCGGCAGAATGGACAGAGCGGCCTTGCTGCCGATGGAATGGAGCACCTCGGTTCCAGGATCAATGCCGCGCACGCCATAGACTTTTTCCAGATAGCGGGCCGCGGCATCCTTCAATACAGAATCGCCGTTGTCCGCGTAACCGCGGTTTTCCGGCTGGCGCGCCTCCTCAGCCAGTTTTGCCACCACTTCGGGAAAAGCCATCTCGTCCGGCTCGCCCACCCCCAAATCGAGGATTTCGGCACTGGGATGGGCCTGGAGCGCAGCGCGTTTGGCCCGTTTTATTTTTTCAAATTTATAAATCGCGGTGGATTTCCCATAGTCCTTCCCCCCGATGCGTTCCGCGAAAAGATTTTGTATGTAAGAACTGCTCATGCCGGAGGAAAA
>JBEKDI010000026.1:0-55534 GCA_050014435.1 Verrucomicrobiota bacterium | reverse complement strand
AGAAAAGTCAAAGCGGAGAAGAAGGAAGAAGAATTTTCAGCGAATCTGTCGAAGAATATCCAACGGAAGAAGATCCCATTCTAAACCGCCGATATTGCATCCATTCGATTTCGCCGCTGGCAGTCAAATGCATTTGTTGCTTATTTTAGCGGAAACTGCTCCTGTGAATGGCGTTAGCCTGGGCCGCAAATTGCCGCCACGAACCATTCATCGCTCCATTAGCGACAAGAAAAGATAACATTTTGTCAACCGTTTTGTCTCGATTTTGCCGTGAAAATGTTGCATCATGGCGCAAATATGAAAGGCGCAATCCTCGGCCTTTGGGTTCTGGTGCTCCTGGCCGCACCGGTGGCGGTGCAAGGCCAATACGCTTACAGCA
Source organism: Verrucomicrobiota bacterium (assembly GCA_050014435.1). Classification (GTDB taxonomy): domain Bacteria; phylum Verrucomicrobiota; class Verrucomicrobiia; order Limisphaerales; family Palsa-1400; genus DASRLE01. The sequence continues at coordinate 55,155 of JBEKDI010000026.1, read as the reverse complement.
CAAACGCCGACGGCAGTATCTACACCTACACCACAAATGCCGACGGCAGCGCCAACATCATCATTTACACCGGGCCTCCTTGGGCTGTGTCCATTCCAACCAACATCGAGGGCCTGAAGGTCACCAGCATTCAGAATGATATTCCAGGGCATTCTGCCATGAACGAGGAGGTTACCAGCATCACGATTCCCGACAGCCTTACCAGCATTGGGAGTTTTGCCCTTTTTGGGGGCAGCCTGAGCAACGTCACGATCGGCAAAGGCGTCACCAACATCGGGGACGAGGCATTCTTTTACTGCTTAAACCTCGCAACGATAACGGTGGATGCACAAAATGCGTTTTACAGCAGTGTCAATGGAGTGTTGTTCGACAAGAGCCAAACGAGTCTGATTCAATTTCCAACCGGCTTGGGCGGAAGTTACACTATTCCCGACAGCGTCACCAACATCGGGGTAGATGCATTCGATCTCTGCTTCAACCTGACCAACATCACGTTGGCCAACGGCGTCACCAGCATCGGGGTGGATGCGTTCGCCAGTTGTGGCGGCCTGACCAACATGACGATTCCCCCCAGCGTCACCTGCATCGAGGAGTTTTCGTTCTATGGCTGCGAAAGCTTGACCAGCGTCTATTTCATGGGAAACGCGCCCTCGGTCGGAGCGAATGTGTTCCTTGCAGACAGCAGCGTGACAACCTATTATTTGCCCAGCACCACAGGATGGAGTCTGGTTTTTTGGGGTTACCCATCCTCAGGTCCCCCGGCTGTGCTGTGGAATCCGCTGATTCAAACAGGGCATGGGAGCCTTGGCGTCAGCAACAAACAATTTGGGTTCAACATCACGAACGGAGCAACCACCAAAATCCCCATCGCGGTGGAGGCCTGCACGAATCTGGCCTGTCCGGTTTGGACATCGCTAACGAACGTGATGCTCACCAACACATTCCATTTCAGCGATCCGCAGTGGACGAATTACCCTGTCCGGTATTACGGGCTTGGGTTTCCTTGATTTTCGGCGTCGCCATAGCGGGATGCCATAAAGGGAAAAGCTGATTCGAAGGCGCGGATTGCCACCACGAACCGTGCGTTACGCGTCGAGCGACGTGGAAATATAATTGTTGTCAATACTTTTGCAGCGATTCAGCCGGATAATTGTTGCCTCGTTGTTTTAAAGGCTCGCGCAGACGCAGAGAACGCAGAGACATGAAAAATTTGGAACTCGCTGGCAACAGTTGGCATCCGGGGCCAAAAATCCGGGCGTCATCGGAGGACGCGAATTCCACGTGGTTGACAACAACCGACTTGAGGACGGCGAGGACGGCAGGCGGACGCAGGACATGCCCCGCTTTCCGCCCGAAGGCACACCGGCTATTTCTTGAACGCGCGAACTTTCGCGACGAGCGCCTTGATGTCGTCGTCCGACAAATCGTCGTTGGCTTTCATCTTGGTCTTGTCCCCGTCTTTGATGCCCTCCTTGATGGCCTTGGTCGCCTGCTCATCGGTGAAGGAAGCCTGATATTTGGCGTCGGTCAGGTCCTTTATTTCCAATTTCTTGCCCATTTTCGTGTCGCCGGTGCCATCGGCGCCGTGGCACTTTTGGCAGCTTTTTTCCCAGATGGCGTTGGCGTCGGCGGCGCTCAGGGCGGCAGTGCTTGCGGCCAGCGCAAGAATGATCAGATGGATTTTTGTCATTTTCATAATGTTAATGATTAAAGTTTCAGCTGTATTTTCCGGATGGCCCTGAAAATGTCAACTGTTCATTCCATGGCGGAAGAGCCGGAACCCCTTCAAAACCGATAGCGCAAGGTGGCGTAAACCAGACTCGCGCCGAAGTCGGCGTTGCCGCCGGTGGCCTCGTCGAGATAACGGTAGTATCCATACTTCAACGAGAGGCGGATTCTTTCGCTGATCCGGCGGGTTAGCGTCAAGGTTACGGAATGTTGCTGACCGCCCGCGCCGTACGGGACCCCGGAGGGGGAGTTGTCCACGTAATCGTCCGCGTCGTAATAGACATAGCTCAGATTGAGATCCGTTTTGTCGTCCACGACAAAGCCTGAGGAAAAATTCACGGTCCAATAGTTATTGCGGGCGTCGAGGATGGATTGGGTGACATCCGAGCCCGGCGTGGACGTGTCACTCAAGACATAATTGAGGCCAGCTTGCAGGTTGAGGCGGGGCCAAGGGGTCCAATTGACGTCCTGCGCAATGATATGGCTTTGCATGGTGGAAGATTCGACGTCCGGAAGGCCCGCCAGCGAGTCAGGCTCGGTATGGATGGTGGACCATTGATATTCATAACGGCTGATCAGGCTGAGATTTTGCCTGAGCCGCACCGTCAGCCGAAGGTTGCCGTCGTAGGTCGCGAATTTTTGCATGGCCAGATAGCCCGGATAGGCGGTGGCGCTGTTATCCGGGGTGCTGTCCACCGGATTGACGTAGTGGTAGTCGTCCTGTTTGAAGTAACCGCCCGCGTCCACGGTCACGCGGCGCGAGGGATACCATCTGGCCCCGGCGGCGTATTTTTGGATGAAATTTCGCTCGTCGATCTGGCTTTGCACGCCCGGAACGCCGATGCCGTTGATCGGGATCAATCCGCCATATTGGTCCAGGTTGCCGTCCACCTCGGTGATATCCACGCGGGCATGCAGCACCCAATTGGTGAAGCCGCGGTAAGCGAGGTCAAGCCGCCCGCGCACATCGAGGTCCCCGGCGTCGCCCGAGGAATTAAAAGACACGGGTGTGCTAGCGCCCAGAGTTTCAATCCCGCTGGCGTCCGCATCCTCGTCGTCCTTTTGCAGGCGGACGGAAGGAATGATGGTAAAATAAGGCCCCGGCTTGTAGAGCAGGTTCATGTCCATGACGTACTCGTTCATGTGCGACCGCCCGCCCAAATCAAAATAACCGAAGCCATAATTGGCGTTGGGCGCGTAACCGACATCGAAATCAGACCCGTAAATGAGGCTGCCGGAAAACGTGTTGTCCATGTGCGAATAGGCGAAGCCGGAGGAGAACATGAGATTGGTTTTAAACCAGGTTTCCGCAAAGGTGTGGACATCAAACACATCGTAGGTGGTTCCTTGCTGATCGGTGATTTTTTGCTGGATGGGTTCGCCCGGGTATTCCGCGATCTTCAGAGTGTCGTTCATGTTGCCCGTATCGAAGTGCAGCCCCAACCCCAAGTCTGTCTTTTTGATATGGTCGGACAAATCGAGTTGAAAACTGTCGTCATGCTCATGGATGTCCTCGACCGATGGGCTGAGACCCTGCACCAGCGTGGTGCTGTTGGGATGGGCGTCTCCCCAGATGGTGGAACCTTCTTCACCTTCCCGGAAGGAGTGCGTGTATTTGAACACGGCGTTGATCCCCTTTTCCGGCGTTAGCCCAGCCTCCAGGGTGAAGGCACCGCGGTCCAGTCCCAGCGCATCTTTCGAAAGCGAGTAAAACACATCCGATGGCGGGAAAAAGCCGCCGTCTGCGTCCGACCAGGTGCGGGCTTCCGTGTAAGACAGATGCAGATAACCGGTGTTCTCGCGATCGATGCCCAGCTTTAACTTGTAATCGTGCTCATCGGCAATGGCCCGCGCGTCCAGCGTCATCGTGGTTTTCTTGTCGAGATTGGTTATGAAATGGAAACCGTCCAGCCCGCCAAAGGCGGAGCCGGCGATCTGTTGCTGCTGTTGGAAATTGGGCTTGCTGCCGCTGACCAGGTTCCCGCCGGCGGAAAATTCGATCCAGTTGTTGTAAGTGTTTGTCCCGCCCTCGAACATCTGCTCCGGTGTCAGCGGAGGCGGCGCATTGGTGTCCGCCGCCACAACGGCCGATGCCGCCACGCACAAACCCAGCAGCCACGCCCAAAGCCGGTGACTTCGCTTGGGCTGTAAAAGGCTGGTTGTTTTCATCGGTGTCAGGTTGGGGGTTAAAATCGCAGAGAGGGACTGACACGCGAACCGTGAACCGCCTCGTGGCAGCCGGCCGTCCAGCAGGTGCCCTGCTGCACGCGCAAGCTGTGGTCAGACCCGCCGATGAAAAGCCGGCCCCCGGTGGATTGCTGGAAGTGACACTTCAAGCAAAGGTTGGCGTTGCGCACGGATAATAGCTTGGCATTGACCGAACCGTGCGGCTGATGACAGGTCGTGCATCCTTCGTGCATGGCCTCGTGCTCGAACACATAAGGCCCGCGCTGGGCGGGATGGCAGCGAATGCAGGCCTCATTTTCTGAAAGAAGCGACGTGCCGCCGCCAACATTAATGGAGCCTTTGTGGGGCGAATGGCAGGCGATGCAACTCAGTTTGTCCTCCGTGACAGGATGATGGATGGGCAGGTTGAACTGGCCGCGCACATCGGAATGGCATTGGTAGCAAACCGTTTCGGTGGCGCGGGGCGGCTGGGCTGTGACGCGCGCGCCGAAGCTGCCCGAACTGGAGCGTCCCGAAGTGAAGCTGTAGGGCGGCAACACCTCTCCGCCGGAATCAGAATGCAGGCTGCACGGGCCGTGGCACGATTCGCAGCCGGCGCTGAGCGCATTGGTCCCGTAAGCGATTAATCGCGCATGATCGGCCGTGGCGAAGTCTCGGTAGATTTTGTCGTGGCATTGTTCGCACTCCTTGGCCCCAATGTATTTTGCCCCCGGCACCTCCGGCAGCACCACCACCGAGCGGGTCACGGTGCCGCAGGAAATCACGAGAAGGAGCAGGGCCAACGGGCCGGTCGCCAGCGCCAGCGCCCGCGCCCACGCGGGGCCGCGCGTCACGAATTTGCGGAAGTTACGATTGATCATAGCTTCGTTCAGGGCGGATCACTGGCCCAGTTCCTCCGCAATCCAGCCGTCCGCCGTCTGCAGCAGGGTCCCGGCGAAGCCTGGGTTGTGAATGCCAACTGTGCCGTCATTCTGCACCACGTAAAGGTTAAAACGGGCCTTGCGGATGTTTTCCGGAATTAAAAGCTGCTCCGCCGCATTTGGCCCGGGACCGCCCGAAGACAGCCCGCCTGGCGTGGTGTACTCCCAAGCCAGGGTGCCGTACTTCGCCAACGATGCGGGGGCCGCGTTGGTCGCCCAATAGTCCAGGTCAAACTTTACCGTCTGTATCTCACTTTCTATCGAGTTTGTCACCGCTGTCACCAAAAAAGTCATCAACAATTCATCGACAGGTGAAGGGGTGATGAAATGGCAGTTGATGCAGACGTCATACGATTCGACTTTAAAGCTGTGGCCTGTGACGGCTGGCTGGGCGTCGCTCACGAAGGGCGTCGTCTGCATGTGGCATCCGGCGCACTGATTTGTGACGGCCAGCGCGTGCGCACCCGGTTGATAGGGGGGAAGCCCCGTGTCCAACTCGCCAATGGTGCCCAGCAACATGTTGTACTGCGCGGAGTGATGCGGCTCGCACTCGTTGTTGGTCCACGACGCCCCGGCGTGATTGTGACACTGGGCGCAAATGTTGATTTCGGGTTTGTAAAGCTTGGCGAACGTGCCGTTGGTCGGCATGAAGAAGTCGTTCGTGGACACGAGTGGATTGCGCAGTTGCGCAGGATTGGCGTTGGTTTGATGCGGGTCATGGCAGGTGGCGCAAACGATCCCGATATCCGCATCGCCCGCCGGCAGCGGATTGGTTTCCAGAAGGCTCAAACGCACGGAGCCGGAATGACATCGCCCGCAATGATTTATTTCATTGGCGGCATTCAGATTCAGGTTTGTCACCTCCATGTCGTGGGACGCATTAAAATTGGTGATCAGCAAATTGGTGACCAGCGAATGAGCGCTGTTCGTCCATTCATCGAACGTCGGATGCCACGGACCATTGTGGCACCCGCCGCAGACTTGAGAAGCCACTTCGGCGCGGGGCCGGACCGATGGGTCATCAGGATTGGCCGCATGGCGGGCCGCCGGGCCGTGGCAGTTCTCGCATTGCACACCGGTCAGTTGCGGCGTTTCCGCCTGGCTGGCGAACCCGGTTGGCCAATCGAAACCCACCGTGTGACAGGCCAGGCAGGAACTGTTGGTCTGGCCCCCGTCCGCCTCGAACCGCGCGTTGCTAAAGGCAGCCGCATGCCGTGTGTGCATTTCCGTATTTAGAACAGGTGAATGGCATTCAATGCATGTTTCAGACCCGGCGTACGCCGCCGTTGGGCCGGAAACCTTGAAAAAATCGTTGCTGTAGCGGGCCGGGACCGTGGCCTTTCGGGCCAGGACGTTGTGTCTGGTCAGCACCTTCCATCCCGGCTCATTGGTGTCCGAACTCTCAAATAATTGGTAATAACCCGATGGGCCATCCCATGTCACTTCCACACCGGTCACCTTCGTTCCGTTTGTCACGGGGGCGACCCCGGTTATGACGGGCGTCCCGGGCATCCCGCCCGGTTCCGTGATGCTCAAATGTTGAACATTCTGCCCGCCAGCCCGCAAGCCAGCCAAAAGAACGGCCGTCAACAGAGCGGTTGTCCTGATCGCGCCGCAAGGCCCATGGAAAAAAAGGACCATATTATTGGCGCGACGGCTCAAGGAGAGGCTTTCTTGAGTTGTTGCAGAGCGGCAATTTGAGCGTGGGAGTCCTGCGCAATTTGCTGGATTCTCCGCGTTCCCTCCGCCTGGATTTTCCGCAGGTCCTCCGCCGCGGCCTGCTGGGCGGCCTCGGACTGGCTGCCCTGCGCCTCGATCAAACGTTGCTCGGCATCCTTCAATCGGGCGTCCATCTCATTCACCGCCTGCTTGAATTGGACCATTGACGCATCGCGCAGAATTCGCGTGCCCGCCTCCAGCGATACCGCATCAACGTCTGGAATAGCTTTCCGAACTGCATCCAGGCTGGATGTGTCAACCCGGGCAACCCACTGTGCCCCTGGTCTGGACTCGTCAGCTCGGGCCATGGCGCGGGTAATGGCGCGGGTCAAATCGGGTTCCAACGCCTGCTCCCACTCCGGGACCAGCCGCGGCAGCGATTCCTTCTGACCGCCGCACACCACGACAATTCCCAAGAAACAAGCGTTCCCTTTGTCGTTGTTGAAAGCTTGGATGCCATCGGCCTCTGCTGCGTTCGCGCTGGGGTTGGAGAAGGTTTCGCTTCGAACCACCTGGACCCGGCCGCCGCCCGCCTGCTCGTATTGACCGAGCAATTGATCCACCCGGCGCGCGAATGCCTGGACGGGCTCCGGTACGCTGGACGCATCCAGCATGGAGTAAAAACGAATTTCCACCGGCGCATCCAGACGGCTCAAAACCGCCTTGGTTGTTGTGGAAAGCGGCGCCGGGTTCTCCGCGTTGGGATGAAGCCAAGCCCCGCGGGTAAACCAAAGGCCGCTCAGGGCCGCGCCCGCCAGGAAGAGGACCAGTGCCGGAAGGACGCGCCCGGAGCGGGCGGGTTCACCGGACGACCTCTTCCCCGCAACCCCATGAGGCTGTGTCGGCACGGCATTCATCAGCGTCCTGGCATTCATTACTGAGGCGGGTCATAAACTGGCCTGACCCGCCTCATAAGACAAGTGCAATGTTTGGTCCGCCTATGGCGTGCTGACCACGCGGAAGTATTGTTGCACACTGCCCGCCGTCGGCGTCAGGTAGCTCATTGAGGCATTGTTTGACGCCACAATCGGGCTTCCAATGTTTTGCCAGCCGTCGCTCAGGGAGCTGACTTCCTGGATTTGATAGCTGGTGCCGGACACTGTGTCCCAGGTTATGTCCGCGGCTGTAGAGATCACAAGGGTATTGGTCGCCGTATTGCCGCCCAAGGCGTTGCCATTAGCGTACACAACCCCGTTGGGAAGCGAGGTGGCCTTCACCAGAGGATCAAGGCCCAAAGCAAACTTCAGCCAGTTCGGCACGCCATCGCCAGCCGGCGCGGCGTCGGCTATGGCCTCGGCGTTGGTCAGTGAGCCAAAATAATTGGTCGCCCATGCATCAAAGCTGCCTGGCACGGCCGGTCCAGTCAGATCCGCGATAGACGCATTGAGCAGGCCGGTCGCAAATGGGGCATTGTGGATGCCCAAGCTGCCATCTGCGGAAACGAACTGGAAGTTGTAAGCGGCTTGCAGTTGCGCTTGCGTCCAGTTGGTCGTGACAGAAAGACTGGTCTTCACCGTCCCGTCCACGATGCCATGCGAGTTCGGCAGCAACGTGGACAACTGATTCAGCAGAATCTGGACTTCGGTTTGGACACCGAGCACAGTTCCGACATTGGCGTAATCCTCCACCGGGAAGTTGAAGTTGGTGATCCCGCCGTGGCATTGGTTGCAGACAGCCACCTGGTCAACCGTATTCGTGGTAATCGTGCTGCCGTTCGTGGTGAAGGCGTTGTAACTCATCTCCCACGTATGGCCGCCCGACAGGAGGAATCCGGGATTACTTGTGCCATTGGCATTGGTTGTGGAAATGCTCTGCATATGGCAGCCCACGCACGAATTTGTGACTGACAAGCGGTGGGCCGAGCTGGGAATCGACAATCCATAGGTAATGGCGTTGATGCCTTCGAGCATGTCTCCCTGCGGATTGTCATGCGGTCCAAAATCGCGCGAGCTGGGTCCGGTGGCGCCTATGACTGCTCCCGGCCAAGTGGGAATCCATTTGGGCCAATTCGCCACGTTAGTGACTGCCGAACCATTGCGGCTTTGATGGCAAGTCATGCACAAATTGCCCTCACCTCCGTTGGTGACGACCGTGCCGTCCCCGAATGTCGCCGAAGACACGACCCGGAGCAGATAAGGGGCGTTGGTGGGAATCGTCTGGCCGTGCGGCTCATGGCAGGCCTGGCAGCCGATGGCGGAGTAGGTCACGTTCGTTGATGTGACGATCCCATTATGGGCCGCGTTGTTCGAGACAATGGCGATGAATCCAGGAGTGTTATGGCATCGCACGCAGTATTCGGCCGCGCCGGAGGCCACGTCCGAGGGACTGGTGGGAGTGGTCGTCGTCACCGCGTGGCTTGAGGCGTACCATTGCGTCCCTTGGGCGTGGCCCGGCGCGTCGTCATGGCATTGCTCGCAAACGCCAACGTTGTAGGGAATGTCCACCCCGGGGTAATTCGTGTTAACAAAGCCCGATGCGGTTTCAATTGCCGGGAGGATGTGTTGACTGCCTGGCCCGTGACAATTTTCGCACGTAATATTGGCCACGCTCTGCAGATTCTGGGGCATCGACGTCCAGTTGGTGCTTGCCAGATTGGTGTTTGCCAAATTATTCGGAAAGACCCACCCATCCTCTTGCTGGATACCGTAAAACCCGCCGTCAAGCAGCGCGCTGGCGTTGGTATCGTATCCGGTGGTGTGGCACTTAATGCAGCTCACGCTATAATGGCTGCCGGCAAGAATCCCCTCAACGCCAAGTGTAAAAATGCTGGCATGAGCAGTGGTTGACCAGGACGGATAGATTTCCGGTACCACAACGGAGCCAATAGTCGAATCAGTGTGGCAACCCTCGCATACGTAAACACCATAATAAGTTCCCACGTTGAAGTTGGCGCTCACATTTGTCGTCCCTCCGGCGCAGGCAACAACCGCGGTCACCGTGTAATCACCCGCAATGTCCGGGCGCAACAGCATGCGTCCATTCACTGGAGACACCTGATAAATCAAGCGGTCCGACGGCAGGAAAACGGGAACATTTGTCGTCAATGGGTTGGCGCTCAACCCCGCTGAAGACCCTATCGGCGGCGTCAAACTCCAGGTCACACCCGTGACGGCCGAGGCATAGGTATTGCTGGCGGTCACCTCCACCTCCAGGTAGGCCGGCGTGCCGATCGCAAACGTGTACAGCCCGCCTGAAACCTCCAGGCTGGCCGGCAGACCATAGCTTGTGACATCGCCGGGAGTGACGGGCCGCGGCACAAGCCGGGCTTGCAGGGAGTACGGCGTCACTGGAGCCGCCGACAATGTCCCTGCCATGGTGAGGAGCGCAATTGTCAATAAACAGGTTTGCGCCATTTTGGACGGAATTTTCATTTTCATATAGGGTGTTTTAAAGTTTTCGGTGGGGGGGGGGGGTGAGTAAAGGGTTTGAGTTAGATTAAAAATCACTTTGCATAACCGGCGATGGGACTTTGGAAAGACCAATCCATTTCGGGTTGCGGACGGGCTGCTTCCGGTCTTCTTGGAGCGGCGTTGAGTTTGGCCATGAGCGCGACAGTGTGTTCCTCGATGATTTCATGGCATTGCGCCACTTCCTGCTCCCGCACCCGCACGTTTTCGCGCATCAGTTGTTCCAAGTGGTCAATATTGTAGAGAAAAACATTCTCAAGCTGTTCCACTTCCACCGCGATGTCCCGCGGCACGGCGATGTCAATCAGAAATAACGGGCGATGCGGCCGCTGCCGCATGACCGCCTCCACGTCCTCGCGGTCCAGGATCGTTTCCGGGCAGCCGGTCGAGCTGACCACGATGTCCGCCTCGCGCATTGCCGCCAAACCGTCATCCATATAATTGACCGCCCGGCCGCCAAATTCGCGCGCCAGTTCCGCCGCGTGTTCCAGGGAGCGGTTGGCCACGATGATGGAGCGGATGCCCTTTTTGGCGATGTGCCGCACGCAGGCTTCCCCCATTTTGCCCGCGCCGATGATCATGACCGTCTTGTCCTGAAAATCGCCGCCGAGAATTTTCTCGGCCAATTGAACCGCAACGCTGCCCACTGAAGTGGCGCCGCGTCCGATTTGCGTCCCGGTGCGGACTGCTTTGACCACTTGAAAGGCGCGTTGAAAAGCCCCATTAAGGACCCGCCCGGTCAGATCCGCGGCCCGGGCCGCCTCGTAGGCTGTCTTGATTTGCCCGGTGATCTCCGTTTCGCCCAGGACCATGGACTCAAGACCGCTGGCGACCGCGAAGAGATGGCGTGCGGCGGCCGCTTCAGTGTGAAAATAAATATATGGGGCGATGTCCACCTCGCCCTGCGCGAGCGACGCCAGCAGTCCGTCCAGCCCCGCCGCGCTCTCGCACACCCCGTATAGCTCGACCCGGTTGCAAGTGGAGACCAGGACGATTTCCGACAGGCCGCGCTGAAGTTTGAGGCGCGCCGCGGTTTCGATGAGGCGCGATGGCGTCACGGCCAGTTGCTCGCGCAACGCGACCGGCGCAGTTTTAAAGCTGATTCCCGTCACGAACATCATGCCAGCCTCCTTCCGGCCCACGTGCCGAGTTTGAGATTTTGCATTTTTATCATAACTGCTTCCGCTATTATTCACTCTTATGCGCTTTTCATTTCGTGGTCAGCATCACTTATGGGGACGGGTTCAACTACACGTGATTTGCGAATTACTGAACATTTATTGGTCAGGACTGTCCGGCATGGCAAATGCCCAACTTTACGACTAATCAAAATATGGCGTGTCTATGGCAAGAATTGTGGAGTGAGGTGGGGACCACCCTTGTAAGTTGCCTCCGAAGTGGAATGAACAATGAAATCGTTTGCCCAATTGACCCAATGCGATGACCGTGATTTGGCCGAGAGCGCTTCCCATTGCCGGATGCCGTTCACCTGCCCGCTCAACCGCGTCGAGGCGGGCGTGGCGGTGCGCATCAAGGAGCTTTCCGCTCCGCCCAATGTCACCCAGCGACTGCGGGAAATCGGCTTTGGCGAGCAGCAGGTGATCCGCCTGCTCGTCCGCCAATCCAACATAATTTGTCTGGTGTGCAACACCCGCCTGGCTTTAAGCTTCAAGCTTGCTCAAATGATTATCGTGGAGCCATTGACGATTTGAGCAAGGCAAGGACTATGCATCCATATTTGTTTTTGGCGGTTTTTGGCTTGGCTGCGGTGAGCTTCGCGCTCGCGCCGCTGGCCATTGCCTGGCTGTGGGCGTGGCGATTCTCCCCACGCAAGCCCGGCGCGGTCAAAAACGCCAATTACGAATGCGGCCTGGACGCCCAGCCCACGGGTTGGGTGCAGTTCAAATTCGAATACTATCTCTATGGGATCATTTTCCTCATCTTCGACGTTGAGACCATATTCTTGCTGCCTTTTGCCGCGGCGTTTAAGGGGCTCTCCGTTGCGGCATGTCTGGCCATGTTGTTGTTCATCCTGTTGCTGGCCGAGGGGCTTGCCTGGGCCTGGGCCAGGGGCGTTCTGGTCTTCAAATAATCACCCGCATGAACCCGCAACCCCAAAACGAACCCAGCCACCAGGGAGTGGTCCTTACCACCATGGAAGAGCTTTACAATTGGGGGCGGAAAAACTCCCTCTGGCCCTTGCAATTCGGCCTGGCCTGCTGCGCCATTGAAATGATCGCCGCTTCCATGGCCCGCTTCGACATGGCCCGGTTCGGCGCCGAGGTCTTCCGGCCCTCCCCACGCCAGGCGGACCTGATGATCGTTTCCGGCACCATCACCAAGAAAATGGCGCCGCAAGTCGTGCGCCTTTTCAACCAGATGCCCGAGCCGAAATACGTCATCGCCATGGGCTCCTGCGCCATCTCCGGCGGACCGTTCCGCGACGGCTACAATGTCTTGCAAGGAATCGACCTCTATCTGCCGGTGGACATTTACATCCCCGGCTGCCCTCCCCGGCCCGAGGCCTTGCTGGAGGGCTTGATGCATCTGCAACAGAAAATAGCGCGCCAGCGTCTGACCGGCCCGGAACGCCCCCGGCATCTGGACGAAAAAGCGCCCGGCGAATTTCCCGTCCCGGACTTTGGACCGCATGACCTCGTGGGGCCGCGCTTGAACAAGGATGCCTGATGCAAACTCTTGAACAAATCAAAGACCGCATCCTGGCCGCTTTTCCGGGCGCGCCTCTCGAAATCATTCCCAATGGCAGCCCGGCCAGCCAGCCTTCCCTGCTCCTCGCCCCCGGGCAGGCCCGCGAAATCGCAAAATTTCTGCGCGACGATCAGGAACTGCGTTTCGACTACGCCTCCAATGCCACGGGCGTGGATTGGCCGGAGAAAACTGTCAGGGAGAAGGTAAAGACAAAACGGATTGTTGACGGCGTGGAAAATGAAACCGAGGAGCTCGTCGAACGCAAGACCCCCGCCTTCCTCGAAGCGGTGTATCATCTCTATTCCATGGCGCTGGGCCACGGGCCGCTGGTCATCCGCCTGCGCACCGCCAACCGCACCGACAACGTCGCGCTGCCTTCGCTCACCCCCATCTGGCGCAGTTGCGAGTTTCAGGAGCGGGAAATTTTCGATCTTTTTGGCATCGTTTTCCAAGGGCATCCCGATCTGCGCCGCATCCTGATGTGGGACAACTTTATCGACCACCCCATGCGCAAGGACTACGTCCCGGCGGATGCCGCGGAGGTGCAACTATGATCGCGCCGCCCGAGATCCAGTCCCCTGTCGCCGCCGGCTCCCTCAACCATGACCTCCTGGAAGTGGCCATGGGACCGCATCATCCCTCCACCCACGGCGTGTTTCGCATGAATGTCGTGTTGGACGGCGAAACCGTGGTCAAACTCACCCCCGTTTTCGGCTACCTCCATCGCAACCACGAAAAAATCGCCGAGAAGAACAGTTACCTCGCCTCCATCCCTTATACCGACCGTTTGGATTACATCTGCTCCATGACCAACAATTGGGCCTATGTCCTGAGCGTGGAGAAGCTGACCGGCTTGGCCGTGCCGGAACGGGCCGAATACATCCGCGTCCTCGTCGCCGAATTGACCCGCCTGTTCAATCACGCCTGCCTGGCGGGATTCCTTTTGCAGGACATGGGCGCGCTGGGTACGCCCATGATGTACGCTTTTCGCGAACGGGAAAAAATTCTTGACCTGTTCGAGTCCTTGACCGGCTCGCGCATGATGTGCAATTACATGCGCTTCGGCGGCTGCCGTTGCGACTTTCCGGAAGGCTGGCTGGAACAGGCCGCCACCGTCGTGGCCGGTTTCGATTCCTTCCTTGATCACTTTGAGGCCCTCTTGAATGGGAACGAAATTCTTTGCGCCCGCTGCCAGGGCGTGGGCCTGCTCCCGGCCGGCCTCGCCGTCAACGCCGGCGTGACAGGCCCGGGACTGCGCGCCAGCGGTGTCAACTATGATATCCGCAAAGTGGATCAATATGGCATTTACAATCGCTTCAACTTCCGTGTGCCGCTGGGCCGGCGCGGCGATGTTTTTGACCGTTACATGATGCGGATTCTGGAAATGCGCGAGTCCGTGAAGATTCTCGGGCAGGCCCTGCATGACATTCCCGCCGGGCCGATCCTCGATGCCAAGGCCAAACTTCGCAACCTGCGCCCCAAACCCGGCGAAGCCTACGGCCGCATCGAATCGCCCAAAGGCGAATTGGGCTTTTATCTCATCAGCGACGGCGGGCCTGCGCCCTATCGTTATCGCGTCCGCCCGCCAAGCCTCGTCAACCTGACCGTCCTCGAAGATATGTGTCTGGGCCACACCATCGCGGACGTCGTCATCATCCTGGGCAGCATTGATATTGTGCTCGGGGAGGTGGATCGCTGATGCTGGGCCTTGGCATTCTTCGGGGGTTGGTTGAGACCTGGCGGAATTTCCAGGGCAGCTATTATGATCCCGCGCGCCTCACCACCGTGCAATATCCGGAGGAGAAGTTGCCGCCCCAGGAGAACGCGCGCACGTTTCCTTTCCTGGTCTTCGACGGCTCGGATCCCATGGCCGGGCTGCGTTGCACGGCCTGTTCCATCTGCGCGGTGGAATGCCCGGCCCATTGCATCGACATCGTCAAGGATACCGTGAAGAAGCCGGATTACCTCGGCAAAATGCAGTTCCACCCCAAGGTGTTCAACATCGACATGGCCGTCTGCATGGAGTGTGGCATCTGCGCCGAAGTTTGCCCGTTCGATTCCATTAAAATGGACCACGTCTTCGAGTTGTCCAGCGTCGATCGCAACATGGTCCTGGAGAAGATGGACCTGGCCAAACCCAACCAATACTTCCAGCACATCCACCCGCTCGAAGCCGCCGCCGTGGATGCGGCCCGCGCCGCGGAACAACGCAAGGCGCAGGCCAAAAAGGCGGCCGCTCCCGTTCCAGCCGCCGTATGAACGCCTTGGACCAAATCTTTGTTTCAGCGCAGCATGGCCTGGCCGGACTGGCGCCGGCATCCTGGCAGCCCCTGGTTTTGATGGTCCTCAGCATCGCCGGTCTCATGGCGGTGTTCGGCTCCTGCTTTGCCCTCACCACCATCCTCGAACGCAAAATACTGGGCCGCATGCAAAATCGTTTCGGCCCAAATCGCGTTGGTCCCTGCGGTTTTTTCCAGCCGCTGGCCGATGGCATCAAGATGCTGACCAAGGAGGACATTGTCCCCTTTTCCGCCGACAAGACTCTCCATTTTCTCGCGCCCTTGGCGCTGACCGTGCCGGTTTGGCTGGCCTTCGCCGTCCTGCCCTTCGGCCGCAACATGAGCGCCATCGAAATGGATGCGGGGATTCTTTTCTTTTTTGCCATTGGCTCCGCCTCCGAGCTGGCGGTCTTTATGGCGGGGTGGTCCAGTCAAAATAAATATTCGCTGGTCGGGGCCATGCGGGCCATCGCGCAAATGATCAGCTACGAAGTCCCGCTCGTGCTGGCCGGCGTTCCCGTGTTGATGGCGGCAGGTTCGTTGTCCTTGCCTGACATCGTCCAGGCCCAATCCGGCTTCGTCTGGAACTTCGTTCCGCGATGGAATGTCTTCACACCCTGGGGCCTGGCCGGCTTCGCCCTCTTCCTCATCGCCGCCGCCGCCGAGTCCAATCGTTGCCCCTTTGACCTGCCCGAAGGTGAATCAGAGTTGATCGCCGGTTTCCTCACCGAGTATTCCGGGTTCAAATACGCCTTGTTTTTCCTCGGCGAATATCTCGGCCTCTTTGCCGTGACGGGTCTGGCCGTGACTTTGTTCCTCGGTGGCTGGCAGGCGCCGGCTCCCTGGCTGCAATGGTTCCCTTCCTGGGGCTGGTTCACGGCAAAATTCGGCGCGCTGATTTTTGTTTTTATCTGGGCCAGGGCCACCCTGCCGCGACTGCGCCTGGACCAATTGTTGAATTTCGCCTGGAAATTCCTGGTCCCGCTCGCCCTGATCAACCTTCTCGTGGCGGCCCTGTGGTGGAAAGTCCCGGCCCCCATGCCCGTGCGCTGGTTGGTTTGCGCCGGCCTCCTCCTCGTTCCGTTTGTCTGGCTGGCGCGAATTTGGAACGGCTCGAGACCCACGCAACGTCAATATGATTATGCCGGGTGAGATCGCATTCTATTTGATCGCTCTCTTCACCGTGGCCTTTGCCGCCGCCGCGATGACCCTGCGCCGCCTGGTGCATTGCGCCTTGTGCGCCGCCGCCGCTTTTGCCGGCCTGGCCATGATCTACCTCCAGCTTGACGCGGAGTTTGTGGGTTTCGCCCAACTGCTGGTCTATGTCGGCGCGATTGCGATTCTTATTGTTTTTGCCGTGCTGTTGACACGCGGCGATGAGGTGGCTCCGGGCAACAAGCAGTCCTCCCCGTCCTGGATGGCCGAGGTCGCGGTCGCCGTTCTGGTGCTGGCGGCAATGGCCATCGCCATTCTCCGCAGCCCCAGTCTGCATCGCCTCGCTTCGCCCGGCGCAGCCGCGCCGGTCAAAAGGATCGGCGAGGAATTGATGACCCGCTACATTCTGCCCCTGGAGATGGTCGGGGTTCTTCTGACGGGTGCATTGCTGGGAGCGGTGGTCATCGCCATGCGGGACGAATCGGAACCCAAACAGCCGGAGCGCGTGGTGTCCCACCTTTCTGATCCGAAGGAGGAAGTCGTTTCGCGATGAGCACCCCTCTTTCCCATTATCTGATTCTTTCCGCCTTGCTCTTCAGCATCGGTTTCGCGGGCGCGGTCGCCCGGCGCAGCGCCATCATTGTGTTGATCGGCATCGAATTGATGCTCAACGCGGCCAACTTGAATTTCATCGCCTTCTGGCGCTACGGCACTCACCCGGAAGCCTTGACCGGCGTGATGTTCGTCCTCTTTTCCATCGCCATCGCCGCCGCCGAGGCCGCGGTGGGATTGGCGCTGGTCATTGCCATCTACCGTCAGCGAAAAACCGCCCAGGTGGACCGGTTGGATTCTCTGAGGGGTTGAGCCATGAAATACGTTGTCCAATATTTGTGGTTGATTCCGGCCCTGCCCCTGCTCATGGCGGGGTTGGGCGCGTTGCTCAAGCGCAATCAGCGGCGGCTGGCGGCTTCGCTGGCGATTGGCGGGGTGGCTGTATCCTGGTTGCTCTCGTGCGCCGCGTTTTTCACCAGCTTGAGCGCGCATCCCTTCCGCCAGACCTGGAGTTTCAACTGGTTCGATCTCGCGGACACAACCGTCCCGTTGGGCTGGGTGCTGGACCCTTTGACCGCCATCATGTTGATGATGGTCGGGCTTTTGGCGCTGCTCATTTTTATTTACAGCCTCGGCTACATGGCGCACGACTGGAATTTCACGCGCTTCTTCTGTTTCATGTCGCTCTTCGCCGCCGCCATGCTCGGCATTGTCATCGCCAACAGCCTTCTCCTGCTCTTCATCTGCTGGGAATTGGTCGGGCTGTCGTCTTATCTCCTCATCGGGTTCTGGTTTGAGAAACCCGCCGCCGCCGCCGCTGCAAAAAAAGCGTTCATTACCACGCGCATCGGCGACATCGCGCTCCTGCTCGGTATGCTCTGGCTCTATTCCCAAAGCGGCACTCTCCTCTTTTACGACCACGGTCACGGCTGCCTGGAGCAATCCTCCCTTGCCCGGCTCGCCGCCGCCACGACCATTGGCGGCATGGCTGTCTCGACCGCCATTGCCCTTCTCATCTTTGCCGGCGCCGTCGGCAAATCCGGCCAGGTGCCCTTGCACGTCTGGCTGCCGGACGCAATGGAAGGCCCGACCCCCGTCAGCGCGCTGATTCATGCCGCCACCATGGTGGCGGCGGGGGTGTTTCTGGTGGCCCGCACGTATCCTCTCATGAGCGCGGGGCCTCATCCGGCCGCGCTCCAGGTCATTACCTGGGTGGGCGCGATCACTGCCGTCTTTGCCGCCGCCATTGCCGTGGCGCAAAATGACATCAAGCGCATCATCGCTTATTCCACCATTTCTCAACTTGGCTACATGATGATGGGGTTGGGAGTGGGCGGGGTGGCGGTGGGAATGTTTCATCTCATCACGCACGCTTTCTTCAAGTCCCTCCTCTTCCTCGGCGCAGGCTCGGTCATCCACGGCTGCCACGGCGAACAGGACATTCGCAAAATGGGCGGCCTTCGCAAGCTCATGCCCTGGACTTTTGCAACTTACGCCGTCGGCATGATGGCGCTCTGCGGCGTGCCGCTGTTTTTTTCCGGCTTTTGGAGCAAGGACGAAATTCTGCGCGCAGCCTGGGCCTGGCCCGTTTCAACGGTCCCCTTCTGTCTCGGCGCGGCGGGCGCATTTCTGACCGCCTTTTACATGACCCGCCAGGCCAGCCTGGTGTTTCTCGGCAAACCGGCCGACGCGGCAAGTCCCGCGCATGAAAGTCCCTCTGTGATGACAGTGCCTCTCGCCATCCTCGCCGTGTTCGCCGTGCTGGTTGGATTTTTGGGAACGCCCGCCTGGCCTTGGTTCCAAGCCTATTTAAGCGGTGAAAGCGCTGCGCTGTCCCCGTCGGCGCTGATCGGCGGACCCCAACTTGCTCTGTTGCTCCTTTCCACTGCGGTCGTCGGCGGCGCTTTCTTCCTCGGCTGGAGAATATATGGAAAAGCCGCCTTGCAAAGCTCCCGGGAAATCGATCCGATGCAAAAATCCCTGCCCGCTCTCTTCGGCCTGCTTCAGAATAAATTCTTCATCGACGAAATTTATGCCGCGACCGTCCTGCGGCTCAACGCGGCCTTTGCGCGCTTCGCCGATTGGATGGACCGCGTGATATGGGGAGGCGCGGTCAATGCGCTCTCGGCCTTGACGGTTCTGTGCTCGCGCCTCAATCGCGCCTTTGATGACTCCGGCATCAATGCTGGATTCGATCTCGGCTGCGAGGAATTGCGCGGCGCGGGCGGGTTTCTGTCCTGGATGCAAAATGGCCGCGTCCAACGCTACCTGCGAATCGCCGGCATGGGCTTGGGCCTGCTGCTCCTGGCCTTGATCTGGGGGTGCGCATGAGTACGTTTCCCCTGCTCACCCTGCTGACCCTGGTCCCGCTCCTCGGTGGCGTGGCGGCGCTGCTTGCCTCCAATCGAACCGATCTTTCCCGGCGCATCGCCTTGGCCGCCAGCCTGCTCGCGCTGGCCGGCGCGGTCCTGTTGTGGGCGGAGTTCGACAGCAGCCGCGCCGGCTGGCAATTCGTCGAGCGCAGCGCTTGGGTGACGTCGCTCGGCATTGATTACCACCTTGGCATCGACGGCTTGGGGCTTTTGATGGTGCTGCTGTCCGCCCTCATCGTTCCGTTCGCCATGCTCGCCTCTTGGAAAATCGGGCGGAATCCAGGACTTTATTTTGCGCTGATCCTGTTTTTGGAGGCCGGCCTGTTCGGCACTTTTACCGCGCTGAATTTCTTCCATTGGTTCATCTATTGGGAACTGGGTCTGATCCCCGCGTTTTTCCTCATCAAAATGTGGGGAGGTCCCCAGCGCACGCAGGCAGCCGTCCAGTTCTTCATTTATACGCTGGCCGGCAGCGTGGCCATGCTCCTCGCCTTCCTCGCCATCTTCGCCTCGACGGGTCTTTTTGATTTTGATCAATTGGCCGCAGTGACTCGCAACGGCGGCCTCGATAACGCGTTGTTTGCCAAGCTGGGCGGCTCATTTTTCAAGTCCAAAGAAACGCTCGCCGCCTTGGTTTTTCTCGGCGTGTTCCTCGGATTCGCGGTCAAAGCGCCGCTCATGCCATTTCACACCTGGCTGCCATCGGCCTACGCCGAAGCCCCCACCGGCACGTCGATGCTGCTCACCGGCGCAATGTCGAAGATGGGTGTCTATGGGTTTTTGCGGATCCTCTTGCCGCTCTTTCCGGGGCAAATGCGCGCCATGCAAACGCCCCTCCTCTGCCTGGCGGTCGTTACCATCGTCTTTTCGGCGGCGGCGGCCCTGGCCCAGCGCGATTTGAAACGGATGGCCGCTTATTCCTCCATGAACCATATTGGTTACTGCCTCCTCGGCATTTTTGCCGCGGTGCAACTGACCGCGCCCGGCGCGGCTTGGACCACCGAGAAAGCCGCCGCCTTAAACGGCGTCATGCTGCAAATGTTCTCTCACGGCTTGACCGCCTCCGCTCTGTTTTATTTCGTCGGCCTGATCGAGCAACGCAGCGGCGGCTTGCGCGGTTTGGACGATTTCGGCGGCCTGCGCAAGGCCGCGCCGGTCTTTTGCGGTTTGATGGGCATCACCCTCTTCGCCTCGCTCGGCTTGCCCGGCTTGTCCGGATTTGTCGGCGAATTCCTCATTTTCAAAGGCACCCTGCCCCTGGCGGGCTGGGCGGCGGCGGTTTCCACACTCGGTTTGCTCATCACCGCAATTTTTATGCTCGCGATATTGCAGCGGGTTTTCAGCGGGCCGGTGCAAAAACGCTGGACGGGTTGGAAGGACCTGACTACCGGTGAACGCCTCACGCTTGCGCCGGTAATCGCGCTCATGTTCCTGCTCGGCATTTGTCCGCAAATCCTCATCAGCGTGTCCAATCCAGCCGCGCTGGCGATTATGAAACATTTTTGACCATGCTGGCCTGGACCATTTACATTTCATTTCTGGGCGCGGCGGCGCAAGTGCTGCTGCCGCCGGAGAGCCGGTGCGCGGCGCGGCTCATGGCGCTCCTCACCGCCCTGGCGGCACTTGCCGCCGCGTTGCTTGGCGCGGCGCAGTACGAACGCCTTGCCCCATCCGGCGCTGTCGCCGACTTGGTCAATATTTCGTGGATTGCCGATTTGGGCATCCGCTTTCACCTCGCCGCCGACGGCGTCAGCGTCACTTTGGTGCTGCTCACCGGTATCGCATCAGTCGCGGGCGTGTTGTTTTCTTGGAACATCGAGCGCCGCGCCAGGGAGTTTTTCGCCCTTTATCTGGCTCTCATCGGCGGCGTCTATGGGGTTTTTCTCAGCTTCGACCTCTTCCTTCTTTTCGTCTTTTACGAAATCGCCATCATTCCAAAATACTTTCTCATTGCCGTTTGGGGATCGACCCGGCGCGAATACGGCGCGATGAAGCTGGCCCTCTATTCGCTGGCGGGCAGCGCCATGGTGTTAATCGGTTTGATCGCCGCCTATGTCGTCTCCGGGTCGCACACGTTCGAATTGCTTGAACTGGCCAAGTATCCCTTCCCGGCCTACTTTCAAATCTGGGCGTTCCTGCTGGTATTTGTCGGTTTTGCGGTGCTCGCCGGCCTCTGGCCGTTCCACACTTGGGCCCCCACCGGCCACGTCGCCGCCCCCACCGCCGCTTCCATGTTGCTGGCGGGCGTGGTGATGAAACTCGGCGCTTACGGCGCGTTGCGCGTCGCCATGACGCTCTTCCCCGTCGGGCTTCACTTCTGGCAGAACGGTATCGCCGTGCTGGCCGTCATCGGCATTGTTTATGGCGCCACAGTGGCTCTGGTGCAACGCGACCTCAAATTTGTCATCGGCTATTCCAGCGTCAGCCACATGGGCTTTGTTCTGCTGGGCCTCATGACCCTGACGCAAATCGGCCTCAGCGGCGCGGTGCTGCAAATGTTCTCCCACGGCATTGTCGCCGGGCTGCTCTTCGCCGTCGTTGGCCGGATGATTTACGACCGCACCCATACACGTCAATTAAGCGAGCTTCAACCCATGAACCTGAGCGTGCTGGCCCCGTTCGTGTCGGTTGTCTTTGTCCTGGCGGGAGTTGCATCAATCGGCCTGCCCGGATTCAGCGGGTTCGTTGCGGAGTTGCAGGTCCTGGTCGGTTCCTGGTCGGTCTTCCCGCGCCTGACCATTTTTGCCGGCATCGGGATCCTCCTCGGCTTCGCCTACATGGTCCGCGTCTGGATGAAGGCCCTCTTCGCCGAGAACGAACCCAAGTCCGCCGCCATCAACAAGTTGAAACCGGTGTCCATTCCCGAACGCGCCGGGGCGTTCTTGCTGCTGGGGACCGCGATCCTCATCGGACTCTGGCCAAATTTATTATTGACTTTGATTAATCCGGCGCTCCATTCGCCCCAGTTCCAACCGCTCTGGAAAGGAGCCCTGCCATGAACACCTCCTTGGACTGGATGATCCCTCTGATCCCCGAAGAACTCATCATTCTATGTGGATTGTTGGCGCTGGTTATAGATATGACAATCGCGCGACGCAAATCGGTCGCCATCCGCGCCGCGGTCGCGGGCACGACGGCCTGCCTGGGTTGCGTGGCCGCCATGTTCTGGATCGCCTGTTGGCACGATTACAGGGCATCCGAAATGCTCGCTTTGACTCCGCTGACGCAGTTCATGAAACTGGTGCTGCTCGCCCTGACCCTCGTGGTTGCGGTCCTTTCCTTCGGCGCGCGATTCTCGCGCCACGTCGGCGAATACTTTGCGCTCCTGCTCCTGGCCGCCGCAGGTCTCATGCTCCTGATCAGTTCGGAGAATCTTCTCGTCATTTTTATCGCTCTCGAGATGCTCAGCGTCCCGCTGTATGTCCTGACCGCGTTCAACAAATCCAGCCTGCCGTCGGCCGAAGCGGCCCTGAAATACTTTCTCTTCGGCAGCGTGGCGGCGGCCTCGACTCTGTTTGGCATCAGCCTCCTCTACGGCTTGACCGGCACACTCGAGCTCGCTTCCATCGCCGACAAACTGGCCACACAGCCCGTCGAAGCGGTTTGTTATTTGGCGCTGGTCATGACCCTGGCCGGCTTCGCCTTCAAAGTGGCGGCGGCGCCGTTCCATTTCTGGGCGCCGGACGTTTATGAAGGCGCTCCGACTCCCATAGCATGTTTCATCGCTTCCGCCTCGAAGGTGGCGGGCTTCTTCGTGCTGGCGAGAATCATCGTGGCCGGGTTCGCCCCGTTGCACGGCAGCGCCGCCTGGGAAGGGTTCCGGGCCGGATGGATGCCGCTGCTGGCCGTTTTGGCCGTCCTCTCCATGGTCGTGGGAAACTTTGCCGCCCTCGTGCAGACCAGTGTCAAGCGGTTGCTCGCCTATTCGGCCATTGCCCATGGCGGTTATGCTCTGCTGGCATTTTTTGGCAATGCGCGGCAAATGCTTCCGGCGCTTCTCTTTTACGTGATCACCTACGCGCTGACCGTCCTGGGCGCGTTTGCCGTGGTGTCCGTGGTGGAAAACTCCGGCACCCGCGACCGCCTCTCCGATTGGGCCGGACTTGGCCGGCGGGCCCCCTTGCTCTCCACCTGCATGTTTGTCTTCATGCTGTCGCTGGCCGGCATCCCCCCTCTTTCGGGCTTTTTCGCGAAATTTTACGTCTTTACCTCCGCCGCCGCCGGCGCCCCCCATCTCGCCTTGCTGTGGCTCGTCATTGTGGCGATCGCCGCCGGCACGATCTCGCTCTATTATTACCTGCAAGTGCTCAAACAGATTTACGCCGGCGAGCTTTCCGCCGGCGCAACGCCTTTCCGTCCGTCCACTGCCTCCCTCGTGCCCATCGCTCTCCTGGCGTGCCTGGTCATTGCCTTGGGGTGCGCGCCCGGCTGGTTGCTGGGAAAGCTTTTTATTATTATAAATTCGAATATCATCAAACTATGAGTGCATCTTCAAAATCAACAACGTCTGCCGGCGTTCCTTTCGCCACGCTGGACGGAAACGAGGCCGCCGCCTCTGTCGCCTATCGCCTCAGTGAGACCGTCGCCATTTACCCGATCACCCCGTCGTCACCCATGGCCGAATGGTGCGATCAGTGGTCGGCAGAGGGCCGTCCCAATCTCTACGGCACTGTCCCGCGCGTGGTCGAAATGCAGTCGGAAGCCGGCGCGGCCGGCGCGCTGCACGGCATGTTGCAAGTCGGCTCGTTGAGCACGACGTTCACCGCCTCGCAGGGGCTGTTGCTCATGATCCCCAACATGTACAAAATTGCCGGCGAACTGCTGCCCTTTTGCATGCACGTCACGGCCCGCACTCTGGCCACGCACGCCCTTTCCATTTTCGGCGATCATTCCGACGTCATGGCCTGCCGCCAAACCGGCTTTGCCATGCTATCATCCGGTTCCGTCCAGGAGGCGCAGGACTTCGCCGCCATCGCCCATGCCGCCACCCTGGAATCGCGCGTGCCTTTCCTGCATTTCTTCGATGGTTTCCGCACCTCGCATGAAGTGGCCAAAATCCGCGTGTTGACCAGCGAACAATTAAAAGCGCTCATGGATGAGTATGCCACGGCCATTCAGGCCTTCCGCAATCACGGCCTTTCTCCGGACCGCCCCTGCATTCGCGGCACCGCCCAAAATCCCGATGTCTTCTTCCAGGCGCGGGAAGCGTGCAATCCTTATTATGACCGCACGCCCGGCATCGTGCAGGAGATCATGAACCGGTTCGCCGGGATCACCGGCCGACAATACCAGATCTTCGAGTACGCCGGCCACCCGCAGGCGGACCGCGTCATCGTGATCATGGGTTCGGGCGGCGAAACAGCCTCGCAAACGTCCGAGTGGCTCAACCAGCACGGCGAAAAAACCGGTGTTTTGAGAGTCCGCCTTTACCGTCCGTTTTCTGTCGAAGCGTTTGCCGCCGCGCTGCCTTCCAGCACGCGCCACATCGCCGTCCTGGACCGAACCAAGGAACCGGGCGCCATCGGCGAACCGCTTTACATCGACATCGTGGCCGCCTTGCGCGAAGCGTGCGACAGGGGGCTGGCATCTTTTGACTCCGAACCGACCGTCGTAGGCGGCCGTTACGGCCTGTCCTCCAAGGAATTCACACCGGCAATGGCCAAGTCTGTTTTTGATGCCCTCCAGCGCCCCACACCCAAAAACCATTTCACCTGCGGCATCGTCGATGACGTCACTCATACTTCCCTGGCCTTCGATCCGGAATTTGACATCGAACCCAAAGACGTAGTGCGCGCCGTCTTCTTCGGCCTGGGCGCGGACGGCACCGTCGGAGCCAACAAAAACTCCATCAAAATCATCGGCGAGGACACTGATCTCCACGCGCAGGGCTATTTCGTCTATGACTCCAAAAAATCCGGCGCTGCCACGATTTCACATCTGCGTTTTGGGCCGAACCCCATCCATTCGCCCTACCTGATCAAGCGCGCGGATTTTGTGGCCTGCCATCAATGGCCGTATTTGGAGCGTTACAACGTGGTGGATTACGCGAAGGAAGGCGCGACGCTCCTGCTCAACTCGCCTTTCGGCCCGGGGGACGTCTGGAATCATTTTTCCATCGAGGTCCAGCGGGGAATCATCGCCAAGAAGCTCAAATGTTATGTTATCGACGCGTATTCCGTGGCCAAGGCCACCGGCATGGGCGGGCGAATCAACACGATCATGCAGACGTGCTTTTTCGCCATTTCCAACGTGCTCCCGCGCGAAGAGGCCATCGCCCAGATCAAAAAGGCCATTCGCAAAACCTATGCCCGCAAGGGCGAGGCCGTCGTTGAAAAGAATTTCGCCGCAGTGGACCAGACCCTGGCCGCCTTGCATGAAGTCCAGATTCCCGACGCCACTTCCACCGACCGCCAGCAAACGCCCATCGTCGCGCTTTCCGCGCCCGATTTTGTCCAGCGCGTCACAGCGGTGATGCTGGCCGACAAGGGCGATTTGCTGCCCGTCAGCGCCTTTCCCGTGGACGGCACATGGCCCACCGGCACTACGCGCTGGGAAAAACGAGCCATCGCCCTGGAGATTCCGGTCTGGGACTCGTCCATTTGCATCCAATGCAACAAGTGCGTGCTGGTTTGTCCGCACGCGGCCATTCGCGCGAAGTTTTATCCCGCCGCCGAATTAGCCGGTGCCCCCGCCAATTTCAAGTCCACCGGCTTTCGCTCGCAGGAATGGAAGGATTCCCTTTTCTCGCTGCAAGTGGCGCCGGAAGATTGCACCGGCTGCACGCTTTGCGTGGCTGTTTGCCCGGTCAAATCAAAAACCGACCCGAAACATAAGGCGATCAACATGGAGCCCATGCCCGCGCTGCTTGAGCAGGAGAAGGCCAACTTCGCCTTTTTCCTGAATCTGCCTTCTCCCGACCGCACACGCCTGGCGATGGATGTCAAAGGCTCGCAGTTCCGCGAGCCGCTCTTTGAGTTTTCCGGGGCCTGTGCCGGCTGCGGCGAAACGCCCTATGTCAAATTGCTCACGCAAATGGCCGGCGACCGCCTCATTATCGCCAACGCCACCGGTTGCTCCTCCATTTACGGCGGCAATCTGCCGACGACTCCTTACACCGTCAACAAGGCCAACCGCGGCCCGGCTTGGTCCAATTCGCTCTTCGAGGACAACGCCGAATACGGTTTCGGCCAGAGGATCGCACTCGACAAGCAAACTGAATTCGCGCGCGAACTGACAAAGAAACTCGAGCCACAACTGGGTGGAGACCTGGTTGAAGCGCTCCTCTCCGCCAAACAGGACACCGAAGCGGAGATCGCCGCCCAACGCGAGCGCGTCTGCAAGTTGCGCCTGCGCCTGCAAAAAGTGACCGCTCCAGAGGTTCCCCTTCTCCATGTCTTGGCCGATGCCCTGGTCCGGAAATCCGTCTGGATCGTGGGCGGCGACGGCTGGGCTTACGACATTGGTTTCGGCGGCCTTGACCACGTCATCGCCATGAATGCCAAGGTCAATATTCTTGTGCTGGACACAGAGGTCTATTCCAACACCGGCGGCCAGCAATCCAAGGCCACCCCCCGGGGCGCGTCGGCAAGGTTCGCCGTTTCCGGCAAACGCTCGGGCAGGAAGGACCTCGGCCTGATGGCCATGACCTACGGCTCCGCCTATGTGGCCCAGGTCGCGTTTGGCTCAAAGGATGCGCAAACTGTCAAGGCCTTGGAGGAAGCCGAATCCTATCCCGGCACTTCCCTCATCATCGCCTATGGCCCCTGCATCGAGCATGGCTACGCGCTGGGCCTGGGGCTGGACCAGCAGAAACTGGCAGTGGACACCGGCTTCTGGCCGCTCTACCGGTTTGATCCGCGCCGCCTGGAGGCGGGGGAACCGGGAATGAAATTGGATTCCGCCGCGCCGAAGGTTCCCCTGGAAAAACTCTGGGCCTCGGAACGCCGTTTCCAAACGATTGCCAGCGCGGACCCGGCGCAAAGCAAAGCAATTCTTGCTGCCGCGCAGGACGAAGTATTGACCAAATTCGCCCTTTACGAGCGGATGTCCACCCAGCCCATGACCCCCGCCAAGCTGGTCCAAGCCGGTTGACCGGGAATCACGGCCCCAAATAATGTGGATTTGCCAGGGTGATCCCCTCATGCCACCCTCGGGTTGGCAGGGGGGCGAGTTAGGGATTTCGCAAAACGTTCCATTCCTCCAGGAAAGTTTGCGCGGGACATGGAACATGGGCATACTCGCGTTCCGCCACCAAATTCCCGTCAATCACCATGAGAAAACGCGCCGAAGTTCTAAGCCCTGGAAAATTGAAAACAACCACTTCACAACGTATGATGCTGTTTCCGGTTGTTGACAAATCCGTTACATTATATTGGATTTGCTCGAAACAGGGATTTTGAGAGGGATTTATAGCGTTTGGAAACGTTAGATTTCCCCCCGCGTTGCCATCACGCCAGATACTCATGACCGTTCCGTTGAGTTGGCAATTGCCCGCCTCAACAGTGTAAGTAAAATAGCAGATAATATTCGTGGTGACCGGATACACGATATTGAGATGCGGCGGCGGTTGCCCCCCGACAGGAACAGGAAGGTTGATTGTTCCAAAATTTCTGAAGTCTGTGATATTCATGTTTGTAAGTTTTTGAATTTTCAGCTCTTCGAGTCCGGCAGAAACCATGACCTGCCTGGATTGCCCCTACAGTCTGCATAAACGCGGGAGTGTTCCAGCAAAAAGAGAGACAAAAAAAATCAGGACGAAAAAATATGAGGTTCTTATATTTGCCTCATCTTTTTGCCTTTTCCGGTCCGCGGCGGCATCAAGGGCGCTGCGGCATTTCTCCCCGCCCGGCGCGCTCTTCGTCCTGTGCGCGTTGCTGCGCAGTCATCCGCCTCCCTCCAGACGGATTGGCCGGGTATTCGTTTTCCGATGCCCCCATCGGATTGCGCCAGACGGCGGATGACGATTCGAAGGCGGACGGAAGCACCGCCACAATCTTGAATGCCTCGTAACAACCAGCGCCGCATAAACCGAGAAACGACAGCAGAAAGCCCCAAACCACAAGCGTGTCGGTCAAAGATAGTCGTCGCCGCTGTTCCATATATCCAGCAAGTAAACCAAAATGACGAAAGCTGCGCAAGGCGAAGTCATGGCGACAGGTCAAAATGAAACTACCGGGCTTCAAGAGTCTCGCATTTTGCAAGGTGTTCTATTGGCAAAAAACGACTACTTGAGGGCTGCCACAAACGGTTTGCCTCTATCCAAGCCCTTGGCATGGTTTCAGCTAAAAGAACGTCGGAATTCGGAAGGCGGGCCGAACTTCAGGGAAAGAGGGAAGGGAATTTTGGGGAAATGGAGACAAACTAGCCGAAGGGAGAAGACAGGCCCGCCTTCCGTACAATCCTTGCAATCGTAAAAGAGGTAATATTATGAATACACCCATTGTAAATCGACACCTGACCCAGGAACCTCCACACAGTCCGAGCGAACGTTTCGGCGAGTTTGTCATCCTGGGCCGCACGGTGGACAAATGCCGGGGCAGTATGACAGGGAAACTGGGGGAATACCACTACGACTGCCCATTGGACAACCAACTTTTCAGTTTCAAAGGCATCAATGGCAACCAATTCAAGGCCGCAATCGCCTCATGTCAAAATTACGAGGATGCCGCGGACTGGCTGCAAAAAGCGGGAACTCCGAAGTCACCCGAGGAAATCAAAAAATGGTCGGACAAGATGGAGGCGCTAAAGCTCAAGGATGTCCCCACCCTGAAGGAGCCGGACCACAAGAGAGAGGTAATGGAGAGCTGCCAGAATCTGGGGTTGGATTTCGAAAGCACCACCTTGTTTGAATGGCTGGAAACCGATGACGAAGCGAGCTTCCAGCCGAAAGATCAAATGGCGGAAAAATAATCCGCAGCGGCGTTATTATTGACTTGGGGCGGGATGGGGGTACTGGCTGATGATATAGTTTCGCACGATGAGCCCCGAGCGTTTGAGCATGGCGTCCTGCCAGGGGCCGGTTGGGCTTGTGCCGGGTTGAAATGCGGCGGACGTTTCGGGCATGTCGGCGACTGACCAGTTGGCGCAGCCAACATTATTGGCATCGAGCCAGTCCCACCACTTTTGTGTTTCGGCGAGGTCGCACACGCCGTTGCCGTCGGCGCTGGTGGTGCCATATTCGGTGGCAAAAAGAGCCACGCCATTCTTCAGCGCAATCGATCCGTCGTCGCGCAGCCATTGCTTGTGCGTGGCGGAGTAAAAGTGAATCGAATACGCGACGTTGGACGTGCAGGTGATGGGATTTTCAGAGGCCTCGGCGCAATTCTCGTCATATTTCCGGTTGCCGCAGATGATGATGCTGTTCGGGTCAATGGCGCGGATGGTGGGGATGATCGCCTCGTGATAGGCCTTGATCACCGGCCACGATTCCCGCTCCGGCTCGTTCCACGGTTCGTACATGATATTGGGAATTTTTCCGTAGGCTTTTGAGACGGTCGAGAAAAACGCACGGGCCGAGGGAATGTCGTTTTGCGCACCCTCCATGGAGTGCCAGTCGATTATCGCATAAACGCCGTTCGCGATGCATGCGTCCATCACGGTCTTGACCTTGTCCAGCTCCTTCACAGGGTTGATTTTGTAGGCGCCGGGCTGCACAGCGATGCGGATTACGGTGCATTTCCAGTCGCGCACCAGATGATTGATGGCGCTGGCATTGTAAAATTTCGTCCCCCCTTCAGCCCAGCAGTACAATGACATACCATGCAGCGTCGTGGGGATGCCATGTTGATCGACGATCTTGTTGCCCTTGACGCTGAGCTTGCCGTGAATATCCACAAATGTCGGCTGCCCAAAACTTGCGGCAACAATCCCCAAACTGGCAAACACACTCACAGTGATTCTTAAAAAAACGCAACCCCGCGCCGCCCGCCTCTTTATTTGTCCCGGGCCGCGGGAACATTGGTCTCCTTTTATACTCATGAATGAGTTTTAGAAAATGCCAAACCTGGAAAAATTGTCAAGCCTGCGCGAGCAAGGCGGCGCCATCTACTCCTCTCGCTTTTCCGACTCGACCCAGCGTACGGCGTAGCGGATCAGTTCACCCATGCTCTTGATTTGGAGTTTGGCCTTGATGTTGGCGCGATGGACTTCGACGGTTTTGGGGCTGACGTGCATTTCCCCGGCCAATTCCTTTGTCCCCATCCCCTGCCCGATCAATTCGAAGACCTCCAATTCGCGGTCGGTGAGATTGGCCAACGGCGACTGGTTTGCTTCCGGCCGGGCACCGGAAAAAATCTCCAAAATCCTGGCCGACATTTTTTCACTGACAAAAACATGCCCGGCCGAAACCCGGCGGATGGCTTCCATGATTTTCTTGCCACCTTCCTGTTTCATGACGTAGCCCCGGCCGCCGGCGCGCAGCACGCGCTCGGCATAAAACGCTTCATCATGCATGGAAATGGCCAGCACCAAAATGCCGGGATCCAGCGCGTGGATGTCCTTGATCAACTCAAGGCCGTTGCGCCCCGGCAGCGTGATGTCCGCCAAAACCAGGTTCGGCTTGAGATCCCTGACCTTGCCCAAAGCCTCGTGCGCGTCCCCCGCTTCGCCGCAAACCATCATGTCCGGCTGCTGCCCAATCAATTGCGCCAGGCCTTCCCGCATCATGGGATGATCGTCCACGATGAGGATCTTCGTTTTCGCCTGGGTTGCTTTTTTTATAGCTTTCATTTCGCCGACCGCTCCTCGGTCTTTTGCAGGAAACAAACGATTCTTGTCCCGCCTTTGCCCTGGGCCTGCACCAACAACATGGCCCCGATCATTCCCGCCCGGTACTGCATGATGCGCAAGCCCATGCCGGTGGCGTTCCGCCCCGGCGATTGTATCCCGATGCCATTATCGCTCACTGCCAGGAGAATTTTGTCGTTCGTGTTGGAAAGACTGATTTCGATTGCGCTGGCTTTGCCGTGTTTGATGGCGTTGGAAACCGCCTCCTGCGCGATGCGATAAAGGTGGGTGGCCACGGCCTGATCGGAAATCAAAACCGGACCGCCAGGCTGGAAACTGCACTTAACGCTGAACATCTTTTCCGTGTGCGCGGCCAACTCCTTCAGCGCCGACGCGCAGCCTTCGGCTTCAAGAATGAAGGGCGACAAGCCGCGTGCCAGCGAGCGTGTCTGCGCTATGACGTCGCGCACGTGGCCGGCAATTTGCACCGCTTGAGCCGCCTGGCCCCTGGCTTTCTTCTCCAGGATTTCGGCCAGGGATTGGCTCTTCAATTCTATCCCCGCCAAGTGCTGGCAGATGCCGTCGTGCAGGTCCTGCCCGATGCGGCGCTGCTCCATTTCGCTGATGTGCAGGATTTCCTCCTCCAACCGCTTGCGCTCCGTCACCTCCATTGCCGCGCCGGTGATGCCCGTAATCCGACCCGACGCGTCCCTGACAGGCTCGACCGTCAGGTCATAAAAATGCTTCTCGCCTTTCGAGGCAAGGGAGACCTCCTGCCGCAGGCCGGTCCCGGTCATCAAAACGCGCGCCTTGATCTGCGTCAAACGGTCCGCCTCTTCAGCGAGAAACAGTTCCGCATCGGTCTTGCCGAGCATGTCCCGGCTCATTTGGAGCACCGATTGGTTGTGGACCCAGGTGTAAGTCAGCCCGGTGTCCTGGTTGAAAACCATGACGGGTGAATGGACCAACGCGACTCGGAACCGTTCCTCGCTCAAACGCAGGGCTGCTTCCGCCGCAGCTAGTTTCTTCTCCTGCTCAATCTGCCCCACCACGCGCGCCACGACCGAGGGCAGCACCTCCAAGAATCCGGCGCCTTTGACCAGATAATCCCGCGCGCCGCTTTTCATCATCTCCACCGCCACCCGTTCATCGCCCTGCCCGGTGATGATGAGAAAGGGAGGCAGGCGATTGAGGTCCGAAAGTTGGCGGATGAGCTGCGGGGCGTCGAAATCCTGAAGTTTCAAATCCAACAACAGCAAATCCAGCGGGTGCTCTTTCAACCAGCCGATGGCATCGGCACCGGAGTTGGCGGTGGCGACGGAAAAACCCTCCCGTTCCAGCGTCCTGGCCGCCAGGCGCAACAAGCCGCGATCATCATCGACGACTAGAAGCTGCGCGGCTGGTTTGCGATCGCTCATGTGCCAGTCACGTGCGGACCTCCGGCACTTGCACCAGCGCGATGAACAGGCCGAACTGCTTGATCGCCTGGGAGAATTTCTCGTAATCCACCGGTTTGACCACGTAATTGCTGCAACCCAGCTCGTGGCAATGTTCGACCTCGCGCGGATCATCCGTCGTCGTCAGCATGATGACGGGCACTTTCTTCAACTCCGGGTCGGACTTTATCTGCCGGAGCACCTCCACGCCGTCGACTTTGGGCATGCGGATATCGAGCAGGAGCAGGTAGGGGGCTTCCTTGGCCCGATGCCGCTCGCCCCGGCCAAATAGAAAATCCAAAATGTCCTGGCCGTTGTCAAACCGTTCGATGGGATTGTGCAACCCGGCGCGACGGAGGTTCTTTTCGATCAGGCGGATGTGGCCGAGATCATCATCGGCGATCAAGACAACGACTTCTTTCGTCATGCTCATCTATTTACACCTTAAATTGCGGGCAAAGAAACAAAAAAAACGCTGCCTTCCCCGGGTTTCGACTCCACCCATATTTTGCCCTCCTGCCGCTCCAGTATCTTCTGGGCGATGGTCAGCCCCAATCCTTCCCCTTCGGAAGCAGCAGGGTTGAGTCGGTGGAAAATCTCAAACACCCTGGCTTGGTGCTCCGGCGCAATGCCGATGCCGTTGTCCTTGACCGCATAGACGCAAATACCGTTTTCAACCCGGCCGGTCACTTCAATCAGCCCCGGGCGGTTCGGACTGCGGTATTTAATCGCGTTGTCGATCAGATTGGAAAAGACCTGGTTGATTTGAATAGTGTCGCCCCGGCAGTCCGGCAAGCCTCCAACTTGCAGCGTGGCGCCGGTTTGCTTGAGCTGGAATTCAACGGTTTGGGCGATGCTGGCCAGCATCGCGGCCATGTTCAGCCGCCGGA
This sequence comes from Verrucomicrobiota bacterium, assembly GCA_050014435.1. Taxonomy (GTDB): domain Bacteria; phylum Verrucomicrobiota; class Verrucomicrobiia; order Limisphaerales; family Palsa-1400; genus DASRLE01. The sequence continues at coordinate 22,077 of JBEKDI010000026.1, read as the reverse complement.
TCGTCAGCGCCGCCCGGCCCAGCCGCGAGAAACGAAGAAAGCCGGCCAGCAAAGTGTCAATCTTGACCACGCCGGCGTGGATGAATTCCATCGCTTCTGGCATGTCTCGGCCCAGAATCTCCTTCAATTCGCGTTCCTTCTCGGCCGAAGGCACGCCGTCCGCCATCAACTCGAAAATCCGATCACAATCGCGTTTTAGCTCCTTGGTAAATCCCTGGATATTAACCAGCGGAGAACGCAAATCGTGAGACGCAATATAGACCACCGTTTCCAATTCCTTGTTCTTTTCCGCCAGGCTTTGCGCCAGTTCGGCCAGCTTGACCTCCGACCGTTTGCGCTCGGTGATGTCCGTCCGGATGGCAATATATTGCGCCGGTTTTCCGTCCGCGTTGAGGAAAGGAAAAATGGTCGTGTCCACCCAGTAATAGCTGCCGTCCTTGGCACGGTTGCGGATTTCGCCCTTCCAAACTTTCCCCCGGGCAATGGTGGTCCACAGATCGTGGAAGAAATCCTTGGGGTGAAACTTGGAATTGATGATGCGATGGTCCTGGCCCAGCAATTCCTCGCGCGGATATTTGGATATCTCGCAAAATTTGTCGTTGACGTAGGTAATGCGCCCGCGCGCGTCGGTGATGGCCACGATGGAGTGGGCATCCAGCGCCAATTTCAGGTCGCGCAGTTCCTGGATCGGCTCCAATAGTCCTGTGGCGGGCGAGCCGGCACCTGCATGGCCGGAGAAATCCAGCCCGGATTCCAAACCCTTGAGTCTCTTCACCAACTCGGCCTTGGTCATTTTGGAATACGCGTCCATCACGGCCTCATATTACTGAAGGGTGCGCGGCAAACACGTTAAAACAGGGTTTCCCCCGTGCCCAAGCCTCACGCCGGCGCCAGTTGGCTCCGGTAATCCGTCGGCGACTGCCCGGTGATCTTTTTGAAGACGCGGTTGAAATGCGTCAGAGACTGGAAACCGACCTCGTAGGCAATTTCGCTGATGCGCAGATTTGGGTTGAGCAGAAGATTCCGCGCCTTCTCCACCCGAACACGGGAAACATACTCCGTGAAGTTCAAGCCGGTGGCTTTTTTGAACATCTTGCAGAAGTGGAACGTGCTGGTGTTGACCGCCTTGGCCACCTGGCCCAGGGAAAGGTCTTCCGCCTGGTTTTCCACGATAAATTCCTTCGCCCGCTTGATGACCGGCGACTCGGCATTTTCCCGATGCACCACAATTTGGTTGCTGACCACCGAAATGTGCTCGGCAAAAATGCTGAGCAATTTGACCATCGCATCGTATTGTTTGGAGGATAAAACCTTGGTCCCGAAATAGACGCTTTGCAGGCGTTCCTCGCTCATTTCCAGGCCCCATTCCGCGATGAGCCTGGATGTGCGCTCGATTTGGGAGGGAGTAGCTCTTTTCCGCAGCACCTGGCCGGTTTGGAGGAAGCCGATCAACTGCTCCCCCAAACGAACCGGCACCGCTGTATCCACCAGCCCAAGTTGGCAGGTTACGGTCGCCGGCTCAAATCTTGCCCCTTCTGAAAGCTGTTGCTGCATTTGCAGGCAAGTCGCGCAGGACCGGCTCTTTTCGGCCAGCATGGCGCACAAAGGGTTCTCGTGCCGTTTGCCGTGGTGCGGCAACTGCCACGATTCGACAGGACGCAGGGAGACGGGCAACCCTGTGGTTTCGCTGAATGCCCGCTCGTAATCCTGAAAAATCTTCGAATTGATCAAGCTCTCGATCAAATCTTTGTTGTCGTGGCGGGTCATCGCCTTGTCCGTGGCCTGCTTTGCATATTTTGTCGTCATGTGAGCAAAATAGCACCGACTACCTCCCGCCAGCAATCAGGCATAGTGCCATGCGTGTCTTAGGAAATTCCACTAGCCCATCTAAGGTTTTTCCCTAGGCTGCGCGTCTGCACTCCCCGCTCCCTGATTAAAACACTTCCGCTTGCAATCCCGTTTCCACCTTGATTCGGTGGCTGATCCGCGACAGCTTCCTCAACGGCATGTGACCGCAATCCGGATTCGCAATCGGTCTCGTCGCGGAATAAATCTGCACGAGCGATATGCGCGCCCCGTTGTTTTTCAACTCCTTCAATCGGGAGATATAGGCGTCAATTTCTTGCGGCGGCGGTTCCTCGCCAAAGGCCAATGGGAACAAACTCTGGATGACCACCGGCCGCCGCCGTCCGACCAGCAGGATGTTCTCAAGCACCTTGTCCAAGGGAACTTCCGACTGGTTCACGCGATCCATGTAATCTTGCGTGCCTACGTCCAGCTTGATCCATATTTCATCGTCGGGCGTAAAGTATTGCAGGCTCTTTTGCACCGGTCGCGAATCCAACCCGGAGCCGTTGGTGATCAAGGCCAGTTTGAAAAATGCATGGGGAGTGCGCGCCCGCAAATGGACCACCACTTGGATCGCCTCGGCAAAATTAGGGCACTGCGTCGGTTCGCCATCGCCGCTCAACGCCACGTGGCGCAATTGCAGCAAGTCGTCGCTCAACCCTCGGTAGGCCGCATGTTCCCTGATTCTGCCCGAGCGCACCAGCAGGAGTGTTCTGTCCAATTCCTCCGCCATCACCGCAACGTCCAGTTTTTGTTCTATGACGGGCAATTTGCGGTCCACCTCGCAATACACGCAGTCAAAGTTGCAATTCCGGTCCGGATTCATGTTGATGCCGATGGCCAGGCCGCGGGCCCGCGCCGACACCACCGTATAAACGAAGCGGTTGTCGACAAAAATACGCGGACAGCCGAAGGCTGTCGCAACAGGGACGACCCGGCTTTTTTCAACGCCCCCGCTCACATCTGGCATGGACATGTGGATTCCCTTGTTCGCTTCAGGCCGGAACATAACTGGAGTTGACCGACGCTTTTATCGTCATAATACTGAAGTTAGCTTAAGCTCGGAATGTGGGAGGGACTATCCTCTCCTTGGTAAACATTAGCCATTTTTTGCCCGTCATGTTGACAAGAACAAGCCTTCCAAAACCCGGCTTTTGTCGTCCGCCTTCTCGGAGGCAAAATACGGTGAGCCTTTGCCAAAGAGCGTGCAGTGGACAGGCCACATCACGACCAATTTAGTCTGAGAATGATTGAGTAACTCCATGTCAGCCGGTGGATCCCGGCCCTGATTTTACCACCAGTTTGCAAATGAAAACGACAACGCCTGACGTTAAAGAGATTGAAAAGCCTGAAACCATTCCGCCTTCGTCCCGCGGCGCCCACGGCATCGAATCCGCGCACGACATCCTGCGCACGCGACGCCATCCACTCAACCACATCCTCGCGCCCAAAGTCATCGCCGTCATCGGCGCGACAGAGACGAGGGGCAGCGTGGGACGGACTGTCTTCCAGAATCTCGGCCGCGGTGGCTTCGAGGGCGTGGTTTATCCGGTCAATCCCAAACGTTCCTCCGTGTTGTGCGTCAAGGCTTATCCCAGCATCGGCGCGGTCCCAGAAAAGGTGGATTTGGCGGTGATTTGCACCCCGGCGACCACGGTGCCGTCAGTCATTCGCGACTGCGCCCAAGCGGGTGTGCCGGGAGCCATCATCATTTCCGCCGGTTTCAAGGAAATTGGCAAAGCGGGAGAGAAGCTCGAACAAACCATCCTCGCCGACGCGCAGAGTGGCGGAATGCGGGTGGTTGGGCCGAATTGTCTCGGCATTATGATTCCAAAGATCGGCTTGAACGCCACTTTCGCCACTACCATCGCCAAACCCGGCAATGTCGCCTTCCTCAGCCAGAGCGGCGCGCTCTGCACCGCGATCCTGGACTGGAGCTTGAAGGAAAACGTCGGTTTCAGCGCTTTCGCCTCCCTGGGGTCGATGCTCGATGTGGGTTGGAGCGATCTAATTTACTTTCTCGGGGATGATCCAAGCACCAAGAGCATCATCATCTACATGGAGACCATCGGCGATGCGCGCGGGTTCCTATCCGCCGCCCGTGAAGTTTCGCTCACCAAACCGATCATCGTGATCAAGCCAGGGCGCACCGAACAAGCCGCCAAGGCCGCCGCCTCTCACACTGGCTCGCTCACCGGCAGCGATGAAGTCTTGCAGGCCGCCTTCCAGCGCGTCGGCGTCCTGCGGGTGGAAACCATTTCTGAATTGTTCGACATGGCCGAAGTGCTGGCCAAACAGCCCCGCCCCCAAGGTCCGCGCCTTGCCATCGTCACTAACGCCGGCGGCCCCGGCGTGCTCGCCACCGACGCCCTAATCACCAGTGGCGCGCAACTGGCAAATCTGACACCTGAAACGATGGCGGCCCTCAACAAAATCCTTCCGCCGACCTGGAGCCACAACAATCCGGTGGACATCATCGGCGACGCCGGAGCGGAGTTGTACGCCCAAGCCTCGGAGTTGGTGGTCAAAGATCCGAATACCGACGGCCTGCTGGTCATTCTGACGCCGCAAGCCATGACGGACGCCACCGCCACCGGCGACCAACTGGCCAAGATGCGCAAGCTGGATCACAAACCGATCCTGGCCAGTTGGATGGGCGCGGGCCAAGTCGAGGCGGGTGAAGACATTCTCAACGCCGCCAACATTCCCACTTTCAAGTACCCCGACCGCGCCGCGCGGGCCTTTTATTACATGTGGCGTTACAGCGACAATCTCCGCTCGCTCTACGAAACGCCCGCCACCACGGATGATTCCGACCACGCCCGCATCGACCTCCCAAAGGTGGAGAGACTGCTGCAGGCCGCGCGCAAGACGGGCCGCACCATATTGACCGAGCACGAGTCCAAGCAACTCCTCGCCGCCTACGGCATTCCCACCGTGGAAACGCACATCGCCCACAGCGAGCTTGACGCTGTAAAAATCGCGGCACATCTGGGCTTCCCCGTCGTCCTCAAATTGTATTCCGAAACCATCACGCACAAGACCGACGTGGGCGGCGTGCAATTAAACCTCCGCACGGCCTCGGCCGTGCGCCAGGCCTGGCGCGCGATTGAAACTGCCGTCGCCAAAAAAGCCGGCGCGAAACATTTCCTCGGCGTGACGGTGCAGCCGATGATCAAACTGGACGGTTACGAATTGATTTTGGGCAGCAGCATTGATCCGCAATTCGGGCCGGTATTGTTATTCGGCACGGGCGGACAATTGGTCGAGGTCTATAAGGACCGCGCCCTTGGGCTGCCGCCGCTCAACGCCACGCTCTCCCGCCGCATGATGGAACGCACCCGCATTTTCACGGCCCTCAAGGGGGTTCGTGGACGTCAGCCGATCAACATCACCGCGCTGGAACAAACCCTGGTGCGCTTCAGCCAATTGGTCATCGAGCAACCCTGCATTGCGGAAATCGATATCAATCCACTACTCGTTTCGTCTGAACGCATCTTTGCCCTCGATGCCCGCGTAGTCCTGCATGATCCCGCCATTCCGGCAAAGAAATTGCCCAAACCCGCCATCCGTCCCTACCCGACCCAATACATGACAACAGCGCGGTTGGCCAACAAGACGGAAGTCGTCATTCGTCCCATCCGTCCGGAGGATGAGCCGCTCATGGTCAAGTTCCACGAGACCCTTTCCGAAGAAAGCGTTTATCACCGCTACTTCAGCGCCTTGAAATTATCGCAACGCGTCGCCCACGAACGGATGACGCGCATCTGTTTCAACGATTACGACCGCGAAATCGCCCTGGTGGCCGAAAGCACGGACGCTAAAACCGGACGCCGCGAAATCCTCGGCGTTGGCCGGCTCAGCAAAGTGCATGGCGCCAACGAGGCCGAATTCGCCTTGCTCGTCACCGACCGTTGTCAGAAACAGGGCCTTGGCACCGAACTGCTCAAGCGTCTCGTCCAAGTTGGCCGCGAGGAAAAACTGGAGCGCATCGCCGCCGACATCATGGCGGACAACCACGCCATGCAGCACATCAGCAGGAAAGTCGGCTTTAAGCTCGAACACAGCGTTGCCGGACACGACTTCGTTGCTGAATACGTGCTCTGATCAAAACTGCTTATTCGTTTAGGCCCCCTGAGTTCCAAGGGGTGTGATCGAAATCAACAGGCTCTGGTGCTGCCGTCGTGATTTCGACAGATCGGTAGGCCGGCTTGGGAATGTCCAGCCATTCCCCGGCATCGTGATTGCAGAAAAAATCCAGGCCCCGGCAATCCGCGATCTGCCGCATATACGCGATATGGCCATGCGGGTCAGCCCAGGTTTGCTTATCGTGGTCAATCAGCGCCACCAAGGCCGCTTGGTTGGCTTGGGGACGGACAGGCCAGCGCTCCATCCACGCTTTCACATGCGGCGGCAGGTCGCTGCCGGCGCGACAGGAAATGACGATCATCTCCGCCTCAGCCGCCTCGATCGCGGCATAGTCTCTCAATTGTTCCTGGCGCAATAGGGCGAAATTCCAAAACTTGGAGACGATGACAATTTCATCGCCGCACAATGCCTCCACCTGGCTCTGTACTCTCCGGGCCTGAATCGAGACCGCTTGGTTTTCACAAGCCATGAAAATCCTGAAAACAGGTTTGGCATTGAAGCTCAGCAGGCAGTCGGGGGCTTGTTGATGATTCAACTGTTGCATGCTCCGTTCCTTAGCGGAATCCATGCCAGACTCCTTGCACACGGGCGCATTTTTTTACCGTGAAAATTGCCGTGCAATTTGCAAATCTTTGGTTGCGAAATGCGGACAGGCGCATCCCTTTTGCCGGGAAGCAAAGCCAAGGCGCCGCAGCTTGCCGATGAGGGCGCCAACCCCGCGCTTGGCACGTCATTAGCTGAGTGTTCTGGTTCCGGAGGAGTTTTATCCGGGGGACAGCCGGACTTTGCTCGTTGAGCGGGCGGCTAAATGCTTCATGAAGATCGGAAAGAAGATGCAAAGGAGCAGCATTTTTTTGTGTTCAGCTTGTCTTATCGCCGGCTTGCTCATGCTGTTGTGCGGCTGGTTGCTGCCGGCTTATTTAAAGGCTGTTGATGCCGCCGTGATTCAGGCCGCGGCCGGCCGGCGCCTGGCGGATCCAATACGGCATCCAGCCCGCGCCGACCCCAGTTCCACCGGACTGCCCGGGCTAGACACCGCGACGAATCCAGTCGCATCGCTTCTCATACGCGCGGAACACCGGGAAAAGGCCCTGGCACTGCTGCAAGTATCGAGTCTGCTCCCCGTGCAGGAATTGCTACGTTGCCGGACACTGACCAATACCGTCCTGTTTCCTTCGTCCTCCTCGGCCTCCGGGCAGGCTTTCGACGCCGCGGTAGCTTTGTGCGGATTGCTGCTGGAAGGGGGCCATTTGCAACCGGACCTTGGCTCTGTTATTTTTGACAGAGCCAAGGCGGCCAATCGCCGCGAAAATTCAGCCCCCATTGAGGAAATCCTGATGGATGAGTTATCGCTGGGACAGCGATTCGATTGGCGGCATTTGTTGACATTCATGGGCGGAATCGACGATCCCCGGACTCTCGCCGTCCTGGCGGACTCAGTCCGCAATGCCGGAGAACGGTTGCCCGTTATTTACGCCGCGGTGGAAATGTCCCATCAGCCCTCCGCTGTCGCTCAATATCTTTCCAATTACAGCCAGGAAGGACTCCAGGATCTCGGCCGAAGCGAACGTTTTGGAGCAGGCGGCGTGGACGAGCTTTTGAAGCGCGATCAGCGGATGTATGTTTCCTCTTTGCGCCAGCGTCTGGCTGGTGACGCGCCATTCAACGCTTGGTTCCACGCGGCGGCTGGGTATGCCTTGCAGACTCCGCGGCGGGCGCTGTTGTTAAAATGGCTTTTCTATTTTTCCGGCGGGTTCCTCATTGCCGTGGCGCCGCGCGTGGCCAGGCCGCAGGCGCCACAAGGAACGGGGCCACAACCGGCGCGTGGATCCATTTTGGCGCGCGAAATTCTATTTGCGTCGGGGGTTTTGCTCGTCGCATTGCTTTTGAGCGAGCCGTTTCTCGCCCAAGAGAATCAAAAGGGGGGCGCCCCCTTTCGACTGCGGCTGCCATCGGTGGGCGACCCGGTCGCGAGCCAAACCACCCGCGCAATGTCATCGATTATGAATACGCCAAATATGACCATGAGCCTATTGACCTTGCTGTTGTTCTTCATTCTGCAAGCCCTGATCTACGCCGCCTGCCTCGCCAGGCTGGCTGAGACTTTGCGCCAAAACGTGGCTGCCCGCGTCAAACTCAAGCTCCTGGAAAACGAGGACCATTTGTTTGATGCCGGCCTTTACCTTGGCTTTGTCGGGACCATCGTTTGTCTCATCCTCGTTTCCCTGGGGGTGCTCCAGTTCAGCCTCATGGCCGCCTATTCTTCCACCTCGTTCGGCATCATTTTCGTATCTATACTGAAAATCTTTAACGTGCGCCCCGCCCGCCGCAAGTTGCTTCTCCAGGCGGAAGAGGAAACGGCCCCGGCGGAAGAGCCGGCTCCCATGTCCACCCACACTTTTGTCACTGCGCCATGAACCGCACCATTCTTATTGTCATTTGCGATTTTCTGTTGGTCAGCCTGCTGGCCTTCTCCAGCGCGGATATCAACAGCGCGGCTAATCCGACGGCAGTGCGCACCGCTGCCGACCTGGCCAGTCCCGGCGAAACCAACCGGATCGGCGGCCGCCAGGACTTGGGCGACGTCATGCGCCTGGCGCTTGAAGAGGAACGACGCAAACAGGATGCGCTCTCCGCTGATCTGTCCAAAACGCAGGCCGCAGCCAGCCGGCAGCAACTGCTCTTGAATCAACGCGACGCGCAACTCCAAGCCTTCCACCAGCAGGAGGCACGCCTGCAGGAGGAGCAGACCAATCTTCTCCGCCAAATGTCTCTTGCCCAAAGCAACGTCCAGGACCTCAGCCAGCAACTTCAGGTTGAAACCGTCGTATCAAGGGAACAACGCGCCGCGCAGGAAGCCGAGATCCGGAAACAACAGGACAAAGCAGCCGCCTTGCAGCAGCAACTTTCTGCCTTGGAAAAAAGCAATCAGTTCTATGCCTCCCAACGCGCGCTGTTGGCCAATCAACTGCAATTGACCGAAACTGAAAAACGCGCCGCTGCCGAGCAACTGGCCATGGCCAGGGAGGACCTGAATGTCCAACGCCAGGAAAATGCAAAATTGTCCCAAGGCGTCAACGTTTTGGCCGGCAAATCTTCCGAACTTGCCCAGGAAATCCGCAACAACACCTCACTGGCGCCCAACGCCATCTTCGATCAGTTTGCCACCAATCGTGTCATTGTCAGCTTCGATGGAGTCCGCCCTGGCTTCTTCGGCGGAGAATCCAAGAAGGATAAAGAGACCCAGACCATCCTGGCCAACGACGGCACCAACACCTTCGCGGTTTGCCATGTGCAGAATACTCTCCTCTCGCTCTGGGACCCGGGCACGCCTTGGAGAGGGCTGACCGGCTCCATTTCCCATGGCTCAGCCGCCTTTCCTCTCAATACGCTCTCTTTCTTCCTTCCCGACCCGCGGGTGGCCTTGATGCCCGTGCCCGGGGACGCGGCCCGCGAATTGGGATGCAAGGTCTATCGCACTTCCAGGGATCCGTATAAATTCCAGGATGCCGTGATCATCGGCGCGCGGGGAGCTTATTATGGCCAGTGCCAGTTCCAAATCGATTTAACCGAGCCGCAGTACCTCAAAATGGACCGTAATTCGCTCAAAGGATTGTTTGGCAAATTCAATCCCTCCACCGGCGACCTGGTTTTCAGCAAAACCGGCGAACTGCTCGGAGTCATGGCCAATAACACCTACTGCATCATCATTCATGATTTCGAGGTCGCGGATACCGTCCGCTTTGCCGCCGACACGCGTGACCAACCCATCGCCGATACCCTCTCGTCGCTCTACGCAACCGTCGTCAGGATGCCGTTCAAATTGCAGTGAATCCGGCTATTTCGCCCAACGGAAGAACTTTTGCCTCTTCGCGCCGCCTTTTTTGGGAATGGGTTTGGCGCGAAGCAATCGGGCGGCATACGCATGCCCGGAGGATTCGAGCATGGGGATCGTGTCAAGAAACAGGAAGCGCCCTCCTTCTTGAAAGGTGAATCCTCGTTCGTAGTCGTTGTTGCTGGAATCAAATCGTGCCATAAAACCTTTAGATTGAGTTTGTTAGTAAAAATGGAAGGCAAGCTTTCGCGGAAAGGTTCCATCGCGGTCGTTTCGAGGTTTCCCTGCATGTCTCTGGCAATTTTCCACATTCCGTGCGCTTGCCTTCCGACATCATGTCCAGCTACGTTCGTGCCATCCTCCATGAGTCAAATAAAGGTTTGATATCGAGAAAGTTAGGGGAAAAAGAAACGCAGTTCTGCGGGGAATAATTGGCGATTTGCGAAACGCAAGACACCGGCCCTTGCATTTTGCGACGAATACAGCGTCCAAATTCGCGGCGGCACGGACGCAATTAGCAATGATCCAGCGCACTGAATGCAGATACAAACCATGGCACGGGACTAGCAGCGACGTTGGTACAAGCGCGGCATGCCTGCGGCACGAAGCGAAAAAGGATTGTGACACGGCGGAGGGCAACAATGGTTTTCGGAGGTCAGGCCAGGGTTTTATGACGAATCACGCCACCCAGGCGCCAGAGATGGCAACGCCGGAAGGGCAAATATGATGGACAAATTCATCTGCATTCACGGGCATTTTTACCAGCCGCCGCGCGAAAATCCGTGGCTGGAGGCGGTGGAATTGCAGGAGTCTGCCTCTCCGTATCACGATTGGAATGAACGCGTGACGGCGCAGTGTTACGCGCCCAACGCCCACGCCCGCCTGGTTGATGGCGCGGGGCGCATCGAGCGCATCGTCAGTAATTACGCCAAAATCAGTTTTAATTTCGGCCCCACCCTGCTCTCTTGGATGAAGGAAAAAGCCCCCGACATCCACCAAGCGATCGTTGACGCTGACAAGGCAAGCCAAAAACAATTTTACGGGCATGGCACCGCCCTGGCGCAGTGCTATAATCATCTCATCATGCCGCTGGCCAGCCGCCGGGACAAAGTCACCCAGGTGATCTGGGGTTTGGCCGACTTTCAAGCCCGGTTCGGCCGCAAACCGGAAGGAATGTGGCTGCCGGAAACAGCAGTGGATGATGAGACGCTCGATGTTCTGGCCGAGCAGGGAATCAAGTTCACCATCCTGTCTCCCTTTCAAGCCAGCAGCGTCCGGCCTCTGGAGGGGCAGGACTGGCAGGTTGTCGACGGCGGCAAGGTCGATCCTTCAATGCCCTACCTGGTGAAGTTGCCCTCGGGCCGATCCATCGCCGTTTTCTTTTACGACGCCGGCATGGCCAAGGCGGTGGCCTTCGAACATTTGCTGGCCAATGGCGAAACTCTGGCCCAGCGGCTGTTGGGTTGCTTTGACGACGCGCGTGGGCGGGACCAATTGGTGAACGTGGCCACCGACGGCGAGTCCTACGGCCACCACTTCACCTACGGCGATATGGCGCTCGCCTATGCGTTGCGTTTGATTGAAAGCGAAGGAAAAGCGCGCCTGACGATCTACGCCGATTATCTGGAAAAACATCCTCCCACCCACGAAGTTCAAGTCCACCAAGCCAGCGCCTGGAGTTGCTCCCATGGGGTGGATCGCTGGCGGCGGGACTGCGGTTGCAACTCGGGCGGACACCCTGACTGGAATCAGCGCTGGCGCGAGCCCCTGCGCGTCGCGCTCGACTGGCTGCGGGAAAAACTGGCCGCCTGCTATGAAGCCAGGGCCGTCAGCCTGTTGAAAGACCCGTGGGCCGCGCGCAACGCCTACATTAGTGTCATTCTCGATCGATCCTCCGAAAGCATGGAGCGATTCTTCGGGCAGCACGCCGCCCGCCCGCTCAATGAAGAGGACGAAACCAAAGCCCTGAGCCTGCTGGAAATGCAGCGCCATGCCTTGCTCATGTACACCAGCTGCGGCTGGTTCTTCGACGAATTGTCCGGGATTGAAACCGTCCAGATAATTCAATATGCCGCCCGCGCCATCCAGATTGCCGGCCATCTCGGCGAGAACCTTGAGGTCGGCTTCTTGGAACTCCTTGCCAAGGCGGAGAGCAATCTTCCCGACCCGCACAACGGCCGCCAGATTTATGACAAATATGTCAAACCGGCCATCATGACTCGGGAATCCATCGCGGCCCATTATGCCATCAGTTCGCTCTTTCAATCCTATGCCGAGGAGGCCCGCATTTACTCCTTTACCATCCGACAGCAGGACCGCCAGTTGTTCACCGTCGGCAAGACGCGCCTTGCCACCGGACGCATCAAGATTACCTTCCTCACCTCCCGCAGCTCCGACGTCCTGACCTATTCCGTCTTTCACACGGGTGATCACACCATCAACTGCGCGGTGCGCCAGGACGGCAATCCCGACGATTACGCCAAGTTGGTGCAGGAATTGCGCGCCCCTTTCGACCATGGCGACTTCCCGGAAATGATCCGCGTCATGGACAGTCATTTCGGACCGGTCCACTATGCGGTGGGAAATCTCTTCCGCGACGAACAAAGCCGGATTCTCGACCAAATCCTCGCCAGTCCGCGCGACGAGATCTACAACACCCTACGGCACATCACCGACCATTACGCGCCCCTGCGTCGTATGATGGCGGATGTGCATGCCCCGCCGCTCATGGCTTTGGGGATGGCGACCGAGATCGTTCTCAATACCGAGTTGCGCCGCCAGTTCGAAGGCGATTCAATGGATTCGGAGCGTGTCCGTGCCCTGCTCGTCGAGTGCGAGTCAACCCATGTGACTCTCTGCAACGAAGACTTGGCCTATGCCCTGAAGGGATATTTTGACCGCCTCAGCGATCGATTTGTCTCATCCTTCCGCGACTTGAATGTGCTGCAGAGATTCCTGGAAGCGGCTGAGCTTATGCATCACGCGCCGTTTAAGATCAACCTTTGGAAGCCTCAGAACACTTATTTTGACGTCATGTCGGCCGCGCTGCCAAAGATGCGCGCAAATGCCAGCCAAGGGGGTGAGCAAGCCAGGACTTGGGTCGAAAAGTTTGTCTTGTTGGGCGAGAAGCTGGGCTTTTCCTCAGTCGCCCAGCAAAAGTGAGCTTATCCCATGGTCCCGGAGTCCAACATGGGCAGCCAGGTGCCAAGGGCAACTTATCGTTTGCAACTGAACGAAAGGTTTCCTCTGCACGAGGCATTGGCGCTTGTGCCGTACCTCCATGAACTGGGTATTTCCCACATTTATGCGTCGCCTCTTTTCAAAGCCCGTCCGCACAGCTTGCATGGCTACGACACATGCGATTTCAGCCTGTTAAACCCCGAATTGGGCACCGAAGAGGACTTGGGGGAGCTGATCTCGGCCTTGCGCGCCCGCCGCATGGGCCTTGTTATCGACATCGTGCCAAATCACATGGGCATCGGCGGGCCGGAGAACCGTTGGTGGTGGGACGTCTTGGCGCACGGGCCGGAAAGCCCTTTTGCCGGTTACTTCGACATCGACTGGAATTCTCCCGATCCCCGCCTCCGGGGCAAGGTTCTCGTTCCCATCCTTGCCGACCGCTATCACCAGGTCCTGGCTAAACGCCAGTTACAAATTGAATCGCGCAAGGATGCCCGCCTGTTACGCTACGATGACAACGTGTTTCCCCTCAACGCGCCGTCCTTGCAGTCCCTGAAAGCGACCCAGGAGGAGATCAATGCCGACCCCGGTGCGTTGAACGCCCTGATCGAGCGCCAATATTATCGCTTGGCGTGGCATGGCCGTGGCGACAGCGAGTTGAATTACAGGCGCTTCTTCAACATTACTACGCTGCCGGGCCTTTGCATGGAGGATAAACGCGTCTTTAGTCAGGCCTTTGCCCTGACCGGTCAATGGCTGCAACGCGGCTGGCTCGACGGACTGCGCGTGGACCACCCCGACGGTTTGCGCGACCCGGAAGAGTTTCTGCTGCGTCTCAAAGAAATGGCGCCAAATACATGGATTGTTGTGGAAAAAATCCTGGGGCAGGAGGAGTCCCTCCCCGCTTCCTGGCCGGTCGCAGGCACCACGGGCTATGACTTCCTCAACAGCGTCGGAGGCCTGTTCGTCGATCCACGCGGCGAGAAACCGCTCGGCGATGTGTACCGCATGTTCATCGGGTCCGACCCGGACTATCCTGTGGTGGCGCGCGACAAAAAGCGTCTGGTCTCTCGGTCTCTGCTGGCCGCCGAAGTGGAACGCCTGACAGGCCTGTTGCTTCGCATCGCCGCGGCAGGCTGGCGCTATTGTGATTTCACCCACGGGGAAATGGCCTGCGCCCTGATCGAATTCACCGCATGTTTCCCTGTCTATCGAAGTTACGTGCAACCCAGCCATGGAGCTATCACGGTAACCGATGTCCGTCATATCCAAAAAGCCGCTCACGAGGCGCGGCGCAACCGGCCCGATCTGCCGCCGGACCTCTTCGAGTTTCTCGCGAATCTGCTGCTCCTCAAGCAGCCGGGCAGCCTGGAAGACGAATTCGTCGGGCGGTTCCAACAGTTTAGCGCCGCGGTCATGGCCAAAGGCGTGGAAGACACCGCCTTTTATTGTTTCAACAGGTTCGTGGCGCTCAATGAAGTGGGGGGAAATCCCGGCCGCTTTGGCATTGGCATCGAGGAATTTCATCAATCCTGCCGCGCCCGGCAATCCCATAGGCCGGCCAGCATGTTGTCCACTTCCACCCACGACACCAAGCGCGGTGAGGACGTGCGCGCCCGCCTCTGCCTTCTTTCCGAAATGCCCGGGGAGTGGCGCGCGGCGGTGGACCGTTGGTCGGTCATGAACCAGCGGCACCGCCGCAACGGCTGCCCAGACCGCAATGCCGAGTATCTGTACTACCAAACACTCGTCGGGGCCTGGCCCCTGCCGGTGGAGCGCGCCACGGCTTACATGGAGAAAGCGGCGCATGAGGCCAAGGAACACACCAGCTCAGCCTTGGGGGACCCGGAATATGACCAGGCGTTGCGCAAGTTTGTCACCTCCACACTTGCCGACCCTGATTTCCTGGCTGACCTGGCGGGTTTTGCCGGCCCGCTGGTCAAACCGGGCTGCATCAATTCACTGGCGCAGACCCTTTTCAAGCTGACCGCGCCGGGAGTTCCGGACTTTTATCAAGGCGCCGAACTGTGGAACCTCGATCTGGTGGATCCCGACAACCGGCGACCGGTGGACTTTGCAGTTCGGAAGGAATTGCTGGCCAGAGCCTCAACGGTTTCAGCGCAAGAGGCATGGCAGGAGTGGGAGTCTGGATTGCCCAAGCTGTGGCTGATCCGACGGGTGTTGAACTTGCGCTCTCAGCGACCCGATTTGTTCGCGATTTCCGCCCAATACGAGCCGATGGCGGCGCGCGGCAGGGTGGCCGGTCACGTCATTGCCTTCAAACGCGGGGAAAGTTTGATCGCGATGGCGCCGCGATTGCTGATCGCTCTCCACGATGATTGGGGCGATACCGTGCTGGAAATGCCGCCCGGCGCATGGCGAAACCAACTCACCGGCGAAAATGCGCCGCCAGGAGCCGCGCCTCTGTCCGTTTTGTTGGGCAAATTTCCCGTGGCTCTGCTCACAAGGGAGGAAATTCCCTGATGCATACTTTTTGCGTTTGGGCGCCCTTGCCAAAAAGAGTGGAGGTCCGGATCGGGGCAGAATGTTTTCCCATGAGCGTGAACGAGGAGGGGGGGTGGACAGCGGCCGTCGCCGCCGCCAATCCAGGCAGCGACTATGGTTTTATTCTTGACGGACAAGGTCCATTTCCGGATCCACGCTCGCCCTGGCAGCCGCAGGGCATTGACGGCCCTTCCCGTCTTCTGCGCCACGCAGATTTCAAATGGACGGATGCCAACTGGCAGGCTCCGCCGCTTTCATCGGCGGTAATTTATGAGTGCCACGTCGGCACCTTCACCCCGCAAGGCACGTTCGGGGCGGTCATCGAAAAACTGGATTATCTCGCCGGACTCGGCGTCACCCATTTGGAGCTGATGCCGGTCAACGAATTCTCCGGAGCCCGCGGCTGGGGTTACGACGGGGTGGACCTTTGCGCGCCGCATCATACCTACGGCGGGCCGGAACAACTCAAGCGCCTGGTGGATGCCTGCCATGCCCATCGCCTGGCCGTGCTTCTCGACGTCGTCTATAATCATGTTGGCCCGGTGGGTAATTATCTCGGCAAATACGCCCCGTATTTCAGCCGGCGCTACTCGTCCCCGTGGGGCGGGGGCCTTAACTTCGACGGCGCGGATTGCGGCCAGGTGCGCCGTTTCTTTTGCGACAATGCCCTGATGTGGCTGCGGGATTATCATTTTGACGGACTGCGCCTCGACGCCGTCCACGGCATTGTTGATGCCTCCGCCATTCCTTTCCTGGAACAACTTGCCGTCGAGGTGGAGCAGCTTCAGGCGCAATTGAACCGTCCCCTGGTGCTCATCCCGGAGAGCGATTTGAACGATCCCCGCCTGCTCTGGGGGCGTGATCGCGGCGGGTTTGGCCTGCACGCACAATGGAGTGACGATTTTCATCACGCGCTTCATTCCGTCCTGACCGGCGAAAAGCACGGCTACTACTCTGATTTTGGGACCCTGGCCGACGTGGCCAAAGCCTTGACCAACGCCTTTGTTTTTGACGGCGGCTATTCAGCTCATCGCCGGCGGCCTCATGGCCGGCCTCCCACCGGGCTGGATGGGCGACGTTTTGTGGGCTACATCCAGAACCACGACCAGGTGGGCAATCGCGCCCAGGGCGAGCGCAGCAGCCGGCTCATGGGCCCCGGCCGGTTGAAAATCGCCGCCGCGCTTGTCATGACTTCCCCTTTCATCCCCCTGCTCTTTCAAGGCGAGGAATGGGGCGCGGCCACCCCGTTCTTATACTTTACAGATCACCAGGACCCGGCCCTCGGCCGGCAGGTCCGCGAAGGGCGGCGCCGGGAATTGGCGTCCTACGGCTGGAACCAGGGCGACTTCCACGATCCGCAGGCGCGCAAGACTTTTGAACAATGCAAACTCGATTGGTCCGAGCCTCTGCAGCCGTTTCATGCCGAAATGCTGGACTGGCACAGGCGATTGATTGACTTGCGCCGGACGGAACCTGCCGTGTGCGATTCCCGCATGACTCTCATCCAGACCCGGCTGAATGAATCGGAACAGTGGCTGCTGGTGGAACGGCCTTCCTGCGTCGTGGCTTGCAATCTCGGCGGCACCCCAAGACAAATCCAATTGTCCGGCGGCAATCGCCGTGTCCTGATGTCCTCTCCGCCGGTGAAGGGCCTGGACAACACCAGCGTCACCCTGGCGCCGGATGCCGTGGCCATCTTGAAATTGAATTCGGATGCAGCTCGGTGATCCCCTATTGTTTTGTTTTTTTCGCTTTTCGCATTTCAGGAACATCCGTCCGCTGCCACCCGACAAAGATAATCGCCGTGTAATGATGGTCGTGAGATCTCCCAACCATGGCGCCGCTGGAATAAAGGTGTTCCCTGGACTGTGTCGAATACGCCAGCAGCGCAAACTTGGCCGTCGATTTCGTTTTCATCGATTTATACAGTGCCACTTCCGGAGTTCCTATCATCGTGGCAAGAGAGATTGGTACGGGGAAGGAAGGTATCCCGATGAAAAAAGTGCGTTCATCCGCGGAGAGCGCCCCATTCCGCGCCTCGATGGTAATCTCGCTCTCCTTCTTGTCATCTACCAGCAGTGCTCCTGCGCTGCTCAACGCGTCCCGGATCGCGCCAATGGCATATTTGGCATCGTAATCTTTGGAATCGTATCCCGCAAAATAGGTTGCATCCACATAGACTTTGTTGTGCGCGAATTGGTCAAGCTTGGCGTTCAGCGCCGCGCGATCTGCCGCCGCGCTCAATACAAGTTGCTCCGTCGCCGTGTGGTCCGGGTCTGTCTGCCGCCGCGTGATGCAACCGCTGCACAGCAGCACCGACAGCGCCAGCGCAGTCATAAACCGGGCGCGAATGTTAATGGAATTAGAGGGTTTCATTGCATAATGGTTTAAACAGAGACCGTTCGACGGGTGGAAAGCGCGCTGGTTTCAACATAGTGCCGGAACGCCGCCTGCCACCATTCGTGCAAATGCGATGCGGGGCTGCCCCACAGTTTTTGATGCATGGCCAGCATGGCGTCGGCGTCCCACAGGAGGGTTCTCTTTTCTGCCGGCGTGAGAGAAAACGGGCCGTCCAGCAGCAATCGATCCGCCAGCAGCGCCATGTATTCCCGGGTGCGCGAGCCGGCATCCGTTCTCTGGCGCAGCAGGGAAACATGAATGGCATTGACGAATGGATCCAGCACCGCCTGCAAAAGCCCGTAATCCGCGGCGTATTGTCTGGCGCGAAAAAATGGATGCGGCGGCTGGATAAATGGCTCATCCATCTTTTCCCATTCCACCGGCGGCTCGACCTCTTCGGGCGTGACAAACCAGCGCGCGGCCCTGGCTCGCAGGCCCAACCGGCCGGACGCGGTGGTGTAGGCGAACGGAACGGCCAGGATTGGTCCGGCCAGAACAGGGGCCAGCCAGGGCAGCAGCGACGGATCCTCCTTCATCACGATGTCGGTCGCCGCCAAAGCGAGCACGGTGGCGACTCCCAAGATGCCCATCCATGCGTGCCAACCCCGCCCTCTTTCATCCCCACGCGTTTGCGGCCCCCAATTCACCTTCGCCCCGCAACAGGAAGCCAGCACAAACCATGTGTGAAACAACATCAGGATTGGGGCCAGCAGCATGGAGTGCAGGGTTTCGGCCGCCACATTCATCGCCACTTTGGCGCGGCTTCCGAATAGCCTCAGTTTTTCCGGCGATTGCATGACCAGCACAGCCCCCAGGAATTTGGGCAGCAGCAACATACCCATCACAAAGACATAAAGAATTCCCGATACTGCCACAGGGTTTGGCCCGCCCCCGTGCAAGCCCGTTGCGCCTCCGTTTTGGCGCGCTGCCAGCACGACGCCCAGCACCATGGACAGCAGCCAAATGGGCGAATTCACATACGCCAGGATGCCCGTCAATATGTTAAATCGGCTGACGGTCTTGAGGCCGCGCTCGAACAGGAACCAGACGTGCTGCAAATTGCCGTGGCACCACCGGCGGTCGCGTTGCAGGCTGGCGGGCAGGTGGGGAGGGCCTTGCTCGTAACTGCCTTCCGCATCCTGCGTCTGCCATACCTCGTAACCGCTCCGCTGCATCAAGGCTGCCTCGATGGTGTCGTGGCTCAGAATCTGCCTCCCCAGCGGCCCAACCTCGGGCAGTTCCGGCATGGCGCAATGCCGCATGAAGGGTTTTAAGCGGACGATGGCATTGTGGCCCCAGAATGTCGCATCACCCAGTTGCCACATGCTCATCCCCGCCACGAAGAGCGGCCGGTAGGCAAACGCGGCAAATTGATCGATCCGCTGGAACAGGCTTTGCCCCAGTATCGGACGTGTGCTGGTCTGGATGATCCCCGCCCACGGGCGCTGTTCCATCAAGGCCACCAGCTGTACAAATGTTTCTCCCGTCATGATGCTGTCCGCGTCCAGCACGATCATGTAGCGATAGATCGCGCCCCAGCGCCGGCAAAAATCCGCGATGTTGCCGCTTTTGTGGTGCAGCCGGACGCGGCGCCTGCGATAGAAAAACCGGCCAAACCCCTGCGTTTCCTTGCAGAGTTCGAACCAGGCCTTCTCCTCGGCAATCCAGCAGTTGGTTTCGCTCGTGTCGCTCAGGATGAAAAAATCGAATGCGCCGGCCCGTCCGGTTTTTTGCAGCGATTGGTTCATGAAACGCAACCCTTGGAAGACACGGTTCACATCTTCGTTGTAAACCGGCATCACGATGGCCGTGGCGGGCAACGCCATGTCCGGTTGGGGCGCCGCGTTGCTCATCGGGGACGGTTCCTCGCCGCGCTCCAACAGCCTCCAACCCGCAACCGCCACAACCGATGAAAAAACCACCTGGATCAGCAGCAGGATAAACAGCGCAAAGAAAACGGCCTTTGGAATATTCCAGCCACTATGGGACAACATCCGGCCCATCGGGACCGCCACCAGGATGACCAGCAAGAATACCACGGAAGCCAAAAAGAAACGCCGGCGCAGGGCTTGGCCGCGCAGAATATTGGGGGATGGCGACATGAATTGATTTCGTCATCGCGAGATTAGAAATAACGAGACGGAGAGCGCGGCGAGGCCAACCACCACCGCCAGAATGGCAAGGCTCCAACTGCTGATCTTTTCCAACGCGCCCGACAAATGAAGCGGATCCAGCAATGGACTGACATCGATGGGCCTGGGCACCATGCTGGAGACTTGCAAATCCGGTCCGGCCCGCACATCGCTATCCTGCATCTCGCGCACAAACTCAAGCGGAAGCTTATCGCGCAGAAACAGTATCGGCCACCTGGCTGGCGCGTCAACGGCCAGCAGTGAAATCAATCCCACCACCCCAATGCGCTCCCGTGACCCCAGAATTCCCTCGAACCATTGTTCCATGGCCGCCACGGCTTCCTCCATCGCCAGCACGGTGGGGTTCTGCGTTGCATCCTGTGCATGTCGCGCCGCCGCCCGTTCCAGGATCTGCAGGATGATCTGACTTTGGTGCATTTTGTTCACCAACCGCAATGCACGAAAGTAGTCCTCCAACCGGTAATAGGCCGCATTCCATTCCGCTTCCGAACCCGTTCTTGGAAAGAATGTGTTCACGGATGCCTATTACTGCCCGGGATTCCTTCCCCGGCAGCGTTTAATTGGTTGTTGCCGGGCTGTTTGTCACGACCGGGGCGTTCGTGGCCGGAGTTGTGGCGTTGCCGTTAACGTTGGCATTGTCACTTTCCTTATTGCACCCCGCCGCGAGCACGAGCAGCAACGCGCCCAGAATCAAGTTCTTCATTTTCATCAGTTTTCCTTTCCTTCACACAGGGACATCAGTCACCGTGATGGTTCTTTTCTCTATCTCCATCCATCTCTCCTCCTTCAACGTCGCCAGCAGTTTCCAGCTTGAGCCGTGCCACGAGTTTTGGGCCGTAAATGACGCTGATAACCAACCCATTGTGGCAAGGAACGATTCAGCAAGACCGCAAATTGCAGCGGCATAACCTCCCGGGCCTTTGCAGAATGCAAGGCTTTGCAAACTGTAAGAAATCCCTCTGGCTATTGCTGGAGGTTCCGCCATATTGCGCGCCAATGAAAACAGTGCTGCTGGTCGAAGATAACCCGGACGACATTTTTATCATGAAAATGGCCTGCCAGCGCACGGGCATTCCCCATCGCCTCGAAGTGGTGACCGACGGCGCCATGGCCATCGATTATCTTTCGCGAGCAGGCGAATACGCTGATCGAACAGTCCATCCGGTGCCCGACGTCGTTTTTCTTGACATCAAAATGCCCAAACGTGACGGGCATGAGGTGTTGCAATGGATCCGGACCCATCCCGGCCTGAAGAACCTTCCCGTGGTCATGCTAACCGTCTCCTCCCAAATCGCGGATGTGGAACGCGCATACCAGCTTGGAGTCACCTCCTACCTGCAAAAGGTCCCATGCCTCGCGGAATTCGGCCAGGGTGTCCGCATCATTTTGAAGTACTGGCTCCAATTAAACATCACCCCGTTCTGATCCACTCGCCTTTACAGAATGGTAGTTTCATCTTCGTGAAGCAATGCGGTTTTCCTGATGGGAACCTCCTTTCGCAAAATGCGAAAAGTTCCCCCATGTTTTTCGTATAATGCAGGAGCAGTTCGGGACATTTCCCTATCCCTCCCCCGGCTCTCGCGGGGGAGAGGAGCACAAGAAGCCTGTTTTACCAATCTTCTCGCAAGAAATCGAGAGGCGCCAGTTATGGCATGGTTTAAGCAAAACGAACTCGCGATTGAGCGAAGATTTTCGCCTTTCTCCCATGCTTTATGGATTTTTTAGTCATAGACGATGACAAGACTTTTCGCGACGCGACTTGTTGCCTCATCGAACACGAGGGCCATTTCGCCCAGCCCGCCTCCACCGGCGAAGCGGCCCTGGCCAACCTCAAGGAAAATGAGTTTGACGCTGCTTTGCTCGACATCAATCTGGGAGTGGAAAGCGGCCTGGACTTGCTCCCGCAGATCCTCCGCAGTTATCCCAATGTGCCCATCATCGTTTTCACCGCTCATAGCACTGTCCATATCGCCGTCGAAGCCATGCGCCGCGGCGCCCTCGATTTCC
>JBEKDI010000025.1:0-73138 GCA_050014435.1 Verrucomicrobiota bacterium | reverse complement strand
CAAAAACCAACTGGCTCACGGCTCCTGGGTGCTGCAACTCATGAGCCAAAAACCGGCCTAACGACCTTGTGAATAACTTTTATGAAAAAGCAATTTACAAACCAGAGAACAACTTCGTGGTTTAGTGTAGCTCGTTTCACGTTGAGACAAAAAAAAGAGCCGCCCAAAGGGGCGGCTCCATGAGATTAACTAACTAAGACTCGCGCTTATTTCCGGCGGCGGAACAGCAAGGCTGAAATGCCCATCACGCCCAGAGCAATCGTGCTCGGCTCAGGAGAGGACACTACTGATCCCACAGCGATGTTGAAGCCAGTGACGTCATCAGGCAAGCCTAACGCTGGATTCGCTGGAATTACAGCTCCAAGTGTTGAAAAGCCCCAAGGCTCTCCAGCCGCCTGTGCTTCGGCCAAGGTCGTATCCACGCCGCCACCAGTGTTCCAAGCCGCAATGGCGTATGTGCCGGTTGAACCGGTCGGCAAGCCAGCCATGGTGATATCCACAGCATTCTTCGTGAACCCTTCCGAGGTTGCCGTTGTTCCGAAGTGCAGAACAGAGGATCCTGACGCTGCGGTTTCTGGCACCAAGTCAGCCAAGGTGTCACCCGCAACAGAAGACCCATAGATCTGGGCATCGAAGCCAGTGCCTGACAGAGCGCCGCCAGTATAAACTGCCGAACCCGCAGGAGTCGAAGTGGAACTGTTTCCCTGGTACTCGGTGGTTTGATAGCCGCCGTAGGTTACTGTCACCTGGTTAGCGCCTGTTGCAGTTCCCGGACCGTAGATCTGTGCCTGCAGGTAGCCTGTTGTGGCTTCCGAGAGGACTACCACGCCTTGTGAATAGCCAGCTACCGCGCCTGCGAGGAGCGTGACCAATGTTAATGTTTTTTTCATAATGTTGTTAGTGTTTTGAGTTCTTATTGTTCTGTTTGTTCTGTTTGTTCTGAGTTAGTTAGTTCGCTATTATGGATTGATTGTGAAGTTTTCGATCCAGAGTTCGGCCTTGGCGGGGATGCTTCCGCTCGCAGCGGCACCGTCGTTACCAGCGTTCCAATACAGGAACCCTTGTGCAGGACTGCTAACCGATGGATCTATCGGACCATTGGGACTGCTCCAACTGCCCGACCAGGAACCATCTGTGTAGTAGCCAATACCGGCAGTATATTGTTGAACAAAATCCCCATTAGCAGGACCTGTAGCGCCATGGCCAGTAGCATTAACGGTGCTATTAAAGAATGCGCCCGAGATGCTGTTCAGCACGAGATCGCCTGAAACCGGCACTACGGATCCCACGCAACTATAACCACGCACCAAAACGTTGGTCAAGCTGCCCTGCGGCACTGAGCCAACAAATGTGGCAGTCATGTTGGCATGGCCTTGGTTATGAAAGAAAACCGCTGTACCCGGTGTCAGCAGGACGCCTTGACCGTAGTCAGATTGACCAGCCGCACCCCATGGGCCGGCCGCCAAAGAAGTGGAGCCTCCCCAGCCTTGGCCAGCCGCAGTAACGCCTGCGGTGCCTAGATCGACATTACCGAAGGTAGCGCCATTATTGAATTGGAAAACTTCTGCAGAGTTATATTGACCATTGTCGTTATTGAACACGACGTTCAGGTCGTTTGTCACGGCAACGCCGCCGTATGTCGGAGCGTATTCCGTATCAGTGCCAACGATCAGCGGGCAGGTGACAATGCTGAATCCCGGGGGCATGGTGACGTTGATGTAACCAACGGCGTTTACTGAATATACATTCGCCGCCATTGATGCGGCAGTGCCGAGCGCGCCGATCACGGCAGACAGGGCTAGTGTTTTTGTTCTCATAATTTTACTTTGTGTGTTTACTGTTGTTTATACGGGTGTCCGTGTGTGGGACAATATCGCAGATTGCAAAAAACCTGTCAATGGTTTTTTCATCTTTTTTTCTGCTGTGCTTCTGGTGAGCATCTGTAACCATCATTGCAATTTTCCCCGCAAATGTAAAGGTTTTTTTTCAATTTTTTGCATCTTTTTCCCCGCCCGCCCATTTTAATCCTAATACCCTGACTCTCAACTGCTTGCAACTCACAAACAGCCGTCCAGCCAGGGCTTTTTTTCGCATTTTCACGGATTTTCACGGATTTTCACGGCTTTATTGTCCCCCTTTCTCCCAAAAACCCCCTAAAATCCTCGTCCGGCGGTGCTTGGAACACCTTTTGCTCCCCCTGCCACTCCAGCCGGATGGACTGCGCATGGAGCGCCTGGTTCCTCAAAATCAGCCGCCGCCGCTGTCCGTCCGTCAACCGGTTCTGCGCCAGCGCCAGGTAAAGGTCTTCGTCCCCGCCATAAAGCTTGTCGCCAACCACCGGATGCCCCATGGCCGCCAGATGGACGCGGATTTGATGTTTCCGTCCTGTTTTGGGGCACACCCGCAAAAGGGTGAACTCACCCTCCGGCCGGCTAAACCGCCGTTCGACCCGGAATTCCGTCAAGGCCCCGGCCCCATCGCGGCGAACGCAATATTTGACGGCGACCTGGCTCGCTTCGTCCTTGCCCAGAGCCAAATCGATGCACCCCGCATCGTTCCGCACCGAGCCATGGACAATGGCCAGATATATCTTCTCGACCGCGCGGTTCTCCCAAATCTTGCCCAACTGACCCGCGGCCACCGGGTTTTTGGCAGCAAGTACCACACCGCTCGTTTCCCGGTCGAGGCGGTTGATCAAGTGAGCCGGCCTCTCCACGCCCAGATAAAGCCGCGTCCTGCCGATCAAGCTGGACCACTCGTCGCCCTTGGTGGGATGGCAGACCAGGCCCGCGGGCTTGTTGATGGCCAACAAGTCCGCATCCTCAAAAAGGATCTCAAAGAGCAAATCTTGCTTCATTTAACGTGTTTGTGCACGACTATGGAAAGGGTAGCCTGCCTGGTAAAGTTTTAGCTCAGACTGAATTTGCGCGGCCAGTTTGGGTTTGAATTGCCCCTCGGCCAGACGCAAGGCGCGCTGCGCCGTTTCCACCGCCTCGGAAAACCGCCCGGCTTCAGCATAAGCCGCCGCCAGGGTGCGGAGCATGATGGGTCTTTCTCCGCCGCTCAACTCATTGGCCTGCGTGGCCAGTTCCACCGCCCTGTTCCCGTTGCGCAGCGACGCGTCCGGACAAGTCGCGAGAAGCCACGCCAGATTGTTTTTGGGCGATGGACCCTCCGGTTCGA
The DNA here is from genome assembly GCA_050014435.1 of Verrucomicrobiota bacterium. Classification (GTDB taxonomy): domain Bacteria; phylum Verrucomicrobiota; class Verrucomicrobiia; order Limisphaerales; family Palsa-1400; genus DASRLE01. The sequence goes on along the minus strand of JBEKDI010000025.1, from coordinate 69,955 downwards.
GTTGCAGCGCCCGCTGATAATGAGACAGCGCTTGGCCCGGGTTTCCCTTTCGCAGATAAGCCTGGCCGATGTTGTTGTGTGCCTTCGCATTGTCTGGATCAAGTTGCAACGCCTTTTGATATTCGGCGATCGCCGCGTCCAGGCTGCCCTTTTGGTCGAGAGCAACTCCGAGATCGTTGTGCATGGTTGAGGGGCGGGGATCGATGCGCAGCGCCTCTTGAAACTGAATGATGGCATCGTCCAGTTTCCCTTTCTCCAAAAGAATGGAGCCCAGGTTGCTGTGGGCTTCGAAGTTCCCTGTGGTGCAGGCAAGGGCGCGGGTCCACAAGGTTTCACTGTTTTGCCAATACCCCGTCTGTTTCCAGGCGCAGATTATGAGCGCCGCCAGGACGACGGTCATAAGGCCGCCCATTGCCACGCGGCTCACATGTCGCTTCGCCCCCCATTCCGCCACCAGCCACGTTATCGCAATATATATGCCAATATGCGGCAGATATGTGTATCGGTCCGCATGGGCCTGATTACCCACTTGGACGACTCCCACCACCGGCAGCAGCATTGCCAAATACCAGAGCCATCCGATCAGGAGCCATGGCTGTGCCCGGCTTCTCCTCACTGCGACCGCAGTAAAGCCTGCCAGCAGAATCCCAGCCAGCGCCACCACCCATGAGGGAAGTCCGTTGCTCGGATAAGGATAAAGCACCGCCAGACCCGCCGGCCAGACCATCTGGCCAAGATAAATCATGCAAGCCGCCAACGCATTGCCCAGGCGGTACGGCAGCGAAAAGGACCCGGTCGATTGAATGGATTTGTTTTGCGCCAACACAGTCACAACGCACAAGCCGGCGGAGAGGGCGAGCAACGGCAGCTTTTCCAGCACCAACCCCGAAAGCCTGTGAGGTTCCATCCGTCGCAACGGCCAATAATCCAACAGCAACAGCACTAGCGGCAGCGTCACCAGCATCGGCTTGCACAACAGGCCCAAGGCGAACAAAACCAACACCAGACCATAATGCCCCCACCCCCACGGACGGCGCGCATAACGAATGTACGCGCTGATGCTCAGCATGAAGAACAATCCGCTGAGCACGTCTTTGCGCTCAGTCACCCACGCCACCGATTCCACCCGTAACGGATGGATGGCGAATACCGCCGCCACGAATGCGCTGCGCCACAGCGCGCCGGTCATCCGCCGCAGAACGAGGAACAGCAGGAGGACCGAGGCCGTATGCAACAGGACGTTGGTGAGATGATACCCCCCGGCATGAAGCCCGTGGAGTTGATGATCCGCCATGAGCGAAAGCATTGTCAGCGGATGGTATAAGTTGCAATCCGCATGGGTAAAGACCCAGGCAAGACTGTTCAGGCTCAACCCGCCCATCACTTTCGCGTTCTCATAAACATAGACATCATCATCGAAGTTGACGAAGCCGAAACCCGCCGTCCGGCCGAACACAGTGAAGGTGATTGCGGTCAGCACAAGGCAAACCGCCGACACCTGCCAGTGTTGTTTCCACCAGCTCGCGCCGGAGGGGGCTTTTAGCGGTGACTTTTGGCCGATCATGGTATGCGGGCTTCGTTGTTAATGTGGCTGTGCTGGGCTATGGAATGGGTGCCCTGCCTCGTACAGTTTCAACTCGGATTGAATCTGCCCCGCCAGATTCGTGATGGATTGCGCCGCAGCCAGTTGCAAGGCGCTCTGCTCGGCTTCCACCGCCTCGGAAAACCGCCCGGCTTCGGCGAAAGCCGCGGCCAGGGTGTGGAGTATCATGGGATTCTCTCCTCCGGCCAGTTCATTGGCCTGTTTGGCCAGTTCCACCGCCCTGTTGCCGTCGCGCAGAGACGCCTCTGAGCAGGTGGCCAGAAGCCACGCCAGATTGTTATTGACCCATGGGTCGGCCGGTTCGAGTTGCAGCGCCTGCTCAAAATGGGACATCGCTTCGTCCAGCCTTCCCTTTTGCTGAAGAGCAGTGGCAAGGTTGCAGTGGGCGAGAGCGTAGTTTGGTCTGATTTGCAGCGCCTTTTGATAATGCAAGATCGCTTCGTCCACCCGCCCCTGTTGGAAAAAGACACGGCCAAGATTGTTCCAGGCTGGCGCGCCGTTCGGCGTGATTTGCAACGCTTTTTCGTACTGGGCGATCGCTTCGTCCACTCTTCCTTTTTGCATAAAAGCAATGGCTAAGTTGTAGTGGATGTCCCCACTGTCGGGCTTGGTTTGCAACGCGTATTGGTACTGGGCGATCGCTTCGTCCAACCTTCCCTTTTCGACAAGATCGGCGCCTAAGGCAGAGTGGGCCACGTAATTACCAGTGGTGCAGGCGAGCGTGTGGGTGAACAAGGTTTCGGTGTTTTTCCAATACCCGGTCTGTATCCAGGCGCTGACCATCAACGCCGAAAGCACGGCGGCCATCACCCCCCCCAACACCACCCGCCGGTGTTTCCACCCCGCGCTCCAATCCCCCACCGCCCATGTCACCGCCAGAACCACCCCGATCCCCGGCAAATAGGTGAAGCGATCCGCGTGCGAGTGATTGGATATTTGAACAATCCCAATCGCCGGAACCAGCATGCCCAAATACCACAGCCACCCCACCGGCAGATACGGACGCTTCTTCCAGCAAGCCAGCGCACCCATGGAAATGGCCGCCAGCAGGACAAAAGCCGCCGCAATTCTCCACAATGGCTGGCCGTTCGGCGGATAGAGATAAGGGACGGCCAATCCCGCCGGGAAAACCATTTGCCAGAGATAAACGCCATAAGAAAGCACCGCGTTCCCGAGGCGTTCAAGCAAAGGAATCTGGCTTGAGCCAACCACTTTTTGCGGCGCAATAACAGTCACCACGCAGGACCCGGCCGAAAGCAAAAACAACGGAATCTTCTCCTTCCTCAGCCCCCAAAAAGAGGCTGGCGTGAGGCGCTGGAGCGGCCACCAGTCCAGCAACAGCAACACAAATGGCAGTGCTACCAGCGTGTTCTTGCAGAGAAGCCCCAAGCCAAACCACACCACCACCGCCGTGTAGCCCCAGCCGGAAGGCCGGCGCGCATAACGCGCATAAGCCCACAGCGTCTGCATGAAAAACAACCCGCTCAGCACGTCCTTGCGTTCCGCAATCCAGGCCACCGACTCCACCCGCAATGGGTGAATGGCAAACACCGCCGCCACGAAGGCGCTGCGCCACAAACTGCCGGTCATCTCTCTCAATGCCAGAAACAACATCACCGCCGCCGCCGCGTGCAGCGCTACGCTGGTCAGATGATGACCGCCCGCCCACAGGCCAAAAGCCTGACAGTCGGCCATGTGCGTCAGCCACGTCAACGGATGCCAGTGATCGACTTTGTCATTGGTCAACGCCCAGATGGCTCCCTTCAGGGTCAAACCCTCTTTCACCGTCGGGTTCGCAAACACATATTTATTGTCATCAAAAGTGACGAACCCGAAGCCCAACGTTTGTCCGAACACGGCAAAGGTAATCGCGGCCAGCACCAGGCAAAGGACCGCCACCCGCCAGCGTTGCCTCCACCACTCCGCGCCGACGGAGACTTGGGGTGAAGATTGTTGGCCGTTCATGTGTTGTGCAGTGCCTTAATGTGTTGGTGCAGGAATATGCAATGGACTGCCTGCCCCATAAAGCTTCGTCTCAGACCGAAGTTGCCCGGCCAGCCCCGTCCTGGATTGCTCTTCGGCCAGGCGCAAGGCGTGCTGCGCGGTTTCCACTGCCTCGGAAAACCGCCCGGCCTCCGCATAACCCGCAGCCAGTGTGCGAAGAATGATCGGATTCTCTCCGCCGCTGAGATGATTGGCTTGCGAGGCCAGTTCCACCGCCTTGTTGCCGCTGCGCAGCGACGCCTCGGCACCAGTGGCCAGGAGCCACGCCAGATTATTCTGGACGGTTGGGTTGACAGGTTGCAGTTGCAGCGCCAATTGATACTGAATCATTGCTTCGGCCACTCTTCCGTCTTGGGATAGGGCAATGCCCATGCTAACGCGGGCATCCAGATAGTCCGGCTTGAATTGCAACGCCTTCTGAAACTGGCTGATTGCGTCATCCATTCTTCCATTTTGGAAAAAGGCGAGGCCCAGGTTGTAGCGCGCCTGCGCGTCGTCAGGCTTGATTTGCAGCGCCCACTGGAACTGGGCGATCGCTTCGTCTGTCCTGCCTTTCTGGGATAGAACGATCCCGAGATTGTTGTGGGCAGCCAGACTGTCAGGGTTGATTTGCAGCGCCTTTTGATATTCGGCCATTGCTTCGTCCATACTGCCCAATTGGCGCAGAGCGTTTCCGAGATTGACATGGGCATCCGCCTGACCGGGGTTGATTCGCAAGGCCTCGCGGTACTGGGTGATCGCCTCGTCCACCCTGCCTCTTTCCATAAGCGCAGTCGCGAGGTTGTAATGGGTGCCCTTGAAGTTGGGGTTGATTTGCAAGGTCTGTTGGAAATGGGCGATGGCTTCATCGACCCGTCCCTTCTGGAAGAGGACATCCCCGAGATTGTTGTGGGCGACGTCATTGCTTGTTGTGCATGCAAGCGTGTGCCTCCATAATGTCTCGCTGTCTTGCCAATACGCGGTTTGTTTCCAAGCGCAAGCCATCAGCACGGCCAGCACGCCGGCCATCAGGCTTCCAAAGATCATGCGGCTCGCCCGCAAATTCGCCGCCAACCACGTCACGGCCACGTAAATCCCGATCTGCGGCAGGTAAGTGTACCGATCCGCATGGGCCTGTCCGCCCACTTGGATGATCCCTGCCACAGGCAGGAGCAGTACCAAATACCAAGCCCATCCCATGAGCAGCCACGGCTGCTTCCGCCGTTGCGCCCATGCAACCGCTGAAATGCCGGCCAGCAGCATGCCGGCCAATGCCACTCCCCATGGCGGCAGCCCGTTGTGCGGAAAAGGATAATATACCGCCAGTCCTGCCGGCCAGACCATCTGGCCGGGATAAATCATGGTGGTTGCCAGTGCGTTGGCAAAGCGTAGTGGCAACGAAATTGACGCGGTCGATGACATGGCTTCGTTTTGAGCTGAAAGCGTGAGCACGCAGGAAGTTGCGGAAAGAGCCAGCAAGGGCAGCTTCTCCGCCACCAATCTTCCCGGCGACGCCACCCTTCGCAACGGCCAATAGTCCAGCAACAGCAACACCACGGGCAGCGTCACCAGCATGGGCTTGCACATCAGTCCCATCGCAAACAGAAACATCACCAGCCCGTAATTCCTCCATGACCAAGCCCGGCGCGCATACCGCACATAAGCCCCGATGGTCAGCATGAAAAACAACCCGCTCAACACGTCCTTGCGCTCGGCCACCCACGCCACCGATTCCACCCGCAACGGATGAATGGCAAAGACCGCCGCGACAAAGGCGCTGCGCCAAAAAGCCCCGGTCATCTGCCGCAGAACCAGAAACAACGCGCTCACCGTGGCGATGTGGAGCAGGATATTGCTCAGATGATGTCCGGCAGGATGCAGTCCATATAATTGACAGTCCAGCATGTGGGAAAGCCAGGTCAGCGGATGCCAGTTGGCGGAATGGAAATGGGTGAATGCCCAGACGATGCCCTTGAGCGTCAGACCTTGTGCGACCAGCGGATTTTCGTACACATAGGCGCGGTCATCGAAGTCAATAAACTCATGCCGCAGCGTTTGTCCGAACACAACAAAAGTCATGGCTGCCAGCACCAGGCAAACCGCCGCCGCCCGCCAGCGCGGCTCCCGTTGACCCGTGCCAATGGTGGCATTGGAAGAGGATTCCTGGCCGGTCATCTGTTTATTGGTTTGGTGGTTGTTCCATCCTGGCCGCGGATCGGCTTGCCCGCCTCGTAAAGTTTTATCTCAGATTGAAGTTGCCCGGCCAGCCCGGTTTTCGATTGAGCCCCGGCCAGGTCCAATGCCCGTTGCGCCGTTTCCACAGCTTCGCCATATCGTCCGGTTTCAGCCAGGGCCGCAGCCAGCGTGCGGAGAATGGCCGGGTTCTCTCCACCCGAAAGTTCATTGGCCTGAGAGGCCAGCTCCACCGCCCTTTTGCCGTCGCGCAGCGACGCCTCCGAATAGGTGGCCAGGAGCCACGCCAGACTGTTTTTGATGGACGCATTGGCGGGTTCGATCTGCAGGGCGCGTTGATAATGGGAAACCGCTTCGGCCGTGCGTCCCTCTTGCAGCAAAGCTGTGGCAAGGTTGTAGTGGGCAACCTCATAGTCCGGTTCGATCTGCACCGCCTTTTGATATTCCGAGATCGCCTCGTCCACCCGCCCCTGTCTGAAATAGACACCCCCAAGGTTGTTCCGCGCTTCAGCGTGGTCCGGCTTGATTTGCACAACTTTAAGGTAATGGCTGATTGCCTCGGCCTCTAATCCGTTTTCGGCAAGATCGACACCAAGATTGTAGTGGGCCATGTAATTGCCCGTGGTGCAGGCCAGGGTGTGGGACCACAAAGTTTCGCTGTTTTGCCAATAGGCGGTCTGTTTCCCGGCGCAGATCATCAACACTCCCAAGACAGTGGTCATAAGAACGCAAACCGCCACGCGGCCTGCAAGCTTTGCGCTCCACTCTGCCGCCAGCCAAGCCAGCGCCACATAAATCCCGATCTGCGGCAGATAGGTCATGCGATCCGCGTGCGCAAACGCGCCTGCCTGCACAAGCCCGATCATCGGCGTTAGCATTCCCAGATACCAAAGCCATCCGACCAAAAGCCAGCGGCGCTTCCGCTGAAAGGCCAAAACTCCCCCGGTGATCAAGCCCAGCAAGAGGAATGACAAGGCTATTGTCCAAACGGGATAACCCTTCTCGAGCCGGGGATAGAAAACCGCCAGCCCTTCCGGCCAAACCATCTGCCGCAGATAAACGGCATAGGAAACCAACGCATTGTCGAGGCGCGAAGGAATGGAAACATTAGCGTAGCCCGCGACCTCTTTTCCCGCCGCCATAACAGTCATTGCGCACACCCCGCCGGCCAGCGCCAGCAACGGAATCTTTTCCAGAACCAATCTCGAGAACTTGCAGGATTCAAAACGGCGCAATGGCCAATAGTCCAAAAGCAAGAGCACAAACGGCAGCGTCACCACTGTCGGCTTGGAAAGCAAGGCCGGCACGTACGCCACGACAACCATCAGGTAGCGGGCCAGTGAACCCGGCTTCTGGGCATAACGGGCATATGCGCCGAGCGTGAGCATAAAGAAAAAGGCGCTGAGCACGTCCTTCCGTTCCGTCACCCAAGCCACCGATTCCACCCGCAACGGATGAATGGCAAACACGGCCGCCACAAACGCGCTACGCCACTGCGCGCCCGTCATCTGGCGCAAAACAAGGAACAGCAGGATGGCCGATGCGGTGTGCAACAGGGCGTTGGTGAAATGATACCCGCCAGCGCGGAGTCCGTGCAGTTGACAATCCGCCATGAGCGAAAGCATCGTCAAGGGATGGTATAGATGGCAGTCCGCATGGGTGAAGACCCAAGCGAGTCCCTTCATGCTTAAACCGCCCGCGACTTTCGCGTTATGATAGACATAGAAGCCATCATCATAGTTGACAAACTCGAAGCCCGCCGTCTGCCCAAAAACCGCGAAGGTGATCGCCGCCAGCACAAGACAAATCCCCGCCACCTGCCAGTGCTGCTTCCACCAGCCCGCTCCGACGGGGACGTTTGACGAAGATTGTTGGCCGATCATTTTTTGCGCGCTCGCATCATGAGTGCCAAACAAATACCACGCCAGATGCGCCATTTAAAGACACCTTTGTCTAAGAATCGAGCAGGGAGGAAAACGAAGATTTATTGCCGCGAAGGCTTTGACTCGTCTTTGGTTCTGGATTTGCGCCGGGTTCAGGAATCACCCGCTATCAATTGCCTCCCCGTGTCGGAAAAACGGGAAGGCCTGACAACCACAAATTGGACCGCACGCGCCAGCGCCGCTTATCCCTTGAATTTCAAGGGGATGGGACCGAGCAGCAGAAACACAGCCGCGCCAAAAATGCCTACAACGGCCGGGGTGATCGGCGTGCGGGCTTCCGGCCCAAAATGCCGGTAGGTGAAGCTGATCAATAGGATCAATCCGACCCATTGCACGATGTCAATGATGCGACCGTTCTGCTGACGTTTCATTGGTGTCATACCAATATCCATATAAGCATTTACAATGCCGACCCTGGCGAATTGGCCATTTTAGCTTTGATCACGGATCACTTTCAGCGCGATCATTCGGAGTTCTTTCAATCGCCGTTCCAGTGAAAACAGCAAAAGAGACTGCCATCCCGGGTCGCCCGGCTCTTCGCCTCCGCGTCACCGCAGCGGCGGAAAACAGGGTGCGCGCGGGTCACCCGTGGGTCTTCGCCCAAAGCGTGCGCGGGCAAAACCGTCCCGGCACGACGGGCGAGCTGGCGGTCATCTTCGATCGCGCCGACCATTTCCTTGCCATTGGATTGTTTGATGCGCGATCCCCCATTCGTGTGCGTGTTTTGCACGCGGGCAAACCGCAGCCGCTCGATCCCGCCTGGTGGCGGCAACGCGCGGCCAAAGCGCTTGCCCTTCGCCACGGCCTGTTCGATCCCCAAACCACCGGCTTTCGCTGCATCAACGGCGAGAACGACGGCTGGCCGGGTCTTGTTTTGGATCAATATGGCGCCACGCGCGTCCTCAAAATATACACGGCGGCATGGCTGCCGCGTCTTGATGAAACGGCTGATTTGCTCAAAGGCGAAGCCCGCCTCATTTTGCGCCTCAGCCGCAACATCCAGAAACTGGCCCTCGACGAGTATGGCGTAAAGGACGGCCAGATATTGCGCGGCGCGGGACTCAATTCCCCGCAGCTCGACACCGCCACATCGCGATTTGCCAATCCCCTCGCCCCACAAAGTGGGGAGAGGGTCAGGGAGAGGGGTTCGTCCCACCCAACCGTGCCGGTGCCGGCAAGTGCCCCGCTCGACGGGCCTGTGATCTTCCTGGAAAACGGCTTGCGTTTCGAAGCCGATGTTTTGCGCGGCCAAAAAACAGGCTTCTTTCTCGATCAACGCGAAAACCGGCGCAACGTCGAAGCGCTGGCGCAGGGACGCTCCGTTTTGAACTTATTCAGCTATTCCGGCGCATTCTCCGTCTATGCCGCGCGCGGCGGCGCCGTCCGTGTTTGCAGCCTGGACATCAGCGAACACGCCCTGGCCGCGGCCCGCCGCAATTTCGCCCTGAACCAGGACCACCCGTCCGTGCCGCAATGCCGCCATGAAACCCTGCAAGCCGACGCCTTCCTCTGGCTGCGGGAACAGCCCGAAGAGCGCTTCGATTTAATTATTCTTGACCCTCCGTCGCTGGCCAAACGGGAGTCCGAAAAAGATGACGCGATCGCCGCCTACGCAAAACTGATCGAGGCGAGCCTGGCGCGTCTGAACAAAAACGGCATCCTCGTTGCGGCCTCCTGTTCCGCGCATGTGTCCGCCGAAGAATTCTTCACCCTCGCCCGCGCCTCGGCCCAAAAATCAGGCCGAAAATTCACCGAACTGCGCACCACGCAACACGCGCCGGACCACCCCGCCACTTTTCCCGAAGGCGAATATCTCAAGTGTATCTATTTCCGCCTTACGGATTAGTGGGTGGTTCGCCCGCCGGCTGTCGTGTCAATTTCAATCGCGCCACCCGCGCCCCCTCGGTCGCTTCCACGCGCAGTTCGTAATCGCCCAGTTGCAGCACGTCGCCCGTTTTGGGGAAGCCCCCCAGCCGCTGCGTGACCCAGCCGCTGGTCGTGGCCATGCCGTCGTCGGATAAATTCCGCCCGACCACGTCCGCCAGTTCATGCACCGGCAACGCGCCGTCCAATTCCCAATGATTGTCATCCCGCCGCAGCAGCAGCGGCTTTTCCTGGTCGAACTCGTCCTGAATCTGCCCGACCAACTCCTCCAGGATGTTCTCCAGCGTGACCATGCCGATGGTGCCGCCGTATTCGTCAACAACAATGGCGAAATGAATCTTTCGCGCCAGGAACAGTTCCAGCAATTTCTCCAGGCGCGTCGTCTCGGGCACGTAAATTAATTTCCGCGCCACCGCCGCCAGATCGGCCCCGCGTTGCGCCTTGGCGCGGACGGCAAACAAATCCTTGAAATGCACCACGCCGAGCGTCTTGTCCAGATCGCCCGCCTCGCAAAGGGGGAAGCGCGAGTAACGGGTTTTTTCGGCTTTTTCCAGGCAATCCTGCAAACTGTCCTCCGTGTTCAACGCCGCGATTTCCTGCCGGGGGCGCATGACGTTGCGCACGATGCGCCGCCCCAAATCCAGCGCGTTCAACGTGATGTCGCGGCCCAGGCGGGTGGCGCCGGGGCGTTTCTCCGCCAGCATCAGCCGCAATTCTTCCTCAGAATGAACGAAGAGCGAGGACCCCGCCGGCTCGAGGCCGATGCGCCGCAAGAGCCACTGGGCGGATTGGTTGAGCAGCCAGTTGAAGGGATAGGAAGCCCGGTAAAACCACTCCAACGGACGCGCCACCCACAATGCCGTCGGCAGCGCCTTTTGAATGGCAAACCATTTCGGCCCCAATTCGCCCAGGACAATTTGCAGAAATGTGGCAATGGAAAACCCGGCGGCAAAAGCAATCGAATGCAGCAGACTCTCGGAATGAACCCCCAGCAAGCGCAACGGCGGACCGAGCAAGTCCATGAAAACCGGTTGCGCCAGCCAGCCCAAACCCAGGCTCGCCATCGTAATGCCCAATTGGGTCGCGCTCAGGTACGAAGTCAGGTTGTGCAGGATATGGCGCGCCAACCGCGCCCGGCGATTTCCCCCGACAATCAGCGCGTCCAGTTGCGTGTCGCGCAATTTCACGAAGGCAAATTCGGCCGCGACAAAAAAGCCGTTAACCAGGACAATGGCCAGCAGGCCGAGCAAGCGGAGCACGTTGGCGGTTATGGCATTGCTGACCATCAGGAATTTATAATGTCACCTCTCCAAAAATCACTTTAAGAATGTCTTGCAAACTGATGATTCCCGTCTCGCGATGGTTCTGCCCCAGGACCACGGCCAGGCGGGAACCGGCGCTTTGCATCCGGCGCAGGGCCTCTTCCAGGTGCAGTCCTTCCGGCAGGAAAAATGGGGCTTGAATGTATTCCCGCGCCGCTTTCGCCATGTCCAATCCGTCGAGGTAAAGAATATATTCCAGATTGATGACCCCCATGATCCGTTTCGTCGCGGCATCGGTCACCGGCACGCGCGTCAACCTCCGCTCGCTGCAAAGGGCCAGCACCTGTCCCAGCGGCATGGACGCCTCCACCTTGATCGTGTCGGCCAACGGAACCATGACATGGCGCACGTCAAGGTTCGGCAGGTCCAGGACACGGTTGATCATCGTTTTTTCTTCCGAAGTCAAACTCGGCGCCGATTCCTGCATGATGAACCGCAGTTCTTCCCGGCTGCCAAAAAGCCGCCCGGTCAGGGCCTTGCCGCCCGTCCAATGCAGCAGCCCGCGCGAAAACCACCCCGCCACCGCCACCAGCGGCGCAAGAATCCGATGGATCCACCGAAAGGGCAGCGCCAGGACCATCGTCAGACGATTGGGAGAACGCTGGAACAGCGTCTTGGGCACGAGTTCGCAGGCGATGTAAAAAACGAACACCGCCGGCAGAAACACCATGGCCCACAAGATTGGCCGGTCTCCCAGCCAATAATATAATTGGATCGCGCCCAGGCTGAAGATAATGAAATTGACCACCGTGTTGCCGACCAGGATTGTCCAAAGAAAATCCTCAGGATTCTCCAGGAAGCCATGCAACACGACGGCGCGCCGGTCTCCCGTCCTCATGCGTTGCCGGACGCGGAATCGATTCAGCGCCAGCACCCCGGTCTCGATGCCCGAAAACAGGAACGACAAAGCGACGCAAACGATCACGATCAACGTCAATAATATGTCAGTATCCGTCATGGTTCACCGTTTCTTGACGACTTCGACCAACAATTCGCGGATGCGCCGCTCGTCGGCGGCCTGCACCGTCAGGCGCAGACCGTCAATCGTCACCGCATCGCCCTGCACCGGCACCACTTCCAATTTATTGAGCACCAGCCCGGCCATCGTTTCGACGCCGGGCACGTCCTGGAGCAGGCCGTATTCGCGACGGAAATTGTCCAGGCGCAACGAGCCGCCCACGCGCCAGCGGTCGGGGCCGAGCCTTTCCAGAACGGGCGGTTGCGGGTCGTGATCGCTGTGCAATTCCCCCAGCACCTCGGCCAGAATGTCTTCGATGGTCACAATGCCCGCCGTGCCGCCAAATTCATCCAGGACAATGGCCAGCCCGCGCTGCTGCCGCTGCAAGCTCTTGAGTAGCTGCAACAGATTGGCGCTTTCCGGCACAAAAGAAGGAAACTCGATGGCCAGGGCCAAATCCGCCGCTGGATCCAGCAGGAACGCCCGCGTGTTCAGAACGCCAACAATCGTGTCCACCGATACATCGTAAATCGGCAGCCGACGGTGTTTGAAGCGGCGGGCTTCCGCGATCCATTCCTCCACCGAAAGATCGTCGGAAATGCAGGCCATTTGCGTGCGCGGTTTCATGACCTCCCCGGCCTTGCGGCGGTCCAGGCTGATGATTTGCAGGATGATCTCCTTCTCTCCAGCCGCCAGGGCGCCTTGCTGATAAGCCATTTCCAACAGCTCCTGGTATTCGGCGTCGGAAAGGCCCTCGGGCAGCCGTGTGGGCGTGGCCACGAACAGGCGCAACACGAAATTCGTCGTCGCTTGCGCCACCCGTCGCAAGGGCTGGCTCAAATCCTGCAACCAAAGCATCGGCCGCCCCACGCGCAAGGCCCAGAGTTCCGGCGCGCGCACGGCCAGCGTCTTGGGGGCCACTTCCGCCCCGAATAAAATCACGGCCAACAATGCGGGAATAGCTACTCCCAAAGGCCAGCTGCGGCTGATTGCGACCCACAGCGCCACACCCACAATGCCCGCGTTGGCAAAACTGTTGCCCAGCACCAGAGTGGCCAGGAGATCCTGTGGTTCCGCCAGCAAACGGCGGATGATTTTTCCCGAACCCGGCGCGCGCTCCTCCAATTGGCGCAGTTGCCATTTGCCCAGCGAGAAAAGCGACGTTTCGGCCAGGGCAAAGAAAAAGCTGGCCCCGGAAAAAACAATCAACGCGGCCAATGCGGCAATCGGCGTCATCCCCGGAACATTGAACAATAAAAGCGAAATACAACAGCCAAAAATCGGCCGGTCACGCGGTCAGTGTCCCTCGAGGGCGCCTTGCAACATCGCTTGCCAGACGGTATTTGTCGGATTGAGGCGCACCGCTTCTTTCAAATGGCCGAGGCCTTCATTCCGTTTTCCCGGCTCGTTCAGAAGGCCCAGGCCCAGGTAAAACTGCGCGTCAGCTCGTGTCGATTGGGCGTCAACCACAGCCGAGAGGTGGCGGATCGCCTCCGGGATTTGCCGCAGGTTCATCAAGGCCACCCCCAGATTGAAATGGGTCCCCACATCGGTGGGGTCTAAGCTTAAAGCAATGCGCCCCGCCTTCACCGCTTCCTCGTAACTATTGTGACGCAACGCCAGCATGCACCACCCCTGAGCGACAACCTCCTCTTCGGGCGCCAGTTCAACCGCGTGCTCGGCGTAAACCACCGCTTCGTCCAACCTGCCGCAAAGCGAGAGATCCCGGGCCAGATAGTAGTTGATCCAAGCGCTGGCAGGGTCGTTCTTGACGGCCTGCTCAAGACGTTTCACCGCTTGTTCCGGATGCTCTTTGCATTCCACCGCCGCGAGCCAGATCGTGGCTTGGCTGTTGCCGGGATAATGCCGGAGCACGTTCAGAAAGCCTTCAGTAGAATCCCCCTCTACATAAACGGAGGCGGCGATGGCTGACGAAAGCTCGGTTTGGACCGTGTTTGGCCTGATCCAAAACGATGCGTAAAGATTGACCAGCCAAATTCCCAGAACCACCCCCACGACATAACGTGCCACTTTGCCTTGGCCGGCCCAGAACTCAAATCCCAACGCCCCGAACGCGCAGAATGACAGCAGGATGGGAAGTCCGTAAAAGGCTTTGGCCTGTGCGTAGGACGGCACCTTCAAACTCATGCCCAAAATGGCGAAACCAAAAAGCCATCCCAAACCGGTCAACATTAACCAGACCGGATCCGCCGCGCGAAAGCTTCTGGCCAGGGCACAAACCAACCCGGTCAGCACCAGCGCCGCAGGGACCAGCGCCAGAACATATCCCACCGCCATCAAATCGTAATTCCAGGGAGGACGACCCCAAACGTCGCCCGTCCCGCCCATAAGCCCGTCACCCCCAGAAACTGTGCAAGCCGCTGTAAAACGGACGCGTCAAAGCGTCGCCGAAACAGAAAAAATAGCCGGGCGTTCTAAAACCTTTGGCCTGCCACCACGGCGCGGCTATTCTCACGTCCCAATTGCCAATCAAGGGATTGCCGTAATCACGCCACAACTTCAGATAATGCCAGCCGCCAATGAGCAGACAGATCAACAGCGGCGCGCCAATGCCGCCCAGCCAGACTGTCAATCCCCGCTCGCGGCGCAGTGCGAATCTCATCGCCAGCGCTCCCAGTGCCGCCGGCACGACCAGCACAGCCGAGGCTTTGCTCAACAAGGCCAGCCCAAGGGCGATTCCCAGCATCCCGTGCCATCCCCACCACGGCTGCCCCGCCCGCAACAAATGCAGCGCCAGGCACAGCGCCCCGGTGACAAACAGGGCCGAGAGCGTTTCGTTGGTCGTGTAATGCAGCAGGCAGAGTTGCGCCGGCAAAAACGCGGCCAAAACCAAGCCGGCCAGCGACTTCTTCCAATCACCGGGAAAGATCAACCGCAAACCGGCAAAGATCAGCCCCAAATTCACCGCCCCGATCGCCAGGCTCAGGAATCGCAAAAGCATCATGCCCGAAGGCTCAAACGCCTTCCATCGGCCCAGATCCAGGAGCTTCGCGCAAATCACGTAGTACAACGGCGGTTGGAACATTTCCCATCCCTCCCGGGCATCCGGCAGCCGATGGTGGTCTTGAACATACCGCACGTAAGCCAGGTGATCCGGAGCGTCAAAACCGGCGGCGGCCGGGATGAACGGATAATTGTGCAGGAGCAAGAGCCCCCAAACCGCCGCCAGCAGGAACAATATCATTTTTGGGCAGCCCGTTGCCGGACCAGAAGACACGGTCCGGCCAATGTAGTATTGGAACAGCTCAATCCCACAAACTGAAATCGCCGCAAAAAGACACAGCCGCAGCCAGCATCGTCCCCACGCTCCTCTTGTTGTTTCCAACAAGGAAAGCTCATTGCCTTTCCCCGGCCTGGGGGTCGCCGAGGCGGCTTGGGCTGAACGCCAATCCGATCCGGAAACGGAAACCTCCCAGGCTTCATCGGAGCTGAGCAGGAAGTTTTCCGATTTGAGTTCCAGGCTTAACGCCGGTGGGCCTGATTGGTTTGTGACCATTATGAGAATCTCGTTGGTCCCTTGCCGCAGAAACGGTCCAATCTCAAATTGCGACGTGGTCTTCCAGTTTTCGGAAGAAAAGCCGGAGCGCGGAATGACCGTGCCGTTGACACGGACCCCGCCGTTCGTGAAACACCGCCAGGAGAGCAATGCCGCGGCGGGCTTTTCAGGCAGCACAAAAGAGCGACGGAAAGAGCCCGTCAACTCAAAACCAGAATAAGGACGCCACTCTGGAGGAAGCGGGTAGACAATCCATTTTCCAGGGCCCGGAGTCAGAAAACGGATCTTGGGATTAAAGAGGCAATTCCAGACGAGCAAAGCCAGGGCCGCCAGCGTCAGGACCGGCGCGCCCCAGCGCCACGCCCCCTGCCAGCGCGGCGGGAGAGAATCAGGATCAAGTGCGGACACAGTTTTCGGTTGTGCCATTCCCGGAACATTGGACAATTAATGCAAAACACTACAGCCAAAAACAGCCATTGCCACGATCAATGTCCCTCGAGGGCGCCTTGCAGCATCGTTTGCCAAGCCGTATTCGCCGGGTTGAGGCGCGCTGCTTCCCTCAAATGGCCGAGGCCTTCGTCCCGTTTTCCCGGCTGGTCCAGAAGGCAGAGGCCCAGGCAAAACTGCGCGTCGGCCCATGCTGGTTGGGCATTTACTATGGCCGAGAGTTGGCTGATCGCCTCCGGGATTTGCCGCAGGTTCATCAGGGCCACACCCAGATTGAAATGGCTCTCCCCATCGGCCGGGTTCAAACTTAACGCATGGCGCCCCGCCGCAACGGTTTCCTCATAATCTTTATGACGCAATGCCACCGCGCACCACATCCGCGCGGCGACTTCGTCTTCGGGCGCCAGTTCAACCGCGTGTTTGGCATGGATGACCGCCTCGTCCAATCGATTGCAAAGCAGGAGGTCCCGGGCCAGAAAGGATTCGATGGCGGCGTTGGCCGGGTTGTGCTTGAGAGCCTGTTCCAGCAGGTTCACAGCCTGCTCCAGATGCTTTGGGGACTCCAATGAGGCAAGCCAGATCGTGGCCTGACTGTTGCCGGGATAATGGTGCAGCACGTTCAAAAAAGCTTCAGTAGCGTCCTGTTTTCCATAAACGGAGGTGGCGATGCCTGAGGAAAGCTCAGTTTGCGCGGAATCGGGGATAATCCATAACGATGCGTAAAGATTGACCAGCCAAATCCCCAAAGCCACCCCCAATGCATACCGCGCCGCCTTGCCGCGGCCCGCCCAGTATTCAAACCCCAGCGCCAGCAGCGCGCAAAATGTCAGCAGGACCGGCAGTCCGAAGAATGCCTTGGTGTGCGAGTAGGACGGCACCTTCAAACTCATGTCAAGTATAGCAAAGGCAAACAGCCAGCCCAGGCCGATCAATAATATCCAGGCCAGATTGGCCGCGCGAAAGGACATGGCCAGGGTGCGAACCAACCCCGTCAGCACGAGCACGGTGGGCGCCAGCGCCAAGACATAGCCCACCGCCATCAAATCGTAATTCCAGGGAGGACGGCCCCAGACGTCAATCTTGCCGCCCAAAAGGCCGTCGCCCCAAAGGGTTGTGTAGAAAGCGTCCCAGAAACTGTGCAGGCCGCTGAAGAACGGGCGCGTCAGCGCGTCGCCAAAGGAGAAATAATAGGCGGGAGTTTGGAATCCTTTGATTTGCCACCAGGGCGCAACCACTTTCGGGTCCCAACCCCCGGTCAGCGGATTGCCGAAATCGCGCCACAGTTGCAGGTAATGCCAGCCGCTCATGCACAGGCAAATCAGCAACGGCGCGCCGATGGTGCCCAGCCAGACATGCAATGCCCGTTCGCGACGCAGCATCAATTTCACCGCCAACGCGCCCAGGATCGCGGGAACCACCGGGACGGCCGAGGCCTTGCTCCACAGTGCCAGCCCAAGCACGATGCCCAATACCCCGTGCCACCCCCACCACGGCTGATGCTCCCGCAAAAGATGCAGTGTCACGCACAGCGCGGCGGTGACAAACATGGCCGAGAGCGTCTCATTGGTCGTGTAGTGGAGCAGGCAGAGTTGCGCCGGCAAAAACGCGGCGAAGACCACGCCCGCCAGCGGCTTCTTCCAATCGCCCGGAAAGATCAGACGCAGACCGGTGAAGATCAGGGCCAGGGTCGCCGCCCCGATGACGAGGTTCAGGTATCTCAGGAGCAGCGCGCCCAAAGGCTGAATGGCTTTGCAGCCGCCCAAGTCCAGGAGCTTCGCGGCAATCATGTAGTACAGGGGGGGCTGGACCATCTCCCAACCCTCGCGGGCGTTGGGCAGCCAGTGGTGGTCCTGGATGTAGCTCACATACTCCAGGTGCGCCGGACCGTCGAACCCGGAAGCGAGAGGCACGAACGGGAAATTATGTATCAACAGCAACGCCCAGGCCGCCGCCAGCAGGATCAGAACCTTCTTCGGCAACGACACCCGGCCTGCGCAGCATTGCAAAAGCGCCACCCCGCAGATCGAAATCGCGGCAAAAACACATTCCCACCGCCAGCATCGTCCCCACGCGCCGCCCGTGGTTTCCAACAACGAAAGCTCATCGCCTTTGCCCGCCCGCGGGGTCGCCGACGACGCCAAGGCCGAACGCCAATCGGAGCCAGACACGGAAACTTCCCAGGATTCATCCGATGTGAGCCGGAAACTTCCTGTTTTTATGTCTATCCGATCGGTCGTCAAAACCCCTCTCTCCGACTCTCTCCCCGCTGCGCGGGGCGAGAGAGACAACACCGAATTGTCAGGCAACCGGATCGGCACATCTGATTTGAGTTCCAAGCTCAAGGCTGGAGGGCCAAGCCGGTTTGTGACCAAGACCAGAATCTCATTAGTCCCTTGCCGCAGAAAACGAGCGATATCCGCTTGCGAAGTTGTCTTCCAGCTTTCGGAAGCAGGGCCGGGGCGCAGCACAACCGTACCATTGACACTCACCCCGCCGTTCGTGAAGCACCGCCAGGAGAGCGTGGCCGAGGCCGGCTTTTCCGACAGCACGAAATCGCGTCGAAAAACTCCAACCAACTCAAAGGCAGGATAAGTATGACCTTCGGGCGGCAGCGGATAAACGATCCATTGGCCGGGACCGGGCGTCAGAAAATGTATTTTGGGATTGAAGACGCAATTCAAGGCGAGCAGGGCCAGGGCGACCAGCGTGAACCCCGGCACACCCCAGCGCCACGCCCTCTGCCAGCGCGGCGGAAGCGAATCAGAATCAGGTGCGGACACCATTTTCGTCCATGCCATTCCCGGAACATTGAACAATAAAAGCCAAACACAACAGCCAAAAAAAGGCTGAAGGCTGAAGGCTAAAGCGGCTTTCCTATCCTTGCTTTTGTGGCCGCTCGTTTGTTAACGTCGCACTGCTCTGGCCCTCCATGCGACTTGTTCGCTGTCTGGTAAAGTAAAATATGGCTCAAATGACCGCCGCCGAATTCAAAAAGAAATGGTCGCGTTACCAGGGCAAGGAAACGTCCGCCTACCAGGAGCATTTCGGCGACCTCTGCCGGTTGCTTGACCAACAGACGCCCGCTGAAGCAGATCCATCCGGTACCGAAAGCTTTTGCTTCCAAAAGCGGGTCGTCAAGGACGCGGAACTTTTCGAGTTGCAAGCAACCGCCGGCGCGGGCGAACCCACCGAGCGCGGTTTTGCCGACGTTTGGAAAAAAGGCTGTTTCGCCTGGGAATACAAAGGCGAAAAGAAGAACCTCGACGAGGCTTACAAGCAACTTCTTCGCTACCGCGAATCGTTGCTCAATCCGCCATTGCTCGTGGTCTGCGATTTTGACCGTTACATCATCCGCACCAACTTCAATGGCACCGTTCAAGACCTTCACGAATTCAAGAATGCGCAGATTGATAATCCTGAAATCCTGAAGTTGCTTCGTGATGTTTTCACGAACCCGGATTACCTTCGGCCACAGCGAACAACAGCGCGAGTTACGGAGGAATTGGCAGAAAAAATCTTCGCGCGCAACTTGGCGCACGCTACACGAGCGAATCAGACATCCAGACGCTCGTTGAACCCGTGCTAATGGCTCCGCTCCGTCGGGAATGGAGGGAGCTTCGCGAGGAAGTGCGGCACATTCATGCCTCGGTATTGAGTGTGCCTCCCAAAGCGGGACTAAAACTTTTTGAAACGGCCACGGGCTTGAAGCGGCACAGCACCACGCTGCAATACAACATGTTGAATAAATTTGTCGGGCGATTGGCGGACATTCAAGTGCTTGATCCCGCCTGCGGCAGCGGCAACTTCCTTTACGTCTCGCTTCAACTTTTGCTGGGACTGGAGAAGGAAGTTATTTCCTTCGGCACGGAGATTGACGTTCTTGTCGAGCCTCGGGTCGGCGTGCAGCAATTGAAAGCCATTGAAATCAATCCTTACGCCTTCGAGTTGGCGCAAGTGTCCGTGCAAATCGGCTATCTGCAATGGCGGCGCGACAACGGTTTTGACAATGACCGCACACCCGTCTTGCAGGTGCTGGATGTCAAACCAGAACGGAAAAAGAACAACCGTGCGGCGTACCGCGAGTATGGCTTGATTTCGCGCACAAGAAGCTGGACGCCGCCGTCGCCTACGGCTTCCCCGCAGATTTGACGGATGAGCAAATTCTGGAACATCTGCTCGCTCTCAACCTCAAAAGAGCGGCAGAGGAAGCGCAAGTGGCCAAGTCCGCAAAGCCAAAGTCGCAACGTGACAAATCAGAGCAGGAAATGATTTAATCAATCATGTGAAATGGGGCCGCGCGAAAAAACGGAGACAGGAAAAGAGAGGCATTGAAAGGCAAAGCAATTATGAAGGCACCTGTAATCCAATCGTATTTAGAAAAAAAACGAACCCGCCAAGGGCCGTTTAACCGGTTGTCCTCGCGGGTCTGCGTTTAAAATGCGGCCCGGTCAGCTTCGTGATTGCCGGCGCTTCAAAAGGAAACCACTCAGGCCAAGGACACCCAAGGTCAATGTGCTTGGCTCTGGAACTCCGCTGTTGATATCATAGAATGCCTCGACCGTTGGGTGGGGAGAAGGGTCGCCCGGAACACCGCCCGTGTCGATATAGGTGCTGTAGAACGCAAGTCCATTTGCGTCCTCCTCGGTCGTGAACCCGCTCCAATTCCCGGCAATGGTGGACCAAAATGCGGGGGTGACGTCAGCCGCATCACCATCATTGTCGTTGCTGTAGATAGTCATTGTGCCTGTGCCTCCTGGGCCGTTGTTCTGCCAATTGACCAAGTCGGATTTGGTCGTCCCGTCGGCATCATATACGCCCAACCATTGGGTGCTGTTTTGGTTAATGTGAATCGCGTAAGGCAGAATGTAGGTGAGTCCCGGGCCGCTCTCCTCCGTCTGCAACGTGCCTGATCCAATCAGATACGGCGCGCCGACCACCGGAGGCGAGTATTCAGCGTACGTCCCGTTCCCATTCTCATCAACGCTGATGGTATAAAGGTCAACCGTCTGGGCTTTGGCGACGCCCGGCAGCAGCAGCGCCGCTAAAAGAGCGCCAGACGCCAGGTGGAACTGTAAAATGTTTGGTTTCATGTTTCGCTCAACTTTCTCAGGTTGTTTTCAACAGAATCAGAAGCCGCCACGCTTCCTTTCTAAGAAAAGAGTCATTATCAAGAATAAGGCAAGATGTCAAGACCTATTGAAGAATTTCAGATTTGCTAATATGTATTATAAACCACGGTTTTGGATGCTGTGGTGGCGCGGTATGGGTCCGCCACCCCCTGCGTGCGAGGGATGCGAGGGTGCGAGGGGTCAAACCATATATACCGCCCGATTTTGCGAGTGGCACCATTGTTTTTTGGGCCGAGGGGGCAACCCATGGTTGGGGTCGTTTTTGGATGATCTCCAAGAGCCTTTTGGAAACTACGAGGATTCCTGCGGCGGGGGATTTTGGCCGCAGCCCGGGCGGCGAGGACCGGGCATCAACATCCTGACAGATCTATTGGCCGGGGCTGCAAATCTGGTTCCATCCGTCCATTGCGCGATTGACTGGGTTTTCCCTGACCTGCCCAGTTCCTTGTGGTCTGTGTGCTCTATGTGGTTAATCCCATGGCCCGTCTTCGTGTCCTTCGCGCCCTTGGTGTTTAAAAAGTCTGAAAGATGTATTGGCCCGGGCTGCAAATCTGTGTCCTTCTGACTTCAGTCGTGGCCCCCCTACTGGCTCAGCAAATCGGCGCACAGCGCCGACGCTACAACATAAAATCAATACTTTACGAACCCCTCTCCCGGCCTGCGGCCACCCTCTCCCCGCAACGCGGGGAGAGGGGTTCATTGTAAATTCATGTCTGTAACAGCACGCTAGCGTTGCCAGAGCACGCGCCAATACTGCGCCGGTCGCGATGGAGAGATGGAATTGGTGACGTTCAATATGCCGGCAGCGAGCGTGTTGGTGCTGACGGAAGTCCAGTTAGCCAGGTCTGTCGAATTCTCGAGGACATAGGTAACGCCAGTTTGCCCCTGGATTTGAAAAACGAACTGGTTTGCGGTCCGTTCGAGTGCAAGTGGCAGCAAATGTGCCTGCGGCGGGAACACCATCACGGTGGCCGAATAAGGCGGGAAGGAGTAGTTGAAGCTTGTCGAGCTGATGCACAGGGCCGATTGCGCAATGTCCGGAGAGCCGGCGCCATATTCCGCGGCTTCATCCTGCGGAATCCCATAAGAATAGACGGCGACCTCCGAGCCGGGGGCGAAGCCCGCCACCGACAACTGCCCAGTCAGGGTGTTGACAGGATCCTTATTGATGGTCAGCACCGTCAGGCTGCCGTCCTGGCGCCGGGCGGCATAGACCGGGAGCAGCGGCCAATCGCTGGCGGCGCCCACCACCGTGTCCCCCGCCTGCACAAAATTCGTCATCAGCGCCGTCGTGTAATAGGTTGGGTATAGATCGGTTCCCTCCAGGACTCCGTAATCGCCGTAAAGACGCCAGCCGTAAAGTGAGGGGCTCACGTTGTAGCCGTAGGAGTCGCCGCCGTTGCGCAGGTTCCACCAGAAAAGCCCGTTGAACTCCGTTTGCATGAGTTGGGCCAGGCTGTCCATTTTGAAAAGGCCGTTGACCAGGCTCACGGTTTGTTTGCCGGGATTGGAGGAAACCGAATTGTTCTCCGTGCAGACCAATTCGATGTTCGTGCCATTGGCACCCATGTAATCGTTGATCATCCCCCGCAGGTTCGCCGCGTCGAATGCCCAGCCGCTCGAGGATTGCAACAACCCCGCATCAGACTCCCCGCCCCCATTCTGCGCATACCGATGGTGGATAGCAAAGTCCGGCGTGACCCCCAAGCTTTTCAAGGTCGCCAGCAAAATGGGCGTCCAACCAAAGTTGACCTGTTCGGTGACCGGGTCAACCGCCGGATTGTCGGTATAGTGAGGATAGCTGTTCGCGCCGGGCGTGACCACCACCCCGATTTTGATCGTCGGATCCACCTGTTTCATCAGCGACATATATTCCATGGCCCGAACCGCATACGTGACAGGATCATTGGGCGGACTGTTGCTGTCGGTTTCCCAGGAGCCGTAAACCTCGTTGCCAATCTCCCAGTAATTGAAACCCAGCGGCGCCGTCCGCGAGATGCGGAGAAAGTTTGAGCCGTCGTCCGTTGGCAGCGGCGCGGATGCCCGCAATGCGGCCCAAAATCCCGAGGTTTGCCAGTTGATGCCATATTGATCGGCGCCCAAACGCACCGCCCCGTTCGTCGCGGCATTGCAATAGGCCACCCAGGCGGCCGCTTCCTGCGGTGTGCCGGTGCCGTAATTCACCGTGGTCATGGTTTCCGCGTTCAGGTTGGTGATCACTTGAATGAAATTGGCCTGGCTCGTGGGCCACGCATAACCGTCGTAGTCCGACTGGTCATCAACCCAGTGGTACAGATCGGAATCGGACCCGCCTGGCCAACGCAACGCCTGCGCGCCCATGGCGGCCAGCGAAGCGATGGACTGCGGTGTGTCAAGAATGCCGTCCCACATGGCCACGTTTATGCCGAACCAACGCGCGTCAGCCCTCCGGATGGACTGGCTGGCGTTCACCGCCAACTGCGTCACGGCCGACGCCGCGGCGCTGCTGAGTTGGATGTCGTCCAGATAAAATGAAGGCTCAGCCGTGCCGGCGATGTCCTGGATGGCGAAACCGGTGAAGTTCGTCGCGTCCGCCACACCCAGGGCCGACAACGGCACTGAGTAATACACCCAAGTGTTGGCGGGTGGTATGTTCAACGCAAAGCGGCCGCTTTGCGATCCAGTCGCAAGATTGCCGTACATTTGGAGGATTTGTCCGCCGCTCGCGCCGCCGTTGAGCCAGAAGCTGATGCTGTCATAGCCGCCATTGGTCATGGGATTATGCTCCAGCTGAAAGGCGCCGTAGCCGCCGGTAATGGTCGCGCTGATGGAAGCCGTGCAGCCGGTGTAAAGCCGTGAAGTATTCGATAGATCAACTGTCGTATTATAACTGGCATTCGCCCAGCCGTTGACCAGCGCATTGTAATAAATCATCGTAGTGCTCATGATGGTCACGAACATTTGCGCCGTGGCCGGGCCGCAGGGTGAAAGCTCACCGGTTGAGGTCAGTGTCAGCGTCACCATGCCTGCCGCAACATCCGCTGCGGATGGATCATAAATGGCGTTTAACGTGGTTGCGTTCGGCGCAAAAGTGCCCGAGCCGGAAGTCGTCCAGATGCCACCTGTAGCGCCGCCGCCCGCCACCCCTCCCAATCCCGCCGTGCTACCGCCCGCAGTGATCGCTTGGTTGCCACCCGTGCCCACCATGGCCGCTGCATTGGGGTTGACGGTGAGCGTCATGCTGTCGAACGCGGCATCCTGCGAGGAATCGGTGACAATGACCGTGTAAGTGGTTGTGCTCGCTGGCGAAGCAGTGGGATTAGCCACTGTCGTGCTGCTCAAACCTGTGGTCGGAGTCCAACTGTAAGTGTAACCGCCCGCGCCGCCGCTGGCCGTCGGATTGCCGCCAATTATCGCGCTGCCGCCCGTGCAATTGGTCAGGTTGCCGCCCGCGCTCGCCACCAGCGGTGGGATGCCATTGAGTTGGATGTCGTCCAAGTAAAACGTTGGCTCAGCCATGCCGCCCGCGTCCTGGATGACGAAACCGGTGAAATTCCCAATGTTCGCCACACCCAGGCCGGACAAGGGCACCGAGTACTGCACCCAAGTATTGGCCTGCGGGCTGCTCAAATGATAAGCCGTCTGCCAAGAGTTCTCCACGCCGTTGGTGTCCAGCATGCCATACATCTGGAGATCTTGCCCGCCGCTCGCGCCGCCGTTGAGCCAGAAACTAATGCTGGCGTAGGCGGCATTCGACATATCCGGATGCCAGATTTGAATTCCCACATATGCGCTGGGAATCGTCACGCTGATGGAATCCGTGCAGCCGGGATAGACCGGTGAAGTATTGGCGTAGTTCCGCGTGGCCCAACCCCAGTCCTGCCAGCCGTTGACCAGCGCATTGGAGTAGATGGACATTACCGCAGTGCTCGGCGGCGGCGAGGGCGGAGGCAGCCCGCCCAGCAAAACGATGTCATCGATATAGAAGGTCGGGATGGTGAAATCGTTGTCGTTCCAGATCCAAATGCCGTCAAAGTCCGGCTGATTGGACACGCCCAGGGCCGCGAGGGGAATTGTAAACTGTTGCCATGTGTTGGGGGCCAGGGGCGGCAATGTATAAAGGGTCTGCTCGGTCCCATCGAGCGTTCCCGCCACCGTCAGCACCTGCCCGCCTGAAGCCCCGCCGTTGAGCCAGAAGGTCAGAGCCGAATAGAACTCTGTGGAAGACGGGGGGTGCGTCAGTTGCAGCGCCCCATACGCGGTGCAGAAGGCACTGATTGATTTGGTAAAACCGGCAAGCCGGGGACTGGTGTTGGACAGGTTGACGGTCGCCCAACTTTCATCCACCCACGCGTTTTGCAGGCTGCTGGAATAGAGGGTTTGGTTGGTTTGACCGCAAAGCCATGCCGCGGAAATTTGCAGCAGATAGGCGGCGATGGCGGCGGCATTGCATCGGCGTAGATTCATGCCCCCCACTGTATCCCATTTATCGAAAATCTTAAGAGCTTTCTTCGCAATTCCGGCCCGGGCTTTTCCGAGGATCATTCCGGGCAATTCAAACCAAAAAACAAAATCAAGTTCGGGCAAAATCTTCGGGCGCAAGCTCACTGTCGAGGCGGTCCCATCTTCTCAACCGCGCCATTGCGCAATTCACCGGCCACTTGGAGGACATCGCGTTGCAGGCAGAACGCCACGTCGTCGCGCAAATCCGGATTCGCCAGAAGCCGCCGCGCATTCCGCGAACGTTGCGCCATGCCGTCCGAATCGCCCCGCGCGCCGAGGTAAATCTCGCGCGCGATTTGGGCCGAGTCCGCCACGCCACCTCCTTGGAACTGTTTCCAGACCAATTCGCACAACGCGCCGGCCGCCCAGGTGTCCTCGTAAGCCGCCTCCTCGAAAGTGCCCGCGCAAATGATCAGCAGGCGGGAGGGTTTCTCCCTGGCGATCCATTCCGCGACAGCCGCCAAGTTTACGACCGCGCCGGCCAGGATCTGTTGCGCGCCCAGGCAAGCCTGCAAGGCGCGCGTCCCGTTGGTCGTGGTCATGATGATCTCGCGCCCGGCCACCCGCGCGGCGGTGAACTCGCGCGGCGAATTGCCCAGATCAAAATCCACCCCGCCGGTTTGCGCGGCGCGGATGCGGACGCCCTCCCGTTCGCCGGCCAGCAAAGCGCCGGGATGCCCTCGTTGCAATTCCAGCGCCTGGGCAATTTCCGCGACCGGGAAAATTCTGAGCGCGCCCCGGTCCAGCGCCGCGAGCATCGAAGTCGTGGCCCGCAGCACATCGAACACCACGCAAACCGTCCCCGCCAACTCATCCTGCTTCAGCGCGGAGAATTCGGCCGGGGTGAACAGCACCTCAAGTTTCGCTCGCATCCCCGCCAGTGTAGCTGCCCGCGCCCAAAGCGCAAACCACCACGACCCGGGTGTTGGTCAGAACTGGTTCTGCGATGGTGCGGCGGCGCTGGCCGGATGAGTGTTCAACTGACGCACCCCATCCAGAATGTAAAGCAGGCCCGACAAAGCCGTGAAAATGCCCGCCCCCGCCACCAAATAGCGCAGCGTCCCTGCGTTCCATCCCAGAAGAATCCACCAAATCGTGGCCATTTGCAGGACAGTGGAGATTTTGCCGGTCCAGCGCGCCCGCACCTTGACCTTTCCCACCGTGTAGTGGATCAACGCCAGCCCGATCAGCACGATCGCGTCCCGGCTCAGGACGGTGACCGTCAGCCACATTGGGATGCGGTCAAAATACCGGCGGTTTTCCAGGCTGAAAAGAATGATCCCGGAAATGAGCAGCAATTTGTCCGCCAGCGGATCCAGGATCGCCCCCAATTCGCTCCGCTGATTATAGTGGCGCGCCACATAGCCGTCCAACGCGTCCGCCAGCGAGGCGAAGGCGAAGGCCAGCAAGGCCCCGAGGCGGTATCCAGCCTGCCCCGTGTGCGCGTAGGAGATGACTTGGCCGATGAAAAACGGCACCAAAAGAATGCGCCCAATGGTTATCTTGTTCGCCGTGGTCATGGCCGGATTGTTCACCCATTAGGCCAACTGTGCAAGCGCTTGATAAAATAAGGCGCGGATTTTGTTTCCCTTTCGATTTTGAAAATCGTAAACAAGTGGGGCGCATGAAAACTTTTGCTGAATTGGGATTCCCGGGACGGTTAATCGCCGTCGAAGGCCTGGACGGCTCGGGCAAGTCCACCCAGATTTATTTGCTCAAGCGCTGGCTCGAATTGCAGGGCCTGAAAGTTTTTTTCAGCGAATGGAATTCTTCCATGCTGGTCAAGAATGCGACAAGCAAGGGCAAGAAGCGGGAACTGCTCTCACCCACCACCTTCAGCCTCATCCACGCCACGGATTTCGCCGACCGCTACGAACGGCAATTGGTCCCCTTCCTGCGCGCCGGTTACATTGTCCTGTGCGATCGTTATATCTTCACTGCCTTTGCCCGCGACACGGTGCGGGGTTGTCCGGAGCAATGGGTGCGGGGCATCTATAGCTTCGCAGCCCTGCCGGACCTGGTGTTTTTCTTCAAAACGCCACTCGAGATTTCCCTGCAACGCATCCTCGACGGCCGGCCGCAGTTGAAATATTTCGAAGCTGGCATGGATTTGCGGCTTTCGAGCGATCCCTACGAAAGCTTCCGCATTTTCCAGGGCCGCATTCTTGAACAATACCTCGCCATGAGCGCAGATTTCAAATTTCTCCTCATTGACGCCAATCAGGCCGTGGAACAGCAGCAAAGCATTGTGCGCGATCTGGTGGCCGCCAAACTGGACCTGGCCAAATTTGCGTCGTTCAGGCCCCATTCCCACTCATGAAAAGCGCGCGCCGTTCATCCACCAGCCTTCGCCGCATTATCATTCCACGGGGCAAGCCCCGCCGCTTTTATGGCCAGGGCGTGCCGGGGGTGGACCTCTCCAAACTGGCCGGCAAGCTCATTGTGGTGGAAGGGGCCGATGGCTCCGGACGTTCCACCCAAATTGCCCGTTTGGTGCAATGGCTCGAAGGCGGCGGCCATGCCACCGTGCAAGTCGGCCTGAAGCGCTCGACCCTGGTCAGCGAAGAACTGAACCAGGCCCAACAGGGAAACATCCTGAGCCACACCACCCTCAGCCTTTTTTACGCGACCGATTTCGCCGACCAGTTGGAGAACATCATTTTGCCGAGCCTGCGCGCTGGATTCATGGTGCTGGCCGACCGCTATATTTACACCCTGATGGTGCGCGACATGGTGCGCGGCATCGACCTGGCCTGGCTCAAGAACCTCTACGGCATCGCCCTGGTGCCGGACGCTGTTTTTTATCTCAACGTCGAGCCGGAGGAATTGGTGCAGCGCAACTTCGCCAAAAACCAGTCGCTGGATTACTGGGAAAGTGGCATGGACCTGGGCCTGTCGCGCGATATGTTTGACAGTTTCCTGCAATATCAAGGCCGCGTCGCCGCCAAGTTCAAGGAATTGCAGGCCACCTACGGATTCACCATTCTCGACGGCCGGCGTTCGCCGGAGGAGATTCACATCGAACTGCGCCGGCGCATCGCCGCCGTTCTCACGGCATGAAGCCTCAACCCCCCATTTCCCGCCATGGCTGACGGCTCCGCCAAAGGTGATTTTTTTGTCGGCGTCGATCTCGGTGGAACGAAGATTCTGGCCGGGGTTTTCGATCCGCAACTGGCGTGCCTGGGCCGCAACAAAATGAGCACCAAGCCGGAGCGCGGCGCGGACGAGGTCATCGATCGCATCGCCCGTTGTGTGCGGGATGCGGTGGACGAATGCGATCTGGAATTCAAACAACTCCGCGGCGTCGGCGTCGGCGCCCCCGGCGCCATCGATGTCTCTTCCGGCAAGGTAATCTTCGCGCCGAACCTGCAATGGCAGGACGTGTCGCTGAAGAAGGCCCTGGAAAAGGAGTTGGGTGTCCCCGTCTCGATTGAAAACGACGCCAACAGCGCTATGCTGGGCGTTTTTGAATCAGAACTGGAGTCCAAGCCGCGCTACGTGGTCGGCATTTTCATCGGCACGGGCATCGGCGGCGGGATTATCGTGGACGGGAAGTTATATTCCGGCTTCAACGGCACCGCCGGCGAGATCGGGCACATGGTCATCGAAGTCGGCGGACCCAAATGCAACTGCGGCAACCGCGGCTGCTTCGAAGCCCTGGCCAGCCGCACCGCCATCTTCAGAAAAATCCATGCCGCGGTCAAAGACGGCCAAAAAACCCTGCTCACCGACATGCTCGGCGCCGATTTGAGTAATTTGCGCAGCGGCGACTTGCGCAAGGCTATCCGCAAAGGGGACAGCGTCGTCGAGAAAGTCATCGAAGAAGCCGCCGAATACACCGGCATCGCCGTGGCCAATCTCATCAATATTTTCAATCCGCAAACCGTCGTGCTGGGCGGCGGGGTGATTGACGCCTTGGGCGATGAAATGATGGCCATCATCGTGGAAACCGCCGAGGACTACGCCTTGAACGGCACCAGCAAGGGCATTGAGATCGTGGCCAGCAAAAACGGCGACGATGCCGGCATCATCGGCGCGGCCGTTCTGGCCCGCAGGGCCGCCAAAGAGAAATCATAACCCGGCCGGGCCAGGGGCCGCCGGACGTCCTAGCTTGAACCAAAAAGTTCCAGACCGGCGCGCCGTGATCGACATCGGCACCAATTCCGTCAAGGTCCTCGTCGCGGACGTGGCGGACGGACAACTGGCCCCGATCGTTGAAATGAGCCGCCAGACGCGCCTGGGCGCGGGGTTTTATGTGACCCACACCCTGCAACCGGCCGCCATCGCCTTGACTGCGGACGTCGTGGCCGAGTTTCGCGCCGCCGCCGCCGAGCGGGGCGCTTCCTCCATCCGCATCGTCGCCACCAGCGCCGCGCGCGACGCCCGCAACGCCCTCGAATTGATCGAGGCCGTGCGCGAAATCACCGGGCTGGAAATGGAGATTTTGTCCGGCGACAAGGAGGCCGAATGGGTTTTTCGCGGCGTGACCAGCAATTCCAGTCTGGCCCAATCGCCCGTGCTCATCCTGGACGTGGGCGGGGGCAGCACGGAATTCATCGTCGGCGACCGCGCCGAACCGCACATTCGCACCAGTTACAGCCTCGGCACCGTGCGGTTGCTGGAGCGTTTGCGCCTGAACGATCCGCCCGGCCTGGCCGCTCTGGCGGAGTGCCGCGGCTGGTTGAAGGACTTTCTTGCCGGGCAGGTCGTGCCGTTCATCGAACCAGCCTTGCGCGCCTGCCGCGAGCCGGTTCTGCTGGTGGGCACCGGCGGCACCGCCAGCATCCTCGCCCGCATCGAGGCCCGCATGGCGGGTTTTGACCGCAACCAAATCGAGGCGGCCCGCATCCCCTTGTCAAGAATCCAGGCCCAATTACAAGAGCAGTGGCAAATGACCCTGGCCCAACGCCAGCAAATCATCGGCATGCCGCCTCACCGGGGCGACGTGATATTGACCGGCATGGCGATCTACGAATCCATCATGGAACAATTTGGCCTGGCAACCCTGGGCGTGAGCACCCGCGGCCTGCGCTACTGGGCCTTGCTCCACTGATCAGCCCTCCGCCTCGCCGAGAGCCCGTTTGGCGGCGGACTTGTCGATTTGGAACAGGCCATTGTGATTGTCCCCCACCAGCTTCAGTTTGGCCACCATGTCGCCCACGCTCTTCTCCTCTTCAACCTGCTCGTCAAGGAACCATTTCAGAAAGGAGAGCGTGGAGAAATCCTTGTCGAACGCGGCCGTCTCGTAGATGCCGTTGATGGAGGCCGATACTTCCTCCTCCTGGATGAGGCTGGTTTGAAACGCCTCCAGCACGGATTTATACTCGCACCGCGGCGCCGGCAGGGCCTGCAGGGCGACCTTGCCCCCGCGATCCACGATGTATCCGAAAAACTTGTCAGCGTGTTTCAATTCCTCGCGGGACTGAAGAGACATCCACAAGCCGAAGCCCGTGAAAGCGGCATGGTCAAAATAAGCGGCCATGCCGAGATAAGCGTAAGCGGAGCGCAATTCCAGGTTGAGCTGGTCGTTCAGCGCCTTTTCAACTTTGGCAGAAAGTTTCATAGCCGGGACGGTAAGTCACCCCGGCCCGGCTTGGCAAGAGGCATTGTTTCAACAGGCTGCTCCAGCGACCGCTCAGTCGTTGCCGCCCTTGTTCGGATCCTCGCCCACGTGTTCCATCAAATCGATCAGCGGCAGGAACATCGCGATCACGATGCTGCCCACGATCACCGCCAGACAGACAATCATGATCGGTTCGAGCAGGGACGTCATGGCGGCCACCGCGTTATCGACTTCCTCGTCGTAATTGTCGGCGATCTTCATCAACATTTCAGGCAGGGCGCCGGTTTGTTCGCCGACATCCACCATGCTGATGACCATGGGCGGGAAAACGCCCGAGGCTTCGAGAGGCGCGGTGATGGTTTCGCCTTCCTTGACACTTTCATGAACGGCGGAGACGGCCTTGCTGATGATCACGTTGCCGGACGTCTCCTTGACAATGGTCAGGGCCTGCAAAATCGGAACGCCGCTGCTGACCAGCGTCCCCAGCGTGCGGGTGAACCGGGATATCGCAACCTTGCTGATGACGGGACCCAGCACCGGGACGATCAGTTTGAATTTGTCCCATATTTTGCGCCCGAACTTCAGGCGGATAAAGATGTTAAAGAGGATCACGACAGAGAGGATCTCAAGCATGGTGCGTCCGATATGCTCCTTGATCGCGTTGCTCACGCCGAGAACGAAGGAGGTAAAACCGGGAAGCTGTCTGCCTTCACCCAGAGTGCCTTCAAAGATTTCCTTGAACTTCGGAATCACGAACACCATCAAGACGCCCATGATGGCCGTTGCCACCACCAGCACGGCGCAAGGATAGAACAAGGCCGCCACCACTTTGCCTTTGATCTTCTGGGCTTTTTCCATGAATTCCGAAAGGCGCTTCAGCACCACTTCCAGTACGCCGCCGATTTCGCCCGCTTTGACCATGTTGACGAACAGACGGTTAAAAACCTTGGGATGCTGG
Organism: Verrucomicrobiota bacterium; assembly: GCA_050014435.1. Taxonomy (GTDB): domain Bacteria; phylum Verrucomicrobiota; class Verrucomicrobiia; order Limisphaerales; family Palsa-1400; genus DASRLE01. Next base: position 37,973 of record JBEKDI010000025.1, on the reverse strand, counting down.
GCCAGCGCTTCGGAGAAGGTGCTGCCGCCCTCGATGGACACCGCCAGATCGCCCAGGATCGTTTTCAGGTTGGCGCTGCGTTCCTGTTTCTGCAGCACGCGCAAGCCGCGCAACAAGGGCAAACCGGCTTGCACCAGCGTCGCCAGTTGCCGGGTGAAAGTGCAGAGCACCTTGGATTTGACGCGGCCGCTCAGGCCGGGAATCTTGATCTGAAAGTTCAGCGCGCCGCCGCCTCCCCCGCCCTTTTTGCCCTTGGCCTTTTTCTTGGCCGGGCCTGCGCCCGCGCCGACCTTGTCCTCCACCACTTTCGTGGGAAAGAAACCCATCTCCTTGATGCGGCCAATGGCCTCGTTCTGGTTGGCAACTTCCAGGGTGCCCTTGGTTTCCTTCCCCCTCGAGTCCATGGCGACATAGCTGAATTTTGGCATAACGACTCAAGTGTACTTGACAACTTCTTCAATGGTGGTGTCGCCGTCGAATATCCCGCGCAAGCCGTCCTCGCGCAATGTGGTCATCCCCAGTTCAACGGCCTTTTGCCGAATCACAACCGTCGGCGCCTTTTCGTTAATCAACAATCGAACCGGCTCGGATGCCACCAAAAGCTCAAATATGCCCCGGCGGCCCCGGTAACCCGTGTCGTTGCAATTCGCGCAGCCGCGCCCGTAGTAGAACACCTTGTCACCCACGTCGTGCGGCGAAAGGTTGAGCAGGGAAAGCTGGCTTTCCGTCGGCTCGAAGGGCGTGCGGCATTTCTTGCAGATGGTCCGGACCAGCCGTTGCGCCAGCACCGCCATCAAGGTCGAGGAAATCAAAAACGGCTCGACCCCCATATCAATCAAACGCGTCACAGCCCCCGGCGCGTCGTTGGTGTGCAGCGTGCTTAACACCAAGTGGCCGGTCAGCGACGCTTGGATGGCAATTTGCGACGTTTCCAGATCGCGCATTTCCCCCAGCATGATGATGTCGGGGTCCTGGCGCAGAAAGGCCCGCAAGGCCCGGCCGAACGTCATGCCCACTGCTTCATTGACCGCCACCTGCATGATGCCTTCGATTTCATATTCCACCGGGTCTTCCACCGTCAGCAGCTTGGACTCAATGCTGTTGATGGTGCGCAGACAGGAATAGAGCGTGGTCGTCTTGCCTGAACCGGTGGGGCCCGTCACGACGAAAATGCCGTTGGGCTGCTGAATCGCTTCGCTTATATAATCAAAAACTGCCTTGGGCAACCCAAGCGTTTTGATGTCCAGATTGACCGCCGCGCGATCCAGCACGCGCAGCACGACCGACTCGCCAAATTGCGTGGGCAGGGTGGAAACACGCAAGTCAATGCCGCGCCCGGCAATCTGCAAACTGATGCGCCCGTCCTGCGGCAGCCGCCGCTCCGAGATGTCCAGCCCGGACATGACTTTCAAACGGGAAATGACCGGCAACGCCAAATGCTTGGGTGGAGGCGCCATTTCGTAAAGCGCGCCATCGACGCGGTAGCGGATTTTGAATTCGTCCTCGAATGGTTCAAAATGGATGTCACTGGCGCGGTCCTGGATGGCCTGGAAGAGCACCAGATTGACAAAGCGAATAATCGGCGTCTCGTTGGCCAGATTGGCCAGGTCCGATGTCGCGCCGCTCGCCGCCGCTTCGGCCGCTTCGCGCGCGATTTCATTGTCCTGGCCCAATTCCTTGATGATGTCCGCCACGCTGGACTGGGTGTCCCCGTAATACTTGCTCACGGCCGCCTCGATCGCCGCCGGGTCGGCCACGACCGGAATGATGTCCTTGCGGACGACGTACGCCAGTTGGTCCACGATGGTCGGATCCAGCGGGTCCGCCAGCGCCACATGCACGCTGGATTCGGTGACCGCAACCGGCAGGCATTTATACATGCGGGCGGCATCGGCCGGAATGGCGGAGAGAATGTCCGGAGTCAACTCCCGCTGGCTCAGATCAACGATCTCCGTCCCCATTTGATTGGCGATAATCTGCAACTGCTGATCGATGTCCATCAGGCCGAAGTCCTGGAGGATCTCGCCAATCGTTTTGCCGCTGCGATTATGTTCCTCCCTGACCTCCTCCAATTGCATATCATCCAACATGCCTTGGGAACGAATCAGGTCCAGCAGGGGGCTGGAAACGGTGTGGGAGACTACGGCGGTCGCGCTCATTGTGCCATTTCCGGTTCCGCCGCGGCAGCCTTCTCAGCCTGTTCGGCTTCCCATTCCGCCAGTTTCTGAATGACAGTCGCCGGGTCCTGGGATTTGTTGACCACTTCTTCACGGGCAATAAGGCCCTGCTGATATTTCTCCATCAGGTAGCCATCCAGCGTCACCATGCCGTACTTGGCCCCCGTCTGGATGTCGGAATTGATGCGGAAAGTCTTGTTGTCGCGGATGAGCGCCGCTATGGCCGGCGTGTTGATCATGATCTCATACACCGCCACCCGCCCCGGCTTGTCGATGCGGGGCAGTAGCAACTGCGAAATCACCGCCTGCAACACGGTGGACAACTGGATGCGGATGGTCTCCTGCTGGTTCATCGGGAAGGCGTTGACCAGACGGTCAATTGTCTTGGCCGCGCCAGTGGTGTGCAGCGTGCCGAAAACCAGGTGCCCCGTCTCCGCCGCGGTGATGGCGGCTTCCATCGTCTCCAAATCGCGCAATTCGCCGACCAGCACCACGTCCGGGTCCTGCCGCAACGCCCGGCGCAACGCCTCGGCGAAACTTGGCACGTCCACATGGATTTCGCGCTGGGTGATGAGGGCCTTTTTGTGGTAATGATAATATTCGATCGGGTCTTCAACCGTGATGATATGGGCATCATCCCGTTCCTCGTTGATGATGTTGATCATCGACGCCAGCGTGGTGGTTTTGCCGGAACCGGTCGGCCCGGTGACCAGCACCAAACCGCGCGGCTTCCGCAACAGCACGTTGATCGTGTGGGCCGGCAGGCCGATTTGTTCCAACGTCAGCAGTTTGGTCGGGATCTGCCGCAGAACCAGCCCGAAGTTGCCCCTTTCCTTGAAAACGCTGACACGAAACCGGGCCATCTCGCCGAAGGCAAAGCCAAAGTCCGCCCCGCCATTCTCGCGCACCTGCTGGATGTTGTCCTCCGAAGTGATGCTGCGCATCAGTTCTTCGGTGTCTTCCGGACGCAACGGCGGCCCATCCACCCGGTGCAGGATGCCATGCACCCGGATGACGGGCGGCACGCCCACGCGAATGTGCAGGTCGGAGGCCCCTTCCGAGACCACCAACTGCAACAGATCGGACATGGAGTAGGACATAATTCAGTGTTTATTTCTTCATTCTCAATCGGCGTCGCCCACCGTGGCGCGGATGACTTCATCGGCGGTCGTCAACCCGGCCATCACTTTGCGCGCGCCATCCTCGCGCAGCGTGCGCATCCCCATTTCGCGCGCCCGCGCCCGCAGAATCGACGTCGGCACGCGGTCGTAAATCAATTTGCGCGCCTCATCGTCAATCACAAATATTTCAAAAATCCCAAATCGCCCGCGATAGCTCGTCTTGTTGCAGTCGTTGCAGCCTTTGCCCCGCATGAACGTTGCGCCCGAGACTTTGCCCGGGTCAAGGTTCAAAGTCCCGAGTTCGGTCTCGGTGGGCTGATAGGGCGCGGCGCACTTCTTGCATACTTTGCGCACCAGCCGTTGCGCCATCAGGGCGCGCACCGAGGACGCCACCAAAAACGGCTTCACTCCAATATCAATTAATCGGCTGACCGCGCCCGGCGCGTCGTTGGTGTGCAGGGTGGAGAAAACCAGGTGCCCCGTCAGCGACGCGTTGATCGCAATGCTGGCCGTCTCAAGATCGCGAATTTCCCCCAGCATGATGACGTTGGGCGCCTGGCGCAGCATGGCCCGCAACGCCGCCGCAAAGCTCAGTCCCACCGTCTCGTTGACCTGCACCTGGTTGATGCCCGCCAGCAAATATTCCACGGGATCCTCGACCGTGATGATTTTGCGGTCCGGGCGGTTGATGAAATTCAGGCACGAATACAGCGTGGTCGTTTTCCCGGAACCCGTCGGCCCCGTCACCAGCAGAATGCCGTCCGGCAACCCAATCAATCGTTCAAAGGTCTGCTGGTCGTCCGTAAAAAATCCCAGCTCCGGCAATCCCAGCCGCAGCCCTTCCTTGTCCAAAATACGCATGACGATGCTTTCGCCGTGGGTCGTCGGTATGCACGACACGCGCAGGTCGATCAGTTTGTTCCCCACTTGCGTCTGAATGCGGCCGTCCTGCGGGATCCGGCGCTCGGCAATCGACATGTTGGACTGGATCTTCAGCCGGCTCACGATCGAGGCCTGCAGCCGCTTGGGCGGGCTTTTCATCTCGTGCAGCACCCCGTCTATCCGGTAGCGCACGCGGAACGTCTTGGTCAGCGGCTCCAGATGTATGTCCGAGGCCCGCGCCTTGAAGGCCTCGACAATCAAAGTATTGACAAGTTTGATGATGGGCGCGTCGGCATCCACCACCGCCCCGTCGTCCGCCACGTCCTTGCCGCTCGGGGCAGCCACTTCCACTTCCCCCTCGGTGATGTCCTGGATCATCTTGCTCACCGAATCGTCCGCCGCCCCGTAATACTTGTTCAGCGCCGTGTCGATGTCCTCATCCACCGCCACGCGCCATTCCACATCGGCATTGACCGAGCGTTGCAGCGCATCCATCACTTCCACGTCCGAAGGGTCCGCCAGCGCGATGACGACGGTGGAGTCGTGCTTGGCCACCGGCACCGCCCGGTAACGCTTGGCCACGTGCCGCGGCACCGAGGCAATCACATCGTCGCTCAGGCGCAGATCCCCCAAATTGATGAACTCGTAACCAAAATGGCTGGCCTTGGCCTGGGCCACATCGATGGGGCGGATAATCTTTTGCTCCAGGAGAAGATGAATCAGGCTCTCGCCGCTGGACGCGGCTTCCTCCCGCACGGGCGCAACCTGCTCTTCGCTCAGTTGACCCATGTCAATCAATAAATCGATCAAATAATCGTCTTTGGCGGTTACGCTTGCCATTTTCTTCAGTATGCCTGTTGTGGCACTCAATCTACCGGCCCAAGAGGGGCAATGTCAAACTCCGACCGCGCATGATTGCCGTGTCCCGCCAGTCCCACTTTTCTTCAGCCACGCCGCCCCCGGCGCTGGTTTTGGAAAGACAGAGAGGAAGTTGGGGTAAAGAGCCAGTTGCCTTAAACTTTTCCTTGGCTGGGTCCCCACCTCACCTCGCGAGCGATCCCCGCCGGAAATTCTTTGCTCCAAACGACCTCTCTATCAGCCTTTTCTCATAGCCAAATTCGTGCCACGCAAGGACCTCCGTCGAGCCTCTTGCCCACCCCGGCCCGGAATTGCAAAAATGCCCCGAAGAATAAGAAACTTTCATTCCGAACATCCAAAAAATGAATCAACCGCCCGATTTTTTTGGCTTTTTTCACCTTTTTTCACGCATTGTGCGCGTTTTTCACGCACCCCCACCCCCTTTCCCAAACCCCAAACTGCCTCCAAAAAAGTCCGATAGAAGCCTGGGCGGGGTCAAAATCGGAGCCAGATGCAGGAAGAAAGAAATAGGGAGGCTCAATCGAGAGAAAGTCGTTCGCAGCACGTTCTCAGAACCGGGATCCCCAAGCCACCTCTAGCCTTGCCCCGGTTCTAAGAACTTTCTCCCAATCAGCCTCCCTGCCTGCTTTTAGCCTAATTCGTGCCAACTTGAGAAAGTTATTTCTTGCCGGGACTTGCCGTCAGCTTCACCAACTTCACGTCCGTTGCGTTCAGGTTGGTGGCCAGCACTTCCATTTTCTCCACTTCATTCGGCTCCAGAGGCTGGCCGGTTCTCGCGGCGGAGCCGACTTGAAATCCCTTCTGATCGCAAACGGCGAATTGGGCCAGGGGAATGACCATTTGCGAGCCGATATTGGTCACGTAGAACCTGCCTTTGATTCCAGAGACCGTGCCGAGCAGGCTGATCTTGGAAGCCGCCAGGCTGGCATCGATCCGCGCCACGATCTCGGCGGCCCTGACGGGTTGGGCGGACAAAGGCGCGGCGGGGCGGCTCGGGCGGCTTGTTGGGGACGTGGGCATCAGCTCCGCTTTTGCGCTGGGATCTTGATCCAAACTCGTCGGGGCATAACGGTGATTGGGATCCTTCATAATGGGATGCAGAACGTTGGCGGTGGTCGCCACCGTCTGGGCCCGGACGGAAAAGACCGCAATAAGAAAGACAATGGCCAGCAGCAATTTCATGGATTATTCCCGATAAGAACCATTCCCCCGCCAGGCCCAAGTGTCAAGTTCCCAGAACATGCCGCTCCAGATAGTGATGGATCTTCTCGCTGGCTGATTTGTTCTCATCCCCGGCGAGGCCGCTTTCATATTTCTTCATTCTTACTTCTTAATTCATACTTTCCAAATTCCACCTGCGCTTCCAGAATTGCCATCGCATGAGTCCAACACCAGCCAACTTCGATTTCCGGGGCAAGGCCCGCTCCGAAATGATCCGCCACGGTTTTAATCCGGATTTTCCGCCCCAAGTGATGACGGAAGTCAATGCCCTCAACGCCGCGGCCGCGGACGGCTGCCGGGACTTGCGCCAGTTGCTTTGGTCCTCCATCGACAACAACGATTCGCGCGATCTGGACCAGATCGAATGGGCCGGGCAACTGCCCGATGGCAACATCCGCGTGCTGGTGGGTGTCGCCGATGTCGATGCCACCGTCAGGAAAGGCTCGGCAACGGATCAGAACGCGGCTACGAACGCCACGTCAGTTTATACCGGCGGCCCGGTTTTCCCAATGCTTCCCGACAAGCTTTCAACCGGCCTGACTTCCCTCGGCCCGAACGTTGACCGCGCGGCCATTTTGATGGAATTCGTCGCAGGCAAAGATGGCGATGTGGTCTCGGCGGACGTTTTCACCGCGCTCGTCCGAAACCAGGCGCAATTGAACTACGACCACGTCGGACGCTGGCTGAATGACGGCTCGGGCGCTCCCTGCGAAGGCAACGTGCCGGCCGGGCTGCCCGAACAATTGCGCTTGCAGAATGAAGCCGCGGCGCGCTTGCAACGATTTCGCAAGGAAAACGGCGCGCTCACCTTTGGCGGAGTCGAAAGCGTTCCCATCGTGGTCGATAATCACGTCAGCGGTTTTGCCATGCTGGAGGAGAATCCGGCCCGCGACATCATTGAAAGCTTCATGGTGGCGGCGAACGCGGCCATGGCCCGCTTTCTACGCGCCCACAATGCGTTGTGCGTGCGCCGCATCGTACGCACCCCCAAACGATGGGACCGCATCCAGGCCATTGCCGCCTCCTACGGAACGAAGTTGCCCGCGCAACCGGACCCTCGGGCCTTGGGCAATTTTATGGCGGCCCGCAAACAAGCCGACCCGGACCATTTCCCCGAGCTTTCCCTGGCGATTTTGAAATCGATGGGTCCGGGCGAGTATGTCGTCGAGCATCCCGGCCAGGAGCACGAAGGCCATTTTGGCCTGGCCGTCGGCGATTACACGCACTCGACCGCCCCGAACCGGCGCTATGCCGATCTGCTCATGCAACGGCTGTTGAAGGCCAGCATCGGCCAAGGTCCTTGCCCGTATTCCGAGGCCGAACTGACCGCTTTGGCGGCGCATTGCACCGAGCGCGAATCCGCCGCTCGCCACGTCGAGCGCTTCATGAAAAAAGTGGCTGCAGCCCTCCTGCTCGGCCCGCAAATCGGCAAAGAATTTGATGCCATTGTGACCGGCGTCACGCCGGAAGGCACCTACGCCCGACTGCTAACGGCGCCAGCCGAGGGCCTCGTAGTTCGCGGTGAAAAGGGCCTCGATGTCGGCCAAAAAATTCGCGTGCGACTGGCCGCGGTTGATCCCAACAAGGGCTTCATAGATTTGGAGTGCAGACTTTAGGTGATAATGCGCACAAATGCTCTGTCAAATGTACTTGCCAAGCCCGGCGGGAAGGGTCATTCTAGACGCATGGAATCCCATGAATTACTGCGTGATGTGTTCCAGAAGATAAGTCCCAAGCATGCGGCGGCGGAACTGGGGCTGTCCCTTTCCATGGTCTATAAGTGGGCGGAACCGCCGGCGCAACGCAGCGGCGCGGCCAATCCATTGGATCGGGTAGCGGTCTTGATGCAGTGCAGCAATGATTCGCAAATCGCGCAATGGATTTGCCAGAAGGCCGGCGGTTTCTTTGTCAAAAATCCCAGGCCCAACAGCATGCATCCGCTCCATCTGGTGCCGGCCATGCATACCGTCGTTCAGGACTTTGCCGACCTGCTTTCCGTGATGGCGGCGGCTTCGCACGACGGCCAGATCACCTCCGAAGAAGCTAAATCCATCCGCGCGCGCTGGGAGGAACTGAAGTCCGTGACGGAGGAGTTTGTCCACTGCTGCGAAGAGGGGGATTTTGGCAACATCGGAAAACGCGCGGAAGCCTAAACTGAATGAGATCACTCCATTGGCAGGCGCTGTTTGCCTGCAATTGATGGAAGTATGCCGACTGATCCCAACACCTCCAGTCCAGAATCGCCCGATCCGCTTCCGCCATCCAGTGAGCCGGCAAAAGACGTGGACCGCAGCGAGTCCATTCCCGACCATCCGCCCAGCAAGCCCCTCCAGATATTCCTGCTCGTGGCCTTGCTGATTTCGGGCGCGGCTTACGTGGTCGATCAGCTTACGCAGTTTAGCACCGAAGATGCAATGGCCCGGCGTCCATCCAATCTCAGGCGTCGGGTGGCAAATCAAAGCCAGTTTCTGACCAACACCGAGCTTGGCCGCCAGGCGGAGGCGAAGAAGAGATTCGAGGATGCGGTCATTGATTATCGGCGGGCGTTGCTCGGACAAGACACGGCGGAAGGCCGTCTGAACCTGGGCGGCGCGCTGCTCAACCAAGGCAACCCGGACATGGCCTTCGAGCAATTCAAAGAAGCCCTGCGCCTGAACCGCGGCCTGGAGGCTGTCTATATTGCGTGGGGACAGGCCTTGAAGCGCCAGGGGAAACTGGACGAAGCCGAGCAAGTGTATCAGGACGCATTGCGTTTCAATTCCAACTTTGCCCAAGTCCATTTCAACTTCGCCACGGTGCTGGAACAGCAACAGCAGACCGCGCAAGTCGCCCGGCGTGAAGCGGAATTGGCCAACCAGCCGCAGGCCGCCGCCAAAGCCTCCGCCGAAGCGCAACTCCTCGGATCGGACGCGGTGAAGCATTATGCCACGGCAAAGCGGCTGGGGCTGAACACCCCGGAGTTTTGGTCCCGCTATGGCACACTGCTCAACAATCAGCGCAAATACACCGAAGCCGAAACCTGTCTGGAGACTGCCGTCGCGCAACAGCCGGGTTTGGGCGCGGCCCAATTTCAACTGGCCGTCGCGCTGGATCGCCAGGGCCACTACGCCGAGGCCATCAGGCATTATGAAGCTACCTTGATCTCAATTCCGGACGATGTGGCCACGCTCAACGCGTTGGCCCTTCTGTATGCCACCGCCACCAACCAGCAGGCCCGCAGCTCGAAAATGGCGATCCTGCTCGCCACCCGCGCCTGCGACGCCACCACCAGCCAGAACGCCCGTTACCTGGACACGCTGGCCCGCGCCTACGCCGCCGACGGGGATTTTCTCCAGGCAAGGGACTGGGAGGACAAAGCGGTTCGCCGCGCCACGCAACTGGCCGACCACGAATTGCTGCGCGAATTGCAGCCGCGGTTCAACCTCTTTTTACAGCACAGAACAGAATGAAAATCGAAAAAATCACAGCCGGCGGCGGCCCCAAGCCCAAACGCGGCGACGCCGTCACCGTCCACTACACCGGATGGTTGACAGACGGCGTCAAGTTTGACAGTTCCGTGGATCGCGGGGAGCCGTTTCAATTTGTCCTGGGGACCGGTGAAGTCATCGCGGGTTGGGATCAAGCCGTTGCCTCCATGTGTACAGGCGACAAAGTGCGTCTGACCATTCCGCCGGATCTGGCTTATGGGGAATCGGGCTATCCCGGAGCGGTCCCTCCCAATGCCACGCTCATCTTCGAAGTGGAGCTGCTGTCCATCGGCCGTCAAAAATGATTCGGCTCTCTCTTTAAGAATTGCCCGCGCGCCTGATCGCCGACAAATTTCCCGCCGCGCACGGCCACCTTGCCGCGCACCGTGACCACTTCCGGGCGGCCCTCAATCTTCATCCCTTCAAAGGCGCTGTGATCCAGGTTCATCTGGTGCGTGCGCGCCGAGATCCTGCCTCTGTATTTCGGATCATAGACGACCAGATCGGCATCGGCCCCGGGCTGGATTGCCCCTTTCCGCGGGAACAGCCCGAAGATTTTCGCGGCATGGGTGCTGGCGGTGTTGACGAACTGGTGCAGGTCAATCCGGCCGCGTTTGACCCCGTGCGTAAAGTATAAATTAATGCGGTCCTCCAGCGACGGGATGCCGTTGGGGATTTTGGTGAAGTCCCCCCGGCCCATCTGCTTTTGCGTGGCGAAATCAAACGGCGCATGGTCCGTGGCCAACGTGGCGATGAAGCCCTTCTTCAACCCGTTCCACAACACCGCCTGGTTGTGCTTCTCTCGCAACGGCGGCGACATGACGAACTTCGCGCCTTCGAAATCCGCCCTTTCCGCGTCCGTTTTGTCGCACAGCAAATATTGAATCAGCGTTTCGACCCACACCGAAACGCCGCGGGCCGAGCCGCGCATTGCTTCGGTCAACGATTCCTCGCAACTCAGGTGAACGATATAGACGTGCGCGCCCAGCATCTCGGAAAAGGTCATCAGATGATGCACCCCTTCGGCCTCGACCAGCGGCGGCCGGCTCCAATAATGGTATTCCGGCCCTGTTTTGCCTTCGGCCAGAAGCTGTTTTTGCATTTCGAGCACCAAATCCGCGTTCTCGCAATGCACCGTTGTGATGACCCCCAGTTTCTTGGCCAGGCGCAATCCTTTGAAAAGCTCCTCGTCCGTCACGCCCAACGCGCCCTTGTAGGCCAGGAACATCTTGAAACTGCTCACGCCGCGTTTCACGATCTCCTTGAAATCCTGCTCCGCCTCGTCATCGTAGCGCGAAACACCCATGTGAAAAGTGAAGTCGCAGGCGCTTTGGCCCTGCGCCTTGCCCAGCCACAACTCGAAGGCTTCCAACGGCTTTTCGGCGCGTCCGGGGCAGATCATTTCGATGAACGTGGTCGTGCCCCCCACCAGCGCCGCCCGGCTGGCCGAGGCGTGCGTGTCCTTGGCGAACGTCCCCATGAACGGCAAATGAATATGGACGTGCGGATCGATGAATCCCGGAAAGACATACTTGCCGGACGCGTCGATGACTTCCGTGCCGGGCGCGGCCGGAATATTTTTGTCAATACGCGAGATGGTTTCGTTCTCGCAAAAAATATCGGAGACATAACGCTGGTCGCCCGTGACGATTTCACCGTTTTTGATGAGTAAAGCCATATGCGCGCAGCATAAGCATCTCGCGGCAAAACGCAATTCCCTTCCAAATCTTGCCTTTCTCATTAACACCGCGGCTTCAGCCCGGTGTCAAGGAGTCGCAAGGCGGACCCAGCCGTTTTAACGGCTTACCGGTTACACGTCTCAGGGGGCGGTTCCTTGCATTGTTGTATTGTGGGTTAAGAATCTGGACGGGCTGACATTCTGCTGACGAAGGCGCGAGGGTGGGATTACGGGTTCCGCATGGGAAGCATTGAAAGGGGAGATCACGTCTTCCGGCATTTCTCACGCCACGACGGCACGCTGCTTGAGTGGTTTGCCCTTTCAGAACTTTCATGCCAACATGCAACGTCACCATCACAGACAACAAAACAACGACATTATGGCTGAAGATTCCATTGAACAAAAGACCAGTCACGAAAACCGCCCAGTCAGTCATCGGCTTTGGATGCCATTCTCCATCGCAGGCATCGCGCTTGCCGTGATCTTCATCGTCTTCCGCATACCGGATCTCGATCTCAATCTTAAGGTCATGCTCACCATGGTGGTGGTGTTGCCGGCCTTGCTGCTGGAATTCGTGTGGTTCTTGTTCCTGAGCCGGTTGCTATGGCGGGTTCGCCTGGCACTCACCGCCCTTTTCGTGCTCGCGATCTTTGGCTTGGGAAAGACGGTGCGCGTTGATGGAACGATCAACGGCACTGGCCTCCCCAAACTGGTCTGGCGCTGGACTCCACGGGCGCAGCATCCCGGCGCATTCCCAATTGTTTCCAAACCGGACCATACCTCTCCGCCCGTGCCATTGGAGTCCGTCTCTGACGTGCCGCAGTACTTTGGCCCCAACCGCAATGGCATCGTCAAAGACGCCAGACTGGCCCGCGATTGGAACACTTCGCCACCCAAACAACTTTGGCGGCAACCCATCGGCGCCGGCTGGTCGGCGTTCGCGGTGGTGGGCGGTTGCGCTTACACCCAGGAGCAGCGCGGCGAAACCGAGTGCGTCACTTGCTACGATCTGCTCACAGGACGGTTGATTTGGAGCCATTCCGACGCCGCTCGTTTCAGCCAGTGGCAGAGCGGCGACGGACCCCACGCCACACCCACCGTTTATCAGGGCAACGTGTTCACCATGGGCGCGACTGGCATTCTCAATTGCCTCGATGCCCGGACGGGCCGCGCTCATTGGTCGCACAATGTGCTGGCGGAGAACCGCCTCCCCAACCTCATCTGGGGTGTGAGCGATTCGCCGCTGGTATTCAACGACACGGTCATCGTCACCGGCGGCCTGACCAACGATTTGACTGTGCTGGCCTACCGGCGGTGGAACGGCAAACTGCTCTGGTGCGCCGGAACCGACAAAGCCAGTTATGCCTCACCCATCCTCGTCACGCTCGCGGGCCGGCGCGTGGTGCTTTCCTGCAACGCCGCCTCACTCACCGCCCACGATCCTGTCACCGGCGAAATCCTCCTGGATTATCCATGGTCCAGCGACAAATGGCCCAAAGCCTCCCAGCCCGTCGTGCTCGATGGCGACCGGGTGTTTCTCTCCGCCGGATACGGCGCCGGCTGCATGATGTTGAAAATCAAAGCCGACTCCGATGGCAAACTTGCCGCGACACTCCTTTGGAAAAACATGCGCATGAAAACCCAATTCAACAGCGCGGCGGCACGGGACGGCTTCCTCTACGGCCTCGACGACGGCCTGCTGGCCTGCGTGGATGCTTTCACCGGCGAGCGCAAATGGAAGGATGGCCGCTACGGTTCGGGGCAGACGCTCCTGGTGGATGATCTCGTGCTCATTCAGAGCGAGAAAGGGGACGTCGCGCTGGCGGAGGCAAACCCCGATGGCTTCAAGGAACTGGGGCGCATTCCCGCCTTGCACAACAAGACCTGGAACCATCCGACCCTTGCCGGCCGCTACCTGCTCGTGCGCAACGGCGAAGAAGCGGCCTGTTACGAACTCCCGCTTCAGAACACCGCCGTTGCCAGGCGGAATCAATAAGTTCACTTCGCCGCAAACCCTCTGCACCTTTGCCGCGCCACGCCTTGCGCCATGTTTCGTATCGGTCTGACTGGCCGGCTCCAGTTTCGGGTGGCTTCGAAGGATAATTCATGCTTTTAGTCCGTCGAATGAGCATGTAGGGTTTAAAAAGCAAATTTCAATCAGACATGCCATCGCCTCAAAATCGGGAAGAAGTGCTGTTGGCTGCCGCGTTGGAAATCTCGGCGGACAAGCGCGACGCCTTCCTGAAGGACGCCTGCCTCGGCGACCCTGCCCTGCGCCAGCGTCTGAAAACCCGCCTGGCGGCGCATGACAACCCGGAGCCATTACCCCCGGCAGTTGCGGCCACCATCAAGCTCGATCTGGCGGAAGCCGGGGATGAAGCCGTTGGCAGGACAATCGGCCGCTACAAAGTGCTGGAAAAGATCGGCGAAGGAGGTTGCGGCGTGGTCTATGTCGCCGAGCAAACCGAGCCGGTGCGCCGTCGCGTCGCCCTGAAGGTCATCAAGCTGGGCATGGATACCAAACAGGTCGTTGCCCGGTTCGAGGCGGAACGCCAGGCGCTGGCCATGATGGACCATCCCAACATCGCCAAAGTCCTCGACGCCGGCGCCACTGAAACTGGACGTCCCTTCTTCGTCATGGAACTGGTGCGCGGCATCAAGATCACTGAATACTGCGACCAAGCCAACCTGACCACGAAGGAGCGCATCGATCTGTTCATCAAAGTCTGCCAGGCCATCCAGCACGCGCACCAGAAGGGGATCATCCACCGCGATATCAAGCCGTCGAACATTCTCGTCACGCTGCACGATGGCGCGCCGGTGCCCAAGGTGATTGACTTCGGCATCGCCAAGGCCACCGCGGGCCAAACCTTGACGGACAAGACAGTTTATACGCAACTCCAGCAGTTCATCGGCACGCCGGCCTACATGTCGCCGGAGCAGGCCGAGATGAGCGGGCTGGACATTGATACGCGCAGCGACATCTACAGCCTGGGCGTGTTGCTTTACGAGTTGCTGGCGGGCAGCACCCCGTTCGACTCGGACCAGTTGGCGGCCTCGGGCATTGATGCCATGCGCAAGACGATTCGGGAAAAAGATCCGGTGCGCCCGAGCACACGGTTGGCCACGCTCACGCATGGGGAATTGACGACGACTGCGAAACGACGCTCAACCGAAACATCGAAGCTGCTTCACCAACTCAAGGGCGACCTGGATTGGATCGTGATGAAGTGTCTGGAGAAAGACCGCGCGCGGCGATATGAAACGGCCAATGGCCTGGCGTTCGATCTCAAGCGCCATCTCGACAACGAGCCGGTCCTGGCCCGTCCCCCCGGCGCAGCCTACAAGTTTCAGAAGGCGTTTCGCCGGAACAGGCTGGTTTTCTCCGCTGTCCTCGCCATTGCCGCGGCATTGTTGCTCGGCATCATCGTCAGCGCCTGGCAATCGGTGCTGGCCACACGCGCCAAACACGAAGCCCTGGCCGCCCAAGCGCAAGCGGTCGAAGCCCAGGCCAACGAATCCAAACTGCGCCAACAAGCCGATCAGGCCCGCCGTCAGGCCGAAGCCGCCGAACTCGCCGCCCGCCGGCGGGCCTACGCCTCGGACATGAACGTGGCCATGCAGGCGCTCGACGGGAGCAATCTGGGACGCGCTCAAGATTTGCTGAACCGCCAGCGGCCCCAGCCCGGCCAGAAGGATTTGCGCGGATGGGAATGGCGCTATCTCTGGCAGCAAACCCACAGCGACGCGTTGTCCACGCTTTGCCAGAAAACCGAAATCGAATCGCTCGCCGCTTCCGCCGACGGCAACTGGTTGGCGATAGGCGTGGTGCATAAGGACGGCCTGTTTGTGTATGACTTGCGAACCCGGCAGGAGGCGGCCCATCTCGCGCCCGGAGAAAGTGAAGTGCGCTCCGCCTTCTCCCCGCTGGATTCCTTGCTCGCATTCACCAGTGTCAGTGCTCCGGTTTCAGTCAGGGAGCAAAGCACATTGCGGCTTTGGAACCCGCTCACGCGAGAGGTGGTGTCGCAATTCCCGCTGGATCACCCCTGCGAGGGCCTGGCCTTTGCCAGGGATGGGCGCACGCTGGTGACTTCAACCGGCTTGGGGCATATTACCCTCTGGCGCATCCCCGGCGGAACCAAGTTGGCCAGCTATCCGAGTGAACAAGAATTGGGCCTCAATCCGGCTACCGGCTTTGCCGCCACTTCGGATCTGGGTCTGGCAGCGTATGGCACGCGGACCGGTCAGATTCGCATTATGGATCTGCATGATGGGAAGCAACTCTGGAGCGCGGTGGCGTCGAGGCTTTTCGTCACCGCCCTGGCCTTTTCACCGGACGGCAAAACCCTCGCTTCCGCCGCCGGCTTTGCAGAGTCGGACATTCGCCTCTGGGACGTGGCCACCGGCATTGAAATCGGGCGGCTCAAAGGCCACAAAAGCTGGGTCGGCTCTTTGGCGTTCTGGCCGGATGGCAAAGCTCTGGCCTCGTGCAGCGCTGATCAAACGATGCGGATTTGGGATCTTGCCAGTCGCAAGTGTCTGGACGTGATGCAAGGCCATCGTCTGGAAGTATGGCGGCTGGCCTTGTTGCCCGATGGCAAAACGCTGGTCAGCGGTTGCAAGGACGGTACGGTTTGCCTTTGGGACGCCGCAGTCACGCACCCGCATCAGTCGCTCATCACAGTTCCGGCGAAAATCCGCGACTGGTGTTTTTCCCCCGACAGCCGTTCCCTCGTGACCTTGGATAATGCGGGCCAGGTGGCGCGATGGAGCGGCCCGGATTTTCAGGAAAGAGAAGCCGGGCTGCACATCGGACCCAGCTACGCGGGCAGCAGCTTTTCTCCGGATGGCCGCTTGCTGGCGGTGGGCTTCACCAAGGGGAACATCTCGGTTTGGGACGTGTCGCGACGGGTTCTGCGGCGCGAATTCAAAGTCGGCGATGGATCCGTGTATCCCGAGAATTTTCTTTCCCAGGGAAACCGATTGGTGGTTCGGTTTGCCGCCGACAATCATTTTTCCGAATGGGATTTGGAAGCCAACCGGGAAATCCAGTCCTGGCCGGCGCCGTACGTGAGTTTGCGGGGCTTCAGCGTGTCGCCGGATGAACGGCTGGGCGTTTGCGCCGGCTTTAATGGGGATGTCTCCGGTCGAATCCTGTCCGAACACAGCAGCACGAACCTGCCACTCGATGTGCTGGAAGCTGTCTCAGTCGCTTTCTCGCCCGACGGAACACGCCTCGCGATCTCCAGCCACTTGGGGTATGCACGGGTCTGGGACACAGGCACTTGCCGGGAAGAAGCGACGCTGCGCGGCTTTCTTAACGCGGTGAACGCGGCGGTGTTTTCTCCGGACGGCAAGCGACTCGCCACCGGCGGCAGCAACCCGGACGATGCAGTGAAACTCTGGGATGTGGACAGTTGGCAGGAGTTGCTCACTTTGGAAGGCGCGGGGTCGCTATTTGATCTCACAAGTTTTTCACCCGACGGCAATGCCATCGGCACCCTGAGCGGGGAGGGCCTCCTGAACATCTGGCGTGCGCCCTCGTGGGAGGAAATCAACGCGGCCGAAGCGAAGGAGAAAGCGGCGATCAAACAGCCATGAGCGCGCACCGGGAAGAACTGCCACGCCGCGTCTTGCGCCATGTTTCTTCCAAAAACCCGCGGTTGCAAAAAATAATTAAAAAACTCATTTGACTATTGAATACTTAGCCTATATAAGTAGTCAAAGAAAGTGGGAATGATGAAGGATGAATTAAGAAGCTCCGACTTCGCCCCGAATGCCTTTGGGGCTACGGCGAAGGTGGGTCGCACCGAATCAAAGTCAGTCGCAGTGACTATTTTAAACCCTTGCTTTGATGCCGGGACGATCAAGCAACAAACAAACTCGAAAACCGGCTTTTGGGCCGTTTTTCCACAGTTCAACCGGAACCGGCTGTCTGCCAACGCGTTCCGACAGAAATGCGCCCCGCCCGTTCGTGCTTGTTCGGGGTAATTCGTGCTAAATCGCGCTAAAAAGCGAATGAAAAATGAGAGATTCTCAATGACCTATTTACAATTCAGATTCAGCGGTCTGCTTGCGCCTTTCCTGGCCGCCTTCGCCTTGGCGGCGTCGGACGCCCGTTGCGGCGTTGCGTTTCTCTTGATTCAGGCTCAAAAAATCCGACCTTTTCGCACCTTTTCGCACCTTATCCGACCTTTTCGCACCATTTTGAAACATTTTTTTTCAGCAAAAAGCAACGATCGCAGGGTGACCCGGCTTGCGTGGGACGAATGGCACCGTAACCTGTCCTGCGGCGCATGAAGAATTCCCGGACAATTATGGCTGGCGGGCTTTTGTCGCTCCTGCTGATTGCCGCCCCAACCCGCGGAGATGGGCCTCCGCCCGCGCCCTCCACCAACGAACCGCTCCGGCAAATCAGCCGCGACGTGTTTCAATTGGGCGCGGTGCGCCTGGACAAGAGCCGGAAGACCGTCCAGTTCCCGGCCCAGGTGAACATGAACGATGGTGTGATTGAATACCTCCTGGTCAACGCCAGGGGCAAATCTTACGAAAGCCTGCTTCGAACCGATTCGGAGCCGTACGACATCCATCTGGCCATGCTGCTAATTGGAGCCAAAGGCGCGCCGCAAACCTCGGCTTTGCTCAACGCCCCCATTGTGCCTTTCCATGTCAATCGCCCGGCCACCGCGAGCAATTCGCCCCCGGCGCTGGCCATCCAGGGCGATTGTGTTAGCATTGGGATTGCCTGGCAGTCGGCCAAGGGACAACAGCAACTGCCGGCCGAGGATTGCATCATGAACCTGGCGACAAAGACCAATGCCAGTCGCGGCCCCTGGACCTACAATGGTTCACGCGTGGTCAACGGCAACTTTCTTGCCCAACGCGAGGGCTCCATTGTCGCCCTGATCGACGACGTTGACGCCCTGGCGAACAATCCGCGTCCCGGCAATGACAACGACCAGATCTGGCAGATTAACAGCAACGCATTGCCGCCATTGAACACACCGGTGGAAGTCACTTTCAAATTGGAAACACAGACAAACAAATGAAAATGCCCGTCCTTTTTAGTGAACCCCTCTCCCTGCCCTCTCCCCGCAAAGCGGGGAGAGGGTGGCCGCAGGCCGGGAGAGGGGCGCGTCCAAAGATTCCGCTCAAGCACTGCATTGGCATTGCCGCCTGCTGCGCTCTCTTGCTATTGACCGCGGGCGCGCTATGCGGCGCTGCCCCGTCCGTCCCTGGTCCCTCCGACGTCTCCTTTCGCCATGAAGTCCAGCACGCGATTGAACAGGGGTTGAACTGGTTGCAGGCCAATCAGAACACCAACGGATATTGGTCCACTGCCGATCAGCCGGCCCTGACCGCTTTGGCCTTGACCGCCTTCATGGGGGAGCCTTCGGGCCAGTATCAATCGCATCCGTCCCCCGCCATCAAACTCGGCTACCAATTCATCATCGCCCACGCCCGGCCCGACGGCAGCATCTACGGCAAAGGATTGCAGAATTACAACACGGCCATTTGCATGATGGGCCTGGTCGCGGCGCGCAATGCGCAGTATGATCCCTTCCTGCGCCGCGGGCGCCAATGGCTTGTCAGCCAGCAGGTCCATCTTAACGAAAAAGGCAGACCCGATTCCCCGCTCGACGGCGGGGTGGGCTACGGCGACCACGGCCCGTATTCTGACATGAACAACACCATGACGGCCCTCGAAGCCCTCTACTACAGCAAATACGTCGAGGCCGACAAGCCTGCGCCCGGCGGCAAGGACCTGAATTGGGCCGCGGCGATTCACTTCATTCAATCCTGCCAGAATCTGCCCGCTTACAACAAGGCGGCATGGGTCTCGGACGATGCGCGGGACAAGGGCGGCTTTGTTTATGCCCCCGGCGACAGCAAGGCCGGCCCGTTCACCAATGCGCAAGGCCGCGTCGCCCTGCGCTCCTACGGCTCGATCAGTTACGCCGGTTTGCTCAGCTACATCTACGCCGATCTCCAGCGCGACGACCCCAGAGTGCGGGCCGCCTTCGACTGGCTGCGCAACAATTACACCCTCGACGAGAATCCCGGCATGGGACCGCAGGGGCTGTATTACTATTTGCACCTCATGACCAAGGCGCTGGCCATTTACGGCGTCGATCCATTGCCCGTTGCCGGCGGCAAGTCGGTGGATTGGCGCAAAGACGTTGCCATGAAGCTCATCAACCTGCAAAAAGCCGACGGCTCCTGGGCCAACGACAACGGCCGCTGGTGGGAACATGACCCGGCCCTCGTCACCTCCTATTCACTGATGTCGCTCGAAATCCTTTACCCACAGCTTTAAGTTTTATGCCAAAAAGGAGTTACGTGATTGTGAAAAAGATGATGATGCCAGAAACCGGGCTTACCCTCGTGGGAATGTTGATCCTCGTGGCTCTGATTGTGTTCCTGTCGGCGTTGTGCGAAATACCATCAGGCGTGGTTTGGAATCGCCCTTGTCCCAGCCAGCAAGAAGCTTGCATCTACACCTTGCGCCTGATCGATTCAGCCAAGCGCCAATGGGCCTTGGAACACCACAAGCAGAGCACTGATACCCCGCAAGGCACAGACTTGCAGGCTTATTTGGGCCACGGACCCAACAGTGAATTGCCAAGTTGTCCGTCGGATCCCCAGCAGACCTTCGCCACGAGCTATGCGCTTGGAAGCGTTGGAACCAAGCCGGTGTGCTTGATCATGCCCACATCGCGCGTCCTGCCGAGATATGCGTTGATATATGACGTGATCCATTATCGCGAGTATGCGCGTGTCATTCGGTGGCTCGTCACAGTGGGGCTTGTTTTGGGGGTTATCCTTCGGTGGCGGCATTCACAGAAAAAACATGCCGCTCCAAAAAGCCCGCTGCCAAATTATGCATAAGGTTAACAATTCAATGGTTGTCAGCATGCGCCTTCCCCTCAAAAGCGGCCAGCGCCTCAGACGCATGGCTAGCAGGCGTGGTTGGACGCCCAGCCATGCCAGCGCCCGGTTGGTCGAGGAAGGGCTGCGCCGGTCGGAATTCGCCTTTGTCGATTTCCGCGACTCCGCCTCCGGGCGGCAAGCCTGCATCCAGGGAAGCAGCCTGGCCGTGTGGGAGATCATGCTGCTGGCGCGCGGTTTCAATCAGGATGCAGCAAGGGTGGCGAAGCATCTTCGCTGGCCGGAGGCCAAAGTCCAGGCGGCTTTCAACTATGCCAGGGCATTTCCAGACGAAATCAACAACGCCATAGCCGATAACGATGCGATGGACTTTGCCTGCCTGTCGCAAATGCTGCCGCAAACAAAGGAATTCGCGGTTGTCCTTCAGCACCGGCATCGCAAAGCTCCCGCTTGATATGTGCGCAATTTGTTGCAAGTTCTCTCCCATGCGTGTCATTCACATGAAAAAATTGCTGTCCCTTTCCGTCGCTTTGGTTCTTGCCGTCTCTTTGCCCCTTCAGGCCGACGACTGGCCCAACTGGCGCGGCCCCCAACACAACGGCATCTCCGCGGAATCCGGCTGGCTGGCCAAGTGGCCCGCCGACGGCCCGCCGCAGCTCTGGAAAACTTCCGTCGGTACCGGCTTTTCCTCGGTCGCCGTTTCCCATGGCCGCGCTTACACGATGGGCAATGAAAAGGACATCGACACTGTTTTTTGTTTTGACGCTGAAACCGGCAAGCCGATCTGGAAACATTCCTACCCCTGTCCAATTGACGCGCACTATTACGAAGGCGGCACCAGCTCCACGCCAACCGTCGAAGGCAACCACGTTTTTACCTTGAGCAAAAAGGGCGACCTCTTCTGTTTCGCAGCCGATGATGGAAAAGTCGTCTGGTCGAAGAATATTGCCAAGGAGCTTGGCCTCGAACTTCCCATGTGGGGCTTTGCCAGCTCGGCATTGATCGAGGGCAAACTGCTCCTGCTCAACGTCGGCAGCTTCGGCGCGGCCTTCGACAAATCCACCGGCAAGGTCGTATGGAACACCGGCACAGCCGCTTCCGGTTACTCGACGCCAGTGCCCTGCTCGTTCGGCGGCAAGCCGGCAGTCGCTCTCGTGACTGGATCCGAAGCCGTTGGCGTGGACGTTGCCACCGGCGGGAAACTTTGGGAGTTTCCTTTGAAGGCTGATTACAAAGTCAATGCCGCCGACCCCGTCCCTATTGAAGATCGCTTCTTCGTTTCTTCCATGTCCGCCGGGACCGGCGCGCTCCTCCAAATCCAAAACGGCACCGCGAAGGCCGTCTGGCAAAACGGAAATATGCGCAATCAGCTCAATTCCTCCGTCCTGGTTGGCGGCTTTTTGTATGGTGTCGACGGCGTGGCCGGCCCCACCCCCAACGCCAGTTTGAAGTGCGTTGACTTGCAAAGCGGCACTGTCAAGTGGAGTTATCCCGACCTTGGCGGCGGCGCGCTCATGGTGGCGGACGGCAAGATCATCGCCCTCAGCGACAAGGGCGAATTGTTCACCGCCGCCGTTTCGCCGCAAGGTTTCACCCCGATTTCGCGCGCCCAAGTGCTGGGCGGCAGATGCTGGACCGTGCCCGTCCTGGCCAACGGCCGCCTCTTTTGCCGCAACTCGAAAGGCGATTTGCTCTGCCTGGAGGTGAAGCCGCATTAAGGGCGGAAGTGAATGCACAGCGCCACCGCGGCGAACACGACGACGACCAAAATCGGCACCAGTGCCAGAAACGCGCATTGACCACCCCAAAACAAATAGCGTTGCGCAGGATTCCACATGGCGCCCTGGCCATGTTTCACGCGATTGTATTGGATCATCGACATCACGGCCATCGGAAGCCCGATCACTGGGATCAAACCGAGCAATCCGAGTTCGAAACAACGCATTGAACGCTCGATCATTTCAATTTTGGTCAGCGGCGGAGGCGGTTTCATTTTGAACCCGGCTGGTTGGTGGCGGCCTGAGCGTTGCGCACCTGATTGGTCGAAGCTGGCGCAAGCCGTTGGATTTGATGTTTCTCCACCACGTTCACCTGCCGCCTCAGCCAGTTCACCGTCACGGTGTTGGCCGCAACGAAGATGACCATCATAAACAACAGAATCAGAACGACGATGACAGCCGAACCGCCCTGGCCCCGGCGCAACCGCCGGCGAATGGAATGCTCAGTTTTCATCGGGTGTTGGCGCTTCCGGCCACGGTTTCAAAGGTGAACAACGGCCGGTACCGCGCCGTTTTCTTGACAGTTTTAAGTTCGAGCTCCCAACGCCACGCCGCAATTTTTCCGCGCGAATCGGATTGCATCCGCGATGATTTGACGTTCGGCAGCCAGACCTTTTTGACGTAATCGGAGCCGGATTTCCGGCAAAGCTCTCCGTTGGAAAAGCCATAGACAATCTCCCCGCCGGAGACGGGGATGCGAATTTCTTCAGCGCCATCCGCGTCCGTCAATTCGACCGGCCCCGTCGCGGCGCGCATGTCGGCCCGCCATTGATCGCCGGCGTGCAGGGCGCGCACGATCTCCTCCGCATTCCGGCGGAGCGCTTTGCTGTCGTCCCAGGACTGAAAGAAAAGCCCGGTGGAGATACCCATCACCACCACCAGCAAAGCCATGTAAACGAGGCATTCCAGCAGCGTGAACCCGCGCTCGCCACCGGTTCCGCATCTGCTGGCGTAACGCCGCCCAGTTTTCATTTTAAAGTCACCTCCCGGACGACTGGTCCGATGCCCTGCTTTTTCGTGGAAGACCATTCCAAACGAAGATGCGGCCCGTTGCGGGTCAACAGAAACTGTCCCGGCGGCAGGTTGGCCGCGGCGTTGGCGTGAACGACGTAAGAATGCGCGCCTTCCGGGAAGTCTCGCCATTCCCCGGCGGCCAGAACCTCGATCTCGCCATCGACAATCTCCATCGCCACCGCCCGCTGATAAGTGCCCCGAAAAAGTCTGGCGTCGGCGTTCACCGAGAAACTGAGCGGCAGCATGGCGATAACCAGGATGGCCATGGCCATGACCATTTCAGCCATGGCGAAGCCGCGCTGTTTTGAGTATTGACGGATCTGGATCACCATAAAACCGCCGCATCAATAAGGGAAACCAGGAGCAGAAAGACCGAGATTACGACCGCCCCGACAAACACGCCGCTCCACAGCACCAACGCGGTGGTGACGCCGTGCGCGGCGGCCTGTTCCTGCTGAAAGGCTTTGGCATCGAGCGATTCGTGCCAGCCGGCCAGCGCCTGGAAGAAACCGCCGGCGCCATGGAGAGCGTTCTTCAGCCTCCAGGCGAATTCGCCGGAGTCGTCCATCGCCTGAACGGCCCGGGTCAGACTCATCCCTCGCTTCAGATCATCCACGGCGCACGCGGCGCGCTGGCGGAAGACCTTGTTGGCGGTGCAATCGGCGGCCATCGCGACGGCTTCCGGTTCAGGAACACCGGAATCCAGCAGAATGGCCAGCAGGGTGGAGAAATCGCGTTGCAAGCGCTTGCGCCGCCACGGCAGCCGGTAATGGACCCGCTCCAAAACGGGAAACCACACCACGACGCGCGGCCCGCCTATGTAAACCAGCGCCACCAGCCACAGCAAAAGCAGAACACCGGCTTGGATAGCGATCCATGTTCCGGCATGATTAAGAATGAATTCAATGCCCCGGGGCATTGCTCCCATGCCACTGGCGAGGGTGCCCTCAAAAATTTCCCTATACTTTGGCAGGACGACCACCTTCAGGACGCCGACAACCCACATGCCCAACGGCGTGATGACGAAAGTCAGAATGACAAGATAGTTGATTGCGCCACGCGTTTGAGAGACGGCGTCTTTCAACAACTGACGGCAGGCCGGCAAGACTTTTCGCAAGTCGCCGATATTCCGGCCAGCCACCAACATGGCATTGACTTGCGGTGGTAAAAATCGCGGCACCTTGTCCAGCGCTTCGCCGAGCGGCAAATGCTGTTCCAGCCAGGCGGCCATCAGGTGAAAACGCGGGCCCATGGACATGTCCCGGCTTTGTGAGACGGAAATCAATGTTTCCTCAACCGGACGGCCCTGCTTGATGTCGGATTCGACCAAATCCAGGAACACTCGCGCCCTTTCCGCGCGCCGCATTGGAAGCGTCAACAGGAAATGAACCAGCGAAAGAAAGCCGCCGATAACGGCAACCCAGATGCCGACTAAAAGCACGCTCAGCGCCACCCTGGCTAATATGTCGGAATCATAATCCATCATTAAATTCAATCGCCGATTGTTTGCATCATGATGACAAACATGAAGATGACGGGCTGAATTTGCGTCATAATCACCAAGCCCAAGGCCATCACCGAACAGGGTAATGCGGAATAGAGCAATAGTTCGGTGCGGTAGGTCGCGCGCGCCTGGTAAATTTCCGCCGCACGCTGAAAACCGGACGTCAAATCCTCGTGTGATTGTGAAACCGTCCAAACAAAAAGCGGCGGAAAAACTTTTCCACCCTCCGCCATTTCGGAGAATTTGCCTTGGCCCGCAGCCAGCCGTTGCCGCCACCGGGCGACTTCACCTTCGGCGGGAGTTCCTTTCTCCAGTTGTTCCACAAGACGCAAGGCATTGTCCAGCGGCACGCCGCTTCTGAGCATCAGCACGAGGGCTGACGCGGTTTGCGCCAAGCTCGCTTCCTTGAAGGCCGAGAGCCGCCAGCGCAATGCGCGCCGCACGCGCGGCGTGGTGAGCGCAACAGACAACAACACCACGGCGATTCCCAGAACGACAGGCGCCCCCCAAATGCCGAAGCCGAAAAATAAAGGCGACATTTGGCTCCGCCCAAAGAGATTCGATACGAATACAGTCCGACCCATTGTATTCAAAATGAGGCACAAAAAGACGGACAGCAAAAACGAGCCGAATAACACAATGGCCGGATAGACCATCAACCCTTTTAGCCGCGTCCAGATAACGTGGCGGCGCTGGTAATGGTCGGCCAGCATCGTCAGGATGCCGGGCAGGTCGTTGCTTTGCGCGCCCACTTCGAGCATTTGCCGGTACAGCTCGGGCAGTCGGCGGGCGCGCGCCGCCTCGCGCAAGGGCGTGCCTTTGGCGAGGTCGGCCTCCAGTTTTTCCAATTCCGCGCGCAAGGGCCCCTGCCGCATGTCGGCGCACAATCGCCGTAACGCGCTTTCGAGCGGAATGCCGTCGCGCACCATGGCCGCGAGTTGCTGGTTCAAGAATGCAAATTCGTCGTATTTCATAAGCCCAAGACCCGCCGGAGTTCCGATTCGTTGGTGATGCCATTTTGCACAAGGACGCGCGCGGATTCCTCCAGCGCGCACCGCGGCACGACGGACTGCAACTCATGCCGGCGGATTTCCCCGCGCAAGTTGTCGTCGGCCCGCAACCATTCGACCAGCGGCACGCGCCCTTGGTAGCCAGTTTGCAAACAAGCTCCGCAGCCTGTCCCGCGGCATTCCCGGCAAAGCCTGCGCAGCAAACGCTGGTTCAAAATCAGTTCCACGGCGGCGGCGATGGCCGAGTGGTCCGCGCACAAAACGAGCAGCCTCTCAAGCACACCTTTGCAGGAACCGGCGTGCAGAGTCGAGATGACCAAATGCCCGGTCAACGCGGCGCGCACCGCGATGTTGGCGGTTTCCTCGTCGCGGATTTCGCCGATGACGAATGCCTGCGGGTCCTGCCGCAACAAATGGCGCGCAGCCTTCGCAAAATCCAGCCCCCGAGCTTCGTTCACTTCTGTCTGCATGACGCCGGGGACGATTTGTTCCACGGGGTCTTCAATGGTGATGATGTGGCGTCCGCCCGATTCAGCGAGGCAGCGCACGCAGGCGTAAATCGTTGTGGTCTTCCCGCTCCCGGCCGGGCCGGTGAGCAGAAGCATCCCCGACGGCTGGCGCAGAAAATTCTGCAATTCCACCGCCGCTTCGTCAGGGAATTCCAGTTCGGCGATGCCTTTGGCGGCGAGGGGATTAAAGAGGCGCAGGACAATCTTCTCTCCAGTGACCGTCGGATACGTCGCAACGCGGATGTCGCTGCGGCCATTGACAGCGCGTTGGTCAATGCGCCCGTCCTGCGGCATTGAGTCCTGATAGGTTTTCAACCGCGCCAGGAATTTGATGCGGCCAAACACGCGCTCGGCAATGTCACTGGAAAATTTTGTCGCCGGAGTCATCATGCCATCGAGGCGGAACGAGACCACCGCGCCGTCCGGTTCCATCTGCAAATGGATGTCGCTAGCTGCCGCGCGCTCAGCCTGATGGACAAGGTCTTCGACGATTTTTGGCGCGGAGGATTCCGCCTCGTTCCCCGCCGCGGGGTTTGCCTGAACAACGGCTGGCTGGAAAACTTTCATGGCTGGTCCTCGACCAACTTGTCCAAGCCGTGTTCGTCCTGCATGAGCCGGCCCAGATTATCGTGGATTCGCTCCACTGACTGGCGCAACTCCTGTTCATCTTTGCGCAAGGCATGGGAAAGCGTCGCGGGCATCCGGCTTTGCCAGAGGCAAAAACCCAACATCGCGCAGGCCAGCGCCAGCCGGGCGCACCACATCAGCCCCGGCATGAACACCCGCCGCGCGGGCCGCTCCGGGGCGCGGCGCAACTCTTTCATGACGCGGTCCGGAAAGGTCTGCCAATAATCCTCCTCGCGTTCCGGCACGCGCAAAGCTTTGACCTTCGACTCCAGATCAAAATCTTTCATTCCCGTTCTCCTCCCGCTGTCAGCCATCGCTTTAATTTTCTCCGCGCGGCGAACACGCGCCACGAAATTGTTGTCTCTGAGCAACTTAAGACCTCAGCGGCTTCGGCATGATTCAGGCCGTCGTAAAGTGTCAGCATGACGGCGGCGCGCTGTTTGGCGGGCAGCTTCAGCAACGCCTCCTGCATGCGTTCGCTCCATCCATGGCTGCTCTCCTGGCTCCCCCCGGCGGCTTGGGGCGGGTGGTTGGTCTCGGCCCATTTTGCCGCCATTTGCCTCCGGAGCGTTTCCCGCCGGCGCCACGTCAGACACGCATTAATCGCAATACGATAGAGCCAGGTCGAGAATTTCGCCGCGCCCCGGTAAGACCCGAGCTGGCGGTAGGCGTTGATGAACGTCTCCTGCGCCAGGTCCTCGGCGTCAGCCAGCGAACCGGTCATCCGATATGTCAGCGAATGGATCATCCGTTGATGCTTTTGTATCAACTCCGCGAAGGCCGCAGGGTCGCCACTTTGACTTTGAAGCACCAAAGCTTCGTCCGGGTCGCACATGCGGCATTCCTTTTCCCGGTATGACGAGGGAGAGGGGAAAATCCTTTGAATTCTTTTCGCGCCGGTTCCATCGGGGCTTAATTTGATGTCCCCATCACTCCAGGCTGGCGATGCCGGCAGGCTCATAAATGATGGCCTTGAGTTAGCATTATTTATGCCGCCCCAGAAGCGTCAATCAAAAAGACAGATTCGCCCGCCTAATTCGTTTCGCCGAAGGCATAGAGGGGCAGCGGCTCGCCGCATTCCAGGCAACGGGTCGCGTTGAAAATGGTGCCGCAGTTGGGGCAGACGCCGCGCGTGGCAAACATGTCGAAATTGGTCCGACACCTGCCGCACCCCCAAAAACTTCCCACAGGCGGCGGGGTCTTGCACTTGGGACAGGCCACGCCGGCGCGGCGCGGCGCGACTGTGATCCGGGCCAACATCCGGGCCTGTTGCAAGCCGCTCCAACAGTTCAACAGGGCAAAAGCCGCCATGACCGTGAGCCACATGTCGCGAATGGCGAAAATCATCAACAAGACCACCGCAACGAGGCCGATGCCGCTGGCCACCATCAGGCTGCGGGCCCGCCCCAGGAAAAACCAGAGCAGGGAGCGTAGAATCTGCCCGCCGTCGAGGGGGTAAATCGGCAGCAGATTGAAGGCGAGCAAGGCCGCGTTGATAAAACAAATCATTGTAATAAAATTGTTGAGGTTTGGATTGGTCTCCGGCCAGTTCAATGCTCTGGCGGCAAACCAGATCGTTCCGAGAATGGGGATGAGCAGCACATTGACCAGCGGCCCCGCCGCGAGGCTCCACAAAGTTGCGCCGGGACGGGGGGGCGGATCGACGAAAGCCACCCCGCCAAGGGGCCACAGCACAATTTGATCGGCGCGCCCTCCCACGCTACGGCAGGCCAGGGAATGCCCAAATTCATGCAGCAGCACGATGAGAAAGAGCGCAAGATACTCATAAACGCACCAGGAGATCGAGGTGTAGCCGTGCGGGAACTGCGAGCGGTAGCTGACTTGGAAGAAAGCCACAACAAACCAGGACCAATGCAGATAAACATCAATCCCGCCAAAACGAAACAAGTGAATCGACCCTTTGCCAGTTGGCATATCAGGAGAAAATGAACCCTCGCCGCACAAGATTCAAGGAGTGAAAGACGGAATTTCCACAGTTGCCGAATTCTTTTATTTCGGCGAATGTTTCTGAGTAACAGGCATGGACATTTACGATCATCCCACGTTTCGCATGGCGTGCCAGCAATTCGATCTGGTGGCGGATCGATTGCAAATTCCTGAAATAGAACGCGCGCGCATCAAATTTCCCAAGCGTTCCATGATTGTCGCGCTGCCCGTCCACATGGATGATGGGAGAACGGAGGTTTTTACGGGTTTCCGGGTGCAGCATCATTTGACGCTTGGCCCGACCAAAGGCGGCTTGCGCTACCATCCGGATGTGCGCCTCGGTGAGGTGGCGGCACTGGCCATGTGGATGAGTTGGAAATGCGCGCTGACCGGTTTGCCCTACGGCGGCGCCAAAGGGGGCATCACCTGCGATCCGCGGACCCTCTCCCAAATGGAGTTGGAGCGGCTGACGCGGCGCTACACGCAAGAAATGATCCCGTTCATCGGCGAAAAAATCGATGTCATGGCTCCAGACATGGGGACTAATGAACAAACCATGGCCTGGATCATGGACACATATTCGGTTCATACCGGTTACGCAGTCCCAAGCATCGTCACGGGCAAGCCCGTCAGCATCGGCGGCTCGCTCGGACGGCGCGAAGCCACCGGACGCGGTGTGGGCTACTTGATCAACCGGGTGATGGATACGATTGGTCTGGACCCCGCCAACGCGCGGGCGGTGGTGCAGGGATTCGGAAACGTCGGCGCGGTGGCGGCTTTTTCGCTGGCCAAGTACGGGGTCAAGATTGTCGGAATCAGCGACGTTGGCGGCGCGCTGCACAATTCCAACGGGATTGACCTTTGGAAACTGGACGAACATGTCCGGCGCGAGCGGACCGTGGCGGGTTTCACCGGCGCGGAGGCCATCCCGAATGAATCCCTGCTCACCCTGCCGTGCGACGTCCTGGTGCCCGCCGCGCAAGAACGGCAAATTACCGGGGCTAACGCCGCAAAAATCCAATGCCGCATTTTGGCGGAAGGGGCCAATGGACCGACCACGCCGGAAGCTGATGTCATATTGGACCAGCGCCCGGAGATTTTTGTCATCCCGGACATTTTGTGCAACGCCGGCGGGGTGGTGGTTTCGTATTTTGAGTGGGTGCAGGATTTGCAAAGTTTCTTTTGGACGGAAACGGAAGTGACGGACAAGCTGTTCCGCATTCTGGAAGGCGCGTTCACGCAGACGCTGGCCATGAGCCGGAAGCAAAAAGTGTCGATGCGCATGGCGGCGCTGAGCCTGGGCATCAAGCGCGTGCAGGAGGCAAAATCGGTCCGCGGCCTATTCCCCTGACGAAGTTGTATGGGTCATTCGCGCCTCGACATTAGTCATTTTTCAACCGGGTATTCCCAGACCCAATCGCCTTCGGTTTCGTCAAACATAGTTTTTCCGGGAACGCCGCCGTCGTCCTTCTCGTTCCAACCGACTGAGTAAAGAATGAACCGGCCATCATCGGTGCGGCGGTATTTGAAGGATTCGCCGGTAATCACGTCATTGGGCAGACGAGCGATGAAGCGTGGGACAAGCGCTTGTAAGTTCTCGGGGAATTGACCGTTGGCCAAGCGGTACCGTTCGAGGGCGCACGCAATGGCTGCTTGATCGGCGGCGGTTTGGGCCGTCGCGGCTTTGATTGGCAATCTGCCCAATGCAGGCGACATCATCGTTGCAAAGACCTCGTGGTGAATGACCGCATGCCATGGCCCCTGTGCCGCCGTTCCCAGCGCAAAAAGCCCGTTGTCTTTTGCGAAGGCTCCTGTCTTCGCAGCATTTGCCGCAACTTGGCCCGGGAACACTTTTTTTGAAGCCTCATCCATGCTCCCCTGGAATTCGTCGTCACAACGCTGACAATAATTCAACTTCTCCTGGTCATACCAGCCAGCCGGGATTATCCGACCCAGCATGTCCAGTATCAGCCTGTTCGGGGACTGGGATGAAGAGTGATTAAACATATTTGCCAAATCTATGAGCAACCCCAGCCCATTTTTCTTCAGCAAGTCCACAGTCCAAACTCCGCATGCACGCTCGGCGTGCGACGGCCCTGACAGGTCTGCCAGGAAATTGCGCGACTCAAGGCGGGCCTGCAACTGCTGAAGTTGGGCATCGGTCCAGCGATGTTCGGCCAATCCTTCCCAAACCGGCTGAATGTCGATTTGCACACAAGCAATACGGACCAGGTATGAGATCAAAAGAGGTTCGTTTTTTACCGAGTCAGCAAGGTAAAACATTAACTTCACATCATCCAAAGCGTCCTCGTTCTTGCCTGCCGCAAGTTCAGCACAGGCTTTGAGTTCCAGGCGCACGGAAGTGTTCTTGATTCTGGCGAGATAAGGCACACGGATCGCCCACGGATTCTCCATGTTATAGACAACCGGATAACGGGCATCAGGCCGGGCACTGGCCTGGCGTAATTCTTCGAGAGCAGCTTCATCGTCCCTCAATCCTTGCAGCACGGCAGGGGCCGCTTGCGCGCGCGAGGCAAAGTCAAGTTTGTCGGAGCAAGAATATTGGGTCGGTTTTTTGTCACTAGAGCCGACCGCTGCAAAAGCTTCCTGCCAAGCCACAAGATCTTGAAAATGCCGGGTGGACGTTGGTTTTGCCGGACCGCCAATCATAACGGCAACTTTGCTCCAGGCATCGTGGTCAAACAGGGAGTTGGTATCGTACTCAGTGCCGTATCTCATCCAGGACTGCACGAAAGGAGTGGCGGCAAAGTTCTCGGAATCTGGAATTAGTTTCGGGATGTAAGCTTGCGGCTCGAGCGGCGCGACATTGGCCTCGTACTTTTGGCGATATTCATTCCAGGCATGGCGGCCCCGCCAATCCGCGATGCCATAATAAAGCGCTATGAGCGACACGACCCACGCCAGTGTTATCAAAACGCGCCGCATGAGGCGCTTCCACTTTGAAGGCTGGTGTATTTCATTCATAAAATCAGACGATCTCGATTGCGGATTGATTTTCGCTTCGACGCGGGGGCACGCCGGCAGGTTCGCCAGCCGCCGGCGACGCAGTCAATTCCATCAGCTCACACCGATTTTTCAACAGCGCCTCCAACAACACCCTCGCCGTCGGAATTTTGTCCCGGGCGATAACCACGGTGGAACCGGGAGCGGAATCAATGTTCAACAACAGAACGGCGAGCCAGACCGCGCTCATTCCGGCCAGATGCCACCGCATTGCGAAAACGAACTGCCTCCATGATTGCGCGATGCCGGGCCGTTCCAGCGCGGCCAGGGCGTTTCGACGCACGGCATCGAGTTTCGGTTCCAACGCTTGATGGCGTTGAAACAGCATTTCTCTGGGAGTTTTCATTTGGATTTTCCGGTGAGCAATTGTCTGAGCGCGTTTTTGGCATAGTGCAGGCGGGATTTCACCGTGCCGGGGCGCGCGCCGGTGATCGCGGCAATTTCCCCGATGGAAAATTCCTCCACAAAATGCAGCAGCACCACGGCGCGATGCGGCGGGGAAAGTTGATCGAGGATTTTCATAAACCCGGCCTCCTGCTCCTTGCTGATGAGGATTTCGGCCGGATCGCCGGCGGCATCGGGAAACTCATCCTGTTCGTCGAGGGGCATGTTGTCCGGCCGCTGCCTGCGCCAGTGTTGCGCGCATTTTTGGTGGGCAATGCCGAAGAGCCAGGAACCAAACTTGTCGTCCTGGCGCAGAGTGCGGATATGCCGGGCGGCGTTGATGAAGCTTTCCTGGACGATGTCCAGGCTGGCTTGCTCATGATGGATAAGTTCAAAAACATAAGTGTAAAGGGGCAGTTGATAGCGTTTGAACAAGGCGTTCCAGGCCGCCGGATCCCCGGCCCTGGCTTCGCGCACAGGCAGTTGTTCAAATTCAGTCACCACCAGCATCTATACGCTCAGTGGAATGCGGGAGGCCAGAAAAGGTTCAATGGCCACCGCAAGGGTGGGCCTAATATCGGCATGATTGACAGGAAACCCGAGGCGGTCACCCACGAAAAACTTCGATATGGCAAGGCACGACAGGCGTCATCGTGAACGACATACTGTGAACCCCTCTCCCTGCCGTCCACCACTTCGTGTGGCGAGGGTTAACGATGTTGTTCGAGTCGCGCCAGGCGGCAAGGCTGCCTTCTCCCCGCCGGGTAGGTCCAGGAATGACGCAGGGCTGCGAAAGGCTTGGGGGCGAACAATGTTGCAGCGGCTGGACAGAAAAATCCTCATTCTGGACAGTGGGTGCGCGTTTTGGAAGCGCCCGTGGCCCAGCTCAGAGGGAAAAGCCGCATGGGCACAACGGCATAGCAGTTGCTAATATTACTGCAAAGTATGAAGAAACACATTTTATCGGTCGATGACGCTCCCGCCATCCGTAACCTTTTGCAGGAACTGCTGGCCTACAAAGGTTATCGCGTCTCCACCGTTGGCGAGCTGGAACAGGCCAGCAAGATCGTCAAAGAGGATCCGCCGCAATTAATCATCATGGATTTCCAGGCGGAAGAGAGCGACGGATTCGTTTCGATCGATGAGTTGAAGAAGCTCGCGCCAGCCACACCGATCATGCTCTTGACAGGGGCCGTGTTTGATTGCGAGGTGACGCGCAACACGATTAAAAAGAAGGTCGCCGGTTACGTGGCCAAACCGGCGTCACTGGCCAAGATTGTCGGCGAGATTCGGCGGTTGTTGAACGAGTCGCAAGACGTGGTGGTGACGTGCGCTTGAAGGGCGGCGGGGTGGTCTGCGCGGGCATCAGAAGGCGTTGTGCCACAGTGGATCCGGTTGGCGCAACCAATGCGCTGAGCCGGAATTGAGAACCTGTCGTTGAAAATTTCTCATTTGTCATCCCGGAAAGTTTTGCGACTAATTCTCGAATCTCGGCAATAGCACATAAGAGCGTTCTCAATGCGCCCGTGCGGCATTGGTTTAACTTGGATTTTCAACGGGGTGCCCGCATGATGGGCGCGATGAGTAAACGTTTCTACGTGACCACGGCCATTGATTATGTCAACGGCCAGCCGCATTTGGGCCACGCCTACGAGAAGGTCATCGCGGATGTCATCGCGCGCGCGCGCCGCAGCCTTGGCCAGGAAGTGTATTTTCTGACCGGGCTGGACGAGCACGGCCAGAAGGTCCAGCAGGCCGCCCAAGCGGAGGGAAAAAGTCCGCAGACTTACTGCGATGCCCTCGCCTCCACCTGGCAAAAATTCGTCCTTAAACTCGGCTTGTCCAATGACGATTTTATCCGCACCACCCAGGTGCGCCACAAGGCCGTCGTGCAGGCCATCCTGTCCCGGCTCCATGCCGAGGGCCAGTTCTACAAGAAGAAGCACAAGGGCTTTTATTCGACCACGGCGGAAACGTTTTTGACGGAGAAAGACCGGCTGCCGGACGGGACGTTTGATCCGGGCTACGGAAAAGTCGTCGAACTGGAGGAGGAGAATTACTATTTCAATCTGCGTCAGCACCAGTCATGGCTGATCGAACATATCACCACCAACCCCGGTTTCATCGCGCCCGAATCGCGGCGCAACGAAGTGCTGGGCTTTTTGAACAACAACGAGTTGGAAGACCTTTGCATCAGCCGTCCGGCGGCCCGCCTCAATTGGGGCATTCCCATCCCTTTCGACGCCGATTATGTCACCTACGTTTGGTTCGACGCGCTGGTCAATTACGTCAGTGTTCCCTGCGCCCACGGCGATCCGGCCGTGGCCGGCGTCCTGGCCTCGTCCATCGCGCCTTTCGGGCCTGCGCTGGAACTTTGGCCCGCCGACATACATCTCATCGGCAAGGACATCCTGAAATTTCACACCGTCTATTGGCCGATCATGCTCAAGGCAATGAAACTGCCCCTGCCCAAACAAGTCCTGGCGCATGGCTGGTGGCAGAAGGACGGCGAAAAATTGAGCAAAAGCACCGGCAACGTGGTGGACCCGGTCGCCGTGATCGACGAATGGGGCCTGGACGCCTTTCGTTATTACGTCGTGCGGGAATTGGACATCGGCCCGGATGGCAATTGGACCGATGCCGGTTTTCGTTCGCGTTATCAGGCGGAACTGGCCAACGGCCTTGGCAACCTGGTCAACCGTTCGCTTTCCATGATCAAGCGTTATCGCAACGGCCTGGTGCCGGGCGGGGCCAATCAATTGGAAAAGGAAATCTCCGAAACCCGCTCCCGGGTCATCGCCGCCTACGGTGCCAATGCGCTCCAGGAAGCCTTGGTGCAATGCGGGTCGCTCGTCACGCGCGCCAACCAGTACATCGACCAAACGAGCCCATTTAGACTAGCCAAAGACCCGCAACGCGCCGGCGAATTGAACGACATTCTGCATACACTGGCCGAAGTCTGCCGCTCGCTCGGCACGCTGCTGTGGCCTGTCATTCCGGGCGTGTCGGAAAAGATACAAGGCCAGTTGGGCTTCCCCAAAAACGGGATCAGCCTTGCGGAGGTGACACCCCCGATCGCCGAAGGCCATCCCATTGGCGAGGTCTTCCCGCTGTTCCCGCGCAAGGACGTCTGACCTGATTCTCAGCTCCTAATCTTAATCTTAATCTCCTGTTGAAGAGCAGGATTAGGATTGAGATTATGATTAGGACTTACACTGAGAAGTTGCATAAATGGGAAACAGGACGAACTTAGGGAGGAGGTAATTATGCAAACACGTTTGAGCAAAGCATTGGCAGTTTTGATCACCTCGGTTGCGGTTGGCGCGCAGGGTGCGCCTCCCGCCTCGACCATTCCTCCGGTTGGCGGCCAAATGGCTCCCGGAGTCCCTGGGGGACAGATGTCGCCAGGAGCGGTTGGCGGAACTCTCAGTCCGGGCGGCTTTCTCGGGGCGACGGCAACGAATCCGATGTTTCCTTATGGCCCTCCTGGCGGATCGATTTATTTCGGTTCGAACCATCTTTTCCTTAATCCCGCCGTGATCGCGCCGATTGCCCCGGTCGGTCTGCCCGGTGGAACATTAAGCAGCGGCGCGGTGGGCGGCACCAGGAGCAGCGTCATTGTGGCCGGCGGGGGCGCGACTGCGGCCCCCGGAGGAACATTGAGCAGCGGCGCGGTGGGCGGCACAAGGAGCGGTGTGATCGTGGCCGGCGGCGGCACGACTGCCGCGCCGGGTGGATCGTTAAGGCCGGGAACAGGCGGGACACTGTCGAATGGAGCGGCCAACTCATCGTCCTCTTCCGTTATTGTCACGGGCGGGGCGTCGCAATAAGGCGGTGGATTTATTGACTTCCACCGCCTAACCAGCTGTCGCGGAATTACAAATAAAAGCGGAGATTATACTGGCGGGTTTGGCCGGAAGGGCGTTCTCTTGGGGGAACGAAAGCGATAACTATGCATCTCCAAAAATCCATTTCGCGCGCCCTTCCACTGGCAGTTCTGGCTTTGTTCTGCGGCTGTCAAAAACACGAGGAAAAAACCGTGGCGCCGACTCTGGCAGGCCCCCGGCCCGCCATTGTTTCCGCCGAAAAAACGAGCTTCGATGAAGTGACCGCCAAGCTCGACAAGGGCGGGAATCTTTATCTTTACCTCAGCACCGAGCAGGCCCTCACCGGGTTGTCAGAAAAAATAGCCGGGTTCAGTAATATGATGGACAATTTGCCGGGCATGACCGGCGATCAAAACCAGACCATCGGCAAGGTCATCAATTGCGCCACCGCCTGTCTCAAGGACAGCGGCATCGAGCAAATCAGTGGCGTGGGCATGAGTTCCATCGCCCGCGAGCCGGGTTTTTATTACGGCAAACTGATTGTCCATCATTATCCCGGGCAGAATGCCGGCGCGATCTGGTCCATGCTCGGCAAGGCACCGCATCCGTTGCTGGAACTGGATTTGCTGCCGGAAAGCACGGTCTTCGCCACCTTCACGGACCTTGATGTGCCGCTGGTATGGAACGATGTCCACAAGCATCTCGAACTGCTCGAAATCCCCGCCGTGACCGATGCGATGCAAAATTGGCCGGCGCAGTTTCACAAAATGACCGGACTGGACTTTGACGAAGTGCTGACTTCGCTGGGCGGCAATTACGGCGTCATCTTCACCCTGGACGAACAGAAAAAAGTCACGCTGCCCATTCCCGCCTCGCCGATGGAAATTCCCAGCCCCGGCCTGGCCATCGTGGCGAAGGTCAATTCCGATGTCATTTTCAACCGCATCGACGCCCTTTGCAGAAGCAACCCCTTGGTTGTGCGCGTCGATACTGCGGACCTGAGAATGCGCACCATGAACATCCCGATTCCGTTGCCGGTGGAGTTGCGCCCGAGCATCGCCCGCAGCGGCGATTACCTTCTGCTGGCCACTTCGGACACGCTGGTGCAGGAGATCCTGGCCGTCAAGGCGGGCAAGGCCAAGGGATTCAAATCCACGGCGGAATTCGCCAAGCTCTCGCAGGGGATTCCGGAGGAGGGCAACAACTTCTCGCTCGTCGCCGACCGATTCGTGAAAGCGATGATGCAAGTCCAGCAACAGACCCTCACCAACAAGGGCACCATGACGGCGGCCCAGATCGACACCATGCAGCACGCCTTCCACACCGGAACCAATTACGGCAGCTACAGTGTCGGCGTCAATGGTCCTCACGGATGGGAAGGCAGTGCCAACGGGCCCCAGAGCGCGCAAACAGTGCTGATTGGGGGGGCCGTTGGGATTGCCGTGATGGCGGCCATAGTTGTTCCCACACTCATCAAGGCCCATCAAGCCACGCAACCCGCCAAAACCGCGAGTTACACTCCAGGGCCTGTCGGCGCTCCGTCCGCCGCCGTGCCAGCGCTCGATTTGCGCGTTCCTACGGCCCGGTCGGTCATTTCCGGCCCCGCAGCCAAAATGCAACCGGCTGCATTGTAAACTGACCGGGCGGTAATGCCCTAATTGTTGTAGCGTGGAGCCTTTGGCTCCAAATCGGCGCACAGCGCCGACACTACAACCACCAAATTATTAATCTGCCTATCAGGCTGGCGAACCGGCTTTCTGCCATTACACGGCTGGCTCATGAAGGGAAACCATCCGCGTCTTCCCCCTCTGCTCCACACACTTGTGGAGGAGGGCCGGGGAGAGGAGGTTTTTGATCCTGTCATCCCGCCCTTCATGAGCCAGCCGCGCTGTCAATCCCAACCCTTTGGCAAGCTGTGGCAGTTTTACATTCAACTGACCCAAGTGGAAGCGGCCTTCAAAGACCTCAAGGACGATCTGAGTCTGCGTCCGATATTTCACTCGTTGCAGCGGCGGATCGAGGCGCACATCTT